>CANQXE010000008.1 GCA_947627725.1 uncultured Clostridia bacterium | reverse complement strand
GTTTGGAAAGTCCCGAAACCCGCATAAATACTGGGGTTTTCTTACTTGTCGTTCGGTAAGGACTTCATTGTCGGGAATAATAAGACATCACGGATGGAATAGTTATCTGTAAGAAGCATTACGAGCCTGTCAATACCGATACCCAAGCCGCCTGTGGGAGGCATACCGTATTCAAGAGCGGTAACAAAATCGTAGTCAATAAGATTTGCCTCATCGTCGCCTGCTTCCCGCAGCTTCATCTGTGCCTCAAAGCGTTCCATCTGGTCAATGGGGTCGTTAAGCTCGGAATAAGCGTTGCCGTATTCTCCGCCGAGAATGAAAAGCTCAAACCGCTCTGTTAAAGCGGGGCAATCGGGCTTTTTCTTCGTGAGTGGACTGACCTCAACAGGATAATCCATAATAAAGGTCGGCTGAATAAGCTTCTCCTCAACAAATTCTTCAAAAAAGGAATTGAGAATATCGCCCCAAGTAGCCTTGCCCGGCGCGATTTCAATGCCCTTTTCCTTAGCTATTGCAATCGCTTTTTCATTATCAGACATAAAGTCCGCAAAATTTACACCGCTGTATTTTTCAACAGCCTCAATCATTGTTATACGATTAAACGGAGACGCAAGGTCAATCTCCGTACCGTTAAAGGTTATATGGAGATTACCGTCGCACACCTCGTTTGCAGCATTTCTGATTAAATTTTCTGCAATATCCATCATACCGTAATAATCGGTATAAGCCTGATAAAGCTCAATACAGGTGAACTCCGGATTGTGTCTTACGTCCATACCCTCGTTTCTGAAATTCCTGCCGATTTCGTAGACTCTCTCCATACCGCCTACTATCAGGCGTTTTAAATAAAGCTCCGTCGCAATGCGAAGATACATATCCATATCAAGCGTATTGTGATGAGTGATGAACGGTCTCGCCGCCGCGCCGCCTGCAATGTTATTAAGTATCGGCGTTTCAACCTCTACAAAGCCGAGGTTGTCCAAATACGCTCTTATTGATGAAATAATCTTTGAACGCTTGATGAATGTATCTTTAACATCGGGATTCATTATCATATCAAGATAACGCTTTCTGTAGCGTGTATCGGTATCTGTAAGACCGTGAAATTTCTCAGGCAGGGGAAGAAGTGATTTTGAGAGAAGTACAAGCTTCTTCGCATGGATTGATATTTCACCTGTTCTTGTCTTAAATACAAAGCCATCAACCTGAATAATATCACCCAAGTCCCACTTTTTAAACTCTTTGAACTCATCCTCGCCGACATCGTTCATACGAACATAGACCTGAATTCTTCCCGTTCTGTCACGGAGGTCAATGAAATTCGCCTTACCCATATCTCTCCAAGTCATAATACGTCCGCAGATTGATACGTCCTTTTCCTCAAGCTCGTCAAAGTTATTGTTTATCTCAAGGGCTGTGTGAGTTTGGACTGCTTTTGTGATTTCAAACGGGTCGTTTCCGGCGCTCTGAAGCTCCTTGAGCTTATTTATACGGATTTGCTTTTGCTCGTTTTCAGTAAGAACAACCTCCGCCGTCTGCATCTGAGCAGTGTTTGCGTTATTTCCGATTTTCTCTATATTTTCGAGAGCCTCTTCCTCGCTGTCTGCGGTTCCCTCAAGAGCGACTGCTCCTGTCTGAAGATAAAGTGTATACTTAATCTTATCGCCATCTGCCGTAACAAGATATTTAGGATTTGTCTTTTCCCCGTCATTTCTGAGAGTGTTCTGAACCTTCATTCTGCTGTTCTTTTTAACAGCCTTTACACCTCTCCTGCACTCGTCCTCTTTCTCAAATACCGGACTTGTGCCGACTGACTTATCGTCAATAAAAAATTCAAATGTGAAAGTACCGTCACCAGACTTAGTGATTTCAAACTTTCCTGCCATATATTACTACCTCGTCGATTTTATTAGTCGATTGTCTTAATTTCAAGCTCAAGGTTTCCGATAGGAGCTTCAACAACTACTGTCTCTCCGACCTTCGCGCCCATCAAAGCCTTGCCCACAGGGCTTTCATCCGAAATCTTGCCGCTCGCGGGATCCGACTGCGCAAAACCGACAATTTCATATGTTGCCTCAACATTGTCCTTTTTTCTGATAACAGTCACCTTTGTACCCATGCTTACGGTATCTGAGCTTGCGGCGTCAATAATAACCGCATTATCAAGCTGATATTCAAGCTCGCTGATACGAGCCTCTATTTTAGCCTGCTCCGACTTAGCCTCGTCGTACTCGCTGTTTTCGGAAAGATCGCCGTATGAACGTGCAACCTTAAGCTTTTCTGCTATATCAATTCTGCCTTCGGTTTTAAGATAATCAAGCTCTTTTTCAAGCTCTGCTTTACCAGCCGCAGTCATTTTAAATTGTTTCGTTGCCATAATAAAATCTCCTTACCGCATTTTAATTATTCTATTATATATTATAATTATATTAGTGTCAAGTTTAAACATTAAAGACAGAAAAAAATAAGGACTGAATATAGATACAGTCCTTAAAAATTATTATATCATAATTACGGCTAAGAAAACGACCTGATTTGTCCGCAGGCAATCTTTTCTCCTGCGTTTCCCGACGGCTGAGTTGTAAAATCGTCAGGCTTTAAATGTATAATAACTGTTTTCCCTAAAATTTCCTTTACAGTAAATCGGTCTGTTAAAAATATGCTTAAAGCATATCCGTTATTAGAAAACAGCGGCGGCATATCACCTGCGTGATAGGGATGCTCACAGTCACACGGGTTGTAGTGCGTCTTGGCATTTGCAAACGGATCATCCTCATTACCACTGCAACATTCACCGCTGTGAATATGAAACGCAAAAACAGGATTTTTGCACGTTTCCCCTGTATCAGGCAGACCGAATATCTCAGCAGCTGCAAGCACACCGTAATTTGTCTGATAAAACCGTACGCACCCATTAATATCCGGATACGAGTCGCTCCCCTTTATGTGAGAAACGGCGCGGGGACGCTGTCTGAGAAGCACAGCTACATCAGCTATATGGCTTCTGTTTTTTCTGTTTGTTGTCACAAAATATCACCACTCATAAATCATAATATTAGTATGATATGATTTTCAGATAAAAAGGTGATAAATCAATTTGTATTTTGTTCCAAATATGCAGTATTGCTTCACTTTCCCTAACTTGTTTGATACAACGTTGAATTTTACTCCGTATTTTCAGTAAATTGCAACATAACGACTTAACAGCTTTCACACATACCCGTTCAAAAAACAATGTAATTTCTTCATATAGACTGTACCGTCACTTTTGCAGTTTTTCAATCCATTCCTCTGTAAACTGCTGTCCGCAACGTGACAATTCACCCATTACACGGGTTATGCCGTATTCGCTCTTATACCAGTTATCGCGAGTTATACCAAATCCGGCAACTGTTACAATATACAAACGAGTGTCCGGAAAAGCTAACTGATAGCACATCTGGCACCGACGTGCGTGAAACGCTTTACAGACGACGATTGCCGTTTTTGGATAAATTCCAAGCTCGTCAAGCGCGGCTCTCGTGTATAAAGCATTTTGCTTTGTATAGCCCGATTTATCTTCGCCAAAAATTGCTGACGGTACAACTCCGTTTTTTATTAGGACGTCCGTAAGAAATTCACAATCGGTAGAGTAAGCTCCGTTATATATGTCCGTTTTTGATTTTGAACCGGAGAATTCACCTGTTTTAACGCTGACTCCGCCGGAAACAAACACAAGCGGTGCAAACCCGTCACGCCACAGCTCCGCCGCTTTTTCGCCCAACTCCGGATGCGAGCCACCGGGCATAAGTATTATATCTGATTTTTGCGGATTATCTTCTGCAAATATAAAATTTGTTATTGACTTTATAATTTCGTGTTTCATGCTACAATTACACAAGCGGATTTATATTAAACATTTTTCTTGTCTCAACCGGAATTACAATTTGTCCCTTTTTTCCAACTTTACAGACACCTAAATATTTATCTTTTTCCATTTTTAATACACCCCACTGAATTATATAAAACATACTTTTCATAATTATTATACTTTACAATAACAAAAAAGCAATATACTTCTACAAATATCTATCACTTTAATTGCACATAAAATTATCTATTATTTAGACATAACTTTTTTCTGCCAATTTTTTATTGCATTTTGTGCATTTCAGATATCTTGTTCTATCAATATGTCCTGCCCAAAGAACTTGAACTGTATTAATTCTATATGACATTACGGTAAATATAAGAAAAGGTATAAATGTAAAATAGATATTCAAATTATTATAAAATAAAAAAGATGTCATTACAGGACTATGAAATCCTATAAAAACATCCATACTGGTGGAGGTGGCGAGAATCGAACTCGCGTCCAAAATCATCTTACCAAGGGCTCTACGAGTGTAGTTTGTCTTTTGGGATTCCCCTCGGCTGACGGCGGCAAACAGCCTTCAGCCTACGGTATTCTCTGATACCTGATGAGAGCCGAGAAACTCACTCATTCATGTCCGCCACTAAATCGACGCTCTGCATACAGCCGTGGCACTCCGTATGAGAACGCAAGCCGCTAATTAAGCAGCAAGAGCAACTGATTCGTTTTTGTCAGTTAATTTTAAAGTGTTACTTTTAAAGTGGTGCAACTCCACTACCCGCTGACCAAGGCTCAACAACCCTGTCGAAATCCTTTCACCCCCATATAATAGGCTAAAAGATTAATGATAGTTTTCTTTAATTGCTCTTTGAATCTGTCTGTCGGAATCCTTTTTTGCCTTAACAGCTCGCTTATCGTAAAGCTTTTTACCTCTGCAAAGTCCGATTTCAAGCTTTGCTCTGCCGTTAGATAGATACAGGTTAAGCGGAATAATGGACAAGCCCTGCTGCTGTGACTGACCGAAAAGCTTCATAATCTCTCTTTTATGGAGCAGAAGCCTTTTCTTACGCATAGGGTCACGGTTAAATCGGTTACCCATTTCGTAGGGTGAAATATGCATACCTATAACAAACATTTCCCCGTCGTCAACCGAGCAAAAGCTGTCCTTTAAGTTTACTCTGCCGTTTCTGATTGATTTAATCTCTGTACCGAAAAGCTCAATTCCCGCCTCATATGTTTCAAGAACAAAATAATCGTGATAGGCTTTTTTATTATTTGCAATTACCTGCTTTTCATTCCTGTCCAAGTCTATCACCTCTTAATCTTAAATCAGACTCCTGCCCTCAAGCGCGCGTGAAAGCGTCACCTCGTCAGCGTATTCCAAATCGGCACCGACAGGAACTCCGTACGCAAGCCTGCTTACAGTAATGCCCATAGGCTTTAAAAGCCTGCTTATGTACATAGCTGTCGCCTCACCTTCGACGGTCGGATTGGTTGCCATAATGACCTCCTCAACCGTATCGTCATGAAGCCTTGCCATAAGCTCTTTTATTCTTATCTGGTCGGGACCTATATTGTCCATCGGTGAAATTGCGCCATGCAAAACGTGATAAGTCCCCTTATACTCGTGAGTGCGCTCAATCGCGGCAACATCACGGGGATCCTCAACAACACAGATCATGCTCTTATCCCTTGTATTGCTTTTACAAATAGGGCAGAGCTCATCGTCCGCAAGATCACAGCAAATCCTGCATTGCTTAATCTTCGTATGAGCATCGGTTATAGCCTGAGCAAATTCCCTTGCCTCTGAATCGGAAAGTCCGAGAACATAAAACGCCATACGTTGCGCGGTTTTATGACCTATTCCCTGCATACGCTCAAACTGGTCTATTAAGTTTTGAAGTGGTGCTAGATTAAATGCCATAATAACCTCGATTTATATAATGAAAATAAATTCAGACAGTAAAACATACGAATAATATATTACAGGGTAAAATTTTGACAATAACAAAGTATAAGGTCAAAAACGTATTTTAAAAACCGGGAATATTCAATCCTCCGGTAACCTTTTCAAGCTCTCTTTCAGATTCTTCGTCAATCTGACGCATTGCCTCATTAAACGCGGCAACGAGCATATCCTCAAGCATTTCAACATCATCGGGGTCAACAACCTCAGGATTAATACCGATTGCCTTAACCTCGTGATTACCTTTAACAGTAATTTCTACCATACCGCCGCCTGAGGAAACAACGTATTCCTTTTCCTCAAGCTCGGCTTTTTTTTCTTCAATATTTTCCTGCATTTTCTGAGCCTGACGGAGCATACTCTGCATATTCTGAGGTCCGCCGCCCATTCCCTTTGGAAGTCTTGCTTTCATAAATTAAATTCTCCTGTTTATTCAAAATTTATTTTAATATTATTCTGCGCTCTGTTTATTAAGTCCTCAAGCAAATCGCGATTTTGAGAAGGTCGGGTTTTCGGCTTGCTAACGGCAATTTTATATGCCTGACCTGTAATTTCATAGACCGCCTGCTTGATGGCTTTCAGATGTGTTGGTATCTGAATGAACTGCTTGATAGTCGGATTTGTACTGTCGATAACAAAACGACCGCTGTCAAAATGGGCGCCCGCGCCGCTCAGAACACCGAAAAGAGCAATATCCTTTTTGTGAATGATATCAAGAAACTCAGCCCACTGCTCGAACTCGCTGATACCCTCCTGAATCTGCGAATCAGGATTTACAGGCGTCGGCTGCGGCGCAGGAGCAGTCTCCTTCTCGGGAAGCTCTTCCTTTTCCGTGCTTTCGGTATCTTCACTTTCCCTATTATCATTATCCGAAACCGAATTTTTCTGCGGTGGCTGTTCCCGCTTGGGTTTATCTTCAGCCATCTGAATAACGGGTATTGAAACCGTATTAGTATTTTTCACTGCTCGTTCAAGCTGTGAAATTCTTTCAAGCAATGCCTCCTGCGAGGTGTCAAGCTTCGGTTCGCAAAGCTTTATAAATGACATTTCCATTTCAATTCTTGAATTTGCTCCGGCTTTAATTTTAGTAAGCGTATTCTGGAACAAATCAAGACTGAAAATGACATTTTCAAGCGTAAACTGTTTTGAACTCTCAACAATTGAATTGTACTCGTCATCTGTACAAATAATAAGCTCCCTGCTTTTTTTAACGGTTTTGACAATGAGAAAATTTCTGAAATGATTAATCATTTCAACACACAGACGCTCCATATCATAGCTGTTCTGATAAAGCTCGGATATAAGCTCCATTGCAAAGGAGCTGTTTTTACCGCTTATGCAGGCGCTTAATTTATAAAGCACCTCTCTGCCTGCAAGCCCTGCGACCTGCGACACAAGCTGAGAATCAATATTTTTACTTCTGCTGCCGCACTGGTCAAGAATTGAAAGCCCGTCGCGCAGCGCACCGTCGGCAATTCTCGCAATAAGAGTAGCCGCGTCATCCTCAAGTGTCATTCCCTCAAGAGACGCAACCTCCTTTAGTCTTACCGCCATGGTTTCAGGCTGAATACGCTTGAAATCAAAACGCTGACAGCGTGAGAGAATAGTAGCAGGAAGCTTATGAACTTCCGTTGTCGCAAGGATAAATATAACATGGGCAGGCGGCTCTTCAAGCGTTTTCAAAAGAGCGTTAAACGCCCCCGACGAAAGCATATGAACCTCGTCAATAATATAAACTCTGTAACGACCGCGTGAGGGAGTATAGTTTGCCTCCTCACGCAAATCACGTATATTATCCACTCCGTTATTTGACGCCGCGTCAATTTCAACCACATCGTAGATTGTGCCGCTGTCAAGTCCCCTGCAAACCTCACATTCATTGCACGGCTCGCCGTCTGCCGAATTTTCACAGTTGACAGCCTTGGCAAGTATCTTCGCGCAGGTAGTCTTGCCTGTACCCCGTGAGCCTGTAAAAAGGTAAGCGTGAGAAATTCTGTTTTCCTTAATTTCATTTTTTAATGTGGAGATAACATGATCCTGTCCGTATACGTCCGAAAATTTTTTGGGTCTGTATTTTCTGTATAAAACCTGATACATAAATCTGTTACCTCCTTAATTTAATTCCGCCGTTTCAGACAATTAAAAGGCAGAAGCTGCTTATTTCATAATGTAACGCACAGACTTGTCTGCGGCACACAGAATAATCCACTTATTGCTGCTCGGTTCCCCGCCTGACAAGGTTCGTAGCACTCCGTTGCACAGGGCCCATACGCTACATTATGAAATAAGGACAAAACCCCTACCTTTTCGCTTTTGATATTATACTATATTATTACTCAGAAATCAAGACCTTTTCAATCACGCCGTAATAAATAAAATGAAAATCATTTTCCGAATAACAGTCCTTGATGATTGAGGTATCTGTAAACTCCTCGGGTCTGAATCTGCTTTTAGCGGCCTTTCTGCAAACAAGCACGATTTCAGCCTCGTCAAAATAAGGAGCCTTTTCATCAAAACAAGGTGTTAAAGCGCACGCCTTTGCCTTATCAACATCTCTTCCGCTTTTAGAGCCGCAGACGCCGTGAATTCTCTTTTTATCCTCAGATTTATAAAAGCTCAAAGTAAAATAGTCATGAGTATTCAAAAATTCTTCAGTATATCTCTGCGGGCGGATATAAACAGTTGCCATATCCTTTCCCCAAAGCTCACCGACAGCGCCCCACGATACGGTCATCATATTGAATGAGTCGCTGTCTCCCGCTGTAACAAGACCCCAGCGGTTTTTCAAAAGGTCAACAATGTTGTCCTTAACCTGTGTAAATTCAACTTCTTTAAACATAAAATCACCTCATATAAAGCTAAAGGATAGTGTAATCCACTACCCTTTAAACATTTTATTTATTTTATAAACTTAACAATCTCAAGTGCCGCGTTAATATCGCCGTCAACCTTAAGCTTACCTGTTGTAAACGCAATGACCGGATCAAGCTTACCGTTAATCAGTTTAATAAAATTAGTTGCATTTATAGTTAAAATCGCATTTCTGTCATAATACTCATACGGCTCAACGTGAACCTCGCCATCCTTGATTTCAATGTAAAAGATACCCTCAACCTTGCCGATAAGATTAATCTGAAAAGCGAGTGTACCCTGTACCGAAGACACATCAGCATTATAAAGCTTTTTTCTTGCTGCCTGAACAACAGACTCATATGTCATAGCCATTTGAATTACCTCCGTAAACCATTATAATTTCATTACAGGATAATTATAACATAATCGGTAAAATTTATCAAGACAATTCATTTGACAATATTCGCTGATTTATTTATCCTTTGGCTTGCAAATCATCGCAACGATAAGCCCGCTCAGCAGCGCAACCGTTACTCCGGCGGCACAGGCAGTAAAGCCTCCCGTAATTACTCCTAAAAAGCCGTCCTTTTGTATAGCCTCTTTAACGCCTTTTGCAAGTGCGTTTCCGAATCCTGTGAGAGGGACTGTTGCGCCTGCGCCCGCAAAATCAACAAGAGGCTGATAAACGCCAAGACCGCCGAGAAGAACGCCGAGACATACAAACAATACAAGTATTCTCGCCGGAGTCATTTTTGTAAAATCAATCAACAGCTGACCTATAACACAAATAATTCCGCCGACAAGAAAAGCTTTTAAAAACATCATAAAAAATCACCTGCTATCATTTTTTACAATAACAGGTGATTTATGCAAATTTAAAAAATTATTTTGTTGGCAGACCTTCCTTGTCGTACATACAAGCAACCTCGCACATAATCTCAATACCGGCGGAGATTGCCTCGGGTCTCAGATTTTCGGGTGTGTCAAGACGTGTGTGATAATAACGCGGAGGATCGGGATTCATAGCGGCAAAGCCTGTTGCCTTAATTCCCTTTTGAGTAAATGCCGCGGCATCGCAGCCGCCGATATAAATTGATTCAAATGACAAATCAAATCCGCAGTTTGCGGCGGCATTCTTAACGAGATGCTTAACACCCCAATCGTGCTGAACCGTGCCTGAAAGGTCGCGGTCATAAACAGCCATATCCTCTAAGTCACGGAAGGTATCAAGAGCGACAACTGCCGTAGGCAAATCCTTAAGCTCCTTTTCGTGTGCTTTCACATATGCCTTTGCTCCTCGCAGTCCCGCCTCCTCGGAGCCTGAGCAAATCATAACAAGCTCCGTATTTTCAAATTCAATGCCTGCCTCAGCAAGAGCCTTGATTGTACCCATACCTGTGTAACAGCCCGACAGATTATCGGACGCTCCGGGTACGGATTTAGTCCAGCTCTGGAAGAACAGAAATGCCAGCTCAAAAGGAATAAACACGCAGCTTACAACAAAAAGCGCAATGAAAAATCCCTTTGCCTTTTCAATATCCATTGCCGCACCGCCTTTGCCGACAATAATGCAGACTACCGCAAAAATTGTCTGAACAACAAGACCTACTACGGCAGGAATTTCAACAAAGAGCTTTGCCTGCAAGCCGCCCATAAGATAATTCAATGTCCACTCAAACTGACTGTCCGAATGGCCTATCATAATGAGCCTTTGCTTAGCCTCGCCCTTAGGACTTCTTGTGGCAATCATATTGTGCGAGGTCTGCTTCGGGAAAAGGAAATCGTCAAACTGCTTATACATTAAAAATTCAAACAAAAGCGGAATAAACGCGAGTACGCAAAGAACAAGCGCGGCAATCGGAGATGCAAACCAGTTTACAAATACCGACGCAACACCGCAGACAACCGTAAACGGAATAAAGCCCATAAAGCCTTGTCTATGTAATGTAAAGGACTCAATCTCTGTCTTATCGCAGTAGTTCTTCATATCCTTTTCCATCCACTGCTGAGCACGCAGCTCCTCAGGTGAGCCCGGCTTACGGGGACCTATCTTTTTACATATTTTTGTAATACCCTTTACGGCATATTCCGTATTTTTCTGAATATCAATTTTTTCGGAATATTCCTTAGCAATCTTCATATACTGCTCCTCCAAATTAATTACTGATTTAATTGTATCATACTAAAATACTTATTGCAAGAAGCATTTGCTAATCTGATAAATGATGAATAAAAAGTCCTGAAAGCAGCTTCGGCTCAAACCAGGTCGATTTCGGAGGCATAATAAGCCCCGCGTCGGCAATAGCCATTAAATCATCAACAGTCGTGGGATACATAGCAAACGCAAGCTCCATATCGGTACCTGTTCTCTTTTCAAGCTCGCCTAATCCTCGTATACCGCCGATAAAATCAATTCTTTCATCATTTTTAGGATTTGTTATATTCAGTATCGGAGCAAGAACATTATCCTGAAGTATTGACACATCAAGCCTTTTAACAGGGTCGAGATTGTTAATTATCTTATCCCTTGCCTCAAGGCTGTACCACTGATTTTTAATCAGCATACCGAAGGTATGCTTTTTTTGAGGCTTAAATCTTCCGCTTTGCTTTGTAACGACAAAGCTGTCGGAAAGACTTTCAATAAACTTGTCAACGCTTAGACCGTTAAGATCTCTGACCACACGGTTATAATCCATAATTTCAAGCTGGTCGTCAGGAAAAGCAACCGCAAGAAAGAAATTAAATTCCTCCTCTCCCGTATAATCAGCCTTAGCCTCTCTGCGCATCTGACCGACCCTTACGGCAGAGGCGCACCTGTGATGCCCGTCGGCAATATACATAGAAGGTACGCTTTCAAAAAGCCTTGAAAGCTCTGATACAACGGCGCCGTCATCAACAACCCATACTGTCTGCAAAACATTATCTGCCGTAAAATTATATACAGGCTCATGACCGTCTGCCCAATCATTAACAATATCGTTTATCCGATTATTTTTTCGATAGGTCAAAAAAATCGGTCCCGTATTCGCGTTGCAGGTATCAACATGGCGGATACGGTCCACCTCTTTTTTAGCCAGAGTATGCTCGTGCTTTTTTATAACATTATTCATATAATCGTCAATTGACGCACAGCCTGCAATACCCATCTGGGCTCTTCCGTTCATAACCTGCCTGTAAATATAAAAGCAATTGACCTTATCCTGCACTAAAGCGCCTGTGTTTTCAAGATTTAAAAGGTTTTCCCTTGCCTTTTCGTAAACAGCGTCGTCATAAATATCCGTGCCCAAAGGCAAATCAATTTCAGCCTTGTCCACATGCAGGAAGGAAAACGGATTATCCCTGACCATTTCCCTTGCTTCGTCGCCGTTCATAACATCATACGGCAAAGCAGGTATCAGCGCCTGCTTGTCTGCAGACGGTCTGAACGCTCTGAAACTCCTAAATACCGCCAACTTTGAATATCCTCCTACTTGTTCTTTTCATATATCAGACGAAGTCCGTCAATGAGCAGATTTCTGTCAACAATAACATCACTTTCACAATGCTCTGCAATGACGCTTCCCAAACCGCCTGTGATTATTGCGGAAGCCTTTTGCCCGAGCTCTGACTCAAATCTTTTTATAAGCCCGTCAATCATTGCAGCCGCGCCGAAAACAGTACCGCTTCGCATTGAATCAATTGTATTTGCCCCGATAGCGCTGTCGGGCGCGATAATCTCAATCTGGGGAAGCTGTGCGGTTGATGTAGCAAGCGCGTTTAACGCGGTTTTAACTCCGCAAATAATAGCGCCTCCGAGAAAGCAACCGTCAGCGTCAATAACAGATGCGGTCGTTGCTGTGCCAAGGTCAAAAATAATTTGCGGACATGGGTATTTTGCAATGCCCGCTACTGCGCCGACAACCATATCTGCGCCTAATTCAGCGGGATTATTGATTTTTATGTTGAGTCCCGTTTTAACTCCGGGTCCTACGACTATGGGCTTTTTTCCGGTGATAATCATAAGAGCCTTTGATATCGTTCTGTTAAGCGGCGGCACGACTGACGAAAGCACGCAGCCCTCAATATCACCTACAGCAATTTTGCAGATTTCAAAAATACTGTTTAGTTTAATCGCGTACTCCTCGGCAGAATCCTCCGCCGCGGTGGAAAGACGGCACTCGTTAATGAGCCTTTCCCCTTCCAAAAAGCCTAAGACAATATTCGTGTTTCCGACATCAACTGCGATAATCATTTATTTTCCTTTCTTACGATTTTTATTATTCTTACAATTGTCGGTGACAGAATAAGATTTACAGCAAGTTCAATCAAAAAATTAAATCCGACAAATGTAATTATTATGTATTTGAACGTACTTTCGGAGCCTGCTCCCGATTTAATCGTGTCAAAGAAAAACAAGTAACAGCCGACAATGAAAATTCCCGTATTTACAATGGGAGCAAGAATTCCCGATATATATGCGGCAACAACATCATTTTTCTTACTGATTAATTCATAAACTAATCCGACAGCAAATCCCGCAAGTATACCTTTAGCCAAAACGGTAATCACGGTTCCCGCGGGATTTATTGCCAAAAATAAATTTGCGTCTCCCGTAAGCATAACGGTTAATCCGAAAATTCCGCCGAGCCAAGCTCCCGACCACTTACCATACAGCGCCGCACCGACTACTATTGGTACCAGTGATAGTGTGATGGAAAAGGTTGCAGTTCTTATCCACATACTGATAAATTGCAGGACGACTACGATTGCGGTGAGCAAACCTACCGCAACAACTTTTTTTGTGTTTTTGTTCATATTAAATTTTCCTTTCTGCTACTGTTCCTGAGCGGCGCCGTAAAACACAAAATACGGCTTAGCCCGACAAATTAATATTTTTTGTCACGGATACAATGCGTATAGTATTATATTACATTAAATGAGCAATGTAAAGAAAAAAGCACTCCAAAATTTAGGAGTGCTTCTATTTTTTTATTATCTGAACATTACATAATGATAAGCTACGCTCGATTCATTGAGATTTGAATACTCATTCGCGGTCATTGCCGTTACGCTCTGGTTAACCGTAAAGCTCTTGCCGTCTCCGTTGAGTTTTACGCCGAGTGTATTAGCCAAAAAGCCGAAAACGCCGAAATAGTTATTCTTTTTTGAATCGGCAAACCGGGCAATGGTTATAGTCCTGCTGTTTGCAAAGACAAAACCTATTCTCGCCTCAAAGGGACAGTTTGTATTAATAACTCTTGATGTTGTACCGTCTCCGTAATACATACCCGTGAACATATAGTTGTTCCATTTGTCCCTTTCGCTTTCCTCAATATGTACTACCGTGTCCTCCGTGTGTTCGGTAATCGTCTTTTCAATAATTTCGTTATCTGTGTTAAAATCAATTCTTTCAGGCTTGTCCGAACCTATCCAGCTGTTCAGATTTAATTTTTTGGTTTTGTTTGTACTGCTCATTTTTCCCTCCGTAAGTTATTCTAAAGTGTCAAAAACATCAAAGCTCAGATTTAAATTGTCGTAATCCTCAAAAAGATACGGCGTTGAATCCCAGTAATCAAAATCCATACCGTTTCCGCTGAATGAAACAACGGTACAGGGGAGTAAGTATTTTTCAAAAATTTTTCCAAGCTTTGCAAGTATATCGGTGTTTTTTCCGATTGAACCGTTTATTGTAAGCCTGAAATCGTCAGCCGTCATTGAAAAGCCTTTTGCAAGTCCCTCAATTTCATCTGTCATTGTACCGAATACATAGTCTCCGTACCGCTGGCTGAGTCCCTCGTTTATAAGGCGATGCTTTTCGTCATCACTAAGGCTTCCGTCAATACCCAAAAGCTCACAGAAAAGCGACAATCCCAAACCCGACGCGGTATCCGCAAGTATTTGATTGAAACCAACATCAAGGTCGCTTTGCGCTGTACTTATTGCCGTACAGTATGCCGTGAGTTCCCCTTTTTCTCTTGTACCTTTTTCAGCAGTAAGCCCCAGCTTTTCAAACAATGCCGAAAGCCTTTTGTAAATTTCATTATTCGTCAAAGCAGTTCACCACCAGATTTTCAAGATGAAGATAGCTTTTACTGCCACAAGGAACAACCTCTCCGAAGGCTTCATTTGAATATACATTGAAGCTGCTAATTCCATCAATGGCAAGCAGACTTTTTGAAATGGTGTTAAGCACTACCGCTCTGCCTATTCTGTTAGCGGAGCAAAGCTCTCTTACCGTGCTTTCTATCTGATTACGTATTTCATTTTTATCAAAACCCGCGCGGATATCCGCCTCAACCGTAACTGAAAAATTCTGAAGCTGCGCAACCTGAACATCAACGCTTGCGCCTGTAAGCTCACTTATCCCGATTGCGCTTTTTATCTGTTCTGTCTGTGCTTGTGAAAGAGAATTTGACTTTGTAGCAACGACAGCAACAATCTCGCCGGGATTCTGCGCGTTTGGTATAAAACAATCAGTTACAAAATCAAGCAGCAAAACAACATTTTCAATCGACTGGGTACTGACACCGTTTGCGGAAATTGAATAATGCTTCATAATTCTGTCTCTGAATGAACTGTCGCTTTCATCATCATAGCCGCCTGAAAAAGCAGCCCCATTTCTCACGCCGCTTACTCCGACAGGTGCGTTGACCATAACTGTTACTTCACCTGCGCCTGCATTGTAATCATAGCCTGCCTCAAGTGCCTGAGCGTTAACGCAAACACTCGTTTCACCGACTTCTATTACCCCCTCTTCAACAGTTGCGTACTGAAGATAAGGCGAATTTTCAACCGAGCAAACCGTACTTTTCGCAATAATAATTTTTTCCGCGGCAGGTTCGTCGACATAAAAGGTCAATGCGCCTTCAGCTTTTGAGGCCGTTTT
Organism: uncultured Clostridia bacterium; assembly: GCA_947627725.1. GTDB lineage: Bacteria > Bacillota > Clostridia > Oscillospirales > Acutalibacteraceae > Eubacterium_R. The sequence goes on along the minus strand of CANQXE010000008.1, from coordinate 83,984 downwards.
TCTTATACAGTTTCTCACTGCGCCGTGTTCATCTAAATACTTACCGGTTGCGGTCTGAATAAACGCTTGCCTGAATATGTAATCGCCATAACAGGAAAGGGCAAACAACTCGCTCGCCACAGCCTCAAATCTCTTTGAAACAGCGGAATTTTCGTCAACTCTCTCACCACACTCATTAAAATATGCGTTTTTCATGCTTTCAAGTATTTCTTCATAGGTCTTATTCATATCTCAATACTCACCTGCCTGCTTTCATCATTAATCATCACTGTAAAAACAGCGCTTTTATCATTCAACTGAGCGTTTTTTACGTATACCCCGTCAATATCGCTCACTGCCTGTCTTGCAAAACAAAGCAGTTTTTCAGAATCAATTCTATTTTTATTTCTGATTATATGGCTTCCGTAGTTCTTGTTAGGATAAAATTCACCGCGCGGGCAAACCAAAGCCATAACACAGTCGGATAAAACCGAGCTTACAGACGATTCGTAATCACTCATTGACAATCACCCCATCCCTGCTTATTTCAAGACCGTTTATAATTACACTTCCGTTTTCCTTTAAATGAATATACGCTCCTGATGAAGACTTAATCATTATTTCACCTGCGGCTAAGACGTCAGAACTCATAAGAGTACCGATTGCCGCCTGCTGACCGTCGCTTTTCGCCAAAAGCATTTTAACTCCCGCAGGCAGTGAAAAGGAATAGCCGTAAGGAGAGTAAATACCTATATTTCTTTCAGCGCCCGTTGATACAGCTTCAACCTGCCCGTTGCTGTTAAGCGTGCTTGTACCTGTCTGCACAGCCGGCGTATCCTGTGTTTTCGTAATTTGCTTGCTAATCCACATATGTTATCTCCTTCAAATCCATTTCCTTTTTTAAAGTCAGGCGCGTCAACTTTCCTTTTTCATCGCTCGTGTATTTTTTCTCTACTAAAATATAATCCTCAAAATCACCGATTTTTGAAGAATAGGAAAAGCGCTGATACAGTTTATCCGAAACATAGCCTGCCACTGTCACCTCTAATGTTTTATAGCTCTCAAAAGACGATTTAAGCCTTTCATAGACTGCATATTCTCTTTGCCACTGCGGAAGTGATGTAAGATTTACGTACTGTTTTCTCTCGTTAAATTTTAATTCTTCCGTTATCGGAGCCTTTGTATGCAGATTATAGCCTGCCGAAGAAGAAGTCCGCTTAAATAAAATTTCTGATAAAGGCTCGCTTCTGTTGATAATTTCAGCGGCTGATAAAATCCTGTATGAGTTCAAAGGCTTAATATCAACGCTTTTTTCATAGAGCATAATGCTGTTTTGGGGTGTTACATATATTTCTCCTCCGTTTGTGAGAGATACAAACTGACTTACTGCCCCAAAGCAGGAGGTACCCTTCGTAACCTCATACTTATTATCGCTTTTTATTTTAGGAAGCTTACATTCAAATCCAAGCGGCTTTGCAAATGTAAAGCAAAGCTGATTTGCCGTAGGCTTGTTATATGTAAACGGCTGCGCCTCATTATCAACCAGTAGCGATGCGGTTGATCTTGCGTAAAAATATATTTCAAAACCGTTTTTGTCCTCGCTGATTTTTTGATTGTCACAGTATCCGTTAAATAAAAGAATATCATTTTCACAGACCTTAACCGTAACTATTTCACCAATGGGCGTTTCGCTTTTAAAAACCGCCGAAAAACAGTCGCATGCTACTCCAACTGTCTGAGTAAAATTAAGTTCAATAAGATTTTCAATTATATACTCCTCATCATCAATAGTATTAACCGTAATTATCATCTGAGCACCACCCTGTCTCCTTCCGTCAGTTCAAACGGCGATTTAAAATCATTTAACCTCATAATGTCATTTACAGAGACGTTACACCTGTTTGCAAGTTCAAAGGCATTTTCGTCTTTCTCGGCATAAGTATATTTAAACAGCCTCTCAGACTTTCTGTCAGAACATTCCTCCGTAAATACAAAGAAGTAGGAAATGGAGTTTCTTTTCGTGTTTCTGCTGAATTTAAACTCTGTAAAATACGCCTTAACAGGGGGTGACGACGGCACAAACAGCCAGCCCGATTCTTTACGTTTGAGAAGATTTTGAAGACAGGCACAGTATTCCCGCGCGCTTTCGCCGAAAAATTCACCGTTTCCTGAAACAATTATGGGATTTACAGATACATTTTCAACATTACTGTTTCCGCCAAAAACCGGCTTGCTGCTGCAATTTGACGACGATGAAATTTCTATACTGTCCGGATTAACAGGAAATTCAAATTCCTTATATTTCAACTTCATTTACTCTCCTCCGATACTTTTGTCATATCTTTTCTGATCCAGTCTTATTATCTCGCTCACCTGCTCGGCAATATTGATTTCTTCATTCACTTAAATCACCTCAATTTCATCATTAAAGGTAAATACCGTCTTTAACACATATGCTGATGTGTTGATGTCAACTGCCATTCTCTGTGCCGAAACCGAGAGAATATTATAAACATAAAAACATCTGCATATTCTTGAAAAAATATCGCAGGCTCTGCTGTTTTCCATTTTAATCGGGATAAAAATATCAACAAATACAGATATATCACCCGCGCGGTTACTGTTGTCAACACTCGCTGATGACAGCCTGATTTCATCAAATCCGAGCGCCACGGTTTCAGTTGCTATTCGGCTTGGGGCAATCGTGCAGGGATACGCTTTTATGATTTTAATATCTGAAAAATAATCGTCCGCACTTATCACCTCAATCAGCCTGTCTATTATATTTTCAATTTTCATTTGTATCAGCTCCCGCTAAGCGTCTTAAAATTCCCGTGTAATAAATAACCTCTGAGCCAAAGATGACCGCGTCTGCGCATTTGAACTCGTACTGCTCACCGTTCGCAATTAAAACCGCTTCCTTTGAAAGCGAAGTAATATCATGATTATACGGTCCGATATATAGATAATACTCCGCGTTACTTACACCAAGCTCAGTATATTCAGGCTCAAATGCGGAGCTTTTCTTTCTCCACAAATGTGAAATTTCGGCTCTTATCGGCATAGAGGTCCATTCCCCGTCCTTCAAATAAACACATCTGCCCGTCAAATCAAGCTGTCTTTTAATTATATTTGCCTTATTCATATATCACACCGCCTTAAATGCAAAGCCGTTATTTTGTACCAAATCGCTGCAGCTTTTTAGCGCCAAATCCAAAAGCGTCCTTGCTCTTGACACGGAGGACGTGTCCCTTGTATAGGAAACGTCCCCTGCCTTAAAAGAGATTAGATCGTCATTATCCGATATAAGAATAATTTGATAATACGCCCTCATTGCACACAGATTAACAATACGCGCATCATTCTCCGCCTGTGGATTTTTAAGCTGTGATGCCACGCAGGCTATAGCGTTATTTATGTAAGACTCGTACTCATTAATTTGTTCATCATCACAATTAAGAGCCTTCATAAGCTCATTTTCAACTAAGCTGTAATCTGTCATTTTTATCTGTCCTTTTAGTCCAAATCACCTATAATTGTTGCCGCGTCACCGTAGATTGTTGAAAAACCAACGATTGTTGAAATTGTTGCGCGCTCAAGCTGGCGGTCAATGAGCTTATCAAATTCAGTAATGATTCCGCCTGCCTGCACCTTTTCAACAGCATAATTTTTATCAAATGTAACCACGGCATTATTTGGTATCTCTGTAAGAAGAAATACCTCTGCTCCGAAAGGAGTAGCCATATTACCTGTTGCATAAGTGTCAAAGCCTGTTATTGAATCCCTGAATTCTTCCATCTGAAGAAGCTTTCCGAGCATAGCCTGATTAATCACAAGAGATGTCATCTGATAAGGCTGAGCGCCTGCCCACGCGTTAATGATATCCACAAATGATAGAGTGCCTGTCTGAACAGGAATTTTTCTGATATTTTCATCTTCGGTAATAGCCCCTATAGCCTGAATAAATTCGCTGTTTGAAATGCAGGTTCCTATATGCTTAAGCACGGTAGTAAACAAATCAAGTCTTTGAAATTTAATTGCCTCATATGATGTTACAAGCATTTTGCCGTGCTTTTTAAGCTTTGTCAGTTTGCTGTTAAGCTTGATTGTAAGCTCTGGAAGCGCCTCACCCTCAGAAACTTCCGAAAGCTCAAAATCTTGTTTTAAATTATTTGTTGAGATTGATCTGTAATCCATACCTTCAATTTCAGTAGTTGTTGCAACTATTCTCTCAACCTTATTGTTGCTGGCAACACCAAGCTTTACTGCCCTTGAAACATATTCGGGGAAGAGCGCCGCCGAATCGGTAGTAGCAAAGAATTTTGATACAGGGTCTGAATTTGAACCGGACACTTTAATATCAAATCTTTTAAGCTGCCTTTCATATGCGTCAAGCCCTTCAAGCGTGGTACCCTTATAATTATCTGAAGGGTCAAGCTCTTCAAGCGCCTGAGTAAAAGATTTACCCGTAGTGTAAAGTCCCTTTTCAAGTTTAATGTTATCAAATGCCATAATAGTTTTTCCTCCTAAATTTTATAATTTGAATGAATGTTATCTGATTTTGAAGCCTTTTCCGGCTTAAGCTGCAATGATGTACCATCGCTTGCCGCTGTCTTTGAAAATGCCTTTTTAAAGGACAAAAGCTCCTTAGTGGTCATAACCTGCGCGACACCGCTGAAAACACTTAAATCCATATCCGGCATAGCCTTTGCGCAAAGACCTACAACCTCGTTTGTCAGGCTCTTCTTGTACTCTCTGCCAAGAATTGCCTCCTCATTCAGACTGTCAATATGATTTAATATTTCATCAGCCTGAATCTTTGTAAGTGTTACACTGCTGTCACAGCTCTTGAGTGTTTTAATAATATCTGTCATATTTACATCTTCCTTTTTAAAATCAAATGATTTTGTTACTCCTGCCTCACGCTGGGCAGGCACGGCTACAAAGCTGAATTCATAAGCGTCCTTAACATCAGAAAGAATTGAATACGCGGTCTTGCCCTTATATTCACGTCCTCCGATGTGCTCGCATACCGAGCTTCTCTTATCACATCCGCAAATTGAACAAACGCTTTTTCCCAGTGAGCAGGAGACCGAAACCTCTTTCTTTATTCCTGCCTCAATATCAGTTATCAGCGGCATATTTTCTTCGCTCTTCACCATATATGCCTTTGCTTTAAGCTGATAAAAATCCTCACCGTCCGCCGTTTTTTTACCCTCAACCCTTTCAAGCCAAGTGTCAAAAATTCTTGCCTTCTGGTCTGTCGCTCTCATTGAGTGGTCAAATATTCCCGTCTTTCCCAAAAACTTTTCTTTTAGTTGTTCCAGCGCTTCAAGAGAAAATTTTTCATAATCCCTGTCAATATCGTTATTGCAAAGCGAAACACTGAAAATATAAAGGCTGTCAGCATCAAAATTACTTCTTGTATAGCTGTTGATTTTTTCTAAATCGGTATTGTCAGGTGAAACGCTTTTTTCAATATATCCGGCTGTCATACGTCATTCTCCTTTTCGATTTTTTCCGCCTGCGCGAGATATAACTTTGCTTTGGCACTGTCGCATTCATCCTGAAGCGTAATATCATCCCAGACTACACTTGCCCTGCCTGTTTCGCCGTTAAGAGCAAGATACATATTTCCGATTTTATTTATTACCGGAGTGAGTATACGTCTGTATGACTCAAGCTCCGTTGTCAGAATATCCGCCTGCTGCATACTCATTCTCTCAGTTGATGACCAGCTCAGCCCAAGCATAAACGGCGGCAGACCCGTCTTGGCAACAATCTGCTCAAGGAGCTGTCTTACGGGTATTTCGCTGTCAAGACAAACATTGTCCGCTCCGATTACCTGAACGCTGACATCCCCGACCGCAACAAAATCCTTAACGCTTTTTGAATCCATCGCGTCTCTCCACGCCTCGGCAATCGTGCCTGCCCTGCTTTGAGCGTCATCATTATCCGTATCGCCGTTCGGCTTGCAAACCACAGCGTATCTTACATTCCCCGCGTGCTCCCAGTTTTCACCGATTGTATTATAGATTTTCATAAGAATATCGCTTATAAACGGCAGACCCTGCAAAATACTCGTACCGCAGAGATTTCCGGGCTTGGGATTAAGTACGGAATAGAGGATAAGAGACGGATTGGAAACTTTTTTGTTACACGTATAAAAATCAACGTCAATTCCGTTATTGGCTCTTTTGAGCTCAAGCTCCGACAGCTCGCTGTTATAAAGCGCATAAATTCCTCCGTTTCCTATAACTATTTCTCCTATAGCTGTGCCAAAGGTCAAAAGCTGGTTAAGATAGTTTGAAATAAAGGAGGATATTCCCTGCTGTGTTCCTCCGACATTGATACTCTCAAAATATCTGTTCATTCCTGAATCAAGCATTTTATTGCCTGTCTCAAAGTGAAATCCCTCAGTCAGCCTGACAATTTTATTGATTGCGGAATCAATAATCGGCACTGCCTCGCGGAGAGAGGCATATACTCTTGACTCGTTGTTCATAGGAATATATGAAGACAACTGATAATAGGGATGTTTCGCTCTTGATGAGGTTTGCACCGAATATGCCGATAAGGTGCCGTTTTTCTTTTTTCTGAAATTTAGTAAGCCCAAAGCATCATTTCCTTTCTATCGCAAGAGAGATAAACGAATTTGATTCCTTATGTTTATTTAATACAGTTGAAACAAAATATCGTATATCGTCCATTGCATGATCGTTTTCTTTTTTCGGAGCGTCCCTTTTCAGACTGTTATCCCAGCGGTAGACGGAAAACTCCCGTATCGTATCAAAACAGACAGGTGAAATAAATATTTCATCATTTTTAAGCGCCTGACACACTCTGTTTATTCCCGCAAGCACATCATTATCAGCCCTGATAACCTTGTACCTGTTATGCCGCTTTACCGTCTGAATAAAGGATGCCGCCGACGGGTCAATAATCAGCGCTTTAATATTTCTTTCTCCCGCCAGCTTTTCAAGAGCAGTGTAATACTCCTCATCTGTAAGCTGGACCCCCTTATCCCTGCTTGAATGATAATACTCATCAATTCTGTACCAGCCGTCTTTTCCTTTTCCCCATAATCCCAAAGAAAAGGGATTGACTGTTCCGTAGTCGCAGGACAGGTAATATTCGCTTATTGACCCCTCTTGCCTTTTAATATGACGGCTGCTGTCAAACATAGGATATACAAGACCGTCCGCCGTCACCCATTTGCCCTCCACAAAGCGCTCATAAAACGCTCCTGAATAAAGGCTCTTATATCGGTTTTTTACTGTATCGGAGAGTGCGGGATTATCCTCCATGGTAAAGTGGAGATAAAGCACATTTTTCTCTTTGTGTTTTTTTATCCACTCCTGATAAAACCAGTGGTACGGATGCTCGGGATTGCAGTTGAAAAAATATTTGGCATTTTCAAGTGAACAGCGTGCGAGCGCCTGCTCCACAAATGAGCGCGGCATCAGAGCCACCTCGTCAAACATTACCCCGCCTAATGTCATACCCTGAATTAATGAAGCGGAGGACTCATCTCTTCCGCCGAAAAGATAAAATCTGTTAACAAGCTTTTCCTTCGATATCTCCATATAGTTTCTGCTGATTTTAAAATCGCATTTGAATCCCAATTCGCTGAGAACAGGTAAAAGCGGCGTTATTACATTCCGTCTCAGAGAAGCAATTGTCTTTCCGCAAAGCGCAAACGACGTATTGCTGAAAGTGTAAAACGCCCAGCAGATGAAAGAAATGCTCATACAAAGAGTTTTTCCGCTCCTGACAGCACCGTCGCAGATTATACCGTTTTTTCCGTTTGCGCTGCTGCTTTTGCACCACCAGTTTAAAACAGACAGTTGCTTTTTTGAAAACGGAACAAAGCTACTCATAAAAATATTCCCCGCCCTCTGTCATTACACTTTGCGTGCTTTTTTCAAGAGCCTCATAAAATGAAGCAGCCGTCTGCCTGTCATCAGAGCCTATAACCTCTCTCAGCTTTTCAAGGGCTTTTATCCTGTCAAAAAACTTTATTTCCATACCTCCGCCCTTCTGCTTTTTTATTTCGCTCACGTTGAACAAATCAAGCTTTGGCAAAACCGAAAGTATTTTTTCGTCTGACTCAAAGAGAAGCGTTACCGCGTCCTGAATATCACCAAAGGCAAGGCGCCTTAAGCCGTCGACCACATCTCTTTGGGTAACTTTTTTTCTCCGTGACATATCATCATCTCCTTAACCGATATTTGCAGAACAAAAAAAATCGTCCTGCACTAATGGCGCGTACGGGACGATTTATAGTTATAAACAGCTATATTTTAGCTCAAAAATTTAAAAATAAATTTTTTCAAAGCAGTTTATTCACATTTTTGCTATATTGACTGTTATTTGAATATTTGATACAATGTAATTAACAAAAAATGAAAAGAGAGATTAATATGTATTGCAGTAAATGCGGCAGGCAGATTCCTGATGGGGTATATTATTGTGAGAATTGCGGCGAGCCCGTAAACAAGCCATATACTCAGCAGCCATTCAATTCAGGGGAAAATATTAACCGTACCTATCAACAGGTCCCTCCTCAGTTTAATCAATATACACCTGAGGCTTATGAGTATATGATAATGACAAAGATTGATGAGGCAAGAACCTTTGGTATTATTTCAATAGTTGCAGGTCTGTTTATTCCGATTCTCGGTATTATTCTCGGATGTATCGGTATAAGTAAACTAAATGACATTCCTCTTTCAAATCAATACAGATTAGAAAGCGAGCGTAAAAAGAAAACGGCTAAAAACCTTTGTATAGCGGGCATTGTTATTCCCATTGTACTATGGTTACTTGCGGTTATCTTTATAATATTCCTTATAAATTTTGCATCCGGTGCATTAATCAATAGTATTAGTTAAAATAAAAGCTGCTCCGAAATATTCGGGGCAGTTTTTATAATTTGCTATAAATCTGTTTATTCGCTTTTTGCCATAACGTCAAGAGGATTAACATACTTTCCGCCAACAAGCGTTTCAAAATGAAGATGGCTTTCACTGCTCAGCTCAAACGGAACAGTACCGAGTGTGCCTAAGGTTTGCCCTATAGTAACATAATCTCCCTCGGAAACATTAATTGTATCCAGTCCGCAATACCTTGCAACGAGCTTGCCGCCGTGGTCAATTTCAATAACCTTTCCGAGAAGATTATCCTTTTTAACCGATACCACAAGACCGTCATTTATTGCGCACACCTTACCGCCCATTGAGCATTTAAAGTCAACCGCGGTATGAGAACGGTAATCACCCATTGTTTCATTCTTTACAAGCTCCTCACTGTAACCCGCAACAGCCGTTTCCTCACACGGATACTTGTAAAACGACTTGTACGGAGTGTTTGTATCACCCACCTGCATAGTTGCTTTTTCAGTTGTGGTCGCCGCTTTTTTAGTAGTGGTACTGCTGCTTTTTTCAGTTTCCTTCTGTGTGGTGGTTTCCTTGACAGTTACCCTTTTTTGCACCTCAGTTGTCTGTGTCTGCTTTACGGTAGTTGCCTCGTTTACAAGCTCATTATTAGCACTCTGTGTTGAAAAATATACTATAAGCCCAAGTGCGATAATGCAAAGGCAGATAACTGAAAATAACGCTCTTAAATTTCTGTTATTTGGTTTGTCTTTTGTTGCCATAATAATAACACCTCACAAGCATTATTGCCTGTAAGGTTTATTTTTATGCAAAAAATTTCTTTTATTAAAACAAGAAATAAGCGCCTGCCCTTTCGGACAGGTGCTTCAGCGTGTAGAAAAAGTCCAGAAATCAAATTTCTACACGCTGGCAGACTTCGAGAAATGGAACTGAATTTACCTTTTGGCAATTCGTAGGCGTACAAAGGTACGGTAGAGTTGTCAAAAGGTGAAAACGCCGAAAGCCGCTTGAATTCAATGTTCAAGCGGCTTTCACAATATAAAAATAAATTTAATAATGAAATGGTATACTGCTTTTTAATATATAAATAATATTTTATATGCCTGTTTTTTTAGGCGTGCTTCAGACCACTTTATCGACAGTCTAAAGCGCCTGCCCTTTCGGACAGGTGCTTAAATAATTAAAATATTATACGATACTTATACGATACCCTGAGCCATCATAGCGTCAGCAACCTTCATAAAGCCCGCAATGTTTGCGCCTACAACAAAATTGTCAACCGCGTCATATTTCTCGCAGGCATTTTTCATATGATAATAAATATTAATCATAATACCCTTAAGCTTAGCGTCGACCTCGTCAAATGTCCAGCTTGAACGAATAGAGTTCTGACCCATTTCAAGTGCTGATGTTGCAACACCGCCGGCATTTGATGCCTTACCCGGAATGAAGAGAATATTTCTGTCAAGGAATACCTGAGTAGCGCCTGCGTCTGCCGGCATATTAGCACCCTCACAAACTGCATAGCATCCTGTGTCGGCAAGTCTCTCAGCCTGCTCCTTGCTGATTTCATTCTGTGTAGCGCACGGAAGAGCAACCTCACATGTTACATTATCCCAGATTGAGCCTTCCCCATATGTTGCGTCAGGATGATTTTCAATGTAGGTTTTGATTCTCTTGCGTTCTACCTCTTTAATCTGCTTAACAGCCTCAACGTCAATTCCGTTTTCATCAATGATGTAGCCTGTTGAGTCTGAGCAGGATATAACCTTGGCGCCAAGCTGAATAGCCTTCTCCATTGCGTAAATAGCTACATTTCCCGAGCCTGATACGGCAACTCTTGCGCCTGAAATATTCTTGCCGTGATCCTTAAGTAATTCCTCTGTAATATATACAAGACCGTAGCCCGTTGCCTCTGTTCTTGCGAGCGAGCCGCCGAAACTTAAGCCCTTACCTGTAAGTACACCCTCCGAACGGTTTGTGAGCTTTTTATACTGACCGTAGAGATAACCTACCTCACGCGCGCCTGTACCGATATCACCGGCGGGTACGTCCTCGTCAGCGCCGACATATTTATAAAGCTCGTTCATAAATGCCTGACAGAAACGCATAACCTCCATATCACTCTTTCCCTTAGGGTCAAAGTCAGAGCCGCCCTTAGCGCCGCCGATAGGAAGACCTGTAAGACTGTTTTTAAAAATCTGCTCAAAACCAAGGAACTTGATTATGCTGAGATTTACGCTTGGATGAAGTCTAAGTCCGCCCTTGTAAGGACCGATAGCCGAATTGAACTGTACACGGTAACCGCGGTTTACATGTACAACACCGTTGTCATCAACCCACGGAATACGGAACATAATCTGTCTTTCAGGCTCAACAAGTCTTTCAAGTAAGCCTGCCTTCTGATACTTAGGGTCATTGTCAACGACTGGTGCCAAAGCCTCGAGTACCTCTGTCGCAGCCTGTATAAATTCAGGCTGATCCGGATTTTTGATTTTTAAATCATTTAAAACCTTTTCTGAATAAGTCATAATGATTCCCTCCCTAAATTATAATTAACAGATAACAGGATTTATGACTAATCATAAACCCTGCATAGGTGAATTATAACAATATTGAAATGTATTGTCAAATTTTTATGAATATTTATACAATTCGTGAATATTTTTCAAAAAAACTACTTTCATCTTTAAAAACTCTTCCGCTAATGATAAAATATTTAAAGAAATATAAGTGATATCTAATTATATGCGGGAGGATACTATGACATTTAGAGAATTAAGAAGAAAAAATCAGCTTTTATCCGAAAAAGAGACAATAAATATTTTAAACCGAAACACCTCGGGAATCCTTGCCTGCGACGGTGATAATGGTTATCCGTACGCGGTACCGCTGAGCTATGTGTACAGCGGCGGAAAAATATATTTTCACTGCGCGCTGACGGGTCACAAGCTTGACGCAATAAGGCGAAACAGAAAGGTCTCCTTTTGCGTAATAGACTGCGACAATGTCAAGCCGGAAAAATTCACAACATTTTACAAAAGTGTAATTGTTTTCGGGAAAATCAGAATAATTGAAAATTCCGATGAAAAAAGAGCGGCTCTTGAAGTACTCGCCAAAAAATACTCACCAAGCAATGATATCGGCATTGCAAAAGAAATTGACGGCGCTTTTGACAGAGTATGTATACTTGAGCTAGAAATTGAGCATATGACCGGTAAAGCGGCTAAGGAGCTTATTAAAAACAATTAAAACTTTTTTTATTAAATCAAGAGATAAAAATACCTGCAGGTTTATACTGCAGGCATTTTTTATCCGATTAATAATTTTCTGCGCTTATTTCAAAGAAGCTCCGCGGGTGATTGCAGGTAGGACAAATTTCAGGTGCCTTAGTTCCTACAATAATGTGTCCGCAGTTACGGCATTCCCAAACCTTTACCTCGCTTTTTTCAAATACCTGTGCAGTTTCAATGTTTTTAAGAAGTGCGCGGTAGCGCTCCTCGTGGTGCTTTTCTATTGCCGCAACCAGACGGAACTTTGCCGCAAGCTCGGGAAAACCTTCCTCATCGGCAGTTTTCGCAAATTCAGCATACATATCGGTCCACTCGTAATTTTCTCCGTCTGCCGCCTCCGAAAGATTCTGAGCAGTATCGCCGAGACCGTTCAATTCCTTGAACCACATCTTTGCATGCTCTTTTTCATTGTCGGCAGTTTTAAGAAATAAAGCGGAAATCTGCTCATAGCCCTCTTTTTTAGCTACCGATGCAAAGTATGTATACTTGTTCCTTGCCTGTGACTCACCTGCAAAAGCCGCCTCTAAATTCTTTTCGGTTTGCGTGCCCTCATACTTGTTTTTATTTGCCATAATTACCTCCTCGTTTCATAATTATTTTAATTTTATCATAATATAACAAACTCAAATTGTCAACAAAAAGAGCTGATAAGGGCAATCCAAAATCAGCTCTTTCTAATATTATCTAATTAACGACTCTCCTGTCATTTCCTTTGGCTGGGGCAAATTAAGTAGTTTTAGCATTGTCGGCGCAATGTCGCAAAGTCTTCCGCCTTCTCTAAGTTCAATATTTTCTCCGCAATTAGCGGCAATAAACGGAACAGGATTTGTTGTATGTGCCGTAAACGGTGAACCGTCATCCTCTTTCATTCTGTCAGCATTACCGTGGTCGGCAGTAATAAACAGACAGCCGTTCATTTTCTTAACAGCCTCATAAAGTGAGCCGACGCACTCGTCAACAGCCTCAACAGCTTTAACTGCCGCGTCAAAAATACCTGTATGACCTACCATATCGCAGTTTGCGAAATTTACGATAATAACATCATATTTTCCTGAAAGAACAGCCTCGTTAAGCTTTTCTGAAACCTCATAGGCGCTCATCTCAGGCTTGAGGTCATAAGTGGCAACCTTCGGCGACGGAATGAGAATTCTGTCCTCCCCCTCATTGACCGCCTCTACACCGCCGTTAAAGAAAAATGTTACGTGCGCGTATTTTTCCGTCTCGGCGATTCTGAGCTGAGTCATGTTGTTTTTCGCGAGATATTCACCCAGGGTATTCTCAAGGCTCTGCGGCTTAAACGCAACAAGCACATTCGGCATTGTCGCGTCATACTGCGTCATACAAACATAGGTAAGCTCAAAACTGTCACGCTCAAAGCCCTTGAAATTATCGTCAACAAATGTTCTCGTAATCTCTCTTGCCCTGTCGGGACGGAAATTAAAGAACACAACGCTGTCATTTTTACCTATTCTTCCCTCATTTTCAAGGCAGACAGTCGGCTCAATAAACTCATCCGTAACATTTTTTCCTTCGGCGTCTACCTTTTCATACGATTCCTCAATAGCTTTAACAGGGTCAGACGCCTTGATACCCTTGCCGAATACAAGCGCGTCATATGCTCTTTTTATTCGGTCCCAGTTATTATCTCTGTCCATCGCATAGTATCTGCCGACTACTGTGGCGACCTTGCCTACGCCTATATCATTAAGCTTATTAATCGCTTTTGCAACATAATCCTTACCGCTTGTGGGAGGAACATCACGTCCGTCCATAATACAGTGAAGATAAACTCTGTCAAGCCCCATTCTCTTAGCAAGCTCAACAATCGCCCAGATATGAGAATTGTGAGAATGAACTCCTCCGTCGCTCATAAGACCCATAAGATGAAGCGAGGTGCCGTTATCAAGAGCATTCTGAACAGCGGCTCTCATAGCCTCATTTTCAAAGAAGTCACCATCCTCGATTGACTTGGTAATTCTTGTAAGCTCCTGATAGACAATTCTGCCTGCGCCGATGTTCGTGTGACCTACCTCCGAGTTACCCATCTGACCGTCGGGCAGACCGACGTCCATACCCGACGCACCTATATAGGTATACGGATTTTCAGCCATTATTTTATCAAGATTTACTTTATCAGCGGCGGCAACAGCATTACCGTATTCCGACGGATTTTTACCGAAGCCGTCCATAATACAAAGCACAACGGGCTTTTTCATATATATTCCCTCCTATACGTAATAACAGTTTAAATGGGCGGGAATAACCCACCCATATTTTATAATTATTTGCTTGCGGCCTTGACAATGATTGAGAAGTCCTCAGCTTTAAGTGACGCGCCGCCGATAAGACCTCCGTCAACATTCTCCTTTGAAAGAAGCTCCTCGGCATTTTTAGCATTCATTGAACCGCCGTACTGAACAACAAATGCGTCGGCAGCCTCCTTGCCGTAAAGCTCTGCAATAACCTTGCGGATATATCCGTTTACTTCGTCGGCTTGCTCCGCCGTGGCAGTCTTGCCTGTGCCGATAGCCCAAACCGGTTCGTAGGCGATGATAACATTTTTAAGCTCATCTGCGCGCACACCCTGAAGAGCAATCTTCGTCTGCATACCCACAACTTCAAATGTGACACCCTGTTCTCTCTGCTCAAGTACCTCGCCTACACAGAGAATAACAGTTAAACCGTTGTCAAGAGCGGCACGTACCCTCTTGTTTACTGTCTCATCAGTTTCACCGAAATACTGTCTTCTTTCACTGTGGCCGATGATAACATAAGGCACACCCATTGCCTTGAGCATAGGGGCTGATACCTCTGCCGTAAAAGCACCGCTTTCAGCCCAGTGGCAGTTTTCAGCGCCGATTTTTATGTTAGAGCCTTCCGCTGCGTCAAGCGCTGCCTGAAGGTCAACAAACGGAGCGCAGATAACAACATCGCAATCAGCGTCTGCGACAAGCGGTTTCATTTCATTTATAAGCGCTGTTGTCTGAGTCGGAGTATTGTTCATTTTCCAGTTGCCGGCAATAACAGCTTTTCTGAGAGCTTTGTTCATTTTACATATACCTCTTTACAATTATTTAATAATCAGTCTTTATCAGCAAGGGCGCAAATACCCGGGAGATCCTTGCCCTCAAGGAATTCAAGTGAAGCGCCGCCGCCTGTTGAAATATGGCTCATCTTATCTGCAAAGCCGAGCTTTGTTACAGCGGCAACGGAATCGCCTCCGCCGATTATAGAAATAGCGCCTGACTCAGCGACAGCCTTTGCAACGGTAATCGTACCTGACGCGAAGTTCTCCCACTCCGATACGCCCATGGGACCGTTCCAGATTACCGTGCCTGCACCTTTGATTGCGTCAGCAAATAACTTCTCTGTTTCAGGACCGATATCAAGACCCATCCAACCGTCAGGGATTTCATCGCTGTTCACAATCTTATGCTCCGTATTTTCGTCATACTCCTTACCAACTCTGTTATCAACAGGAATAAGGAACTTCACGCCCTTTTCCTCAGCAGCCCTCATCATTTCTCCGGCTTTTTCTATCCAGTCAGCCTCAAGCAGAGAATCACCGATGCTGTGACCGAGATATTTCATAAAGGTGTAAGCCATACCGCCGCCGATAATGATTGTATCGCACTTTTCAATAAGATTTGAAATAACACCGATTTTGTCTGAAACCTTAGCGCCACCGAGAATTGCGACAAGCGGTCTCTTAGGATTAGCGAGCGCGCCGCCCATAAATTTAATTTCTTTCTGAATAAGATATCCGCAAACCGCAGGAAGATATGACGCAACTCCTGTTGTTGAGCAGTGAGCTCTGTGAGCCGTGCCGAAAGCGTCGTTTACAAAAATATCTGCCAGAGATGCAAGCTCTTTAGAGAAGTTCTCCTCATTTTTTGTCTCCTCTTTTCTGTAACGTACATTTTCAAGGAGCATTACTTCACCGTCTTTAAGATTTTCAGCCATAGCCTTTGCATTTTCGCCTACAACATTTTCGTCCTCAGCAAGTTTAACCTCAACGCCGAGATACTCTGAAAGTTTTTTAGCTACAGGGGCAAGGCTGAATTCAGGCTTGTATTCGCCCTTAGGTCTGCCGAGATGTGAGCAGAGAATAACCTTTGCGCCGTTCTCCATAAGATATTTAATTGTAGGAAGGGCGGCCACAATTCTCTTGTCATTTGTAATTTCTCCGTCCTTAAGCGGAACATTAAAATCACAACGCGCGAGAACTTTTTTGCCCTTAACGTCAATGTCTTCAATAGTCTTTTTGTTCAAAGCGTCCATTATACTTACCTCTCCATAAAACAAATTTTTATAATAATATAATTTTTGCCGTTACAATTATATATTATTTTCCCCTGTATTGCAAGAAATAATTGCTCATAAAGTAATTTTTTGGAAATCATTTTATTTCAGCAGAGGAACAATTCTTTTAACCGCAGCCTCAAACCCGAAAACTGTCGGGTGAAGTCCGTCATATGTATATTTTTCTTTCAGATTTCCGTTTTCATCCGAAAGCTTATCGGTCAAATCAAGATATACCGCATCGTGTTTTTCCGCTATCGGCTCAAGTTTATCGTTGAGAATTTTTATTTTTCTGTTCTTTGAACTGTCCTGCCTGCGCATTTTAGCATTAATCGGATAAACCGCCTGCAAGATAACATTACACTCTTTAGGAATACGGCTGAGTATTTTATCAATATTGCCGGCGGTATCATCCATAGTAAGTCCGCTGTTGAAATCATTAGTACCTATAAGCAGAACAATATTTGACGGTTTAAGATTTAGTACATTCCTTTCAAACCGCTCAAGAAGCCTGTCGCTCGTGTCACCGCTGATTCCCCTGTTATATACGAGCTTTCCGCTTTTTTCGGAATAATCCGCGTAAAGCTCCGTGTGGTTGAGTATTTCCGTTATTGAATCACCTGCCAGAACAGTCTGCCCCGTTTTGCAGTAATGCGTATTAAGATACTCATAATTGATTACCTTGTTTTTCTTTTCCGCATTATATTCTGTTTTGACGCTTTTTATATTAAATATACCCATAGCCTGCTTTCTCATTTAAAAATCCCCTGCGGAAATCCGCAGGGGAATACTGTACTTTTTACTGCTCAACAGGATAAACAGAAACCTTTTTTCTGTCCTTACCCATTCTTTCAAACTTAACTGTACCGTCAATAAGAGCAAAGAGTGTATCATCCTTGCCTATACCTACGTTATTGCCCGGATGAATATGTGTTCCTCTCTGGCGGTAAAGGATATTGCCCGCAAGAACAAACTGTCCGTCAGCTCTCTTTGCGCCGAGACGCTTTGACTCTGAGTCACGTCCGTTCTTTGTAGAACCCATACCTTTCTTATGAGCGAAAAGCTGTAAATCTAACTTAAGCATTGTTACACCTCCGATAAATCACTTTTATGTTATCAGGATAATCCTTTTCAAGCTCTGTCAAATGAAGCTTTAATCCGTTAAGAATATCCTGTGCCGGTGCGGAATTCTCAAGAATCATAAGCTTAAGATATCCGTCATCGGACTGAGCGTCGGCATCAAGCTTCAATATCTCGGTAACGGTATTCGCCGTCATAAGACAAGCACTGGAAACGAATGCGCAAACCACATTTTCCCCCGCGTCACCGCCCAAAGCGTGACCGCTTGCCTCAAAACCGCACAAGCCGTTGATGCCGCTGAAAAATTCAATTTTAATCATTATGCGTGGATTGCGGTAATCTCAACCTTTGTATATGGCTGACGATGACCCTTTTTGCGTTTTTCGTCCTTCTTAGGCTTGTAAGTAAATACTGTGATTTTCTTACCCTTGCCGTTTTTAAGAACTTTAGCGGAAACAGTTGAAGCCTCACAGTCCTTGCCTGCCTTGAAACCGTCGTCAGAGCCTACAGCAAGAATGTTATCAAAAGTGATTTCTTCATCAACCTCGGCGCCGAGCTTTTCAATGTAAAGAACATCACCCTCTGATACCTTGTACTGCTTACCGCCTGTTACAATAACAGCGTACATTTAGTATAATCTCCTTATCCAAGTCTCGCTACGATAGGCGTATATCAACAGATATAACTTAACAGCCCATAATATGCGGCTTAAAAAATATAACATACAAATATCGGAATGTCAATAATTTTCTTTCTATTTTTACTAATTTCAAGAATAAATACTATATATTGTATATAATAACAAATAAGGAACTATTTTTATTTTACACTTTTTATTTTACACTTTACATTTTTTTACATATGTGCTATAATCAATCCGCTGTGAACGGATTACTCGGTTACGGGTGTAAGCCTTATGAGGAATCACCTGTCCCGTTACTGTGTTTTCCGATAACCGGCAAATTAATTAAATGAGGTGAAATTATGACACAGGCTGAAAAGCAGGCAATTATGAAGGAATACGCAACCCACGAGAATGACACAGGTTCTCCTGAGGTACAGATTGCCGTTCTTACTACAAGAATCAATGAGCTTACCGAGCATCTCAAGGTGCATAAAAAGGACCACCACTCACGCCGCGGTCTTCTTAAAATGGTAGGTCACAGAAGAAATCTTCTCGTATACCTTTATAATAAGGATATTGAAAGATACCGTTCGCTTATCAAAAAGCTCGGCATCCGTGATACTCTTGACAAATAATTTGTCATATAGGCAAGCGCTGTTAAACAGTGCTTGCCTCGTTTACTTTTTTGTTATTTGATTTTGTAATTTAAGGAGGGGCATACAATAGTAGTAAATTGAGCATATATTACGGATTATATGTTGAATTTATTACTATTGCGCCTCCTTTCATTAAATAAAATTTATTTAAGAAATGAGGTATGTAAAATGTTTTTCAAAAACTACAAGGTTTGGGAAACCGAGCTTGCGGGAAGAAAGCTCACGCTTGAAACAGGTAAAATGGCAGGTCTTGCAAACGCGGCTTTCTTAGCGCGCTACGGTGAAACAGAGGTTCTCTGTACCGTAACAGCGTCCGCCGCTCCGAGAGAGGGCGTTGATTTCTTTCCCCTTTCGGTAGACTATGAGGAAAAAATGTATTCTGTCGGCAGGATACCGGGCTCCTTTTTAAGAAGAGAGGGCAGAGCAAGTGAAAAGGCTATCCTTACATCACGCTGTATTGACCGCCCTATCAGACCGCTTTTTCCTAAGGATTTAAGAAACGACTGCTCGGTTGTCGCAACCGTTATGTCTGTTGACCCCGACTGCTCACCTGAAATCACGGCGGCAATCGGCGTATCGGCTGCTATCGCTGTTTCGGACATTCCGTGGGACGGACCTATTTCATCTGTAAACGTAGGTCTTGTTGACGGTGAAATCGTTATCAATCCTAATCTGGAGCAGAGAGGTAAGAGCGACCTTGTTCTTACTGTCGCTTCAACCGCCGACCTTGTTGCCATGATTGAGGCAGGCGGTAACGAAATCGACGATGATACAATGTTCAACGCTATTATGGCAGGTCACGAGGAAAACAAAAAAATCGTAAAATTCATTCAGGGAATTGTTGATGAAATCGGCAAGCCTAAATTTGCTTATGAATCATCAGACCCCGACCCGGAAATAATGGCTGAGATTGAGGAATTCTGTATTGAGGATGTGAAAAAAGCGCTTGATACGGATGACAAGCTTGTTCGTGACGAGGCTCTTCTTCCCATTTACGCGGCAGTTCACGAAAAGTTTGACGAACGCTTTGAGGGTAACGAGGGTAAGCTTGACGAGATTATGTATCTTGTTCAAAAGCACGTAGTACGTTCTTGGCTTAAGGATGAGCACAAGAGAGTTGACGGCAGAGGAATTGACGAAATCCGTCCCCTTAACGCCGAGATTGATTTACTTTCAAGAGCGCATGGTTCAGGTCTCTTTACAAGAGGTCAGACGCAGGTGCTTTCCGTAACTACTCTCGGTCCTATAAGCGACGTACAGCTTCTTGACGGTCTTGATGAACAGACTGAAAAGAGATATATTCATCACTATAACTTTCCGTCATACTCTGTCGGCGAAACAAAGCCTTCAAGAGGTCCGGGCAGACGTGAAATCGGTCACGGCGCGCTCGCTGAAAAGGCGCTTGTTCCCGTGCTTCCGTCAGTTGATGAATTTCCTTACGCTATCCGTGTTGTATCTGAGGTTCTTTCCTCAAACGGCTCAACATCACAGGGTTCAATCTGCGGCTCAACGCTTTCGCTTATGGCTGCGGGTGTTCCGATTAAAGCGCCTGTTGCAGGTATAAGCTGCGGTCTTATTACAGGCGATGACGGCGTTTACGGCGATTTTATGACAATGGTTGACATTCAGGGTCTTGAGGATTTCTACGGCGATATGGACTTTAAGGTTGCGGGCACCAAAAAAGGTATAACGGCAATTCAGATGGACCTCAAGGTACACGGTCTTACTCCAGAAATTATCAAAGAGGCTTTTGCCAAAACCCATAAAGCAAGAAATTATATTCTTGATGAAATTATGCTCCCTGTTATCAGCGAGCCGAGAAAAGAGCTTTCAAAATACGCTCCTAAAATGTTTACTCTTACAATTAATCCTGAAAAAATCGGCGACGTTATCGGCAAGGGCGGAAAGGTAATTCAGGAAATTCAGACTGAATATGATGTTAAGATTAACATTGAAGAGGACGGCAGAGTATTTGTAAGCGGTGTTGACACAGAAAAGTGCGAGGGCGCTGTCAACATCATTAATCTTATAGCTACCGACCCGGAGGTTGGCTCTTTCTATAACGGTATTGTTACAAGAATTATGAATTTCGGCGCATTCGTTGAGATTGCTCCCGGCAAAGAGGGACTTGTTCACATTTCAAGACTTGACGTCAAGAGAACGGAAAAGGTTGAGGACGTTGTAAATGTCGGCGATTCAATAATCGTTAAGTGCATTGAAATTGATGATCAGGGCAGAATTAATCTTTCAAGAAGAGACGCTCTCATTGAGCTTGAGGGTATGATGCCCGAAAACAATATTGACGATTCTCCGAGAAAGCCGAGAAGAGATAACCGCTCAAGAAGATGATAAAAAATGAACAGCACAGTGGCATTTATCACTGTGCTGTATTTTTTTCAATATTATATATAAAAAAGTGTGAGGACAAATATCCTCACACTTTTTTATTACCTTTTAGTAACAACAGACTTCTTTGCGCACCACGGTGAATAGATATTGTAATTCTTGCCGTTGAACTTTGTTGTCTTGTATGTTCTTATCCTTACATAATATCTCTTGTTCGCCATACGTCCCGTAACCTTTTTTGCGGAATACGAGGACTTGCCCATTGTTATTGTCTTTGCGTTTTTAAAATTGCTTGCGGTGCTGTACTGTATCTGGTATCCCGTTACCTGTGTTTTCTGTGGATTCCAGCTTACTGTAAATCTCTTTGAGCCTGCCGTCAGCTTTTTGATACCCGATACATTTTTCGGAATTATATTAAAATACAGTGTTTGAGTTCCAACATAATTTCCCTTGTAGGTTATCTTTACCGCGTATCTTCCAACATTCTTTCTTCCGCTTGCAAACGATACGGTATAATCCGTACCCTTTTTAAGAGTCTTACCTGCGCTGTCTTTTACAGTAACTCCCGGCGTCTTTACCTTACCGTTATAGTAGGTTGCCGTAGTTGACAGTGTTGCTTTCGGCGCTGAGGTTTTTACCGACTTTACCGTACACCAAGATGAGTACAGATTATAGCTTGAACCATTAAAGGTTGTTGCCGTGTATGTTCTTATTCTTACATAGTAGGTCTTGTTTGCTGTAAGTCCCATTACGCTCTTGGCGTAATAAGTGTTCTTAGACATTGTAATTGTTTTGGAACTGCTGAAATTTTTATTAGTACTGTATTGTATCTGATAACCTGTTGTCTGGGTTTTCTGCATCGGCCACTGGACTGTAAAGCCGTTTGTCTTCCCTGTTAATTTTGATATACCCGTTATGTTCTTTGGAATTATATTGAAATAAAGCGTCTGTGTTCCGCTGTAATTTCCCTTGTAGGTTATCTTTACAGAATATCTGCCTACATTTTTTCTGCCGGAAGGCAGTGTTACGGTATAATCATTTTTATCTGAAAGAACTGTTCCATTGCTGTCCTTTACCGTTACCTTCGGTGTTACTACGGATCCTGTATAATTCGTTGATGTTATACTGAGTGTTGATGAGGATATCTTTGCTATGGCAGTTTTAAAGCTGTTACCGCACTCATCGCAGGTGTAGGTCTTTGCTCCCGCTGCCGAAGTAGTTGCAGGAGTTGTTTTAACGCTGTAATTATGACAGCAGCTAAGCGGTTGAACAAGAGAATCCGAATCAAAAATCACATTTTTGTCATAATTATTGGATTTATTATCGTTGTCTATATACTGCCACATATCAGCCTTAACGCCTGTCGTTCCTATTTCTTTCGGCTTTGATACATCGGGCTTTCCGCTCTGCCAGTAAGCATACCACAGCTTATACTTCTTAGACACGGCAGTGTTAAGATTAATATGATTTGTAAACCAATTCAGGTTAGCGTATACCATAGGTACATATCCTGCATTTTTAATTGTGTCACAGAAGGTCGTCATCTGATTCGTAATCTGCGTCTTACTGAATCCTGAAAGCTGCTCGTCCTCAAGATCATATGCAACGGGGAGCGTAAAGTACTCGCCGTAGCCCTTTTGGGAAAGCTCAGAAAGAGTTTTTATAACAAACTCCGCCTCAATCTGTGCCTCTGCGACATTATACGCATAACTGTAAAGATAAACGCCGAAATCTTTCTTTGCTTTGTGAGCGTTCTCAACATTCTGCCAGAATTTTTTATCAAGGTGGTTGTAATAACCAAGCCTTATCATTACAAATTTTTTGTCTTTATTCTCAGCCGCGTTAAAATTAATTACATCATTCCACTCGGAAACATCGACACCGAATATTGTTTCGCCCGCATAGGCGCTGAATGTACCTAAAGCGGCGCTTACAATCATAATGACTGAAAGCATTAAGCTGAAAAATCTTTTCATAATGATACTCCTTTTTAATTATTACTATACGTAAAGTATATTAGAATTGGCGGACTATGTCAATAAAATTTTTATTAATTAAAAATTAATAAATAATAAAGGACTCGGTTTTACCGAGTCCTTACATTTTCGTTATGCAATAAGAAGCTTGCCCCGTCATGCAACGTGGCAAGGTGCGGCGTTAGCTGCACTGAGGAACCCGCCGATTTAGAGGCGGGGACCTCTTGCCTAAGTTATAATGCCGCCTTTGCTGTTTCAACAAGTGAAGTAAATGCCGCCGGGTCGGAAATCGCAATTTCCGAAAGCATCTTCCTGTTGAGGTCAATACCTGCCTTTTTAAGACCATTCATAAATGTTGAATAGTTTGTACCGTTTAATTTGCAGGCAGCGGATATACGAGTAATCCAGATTCTTCTGAAATCTCTCTTCTTCTGCTTTCTGCCGATATAAGCGTACTGACCGCTCTTCATTACAGCCTGCTTGGCTGTTTTAAAGAGGCGGTGCTTTCCGCCATAATAGCCCTTAGCTGCTTTTAATACTTTCTTTCTTCTTTTGCGGGTTGCCATAGCGCCCTTAATTCTTGCCATGATAATATACCTCCGTGTTATAGTTTAGCTTATAAAACAAGCGAATAATTCTTATTGTCTTAAGTTATAAGAAAACAATGTTCTGACCTGTCAAAACAGGCAGGATTCTTATTTATATGGAATAAGTCTCTTACACTGCTTCTGGTTCGTTACATCGGCAACCGCGGTTTTGCGAAGATTTCTCTTACGCTTTGTTGACTTCTTTGTAAGAATGTGTGAGGTATAAGCGTGGGCACGCTTAACCTTGCCGCTTTTTGTTGTCTTGAAGCGCTTTTTTGCGCCGCTGTGTGTTTTAATCTTTGGCATAATTATTCCTCCGTCTGTTTTAATTACTTGCCTTTTTAGGTGACAGGAACATAAGAATCTGTCTGCCCTCAAGCTTTGGTGCTTTATCTACATTAGCTTCCTCTGCAAGCGATTCTGCAAAGCGGTTCATATTGTCAACGCCTAAATCGGAATGAACCATCATTCTTCCCTTAAGCCTGATGGAAACCTTAAGCTTATGACCTGATGCAAGAAACTTTTTAGCCTGATTAACCTTAGTGTTGAAATCGCCGACATCAATTGTAACGGAAAGACGAATCTCCTTTGTTTCAATCTGCTTTTGGTTTTTGCGGTTTTCCTTTTCACGCTTAGCCTGCTCATAACGGTACTTGGAATAGTCCATAATTTTACATACAGGCGGCTTAGCCTGAGGCGCAATCTTAACTAAATCAAGATCGTTATCCTCCGCAATTTTAAGCGCTTCTTTAGCGCTCATAATTCCGAGCTGTTCGCCGTCGGCGGAAATTATACGCAGTTCCTTATCCTTGATTTCACTATTAATTTGCTGAGCTTCCTTGCTGATAAAAAACACCTCTTGAAAATTAATAAATAAAGTGCGAACGCAAAACGCCCGCACTTCAATAATTAGCTGAAATAATTATTGCCCATTTTACAAAAGCTTATGGGGAGAACGGCTGCGTTCTTCTTTGTTGTGAATGTATATTAACACACCCATAAGCGTTTGTCAAGCATTATTTGGAAACATAATTATTTAACCTCATCCGCCTTATTTTGCCGCATACCAGATTAGATATAAATCCGATTATAACCGCGAACAGAAGTATCAGCATAATTTTCAATGGTCTTGACAAAAAATCAAGCTCGTTTTTGATAATATCCCTTCCTATATTCTGGCAAATATAAATCGGCAGACTCAGCTTTCCCAAATAAAACACAATCTTATTATTATATAATCCTCTGCTGAAATCTCTGCAAAAAACAAGCGTTATTCCTAAAGCAAGAATGTAAATAACATATGCCTCGCATTTCCTGTTTAAGCCGGAAACTAAATAAAATACCGAAACAATCCAGCATAGATTTTCTAAAAATACTAAAAATAATTTTTGAATAAATGAAAACTCGTACTTCCTGATTTTTTGAGCTATAACAAAACAAAAGCAACCCAAAAGAACTATGGCAAAACCCCTGATATTACAGGAATAAGTAAATGTAACGAATTCATTTGAGGGAGGCATTGCTCCGTAGGTTTTTGCAAGATAACCGATAAGGAGCGATGACAATACGGGTGCGATAACCTTTGCTGTTAAGTCAAAATTTTTTAAAAGCATCGGATAAATAATTGCAAGCGCAAGAAGCATTGAACAGATATACCATTCAACCGATATGAAATCGACGCCGCTTATCCCTGTTCTCTGCAGAAAAAATATGCTTGGCAGTCTTTTAGCCAAATCAGCAATAAAATTATTACTGTATCTCATCAGAAGAATAACGGTAAGCGCAATTGCAAAAATATGGTAAGGAAAAATAGTTTTCATCTTTTTTAAAATAAAATTAAAGGTATTTTCACCGAGTGAACTGTTATTTTTTAAATTATATGCACTTTTAGCTGCAAGAAATCCGGACAGCAAAAAGAAAAATTCAACTCCCGTTCTCCCATGTCCAAAAAAGGTGAAATACGCACCTATGCTCCTGTCCTTGCCGAAAACATCAGCTCCCGCGTGAAAAAGCACAACACAAATGCAAAAAATAAACCGCAGCATTTCTACTTTTCCGTTTTTCAGAGATGTCATATATGCCTCCTGCTTTTACTTTAAATATATTATATGGTGATGTCACTTTGATGTCAAGATGTTTTATTGTAAATATTTTTGATAAAATAAAACAGAGGTGATAATATGGCGTCAAAGCTGCCGCAATTCACATTAAGAATACCTCAGGAGCAAATGGACAAATTCAGATATGTTGCAGAATATAATGCGCGCTCATGCAACAGGGAGCTTGAACAGCTTATTAAAATTCATATTACTAAATTTGAAAAAGAGCACGGGAAAATTACAGAAGAGGATATTAAAAGCTTAAAAAAATAAACGCCTTAATTGTATGTATTTATCTATAAGCAAGTTATACAAAAAGGACACATCTTATTGATGTGTCCTTTTCTGTGTTTTATTCTGTTATAATTTAAATAACATATTGCTTAATTTGTATTCGTATCCTTAACCTGTTCCCATTTTTCGGAAAAATCCGTGTAATTATCGGTAAAGTAGAAATTTGCGCCGTTGTTATAGGAGAAGAAATAGTAATAATCCGTATCATTGTGATTAACAACCGCGTCAATATTTGCCGTACCGGGATTGCAAATCGGTCCGCTCGGGAGAGCGTTACACTTATATGTGTTATAAGATTCTACGACATTATCGTCAAATCCGTTTTCGCGAAGTGCATTCCCGTAATCAATAGTAACATCGGACTGCAGCTTCTGCCCCTCACCAAGACGGTTAATAAACACAGATGCGATATCTTCGGCTACGCCTTCGCCCAAGGTCTCCTTTTCAACTACCGATGAAAGCGTCACAAGCTCATACATAGTCATATTATTTTCATAACAATATGTTCTCCACTCCTCTTTAATACGGTTTGCAAACGCTCTGAGCATTTCGTCAACAACCTCGTTCGCCTTCATATTCTCACTCAAATCATATGTTGCGGGGAAAAGAAACCCCTCAAGCGCATACGCGATTGTATCGGACTGCGGAATATCACTGATGAAGGAATAGTCATATCCATCCTTTGATTTGCAGGCATCAAGAAAATCCTGACGCGGACATATTCCGTTTTCCTCCATCGTTTCAGCTATATCAAAAATATTATAGCCCTCGGGAATACATACCGATACCGTCCTGTGAGAAATATCAGGAGCCTCAAGTGCCTTTGCAATATTCTCATAGCTCATATCATTTGTCAGCGTATATTCGCCGGGAATATAGCTAACAGACGGATAATGCTTGTCCATCCATCTGCTCCAAAGGCTGTCGCTTACAACGATACCGTTCTGGTAAAGCCTTTGAGAAATATCATACTGTGACATACCATCAATAATATTTAAGGTGTAATCCGTCTTGTATTCCTCATTACCCTTAATATCATTATTCACATAAGTATATCCGAAGTAACCGACCACCGCAATCAGTATAATGATAAGCACCGCAATTACTGCCCTGATACCGCTGTTAATCTTTTTCTTTGCCATAATATTCCTCCCGGCTGACAGACATAGGTATGTGAGGAAGTCCCCTGTCCATAAGCTCTCTTCCCACTGCCTTAAATCCTATTTTTTCATAAAAAGGCACAGCATAGTTCTGCGCGTCAACATACACCGTGTCCGCTCCGTAATCAAAAGCTCTTTGCGTTACGGCACGGACAACGGTATCGCCGTAACCCCTGCCCCTGTACTGTTTTAAAACAGCTATCCTGCCGATTTTATGACCACCTGCCGTCTTAACCAAACGGGCGGTGGCAACAGCGTTTTCATTTTCGTAAAGCAACGCAAAATCAGAAATGCTGTCAAGACTGTCAAACTCCTTATCGGCATCAGCGCCCTGCTCATCAGTAAACACGGCAGTACGAATATTTTTAACAAATTTAAAATCGTCGTCTTTCGCCGTAATAAATTTAATATTAACCATTTACCTCTTGCACCTTCAGCATATTTGTCGTACCCGATATACCAAGCGGTATGCCTGCCGTAATAACAACCGTTTCACCTGATTTGATAATGCCTGCCTTAAGTGAAACCTCTACCGCATGATTGAAAAGCTCGTCAGTATTCTCCTTAATTTCACACTTAACGGGTGTAACTCCCCAGCTGAGATTAAGCTGGCGCCAAACCTTATCGTCAATAGTTGCGCCTATAATACCTGTGTACGGTCTGTATTTTGAAATCATACGCGCGGTGGTTCCGCTCTTTGTAACAGTAATGATAGCAGACGCATTAATGTCGTGAGAAGTCGTTACGGTAGCGTGACTGATAGCGGACGTTATTCCCTTTGCTGAGCTGCTTGAATAAAACTTGTTAAACCGCTTTTTGTAATCAATATCCTGCTCCGTTGTTTCCGCAATTGACGCCATCGTCTCAACAGCCTCAACGGGATGCTTTCCCACTGCCGATTCACCCGACAGCATAATTGCGCTTGTGCCGTCGTAAATTGCATTTGCAACATCTGTGATTTCCGCTCTTGTCGGGCGCGGATTATTAATCATTGACTCAAGCATCTGCGTTGCGGTTACAACAATTTTGCCTGCCTCGTATACTTTCTTTATAATCATTTTTTGAATTGCGGGGATACGCTCAAAATGAATTTCCACACCCATATCGCCGCGCGCGACCATAATACCGTCTGATACTTCAATGATATCATCAATATTTTCCACGCCCTGCGCATTTTCAATCTTCGCAATTATTTTAACATCTTTCCATCCGATTGCGTCGGTGTAATTTCTTAAAATTGTAATATCTGTTGCACTTCGTACAAACGAGGCGGCAATAAAATCAAAATCGTGCTCCTTACCATACCTTAAGTCAGCCATATCCCTTGCGGACAGATATGGCATTTTAAGCTCAACGCCCGGAACATTAACTCCCTTATGGTCAGTCAAAAGACCTCCGTCAACAACAGTGCATTTAATATCCGAACCGTTCACGCTGTCAACCGTCATTGAAACAAGACCGTCGTTTATAAGTATTTTAGTACCTCTTTTAACATCATTTGTAAGTCCGTCATAATTGATATAGCACTTTTCATCCGTACCCGGACATTCCTTGGTCGTGAGCGTATATTTGTCACCGCTTTTTATAAAAACACCTTCGGGATTTTCAAAATTACCGAGACGTATTTCGGGTCCCTTTGTGTCAAGAAGAGCAGCAATAGGTCTGCCGAGCTTTTCTCTGAGTGAAACAAGCTCTTCAAGCCTTTTTGTATGGTCGTCATAAGTACCGTGGCTGAAATTGAATCTCGCAACATCAAGCCCTGCAAGTATCATATTTTCAAGCACTATCGGCTCATCTGTCGCGGGACCGAGCGTACAGATTATTTTCGTTTTTCTTGCGATTTTTTTCATAGGATTCTCCATAGTGTTTCGTTAAATCATAAAAGCTGTCCGCAATTTCCCTTATGATTTTATTTTCATTAGTATGATACCACAAAAGCGCTAAAATGCAAGATTAATAGCTTAATCTTTATAATAAAAAATCCTTTTCTCGCGAAAAGGATTTTTTATCTCTTTATTTTTTTGTAACAACAGACTTCTTAGCGCACCACGGTGAATAGATATTGTAATTCTTTCCGTTGAACTTTACGGTTTTGTATGTTCTGATACGTACATAATATCTCTTTTTCGCCATGCGCCCCGTAACCTTTTTGGCGGAATATGAGGACTTGCCCATTGTAATCGTCTTTGCGTTTTTGAAATTGCTTGCCGTGCTGTACTGTATCTGGTATCCCGTTACCTGGGTTTTCTGCGGATTCCAGCTAACTGTAAAGCCTTTTGACCTTGCCGTCAGTTTTTTAATACCCGATACGTTTTTCGGTATTACATTGAAATATAACGTCTTTGACCCGCTGTAGTTGCCCTTAAAGGTTACCTTTACCGCATATCTGCCCACGTTCTTTCTTCCGCTTTCATACGATACCGTGTAGTCCGTACCCTTTTTAAGCGTCTTTCCATTACTGTCTTTAACGGTAACACCCGGCGTCTTTACCTTGCCGTTATAATATGTTGAAGTAAAAACTGAGCCTGTAGATGTAGTAAGGATAACGCTCTTAATCTTGTATACAGTTGACGTTGACTTCTTGGCTCCGCATATGGAACATTTATTAACTATACTTCCGTTTTTGCTTGTTGTAGCTTTTGTTACATAATTCTTATAACTGTGGGCTTTTTTAGCGATAGTTTCCGTCTTTGTGGCTTTGCACACAGTGCAGGTATAGGTCTTTACGCCTGTTGATGTACAGGTTGCGGATTTTGTTACCTGACCGTCGTCATACTTATGCGCTGTTTTAGGAATAACCTCTTGTTTTTCAATTACTGTTTCACAAACCGAGCAGTGTTTTCCCTCTGTAAGTCCGGTCTTTGTACACGTTGCTTCAACTGCCTCATCTATCACAACTTTGTGTGCGGTTTTTGCAATTTCTTCAGTCTTTGTAGCCTTACACACAGTGCAGGTATATGTTTTTATACCCGTTGATGTACAGGTTGCGGGTTTTGTTACCTGACCGCCGTCCCATTTATGCGTAGTACATTCATCAAGCGGCACAAAGGTAATGTTTGAACATCCGTTTCTCTGTGCATAAAGCTCTACATTCGTATCTTTGTAACCGTAAAGCTCTAAGCCTTTATTGTCAGGAATTGATGCAAGGGCAAGATCACACTCACCGTTTTGAACAACAACCTTTTGAAGATTTTTACAATCAGTAAAAGCATTTGCTCCTACACTGATTACATTAACGGGCAGGTTAACCTCTTTTAAGCTTTTGCAGCTTATGACCGCCTCGGGCTTAATGCTGACTACACTCGAAATGACGTCTAATTTTTCAATATTCAATTTAGACGGAACCTTATAGAGTATTGTTTTTGTAATGTTATATAAAATATCATTTTCAATAGTAAAATTTTTATTACCGTCCGATACAGTAATTTTTTCAAGATTAGACGCATCTCCGACCGTTGTACTCAGAGCATAATCTCCTATTACTTCAACAGAGGCGGGAATATTAATTGTTTTGAGCATAAAGCATCCCGAAAATGCTCTTTGTCCGATATATTTCACCGTATCCGCAATAGTAACATCTTTAACGCTCATAAAGTTGGAAAACGCGAAATCACCGATACTTGTAACGCCATCATCAATAATAATTTTTGTTGTGTCAATATCGTTAGTCCAGGCAGGCAGGTCGTTTAAGCTGTAATTTTTCATATCACCGTTACCCTTAACGGTAATAACGTTTCCGTTCTTTGAAACAGTAACATTATCGCCTGCTTTCCATTCCTGTGCCTGCACAACACTGACGCTTCCGAGAACAGAAAGCATCATAACCATTGCCAGTAAAAATGAAGATATCCGTTTCAAAATTATCACTCCCACGATTATTCTACATCAATTATAGCAAAAAAAATCCGAGAGAACAATACTCTCCCGGATTTTTTACATTTAGTTCATATTGCTTTCATTTTTAAGCGTTTTCTCTTCTTTTTGCAAGCTCGGAAGCAATCTTGGCTTTCTTTTCACCGACAATATCATACTTGAACATAGGTATTGTTGAAAGGAGAGCAAGAATACCCGGAACAACGGTATAAGCGAAGAATACAAGATCCTTTGTATGCAAATCAAATCCTGTTTCGGCACCGCTCGAAATCTGTGCTACTGTATCCGAATAACCTGAAATCTGAACAAATACAAGACCGAGGGCGGTTCCTAATGCAAGGCATACCTTAATAGTAAGCGTAAGGATTGAGTATGCCGCGCCCTCCATACGTTTTCCTGTTTCATACTCATAGTAATCGACGCAGTCCGCCGTCATAATCATAGGCATAAGGGTTACGGCGCCGAACTGTAAACCGATAAGGAATAAGAACAGATAAAACAGTACCGTCAAAACAATATTTGAAGGATGGAGAAAATAAAAATGACCGACTATAAATGAAACCACCGATACGACAAATCCGTATATGGAAAGGAGAAGGTAAACCTTTTTTTCGCCCATTTTCTTAATTAGTACAGGGCAGAGAGCCATGCTTATCATCGAGCCGACAGCGGTGACAATACCTAAAACAGCGACAAGATTCTGCGAGCCGAGAATAACATTAGCCGCCTGGACCTGAATGCCCATTGCCATTTGTCTGCCGAAGCCGAGAAAATATGAAAGAATAACAAGCATAAAGGGCTTATTATTTTTCAGAGCGTTTACCATATCCTTAAATGTTGTCTTTTCACCCGCAACATACGCCACACGCTCTTTGTTGAGCATAGGTATAAGCGCAAATAAAATACAGCCTAAAACCGCGGTTAAAACAGCCGTCCAGAAATATTCCGAACTAATCATCGGAGTGTCCGTTTCCCCGCTTGCGACAAATACCTTTGAACCGTTTGGGATAATCAGGCAAACAATCGGTACTATTACAACACATGCGGAAAATCCGATTTGTTTAAATGTGTTTGAGATTGAAACTACATTCGTTCTCTCCGTAGGATTAGGCGTGAGAACAGACGCGATACCCTGTGACGGAACGTCGCCGAGCGTCATTGCGAGAGACCAGATAAGATATGTAACAAAAATCCAAACATAAAGACCTGCTCCGGAAAAAGGTACCTTTAAGAAAACAATTGCCGTCATAACAAGCAGAGGTATAATTGAATACATAATCATTGACCTGAATTTGCCGTGTTTACTTTTTGAACGGTCAATCAGATTGCCGACAACAGGGTCAAAAACCGCCGATACGATTTTAGCAATGAGTATAAGAATACCCACAACGGCAATATCAGCTCCTAAAATTGACGCGTCAAATTCTGCCTGATAGGAGTTGAGCAGACCGACAATTGCCTGAAAGCCGAAAAGTCCTAAAGAATAAGCGGCTATCTCTTTAAAATTCAAATGTTTTTGTTTGGTTACATCTTCTGTCATAATAATTGTCCTCCTAAATAAAAACGTAAAAGGGCGAAGCTGCCGCCTTTGACAGCCTCGTCCTGTTTTTTCCAACTAATCCCTGAATACCTCGCTGAACAATTCAATATCAGCAAGCTTCATTACTAACGAGAAAAGCTCCGAACCTTTTACCGGAAGAATTCTGTTAAACGCCGACATTGCGTGAGCGTCAAATCCGTGAATCATAAGCGGTCTCTTATGTTCAATGCCAAACATTATCATTTTAACCATACGGTCACAATCGGTTGAAATCATATCCATAACCTTCTGACCCTTGCCGCCTTCATTCTGCTGGTCACGGAAAATATCAGTCTTTGTAAATCCGGGGCAAACAAGACCGACATAGCATTTTCCTTTAAATTCAACTCTGAGCGCCTCTGTAAATCCCTTAAGGGCAGCCTTAGACGCGCTGTACATTGATGTACCCGCAAGCGTCATCAAAGCCGCTGATGAGTCAATATTAATAATTGCGGGATCCTCTTCATCCAGAAGGATGGGCAGAAATGTCTTAACTCCGTATACGCAGGAGTAAAAATTAATGTTCATCGCTCTTTCAATTTCTTCATATGAATATCTGTCAAATCTCTTAAACTTAGGAAGAATGCCCGCGTTATTTATAAGAACAGACGGATGTATATCATTGTCCAAAAGCTCCTGCGCAAAGCTCTCCCAATTCTCTTTAACGGAAACATCAAACAGTTTATATGAAAACTGCTCGGCATATGTAGGACCAAGCTCGTCAATAAATTTGAGCATTTTAGACTCGCTTCTCGCAACACCGATAACATTACAGCCGTGCTTTTTTATCAGAATTGCGGCAATACCCGCTCCCATACCGCCCGACGCGCCTGTAACAACTACGGTTTTGCCGCTGAGCCAGTCGCCGCCAAAGCATACTTTATTATCACTCATCTTTATATCCCCCTATAATACGCATTCATTTTTTTCGTAAGATATTATACAATACAAATTTTAACTTTACAATATTTTTCCGTCAATTATTTCTAAAAAAACATTTTGTGAATTCAGCTTACCTTTTGTTGCTTTTTTGTACAAATCAAATCATATGTTTTTGGACATTTCACCAAATATTTTTTGCTTTATTGATTTAAAACAGTAATAATGTTAAAATACCTATGAATAGTTATATTAATTAATTATTTGGAGTGAAAATCTATGGATAGGAGAATTAAAAGAACACGCACCGCGGTATTCAATGCCCTGCTTGACCTTTTGGTCGAAAAGGATATGAGCAAAATAACAGTTTTGGAGCTTTGCAAAAAAGCCGATATCAATAAAAGTACCTTTTATCTGCATTTTAAAAGCATAGACGATTGTCTCCAGTTCTGCTTTCAGACAGTGATGGACGGAATCATTGAAATCTCAAAGCGCATAAGCTATAACGACAGCAGATATAAACCGGAAGAGGTTATAATAGGTTTGCTTGATGAGGTTGAAAAAAAGATTGATTACCTGTACAAATTTAAATCAAGCAGTATCTGCGGCTCCGCCATAAAAGTTCTTAAGAAAAATCTTGTAGACAGTATTGTTGAAAACAACGGGTTTACACTTGAAGATAATTATTATGAAGTCGCCTCGATAACCTTTGCTGTCGCGGGCTGTATTGACGCGGTTATAGAAACTCTGCCCGTATTTAAAAAGGATGAGCTTTTAAGAGTTATATGCGATATGATAAGGTCACGAAGTATGACGACTAATAAAATGTCATAAAAATCCTATAAAAAATCGGTAGGCACCGCCTACCGATTTTCATTTTTATTTTATTTTGCCAAATAAAGTCCCGATGTGTCAACATTAGTGTTGTCAACATACCAGCTGTTACCGATCTGCGTAACATAAAGCTCCTGTGTTGCAACCACAGTACCGTCATCAAGCGTAACTTCAACAGTGCATTTTGCAACAGCGCTTATATCCTCTGAGCAATCAAGCCCCTTAAATGCGTTGACCATATCCGTTTTGTTATTTATATTTTCTGTCTTAGTGATAAAAAGTATTTTCTTTTCTTTTGTTGTGTCGGTAATTCCAAACGCATCAGCCTTAGCCTCGCCGGATTCAGCCACAGGCTTAATTCTTGCCGAATAATCGGCAATATAAGTTTCAAGCTCCTCACCGGAAAGCTCTGTACAATCCTTTACCGTTGTTGTAAATTTATATACAAGCTGTTTTTCCGTGACAGTCTGCTTCTTACCGTCAACAAGAGCGTCGACCTCAACATCCTGCTCTTTACCGAACATTGTCTGGTAAAGACCTGTTGTCTGCTCCTGAGTTATCGTTTTATTATCGGACGCAAATACTCTCTTGGTGCCTGTAAGGGACATTCCGTAAGTTGAAACATTTGACTCAAACGCGCCGAACATATAATCAGTATCCATATAATCGTCGCCGTATACGTTCTTCCTTACTTCAGAAAGCTTAGCGAAATATTTTGAAAATACGGAATCATAATCGTCAAGGCCATATTCTTCCAAAAGCTCAACGTAATAATCATACATCGTTGAGTAAACCTGATTGAGCGCGGCAGCCTCCTCATCTGAACCTGTGCCTACAAAATCAGCCTGCTTAACATCATCACCGTCATTAACATAGGGCTTCATATACGCATTTCTGATAAAGTCGCCGAATTTTGCGTTCTTCGATACAAGCGTATTCTTGTAAGCGTTATAGCCGTCGCCTGTCTGAACAATAGTATCAACATACGATTGTGCTACCTTTTCAGGGGAGAATGCAGTATATCTTGTTGTGAAAGCAAAAATTGTAATTATAACCAATACAGCCGCAACCGCAATACCAGCAATTACTGCGTACGCACCGGCTCTGAAGCCTTTTTTCTCTTCTGTTGTTTCAGCCATTTCTACCCCTCCTTACTCTGCGA
Organism: uncultured Clostridia bacterium; assembly: GCA_947627725.1. Classification (GTDB taxonomy): domain Bacteria; phylum Bacillota; class Clostridia; order Oscillospirales; family Acutalibacteraceae; genus Eubacterium_R. The sequence continues at coordinate 48,363 of CANQXE010000008.1, read as the reverse complement.
TTTCATCAGGAGCGTCGCCTGACACATTTTTCTGAGCCGCTCTCTTTTCAGCAAGAGCAGCCGTAATTCTTTCCTTCTTCTCTCCGACCATATCGTAGAACAGGATTGGTACACCCTGAAGAATTACGAATATCGCGGGAATGATTGTGTAAATTGCAAGGAATCTTGAAAGCGTACCGTCTGCCTGTGCGGAATATGCAACATTCGGATCCTGTGAAAACTGGTAACCCGACCATGTGTAAACAAGGAAAGGACCAAAATATTTTGTAAATGCGGACGCGATTTTTGAGAAAAGACCGAAGCCCGCGTATGCAAGACCTTCCTGGCGCTTACCCGTTTTATATTCCATTTCATCTACACAGTCGGCAATCATAATGTTAGGAGTAACATTTGTGTTACCGTGCTGTAAACCGCAGAAGAAATTGAGAATGAGGAACGGAACAACGAGATTGCTGTTAAATCCGATACCCTTTGAAACCAGGAACAATATAGCAAGTGCCGATGCACCGTAGATACAGAATATAATGTATGTTTTCTTTGTAGAAAACTTTTTAAGAACAGCCTTTACCAAAAGCATACCTACTGCCGTACCGATACCCATAGGAAGCATCAGCGCAAGCTTAAGTCCCTTTGAACCTAAAAGATAGATTGCTATGTAAAGCGATACTGTACCGTAAACACCTCTTCCGAAGCCTGCAAGCTTCGTAAGAGAAACCATCAGAAGATTCTTGTTTGTGAAAACAAGCTTTATGGATTCGGCGAGTGAAACCTTCTCTGTTGTATATGGTACACGCTCTTTGTTATTCGCAAAGAAAATCATTACAAAAATAACCATACCCAAAGCGCAGATAGCGGTTGAAATAATAAGGTCAAGACCCTGACCCTCCGCGTTCTTGAACTGCTGCTGTCCCATAAGCAGCTTCATAACGGCTCCAACAACAATAATTACAACCTGACCGCCCGACTGACCTACTGAACGTAGGAACGAGGCGATTGAAATCGCGTCTCCTCTTTCACTCGGATTAGGAGAACAGAGTGCGCCAAAGCAGTTCGCGGGAGATTCGACCGCGCAGGATACTGCCGTATAAAGCGCATAAATAACAAACATCCAGACAGATGCAATACCGAGACTTGTTGTGTTCGGAGCAACAAAAACAAGCAGTGATACAATTGCGAGCGGAATTGCTCCAAAGCCTATCCACGGCTTAACCTTGCCAAGCCTTGTTTTTGTTCTGTCAACAAGGATACCTATTACAAGCTCACATACAGCGCCGACAAATCCGGCAACACCGAATACAAGCGATACAGTGCTTGCAAATGAAGCGGAATCAAATCCCTTACCCTTGAACGCGAAGTCAGCAAAGAAGGTTGTGGTATAGTCCGGCATCCAGCCTGTAAGCAGGGCAACGCCGAAAAGACCGATACCAAAGGTAACAATCTCCGATGGCTTCATATACTTCTTTTCCGCAGGTGCTTTGCTTTTTGCGTCAGCGCCCGCGGCTTTCGTTTTTGCCATAACAAAACCCCTTTTCCAATATAAAATATGATACAGTTAATTATACCACCGTTGTGTTAATAAAACAATATTTATTTTAACTTTTATTTAACACTAAGTTAACATTTTTATAATTCAGGTCATTACTTCTTTAATCCATTACAAAATTTCTTCAACAGTAAAAGGGATAGCCGTAGCTATCCCTTTTACTGTTGTATACAATTATATTTATACATTAATTTCAACGCTTACGCCAAGCAAATCCCTTTCCTTTTCAAGAATAGGATTGACAACTTCATTCAGAAAATCCGCTGTCTGCTGCGGCGCTCTGCCGACAAAGTTTTCAGGCTTGAGAATTGCGAGGATTTCCTCCTTTGTTGTCATAAATGCTTCATCCGCGGCTATACGGTCAACAAGGTCATTCTTTCCTCCCTCAATCTTAACGACGGCGCCTGCCGCCATTGAGTGCTGACGAATTTTCTCGTGAAGCTCCTGTCTGTCTCCGCCCTTCTTTACAGCGTCCATCATAATATTTTCCGTTGCCATAAACGGAAGCTCGCTCATAAGACGCGATTCAATTACCTTCGGATAAACAACAAGACCGGAAGTAACATTGATATATAAATCAAGAATACCGTCGGTTGCGAGAAAAGCCTCCGCAACAGAAACTCTTTTGTTAGCGGAATCGTCAAGCGTTCTCTCAAACCACTGCGCGGATGCGGTCCACGCGGGATTAAGCGCGTCAATCATAACATAACGTGAAAGCGATGCAATACGCTCGCTTCTCATAGGATTGCGCTTATACGCCATTGCCGATGAACCGATTTGATTTTTCTCAAACGGCTCCTCAATCTCCTTTAGATTTTGGAGAAGCCTTAAATCATTTGAGAATTTACAGCAGGACTGCGCAATTAACGCCAAGCAGTTGCAGACGATTGTATCAAGCTTTCTCGCATAGGTTTGTCCGCTTACGGGAAAACAAGCCTTAAAGCCCATTTTTTCGGCAATCTTCCTGTCAAGCTCCTTGCATTTTTCGTGGTCGCCGTCAAACAGCTCAAGAAATGACGCCTGCGTGCCTGTCGTACCCTTAGAGCCTAAAAGCATAAGATTATCAATTACATGGCAGATTTCCTCATAGTCCATTACCAAATCCATAAGCCATAGTGTTGCCCTCTTGCCTACTGTCGTCGGCTGGGCGGGCTGAAAATGGGTGAATCCGAGACAAGGCATATCCTTGTATTTATCGGCAAATTCAGCAACAGACGCGATTGCGTTTACAAGCTTTTTCTTGATAAGAAGCAATGCCTCACGCATTGTAATAACATCCGTATTGTCCCCCACATAACAGCTTGTTGCTCCGAGGTGGATAATAGGCTTCGCATTAGGGCACTGCTCACCGTATGCGTGAACATGGCTCATTACGTCGTGCCGGAATTTTTTTTCATATTCCTGCGCAACCTCATAATTTATATCATCAGCATGCGCCTTAAGCTCCTCTATCTGCTCTCTTGTAACATTAAGTCCAAGCTCATTTTCAGCCTCCGCAAGTGCAATCCACAGCTTTCTCCACGTTTTAAATTTAAAATCCGGAGAATAGATGTATTGCATTTCCTTTGAGGCATAACGAGCGTTAAACGGTGAATTATATGTATCGTTCGGCATCAGTCAAGACCTACTCTCTTCATCATTTCGGCATACGCTTCTTCTACACCGCCCATATCCCTGCGGAAACGGTCCTTGTCAAGCTTTTCATGCGTTTTAATATCCCAGAAACGGCAGGTATCGGGACTGATTTCATCAGCAAGAACAATCTGACCGTCTGAGGTTTTGCCGAATTCAAGCTTGAAATCAATCAGTTCAACACCGATAGATGCAAAATATTCCTTTAAAACGTCATTGACTGTAAAAGCCATCTTTTTAATCGTGTCAACCTCCTCCTGCGTAGCAAAGCCGCAGGATACAGCGTGATAGCCGTTAATAAGCGGATCGCCGAGATCGTCGTCCTTGTATGAAAACTCAATGGACGGGCAGATAAAATCCATACCCTCCTCAAGACCCAATCTCTTGCAGATTGAGCCTGCCGCACGGTTGCGGATAATAACCTCAAGCGGTACGATTGTTACTTTTTTTACGGCAGTTTCTCTGTCAGAAAGCTCCTTGATGAAATGAGTGGGAACACCTTTTTTTTCAATAAGCTGCATAAGGTAATTTGACATTTTATTGTTCACAACACCCTTGCCGACTATTGTACCCTTTTTAAGACCGTTAAACGCGGTTGCGTCATCCTTGTAATCAACGATTACAACGTCAGGGTCATCCGTTGCCCAAACCTTTTTTGCCTTGCCCTCATAAAGCTGCGCAGTCTTTTCCATTTTTAAATCTCCTTTTATCTTTATTTTTTATATTCTTTTTTAATTCTTTCAATTGCCTCAACCGTCTTTTCGGCATTACCAAAAGAAGTCAGGCGGAAGTAGCCCTCGCCTGCGGGACCGAAGCCTGAGCCCGGTGTGCCTACAACCTGGCACTTCTCAAGCAGCTCATCAAAGAACTCCCATGAGGTATAACCCTGCGGAACTCTTAACCATACATAAGGTGAATTTACACCTCCGTAACATTCAAAGCCCGCATCGCAAAGCCCGTCATAAATAACTCTCGCGTTTTTCTGATAATATGACAGGATTTCTTTAATCTGCTTTTGTCCCTCTTCAGTGTATATAGCCTCAGCGGCTCTCTGAGTAATATAAGATACGCCGTTAAATTTAGTTGCCTGACGGCGCGCCCACATAGAATTCAGGCTCGCACCGTTAAATTTTAAGTCCTTAGGAACTACGGTATAACCGCAACGCATACCCGTAAAGCCCGCTGTCTTTGAAAAGGAGCGAAATTCAATCGCACAGGTTTTAGCTCCTTCAATTTCATAAATTGACCTCGGAATATCTTCCTCCACAACAAAAGCCTCGTAAGCCGAGTCAAAAAGAATAAGGGAATTATGCTCGTTCGCAAAATCAACCCATTTCTTCAACTGCTCCCTGTCAGCAACCATTCCGGTGGGATTGTTGGGGAAACAGAGATAAATGACGTCGGGAATTTCCGATGGTATATCCGGAGTAAAGTTATTTTCAGCGGTACACGGCATATAGATAATATTTGACCATAAACCGTCGGCGTTTTTCTCACCGCTCCTGCCCGCCATAACATTTGTATCAACATATACGGGATAAACAGGGTCGCATATAGCTACCTTGTTGTCTACGGAAAAAATATCTCCGATATTACCGCAGTCGGACTTAGCGCCGTCAGAAAGGAAAATTTCGTCCTTTGAAATATCAATTCCCCTGTCCGCATAATCGTGCTTCTGAATAGCCTCAAGGATAAAGTCATAGCCGTATTCAGGCGGATATCCTCTGAATGTGTCCTCATTTGCCATTTCGTCAACAGCCTTGTGCATTGCCTCAATAACAACAGGGGCAAGCGGCTTTGTTACATCACCGATAGAAAGGCGGATTACATCTGCCTCTGGATGAGCAGCCTGATACTCCCTCTGCTTTTTGGCAACGGTTGAGAAAAGATAGCTTGACTCAATCTTTAAAAAGTTTTCGTTAATCTTCATATATTTTAAACCTCCATTTATTCTTAAATATCAATCTCGCCTGTGAAAACATATGTTGCGGGACCGGTCATAAAGACGCTGTCATCCTCGTTTCCGCTCCAGCTTATATCAAGGTCACCGCCCGGAAGATGAACGGTTACATCATGATCAACAAGCCCGTTTAATAAAGCCGCTACAACCGTTGCGCAGGTTCCCGTGCCGCAGGCAAGAGTTTCCCCTGTTCCCCTCTCGTAAACACGCATTTCAATATTCTTTCTGTCAATAATCCTTGCAAATTCAGCGTTTACTCTGTCAGGGAATATTTCGGTATTGCTCTCAAACAGGGAGCCGTAATAATTCAAATCAAAATCCTTCAAACTTTCATCAATAAACATCACCGCGTGGGGATTACCCATTGATACGCAGGTCATTGCGAATTCTCTGCCGCCGACATTGACCTTTTCATTTACCGCTCTTTCACCGGAACAGATAACAGGGATAAGCTTTGCATCAAGAACAGGCTTGCCCATATCAACTCTTGCGCTTACTGCCTTACCGTTTTCAACCGTAATGTCAATATATTTAACCGCGCCCATTGACTCAATCGAAATTGAGGTCTTGTCAGTCAGCTTATTATCATAAACATATTTTGCCACACAGCGTATACCGTTGCCGCACATGGCTCCTCGACTTCCGTCGGGATTGTACATAACCATTTCAAAATCAGCCTTATCACCTTTTTTGATAAGAATGATACCGTCTCCTCCCACGCCGAAATGGCGGTCGGATAAAAATCGGGCGGCGGCTTTTTCGTCCTTTATATTTTCTTCGGTGCAGTCAATATATATATAGTCATTGCCGCAGCCGTGCATTTTTGTAAAATTCATAACTCATCACCTTAATATTTAATCGGCAAAATCATTAACAATCTCTTTCGCCAGATCCGCCAATTTTTTCCCTGTACGCATACTTTCTTTCTGAAGGTACTTGTGCGCCTGGCTCTCTGTAATATCTCCGCTGTTCATCAAAATAAGCTTCGCGTTTGAAATGATTTCGTCGTCATCTTTATTTCGCTGAGTAAAAGCACTGCGTGTGCTTACAAGAACTGATACTGTCTGAAGAAATTCATCCCTGTGTACGGGTAAAGGCATATTAATAAGATTTCCCAGATATTCTTCCCTGCCGTTTTTTGACAAAGCCACAACATCAAATCCGACAGGCAGGTTTTCCGCAAGGACGCCTGCGCCCATATCGCTGAGAATAGACGCGCAAATTATAACACCCTCACGCAGATTATGTACAATTCTCAAAACACTTGATCCTGTCGCGCATATAAAGGAGACGTGAAAGCCCTCGCTTTCAAGAAGGGAGCGCATTTGCAATGCCACATCTTTACTTGGATACGCAATAATTATATCCTTCATAATCTCCCCACCTCATTAATATGCTTATTATATCATATGTATATCAATGTATTCAATACCAAAATATCCTTAATTTTACTGTTTTCAATTAGACAATATTGCAACAAATTGTACATAAAACAGGAATAAATTTTATTTTTTTGTAACAAACTAACCAAAAACGGCTTGATTAATCTATACAAAGGTGTTATTATTATGGTGTATATGGAATTTGGTAAAAATAAACATTCTCAGAGGAGATATAAAATGTCTAAGCTAAAACACGAATACGAGTTTCCGCTTTATCTTTTTCACAGCGGCAAGAATTATAAAGCATATGAATTCTTTGGCTGTCATAAAATAAAGGATGACAGATATATTTTCAGAGTTTGGGCTCCCCACGCTGTCAGCGTTTCGGTTGTCGGAGATTTCAACGGCTGGAATGAAAGTGAAAATGTTATGGCGCAAATATCGCCCGGCGTCTGGGAGGCTGAAATTGACAATGCCCACGTTTTCGATTGCTATAAATATGCAATTCAGACTAAAAGCGGTAATACAAATATGAAAGCAGACCCGTATGCCTTTCACTCTGAAACAAGACCGGGAACGGCGTCAAAGGTTTACGGCGACATTAATTACAGGTGGAGCGACAAAAGCTGGTACGAAAAAACAAAAACAGGCAGCATACTTGAAAAGCCTGTGAACATTTATGAAATCCATTTCGGCTCCTGGAAACAGCACGAAAACGGAGATTTCCTTTCCTACAGACAGATGGCTGAGGAGCTTGTACCTTATGTCAGTAATATGGGATACACCCACATAGAAATGATGCCGATTATGGAATATCCGTTTGACGGCTCGTGGGGTTACCAGGTAACAGGCTACTTTTCCCCGACTTCACGTTACGGAACTCCTGAGGATTTAATGTATTTTGTAGAAACTTGCCACAAGGCAGGTATCGGCGTAATCCTCGACTGGGTTCCTGCCCACTTTCCTAAGGACGCATACGGACTTTATGAATTTGACGGTGAATGCACCTATGAGTATTCCGATTTAAAAAAGGGAGAGCATAAGGAATGGGGTACACGAGTTTTCGACTACGGTAAAAATGAGGTAAAATCATTTCTCATTTCATCGGCGATGTACTGGGTCGATAAATTCCATTTTGACGGAATCCGTGTTGACGCTGTTGCATCAATGCTCTACCTTGATTACGGCAGAAATGACGGAGAATGGACACCGAATAAATACGGCGGACGTGAAAATCTTGAAGCAGTTGAGTTTTTCAGGGAGCTTAACAGCGCAATGTTCACGGAGCATCCCGATGTAATGATGATTGCGGAGGAATCGACGGCGTGGCCGATGATAACGATGCCTCCGGATATCGGAGGTCTCGGCTTTAATTTCAAATGGAATATGGGCTGGATGAACGATATGCTTCGCTATACGTCTATGGACCCGCTTTTCAGAAAAGGAAACCACAGCTGCATAACCTTCAGCTTTTTCTATGCTTTCAGCGAAAATTTCATTTTGCCTATCAGTCATGACGAGGTCGTACACGGTAAGGCAAGCCTTATCAATAAAATGCCGGGCGACTATGATATGAAATTTGACGGTATGCGTCTTTTCCTCGCGTATATGTTTGCACACCCGGGCAAAAAGCTGTTATTTATGGGAAGCGAATTCGGTCAGTTCATTGAATGGAATTACAAGCAGGGGCTTGACTGGCTGCTTCTGGATTACGAAAAACACAGACAGCTTCAGAGCTTTACAAGAGAGCTGAATTTCTTTTATAAAAACACTCCTGCGCTTTGGGAAATTGATTACAGCTGGGAAGGCTTCCAGTGGATTTCAAGTGATGATAACGCGAATTCCATTATCGCGTTCAGAAGAATCGACAAAAAGGGCAATGAAATAATTGCTGTATTTAATTTCACGCCCAACAGCTTTAACGAATACAGAATCGGCGTTCCCGAAAATGAAACATATAAAGTTATAATGGATACCTCTCTTGAAAGGTACGGCGGAACAAAGACCCGTATGTCCGGAACATATAAAGCTAAAAAAGTTCCTATGCATAATTTAGATTACAGCATAGGAGTAAGGCTTAACGGACTTTCGGCTATATATCTTGAAAAGAAGCAACCAAAAAAGAAATAATGATTAAGGAGATAAAAAATGGCATACAAATCAAACGTTGTTGCAATGCTGCTTGCCGGCGGACAGGGAAGCCGTCTGGGCGTATTGACAAAAAACATTGCCAAGCCTGCGGTACCGTACGGCGGCAACTACAGAATTATTGACTTTCCCCTGTCAAACTGTGTGAACAGCGGTATCTACACCGTAGGTGTTTTAACACAGTATCAGCCCCTTGAACTGAATGATTATCTGGGTAACGGTCAGCCGTGGGACCTTGACCGCCAGAACGGCGGTATCCACGTTCTGTCACCTTATGAGGCAATCGGCGGCGCTGAATGGTACAAGGGTACTGCAAACGCAATCTATCAAAATATTAATTTTATTGAAAAATACGATCCCGAATATGTTGTTATACTTTCAGGCGACCATATTTACAAAATGAATTATGCAAAGATGGTTGATTTTCATAAAAAGAATAATGCCGCCTGCACAATTGCCGTGCTTGAAGTCCCTTGGGAGGAGGCGTCACGTTTCGGCATTCTTGCAACTAAGGATAATGACGAAATCTATGAATTTGCCGAAAAACCGGCAGAGCCTAAAAGCAACAAAGCCTCAATGGGCGTTTACGTTTTCAGTTGGGATAAATTAAAGCAGTACCTTATTCAGGATGAAAATACTGAAGGCTCGTCAAATGACTTCGGTAAAAATATCATTCCGACTATGCTTAACGCGGGTGAGAGAATGTTTGCGTTTCCGTTTAAAGGCTACTGGAAGGATGTCGGAACCATTGATTCGCTCTGGGAGGCAAACCTTGATATTATCAATCCAAATGTCGATCTTGATTTGAGTGACACAAGCTGGAGGATTTATTCAAGAAATCCGATGGCGCCGCCTCACTATATAGGCAAAAACGCTGTTGTTGAAAATTCATCTATCAGCGAAGGCTGTGAAATAGAGGGTAATGTTGATTACAGCGTAATATCTTCAAACGTAACTATTGAAGAAAACGCCGATGTAAGATACAGCGTTATTATGCCTGGCGCGGTTATTAAAAAAGGCGCTAAGGTTTACTATTCAATTGTTGCCGAAAACGCCGTTATAGAAGAAGACGCAAAGATTGGAGAAATTCCCGAACAGCTTGAAAATCCTGAGGAATGGGGTATCCCCGTAATCGGAGCCGGCGCTAAAATAACAAAGGGTAAATATATTGAACCCGGCGTAATGATTAAATCAGGAGAGGAGGTATAAGTCAATGAACGGTAAAAAGGTTTTGGGAATAGTATTTGCCAACATTCACGAGGAGGCTTTGGACTCCCTGACAGCTACGAGAACAATGGGCTCAGTCCCCTTCTGCTCGCGATATCGTCTGATTGACTTTCCTCTGTCAAATATGGTGGAAAGCGGCGTTGCAAAAATCGGTGTTGTCACTAACGCCAATTTCCAGTCGCTTATGGACCACGTGGGTACGGGAAAGCCTTGGGATTTAAGCAGAAAAACGGACGGTCTTTATCTCCTGCCTCCTTTCTCAATAGGAAGCGCAAATATGTGGGGAAACAGAATTGACGCAATCTACGGAAACCTGAATTTTCTGCACCAGTCAAACCAGACCTATGTTCTTATGTCTGACTGCAACCATATTTTATCGGTTGATTACACTAAGATGTTTAATGCCCACGAGGAAAGCGGAGCAGATATAACGATTCTCGGTGTTAAGGGTAAAATGCCCGAAAATATCGGCTCTGTCCTCACCTTTGACAAGATTGAGAAAAACGGCAGAATTACCGAAATGAGCCTTGACAAAAAAACAGATGAAGACGTTTTTTATTCCTGCAACATAATGATTATGAAAAAATATCTTCTTGAAACTCTTGTTACAAACGCTCATTCAAAAAATGAAATCTCCTATCAGAGAAATATCATAATGTCTAATATCAATAATCTCAAAATACACGCCTTTGACGCAACCGACAGCTTTGTAGGCACGGTTGATTCAGTGAAGAGCTACTATGATATTTCAATGTCTCTGCTTGAAAAGGAGAACAGAAAAAAGCTGTTCAGCCTTCCCATCTCAACTAAAGAGCGTGATGATATGCCTACCATTTACGGACCGGATTCATCTCTTAAAAATTCTCTTGTCGCTGACGGATGTATTATTGAAGGTAAGGTGGAGAACTGCATTATTTTCAAGGGAGTTAAAATCGGTAAGGATACCGAGGTTAAAAATTCAATCCTTATGCAGGACACAGTCGTAGGAAACAATGCCAAAATAAGCTGTGTAATAGCTGATAAAAATGTAAATATTAAGGACGGTGCCGAGCTTTCCGGCGCAGACACCTTCCCTATATGCTTAATTAAGGATACAAGAATATAGGAGGTAAAATATGAAAGTATTGTATGTTGCATCTGAGGCGCTTCCGTTTATGGCATCTGGCGGACTTGGCGACGTTGCCGGCTCTCTGCCTGTCGCGCTCAGAAAAAGGCTTATAGGCTGCCGTGTTGTTATGCCGCTTTATGACAGCATTAAGCAGGAATATAAGGATAAGATGAAATTCATCACTTCCATTTCCGTTCCTGTTTCCTGGAGGCGACAGTATTGCGGAATCTTTGAGGCAAAGGCAAACGGAGTAATTTACTACTTCCTTGACAATCAGTATTACTTCAAGCGTGACGGAATTTACGGACATTATGACGATGCAGAGCGCTTTGCGTTTTTCGCAAGAGCGGTGCTTGAAATTATTCCCGCTATTGACTGGAAACCCGATATCATTCACTGTAATGACTGGCAGAGCGCGCTGACACCGCTTTATTACACCTGCTATTATGCAAACAGAATGGGCTTTGAAAATATTAAAACCGTATTCACTATTCACAATATTCAGTATCAGGGCAAGTACGGCGATGAGCTTCTGAATGACGTATTAGGCATTGCTCCCGAAAACAGCAATCTTATTCTCTATGACGGTCTTGTTAATTTTATGAAGGCGGGCATTGAGTGCGCAAATAAGGTTACAACCGTGTCTCCGACTTATGCAAAGGAAATTCTTGACCCTTGGTTCAGCCACGGTCTTGACCCTATTCTCAACCAGCGCAGTTGGAAGCTTTGCGGAATATTGAACGGTATTGACGTTGACGGATATAATCCGGCAACCGACAAGGATATATGGGCAAATTACAGCTCTGAGGATTTTACAAACAAAGCTAAAAATAAGGAAGAGCTCCAAAAAAGGATGGGTCTTAATGTTGACCCGAATGTTCCTGTTATAGGTATCGTTACACGTCTTGTAGGTCATAAGGGCGTCGACCTTATGAAAGAGGTGCTTGAAAAGAGTCTCTGTGAGCGTAATCTCCAGTACGTTGTACTCGGCAGCGGAGAGTGGCAGTATGAAAATTTCTTCCGCTATCTGCACGATAAATATCCGGATAAGGTGGGCGTTACCATCGGCTTTGTTCCCGACCTTGCGAGAAAGATTTACGCGGGCGCGGATATGTTCCTGATGCCGAGTAAGTCGGAGCCGTGCGGCCTTTCACAAATGGTTGCGCTCAGATACGGCACACTTCCCATTGTACGAGAAACAGGCGGACTTAAGGATTCAATAACCGACTGCGGCGACGGAGAGGGCAACGGCTTTACATTCAAAACATATGACGCGTACGATATGCTCGGCGCAATTTACCGTGCCGACGACGCTTATCATTCGGATGGCTGGAACACACTCGTTAAGCGCGCACTCGACTGCGATATGAGCTGGGGCAAGAGCGCAAACGAGTATATTAAAATGTACCGCGCACTTCTTAAGTAAATACTTAATTATGCAAAACGGGAGACGATTAAGTCTCCCGTTAATTCTTATCCTGTCTTTCAATATTCAGCAGATATTCCTTTTTGTCAATACCGCCTGCGTAGCCTGTCAGCCCGCCGTCAGCGCCGACTACCCGGTGACACGGAATAATGATGCTTATGGGATTATGCCCCACAGCTCCGCCGACAGCCTGCGCGGACACTCTTTTTCCCGTCTCCTTTTCTATCCTCTTTGCAATCTCTCCATAGGTTATTGTTTCACCGTAAGGAATCCGGAAAAGAATTTTCCAGACCGTCTGCCTGAATTCACTCCCATTCGGCTTTATATTAAAATCAATCTCAGGATTTTCACCACTGAAATATTTTTCAAGCCACAGAATCGCTTTTTCTATAACGGGAATTTTTCTTTCCTCATATTCGTCACCCAGCGTGCTTTTAAAATATTTTTGATTTTCTATCCATAATCCCGTTAAATTTTCGCCGTCTGAGGACAAAAGAATTTTGCCGACCGGCGAGACGTACTCAGCCACATAATCCAAACAAACATCCCCTTTTGACAATATTTTAACATATAAGATTTTTATTTAAAACCACTTTTTCTTTTTAAACCAAAGGTAAAGACAGAGTACAACAACAGCACAGAGAATCACTACATAAAGATAGCCGTACCTCCAGTGAAGCTCAGGCATAAATTCAAAATTCATACCATACCACCCTACTATTACCGTAATGGGAAAAAATATTGTCGTCACTAAGGTAAATACTTTCATTGTATGATTAAGTCTCATATCAAGATAGGCTTGATATGCGTCCCACAGGTGAACAACGCTATCCCTCAGCAAATCAACATTCTCCTTAAGCCTTACGGTTTTATCTGTGAATATCTGAAAAACTTTCAGGCTTTCTCTGTCAAATATTTCATTTTTGTTTTCCCTGAGCGCCTCGCTTACATCAATAAGCTGTTCGTAATACCCTCTCAAAAGCAAAAGCTCCTTTTTCATATTGAGAAGCTTCATATTAAAATTCCTGTCAGCCTTATTTTTCAGCACGGTTTCCTCAAGAGTATTTATCTCAAGCTCCGCGTTTTCAAGAGCCTTGTTATCACCTGCTATCAGCCCCTCAAAAAAAGAGCATACAAGCTTTTCAAGAGTTATATTTTCACAGGAAATTTTGGACAACACCTTTAAAAAAATATCCCTGTTGGAACAGTTGCTGTCCGCCACGTTTACAACAAGCAGAATGTTTTTTTTAATAAAAAGAGCAAAACAGTTTCTCCCGCCGTTTAATTTTTCGGCGTTCACAACATTCACCTTAACAAAGCAGTACCTGTCGTAAACCTCAATATCAGATGAAAAAAAGCTGCTTTTCTCCTTGCACTTTTCAACCGTCTGCATTGAAAAATCAAATTGCCTGTAAATATTTTCAAGCTCATTTACGCTTACGTAACCGAGAGTAAGAATATTGTCGTTCAGGTCATCTGTACCCACGCTTACTACATCATCATCAAATTGATAAAACATAGAATCACCTAAAATATTTTTTCTTTAAAATACAGTATTATAAGCAGATTTGTAAAAATATAAAATCAGTAATATTAACATAATCAATTTCGGTCATAATAAACACGATAAATAAAATTGACTGTCTTTAAACTTTTCGATATAATAAACACGTGTTTACTAAAGAGGTGTTGTAATGATTTATACAGTTACTTTCAATCCCGCGCTTGATTATGTTATGAACGTAAGCAATCTTCAGACAAAGGATATTAACAGAACCGAAAGCGAACAGCTTTATTACGGCGGTAAGGGGATAAATGTCTCCGTAATTCTCTCAAGACTCGGTATTGAAAACAAAGCTCTCGGATTTCTTGCGGGCTTTACGGGAAAATACATTGAGGAATTGCTGAAAAAGGATAATATCAAAACAGATTTTGTTTATCTTGAAAGCGGGTATACACGGATTAATGTAAAAATACGGTCACAACAGGAATTTGATATTAACGCTAAAGGACCTGAAATAAGTCAACGGGATATTGATGCTCTTTTCAAAAAGCTTGACAAATTAAAATCAGGCGACACTCTCGTCCTTGCGGGCTCCGTATCGCGGGCTCTGCCAAACGATATTTATGAAAGAATTTTAAAAAAATTAAATAATAAAGGCATTGAATTTGCGGTTGACGCTACGGGCGACCTGCTTATGAATGTGCTAAAATATAAGCCATTTCTTATAAAGCCGAATCATTTGGAACTTGGCGATATATTCTCGGTTGAAATCAAAACAATTGAAAATATAAAAATATATTCAAAAATGCTTCAGGATATGGGTGCAGGAAACGTGCTTGTGTCACGAGGTAAGGACGGCGCCGTTCTGCTTGACGAAAACGGACATTTTCATACCATAGGAGTTGTACCGGGAAAGATAAAAAGAACTGTCGGCTGCGGTGACTCTATGGTAGCAGGCTTTCTTGCGGGCTGTGAAAAAAGCAGGGATTATTCTTACGCACTGAGGCTCGCCTCTGCCTGCTCAAACGCAACAGCGTTTTCCGAATCACTTGCAACAAAAGATGAAATATATAAATTGCTTGAAAGCGAATATCTAAAATAAAATAGACAAATCAAAACCGCCTGCCTGTGCGTTATCCGTACAGACGGGCGGTTTTCTATTCTCATTCTTCTATTTTGCTTTTCCAGTATTCATAAAGTCTCCCCTCGCTCCAGCTTGCATTAGCCGGACTTGTTGAGGGCAGGCAGACTGCCTTTATTCCGATTTTCTTTTCAATATACCTTTTATACAGGCTCTCTGCCTTTCTGCCATTGACAAAAATTCTTTTTATCATTGCTTTTTCGGTTATTATACCTATATCATTCGGCACAACATTTTTAATGGTGCTGTCTGCCGAGCCCGTTATTTCGCAGGAATGGATAACGTCCCACAGTGCAATGTGATTATTAAGCAAAAGCCTTGTCTTATCTTCAATGCTTTCAGGCACAGGCTCGTCACATATTTTTGCCATAACACGCCAGAAACGGTTTTGCGGATGACCGTAGAAAAAGCCTTCCTCCCTCGACTTAACTGACGGGAATGAGCCGAGTATCAGTATCTGTGACTTTTCATCATATATCGGATTAATCGGGTGAACAATCATATTTTCCAAAAGAATTAAACCGTCGTTTTCTTTTTACGGTGGATTATGAAACGGTTGCAGGGATAAGTCCACACGAACGGAATCGCCATTCCTATCAGCTTAATCAGTAAATCCCATACATTACCCGTCAGATTATGCGCCTGCGCAAAAGTCGTCATAGCGGAGCCTATCCAGCCGTTCGCGAATATTGTAAACACTACCATAACAGCATAAAGAATCATACTCAAAGTAGGATTTACATCAGCCTTGAACGTAATTTTTCTGTTTAAAATAAATGCGATAGCGTATCCCACCGTTGTGGAAATCAGATAAGTATATAAATAGCCCTTTGAGCTTATGCCTATCATATTAAGCGCACCGCTCGTTACAGGCTCACTTGTAAGCGAGCTGAATACTGTGTTAAGCAGTATCATATGTACCACTAATTCAACGACTGAAGAGCCGCCGCCTGCAATCATAAATTTAATGAATTTCCAAATTTCAGCGTGCTTGTCAGTCCATTTTTTAAATGCGTTTTTATTCTTATCGTTACTCATAGTTATTCTCCGTCAAAGCAATTTTATTAAAGTTATTATTACTGCCGCGGCAGCCGCGAGCAGTATCACCGCCTTTGCGATAAGCGGTTTTGCCGCGTCAAGAGTTGCCGGAGCCTTGCTTGAAAGATAATCATATACAGGACGGCTTACCTTTTTGCCGACAAGCTCTTCATACGTTCGCGTGTAGGTTTTATATGTATGAGGATTTTTTTCGTCAAGAACGATACAGCGTACTCCACGCTTTGTACGGTTTCCGTATTCGTTAAAGCCCGCGCTCTGAGTAAATCCCAAATCAACATTTTTATATGTTCCTATAAAGCTGTTTTTATGGTCGTGTCCTACAAAAACAGCAAGCACGTCTCCCTTTTCGGCTATTGCGTCAAACTCGCCCGTGTTAATATCCGGGATTGAAGGAGGCTCCTCAAGCATATCTCCCCTCCGGCAGGTTTCGCCTAACTTATAGTATTCATTTTTATGCGTTCTGTAAGCTCTGATTGCGCCTTTTTCCTTTTTGTCCACTCTTTTGAGCACATTGTAATATTCGGGAAGCGGAATGTGCTGAAAAACAATTGACGGAATATATTCATTATTTTTCTCCTTCAGCCTGTCCCTCGTTTTTTTATACCATTCTATAATCTCTTTATTAAACGGCTCATATCCTCCGCCCTTTTTATCAGTTCCGCTGTCAAATAAATAGAGGTTAAAAACATCTCTTTCGGAGCCGTCTGAAGCTTTAATGGGAATATTGCACGTTCCGCCGCCGTCTATACTTTCCGCCTGCTCCCCTATGCAGTTTGGAATCGCCTTGTATATATTTTCAAACTGCGCTTTGTTTGAGATACCTACCTGCCTGTCATGATTTCCGAACGTAACGGCAAAGGGTATTTTCCTATCGGTCACTGGCTTTAGTAATTTGAAAATAGTTTTTGCCACAGCATTTTCGAGTTCCTTGCCCTTCCCCCGATAGGTAACGCCGTAGCCTTTAATCTGATCTCCCGTGTAGACGACCAAATCGGGCTTTTCCTCCTCCGCTGCCGCTTCAAGCAGCGCAAGCGTATCAGGAGAAATATTCGGTATCTCCTGAATATCCGTAATCTGCATTATTTTAAAACTGCCGTCCTTATTAAATCGCATTGTCTCTCTCCTGTGCAATAAACAAAAGGATTTACGGGAATTATTTAACAGTTGCAATATATCCCGTCTGTATTTTTATTGTAGCATACAGCGATTTCCCCTGTCAATCGGTTTTAAAAGCATAAAAAATTACTGCTATTTCCCGTAAATTTACAACGCGTTTCTATTTCCTTACATATAATTTGAATATTGACTTATTTTTTTGTAAATGATCTATTAAAAATGAGAAGTAAACTTTATAACAACCAATATAGGTATGTATTTTTTCTTTGATAAAAATGCATGCTCTTTTTGACATACTTTACTGTTAATGAGGAATTAGCTTTCATTCACATTTTAAATAACCAAGAGAAAAGTAACAAATATCGTTATTAAATGCTTCTTATGCTATATACAGGAATGCGAATGGGAGAGATCAACGCTTTATCTTTTAATGATGTAAGCCTTAATTTTAAAACAATTCGTATTCGCAGAACTATAACAAAAGACAAATATGATAAGCCCATTTTAAACGGCAGACCGAAAACCGACGCAGGAACAAAAACCATTTAATACCACTCTCAAAAAACAGAGTGGTATTTATTTTTCCTTTATTTAAAAGGTTTTTCGAGTATAAAATATCCGCATAAATCCGTTAAGACTTATGCGGATAATGGTCGAGGTGACAGGACTTGAACCTGCGGCATCCTGCTCCCAAAGCAGGCACTCTAGCCAAACTGAGTTACACCTCGATATCATTAACGAGTACCCGAAAAGGATACTCGCTAACGTGGTGGAGGAGGGTGGATTCGAACCACCGAAGTCACTGACGACAGATTTACAGTCTGTTCCCTTTGGCCGCTCGGGAACTCCTCCATATTCAAACTACCGTACCATATGATACGGTAGCTTATTGGAGCTGGTGAACGGACTTGAACCCCTGACCTGCTGATTACAAATCAGCTGCTCTACCAACTGAGCTACACCAGCTTATCTCCAATGCTTTAATACTATATCATAAGTTCAATATATAAGTCAAGTATTTTTTTAAAATTATTTCCCCCAGTTTTCAATTACATTTTCAATCATTTGAGGATCCTTTGTTGTAATATTGTCAGGTTTTATGACGAGCATTTTTTTTGCCGTTCTTTCCTTGTCTATTGTCCAGACTGACAGCTTATATCCTTTTTTGTGAAGAAGGCTTGAAAGCTGAGAACCTGCAAACTTATAATTACAGTTAATACCGATAGCCCCTGTTTCCTCAAGGAGATCTATAAGCTTTGTTCTGTACTCATCAAAGAATACCTTTGCCCTTGACGGCTTATAATTAAGATAATAGTCCATATTGGCGCAGTCTGACTCTTTAACCGCCTTAACATTGATTGTTTCAATCCCTGTTAAAAAGGACTGCTCAACAAGATTATGCTCTACTAAAAGCTCATACAGATAATTAAGCGCTCTTGTTTCCTTAATATCAAGATTAAGCTGAATATCCGTACCCTCTAAAAGCACAAGCGCATCCTCAAGCGGAACGCCGTCGTTATTAGTCACGACTATATCGTGGCTCATAACAACAGTATGATCGGGACGCAGGCGGATATCGACCTCAAGTATACTTACTTTGTTTTCAACGGCAGCCTGTACCGATTCAACAGTATTCATTACCGTATTAAAAGCGCCTGTATGCGCCGTTATGGTAAAACCATCCACAAAAGTCAGCTTCCTTTCATCATATGTTTTTGTTACTGCATAATCGGCAACACCTATTACCATAGCAACAGAAACAATAAAGGCAAAGATTTGATAGGATATGTGCTTTGCCCAAGTCGGAGTCATATTTCTTTTTAGGAATTTTTTGAATTTAACCCATTTTGACACTTTTTCAGCCATACGCTATTCACAACCTAAAAATGATTTAGGGGCAGTATCTTTACTGCCCCATAATTATTAGTCCTGGTGAGTACTACCTGAATAGTTAGGAGCTTCCTTAGTAATTAATACGTCATGAGGATGGCTTTCAACCAGACCCGCGCCTGTAATTTTTATAAATTTCGCATTTGTGCGCAGCTCCTCAATAGTATGGCAGCCGCAATAGCCCATACCGGAGCGGAGACCGCCCATCATCTGAAATACGGTTTCTCCCAAAGGTCCTTTATAAGGCACACGTCCCTCAACGCCCTCGGGAACAAATTTCTTTGAGCCTTTCTGGAAATATCTGTCAGCGCTTCCCTGATTCATTGCTCCGAGTGAACCCATACCTCTGTAAACCTTGAACTGACGTCCCTGATAAATTTCAGTTTCTCCCGGTGATTCCTCGCAGCCCGCAACAAGAGAGCCGACCATAACTACCGAGCCGCCTGCCGCGATTGCCTTAACGATTTCACCGCTGTACTTAATACCGCCGTCCGCAATTACAGGAATACCGTATTTATCAGCTCTCTCCGCTGAGTCGTAAACCGCAGTAATCTGGGGAACGCCGATACCTGCGACAACACGGGTTGTACAAATTGAGCCGGGACCTATACCTACCTTTACAGCGTCCGCGCCTGCCTTAATAAGCGCCTCTGTCGCGTCTGCCGTAGCAACATTTCCCGCAATAAGTGAAATATCAGGAAAGGCATTTTTAACCTTCTCAACAGATTTCATAATATTCATACTGTGACCGTGGGCTGAATCAAGAACGAATGCGTCAACTCCGGCATCAGCAAGCGCCTGGGCTCTAACAAGCACATCGTCTGTAACACCAAGCGCCGCGGCACAGAGAAGCCGGCCTTCCTTGTCTCTTGCCGTGTTAGGATATTTTACGCTTTTTTCAATATCCTTAATCGTTACAAGACCCGTGAGCTTGCCGTTTTTGTCAACAAGAGGAAGCTTCTCAACCTTTGATTTCATCAGAATTTTCTTGGCATCCTCAAGAGTAGTACCCTTTTTTGCCGTTACAAGCTGGTCCTTCGGCGTCATTACAGTTGAGATTTTTACACTGTAATCCGTCATAAACCTCATATCACGGTTGGTAAGAATTCCGACTAAGGTGCCGTCCTCCTCACAGACGGGGACACCGCTGATATGATATTTGTTCATCAGTTCTTCCGCATCTGATGCAAGATGATTGGGTGAAAGAAAGAACGGATTTGTGATAACACCGTTTTCCGACCTCTTTACCTTGTCTACCTCAGTCGCCTGATCCTCAATCGGCATATTCTTGTGAATAACACCGATACCGCCCTCACGCGCGATTGCAATTGCCATACGTGATTCGGTAACAGTATCCATTGCCGCCGTCATAAGGGGAATATTAAGAGTAATATCCTTAGTAAGCCTTGTCTGAAGCTGTACCTTATCGGGAGTAACATCAGACTCAGCAGGGATAAGAAGAACATCATCAAAGGTTAATCCCTCTTTTACAAACTTTGCGCCGTATTCGCTCATAAACCCGCCTCCGTTTTACATTATTATAAAAAGGCTAATACACCTTTTTTGTATATTTTTACTATGATAACACTTTTTATATATAAGTTCAAGTACTAATTGCCTTAATTTTCTGCCGCGGCGGCAATCGCCTGTGCTGTCTGTTCAATTGTGTTATTGCCGCAGTCAATAGTAATATCCGCCCATTTTCTGTATAGCGGCAGACGCTCGTCATACATATCCTTCAAGGTCTCTCCTTTTTTCAAAAGCACACCTCGTGTAGAAAGATCACTTATTCTTTTGCACATATGCTCATAGTCAAGATGAAGATAAATGATTCTTCCGAGTTTTTTTAAATGCTCCATTGATTTGTCAGAATAAATTACAGAGCCGCCGGTTGCAATGACCGTACCCTGAATATCCAAATCAAGAACAGCATTTTCCTCCGCTCTTTCAAAATAATCATTCCCTTTATTATCAATAATATTTTGCAGACTGCTGCCCTCAAGGTTCTGAATAAGCAAATCGGTATCAAAAAAGTTCTTTAAAAGAAGCTTCGCGGCAACTACTCCGCAGGTGGATTTACCGCTGCCGGGCATACCTATCAGTACAATATTTGACCTCACTTTTTTACACCGACCTTTTTGCATATCTCCGCCATTTCGCATTTTTCACAAAGCGGCTTTCTCGCAGAACAGATATCCCTGCCGAATAAAACAATCCTGTGACAGAAGTCAGAGCCTTCTTCAGCGGGAACAATTTTTTTCAGCGCAAACTCAATTTTCTTCGGGTCCTTATCAGTTACAAGACCTATACGGTTTGAAATTCTTATCATATGAGTATCAACAACTATGCTCTCCTTGCCGTATATATCGCCCACAATCAGATTTGCCGTTTTTCTTCCTACGCCGGGGAGAGTAATCAAGTCCTCGATATTATCAGGCACTCTGCCGTCAAATTTATCTCTTATCATCCGCGCCATTCCGATAATGGATTCCGCCTTGCTTTTGTAAAAGCCGCAGCTATGTATAAGTCTTTCTATGTCCCTGATATCGGCATTACAGTAATCGTCAAGCGTTTTATACCTTTCAAAAAGCGCGGGGGTAACAAGATTGACTCTGGCGTCTGTACACTGAGCGGAAAGCCTGACGGCAACCAAAAGCTCAAACGGATTTGACGCAGTCAGCGAGCATACCGCCTCCGGATAACGCTCTTTAAGTATTTGAATTGCTTTTAACGCTCTCTCTTTTTTTGTCATCGTTTTCCCTCTTATTCTTCACATTAAGACTGCTTTTTACCTTTTATTTTTTCCCAGTAGGCTTTGAATGCCTGCTCGTTTTTATTCTGCCCGAAGGAATAATAATGCTTATCCTTTAAAACATCAGGCAGATATTGCTGAGCCGTCCAGTGATTTTCAAAATCATGCGGATACAGATAAAACTGTCCTTTAATCTCTGCGTCCTCACCGTCATAATGCTTATTCTGAAGCTGTCTCGGTATAGGTCCGTAGTTGCCCTTTTGTACGTCCGACATTGCTTCATTTATTCCCATATATACCGAATTGCTCTTAGGAGCGGTTGCTACAAGCACGACTGCGTCCGCAAGCGGTATTCTCGCCTCCGGAAGACCTACCATCATCGCTATATCCACTGCCGATTTTACTATCGGAATAATCTGAGGATATGCAAGTCCTACATCCTCACACGCGCAGACCACCAGCCTCCTGCAAGCCGACGGCAAATCTCCCGCCTCCAAAAGTCTTGCAAGGTAATGAAGCGCGGCGTCAGGGTCGGAGCCACGCATACTTTTTTGATAGGCTGAAATTATATCGTAATGCTCATCGCCGTCACGGTCATATCTGACAGAGCTTTTCTGAACAAGCTCATCTGTAATTTCAAGAGTAATATGCTTTTTGTTGTTCTGCGTTACCGTTGCGAAAAAGCAGTTTTCGACGCAGTTGAGCGCTTTCCTTACATCTCCGCCGCAGCCCCTTGCAATCTTTTCATTCACTCCGTTTTCAATATCAAGCTCAAGGTTATATTCCTCAGCCAGAAGTCTGAAACCCCTTTCAATCGCGGGTATAACCTCCTCGCTTTCTATTGACTTGAATTCAAAAACGGTTGAACGTGAAAGAATAGCAGGATATATATAGAAATAAGGGTTTTCCGTAGTGGACGCAATCAGCGTTATTTTTCCGTTTTCAATGAACTCCAAAAGGCTTTGCTGCTGTCTCTTGTTAAAATACTGTATCTCATCAAGATAAAGGAGTATACCGTTAGGTGCGGTAAAAGTATCAAGCTCCGCAACGATATCCTTAATATCCTGAGTTGAGGCAGTAGTGCCGTTAAGCCTGCGAAGACTTCTTTTTGTAGCACCTGCGATGATTGATGCGACTGTTGTTTTGCCGACGCCGCTCGGACCGTAAAATATTAAATTGGGAATATCTCCCGACGAAATCAGATTATAAAGAGCCTTGCCCTTTGAAAGCAAATGCTTTTGACCGACCACCTCGTCGAGCGAGGTCGGGCGGATTCTGTCTGCAAGCGGTTTATTCATTGCTTTTCTCCCCATCAAACTTACGTTCTCTTTTTGAATATATACAGCCGCAATAGCTTTGTCTGTACAGACTAAACTCCTTTGAAAGCTCAACGGAACGCTTATATCCGTTGCGCTTTTTAAAATCGGACGGCAGCCACGAAACCGAATATTTCAAAGCAGCCCTCTGCCCTGTTTCGTTTATGGCTTGTGCATTTTTAAGCGGACTTATCGACAGCGTTGTGCAAAAATAATCAAAGCCCTTTTCCGCTGCAAGCGACGCAGTTCTTTCAAGTCTTAGGCGGTAGCATCTCAGGCATCTTTCTCCGTTTTCACGGTAATGCTCATAGCCCCTTGCAATACTGAAAAACTCATTGCTGTCATATCCGCAGTCAAGAAAGCTGACTTTGTTTTTTGTTTTAACGCTGTTTATGAGCCTTATCTGCTCAGCCTTTCTTTTTTCGTACTCGTCGCGGTCGGAAATATTAGGATTATAATATAATACCGTAATATTAAAATAATCAGACAAATACTCAATTACATAGCTTGAACACGGAGCACAGCAGCTATGCAGTAAAAGAGAGGGCGTAATGTCCTCTCTTTCAATTTGCTCAATTATTTTATCCAGCTCTTTTTGATAATTAATCTTATTCATCAGCTTAAATAATTCCTTGGATTGGCACGCACACCGTTAAAGCGGACTTCAAAATGTGAGTGCGGACCTGTTGAGTTTCCTGTCGAGCCGCTCTTTGCAATCTGCTCTCCCTTTTTTACGCTCTGTCCGTTTGAAACAAGTATTGATGAATTGTGCGCGTAAAGTGTAACTACTGAACGTCCTCTTGAATCAGTACCGTGATAAATCATTACATAATATCCGTAGCTGTAATTAAGACGCTTAACTGTGATAACGATACCGTCCTGAGCCGCCACAACCCTTGAGCCTGTCGGACACGGAAAATCTATACCGCCGTGATATCTGCCTGAAGAATAATTCGGATATCCGGCTGATATGCTTCTATATCCGGGAACAGGATATACCATATTAAGTACGGCGTCTGAATTTGAATAAACGTCTGATTTTGTTGTAACAGCCTCAGATTTACCCTTCGGCTTATCGGACGCTACCGCCGTCGTAACCTCATCAGGCGTTTTCAGTCCCGCTATAAGCGCCTGAATTTCATTTTCAACAGCGGCGATAAGCTCGCTGTCCTCATTTCTGAATTCCGTGTACTGCTTATTCTGTGCGGTAAGCTCGGCTAAAAGTCTGTCGCTCTCCGCTCTGTCGGTTGCAAGAGTTACTTTGTTAGCCGCAATAATTTCGCTGTTGCTTTCTATTGTCTTCTGTTTCGTTTCAAGTGACTTTTTCTGAGCATCAAGAGCAGCCTTTGCCTTTTCGTATTTCGCAACCTTTTCATTAAGTCCGTTTTGCTTTGTTGTGATTTCAGCCGTTCTTTCCTGAACTTCCTTCAAAAGCTCCGTATCGCTTTTTGATACCGACTTAATCATTTCATATCTTGTCAGTAGGCTCGAAATATCATTGCAGGTCAGAAGTGCCGAAAGAATATTATAATCACCGCTTATGTACATAACCCTGAGCCTTATACAATATGCCTCATAAACGCTTTGGAATTTATCTTCAAGACGCTCAATTTCTTTCTTGGTCTTGTCGACCTCTTTTGAGAGAGCTTTAAGCTCCTTTTCGTTTTTCTCAATTGAGGGAATCAGTTTATCAATTTCCGCCTGGATTGAAACATTCTGATTTTCAAGTACAGTCAGTTGCTCATTGATATAACCGATTTTCCAGTCAAGCGTATCAATATACTCCGCCGTACCTTTAGAGGATTTCTCAAGCTCAGCAAGCTTTTTTTCAGTCGCCTCAAGATTCTTTTTAAGCTCCTCCTGCTGTTTTCGGAGCGTTTTCTGAGCCTCTTCCTTTGTCCTCTTGCTTTCGCCCTTTTTAGTTGTGCTTTCGTTTGCCGAAGCTGTCGTTTCCGTCGTTGTTTCGGTCGTTGCGGATTTCTTTCCTTCCTCGGCAAAAACAACTGTCTGCCCTATTGCGCAAAGCAAAAACGTAAACGCCATGATCAGCGAAAGAAATCTAATCTTCAATTTTCAAAACTCCTTTCGCTGTAAAGCTGTTTTTGTTAAGGTAAATAATTTCTCGGATTCACGCAGTCATCATAGCTTGCTGTCGGTGTTCTGACCTCAAAGTGGCAATGCGGGCCTGTTGAATTTCCTGTGGAGCCGCTGTACGCTATAAGCTGTCCTTTTTTAACACTCTGTCCCTCTGACACAACTCTTGATGAGTTATGCGCATACAGAGTATACACTTGGTTGCCTGCAGAATTTTTCTTGTCGTGGGCTATAACAATATATCTGCCGTAGCTTCTGTAACTTCCGTCACTGTTCGTTAAATCCTTAGAAATAATAACTATTCCCGATTCTGCCGCTACAACCTTTGAACCGCTGTCACACGCAAAGTCAACACCCGTATGTCCGGAATATCCTGCGCTTCCGTAGTCTGTTGTGATTCTCGTCTGGCTCGGAACCGGATATGTCATACTTAAAACGCCAGACGGTTTTGTTGTTTTACGCTTTGTTGTGGTAGGCTTGGATGTAGGTTTATTTTCGTCTTTGCCGTCGTCCGCCGCGTCTGACTGAGCATGAGTTGTAGTAGTCGTTGTAGTGGTTTGCTCTTCAAGCTGCTGTAAATACTTTTCGGCGGCAGCCTCAATCTCACGGTTGATTTCGTCAAGCTCATCCTGATTCTGATGCCTGTATTCGCTGTAGGTTTTCGTATCCTCCTGAATTTTCAGAAGCAGACTGTCCGCCTCGGATTTTTCGCTTTCGTAATCCTTTTGCTTGTCAGCGAATTCCACTTGCTGCTCTTCTAAGTTTTTAACAGTAACATTCAGCGTTTCCTGTGTTTTAAGAAGCGTTTTTTGGTTGTTTGAAAGACTGTCTTTTTTATCACTTAATTTCTTTTGTGAAACAATAAGAGCGTTTCCGCGATCCTGAAGATTTTTCAAAAGCGTCTTATCATACCTCGACACACGCCTGATCATTTCAAGTCTCGTCAGAAGAGTTGAGACATCATCACTTGAAAGCAGAGCATCAAGAACACCCATATTTCCGCTTATATACATTGCCCTTGCTCTTTGAGCGTATTCCTCATAGTAAACGTCAAATTTTTCCTTAAGTATAACATTCTGCTCAGAAAGCTCGTCTATCTCAACCTGAAGCGACGCAATATTATCTTTGTTTTCGGAATACTGTCTCTCAAGAGTCGTGATTTTATCCTTGGAGCTTTCCATTTCCTCCTTAGCGAGATTAAGCTGATTTTTCATATACTTAATTTTCTCGTCAAGGGCATTTATATATTCCTCGGTGTCCTTTGACTGATGCTTCAAAGAGTCAAGCTTTTCATTAAGCTCCTTTATCTGCTGTTCAAGGTATGCCTGCTTTTCCTCAGTTGAAAGATTATCGTAATTATTATATTCTTCACCTTTTACTGTAATAACTGTCTGAGACAGAGAAGCGCTTAAAAAAAGGCAGAAAGCCAATAAAACAGATAAAAGCTTTAATATAAGTCCTGACTGTTTCATTGACTTTTCCCCCCCCGATTTCATCTAATTATTATTAATCTATATATTTATTCACGCAATTACAGATAACTAAGCGGATTAACCTGGTTTCCGTTTACACGCACCTCAAAGTGGCAGTGAGGACCTGTTGAATTTCCCGTAGAGCCGCTGTGTGCTATTACCTGACCCGCCGAAACACTCTGACCGACGCTGACGAGAATCTCACTGTTATGCGCGTAAAGAGTTGATAATCCGTCGCCGTGGTCAATCATAACGTGATAGCCGTAGCTGTAATTTAAATACTTAACAAGAATAACTGTTCCGCTTGCGGCAGCGTAAACATTTGAACCTGTCGGCACAGGGAAATCTATACCGCCGTGATAACCGCCCGATGAATAGTACGGATAACCCGCTGATATTGAACGTGAGTCTGTAGGATAGCCGAGAACGCCTGAACCTGAGCCGTATGAGCCGCTGATTGAGCCTCCTCCGCTTGACGCCCTTGCTGCCGCCGCACGGATTTCATTCTCAACCTCCTGAAGCTTTTCACTGTCAGTTTCAATAAGCTCCAGATATTCTGACGACTGGCTTGCAAGCTCTCTCATAAGCTCATTACATTCTTCAGCCTCTTTGTCAAGCTCGCTTTTTGACACATCAATTTCATCAATTCTGTCCTGAAGTGTCTTCTTGTCGCTTTCAAGATTTGCGTTATCCTCGTTAAGCTCGTTAATCTTGACTTCAAGCTCTTGCTTTTTAGCCTCAATCTCCTCCATCTTTTTCATAAGGTCGTCAAGAGTTTTGCTGTCCTGCTCCGATACGGATTTAATCATCTGGGAGCGTGTAAGCATCGCGCTCATGTCAGAACAGGTAAGCAAAACCTCCAGGGTTGAGGCAGAGCCTGAGACATACATAGCCCTGAGTCTCTGGCAATACTCATCGT
This sequence comes from uncultured Clostridia bacterium, assembly GCA_947627725.1. Lineage (GTDB taxonomy): Bacteria > Bacillota > Clostridia > Oscillospirales > Acutalibacteraceae > Eubacterium_R. Next base: position 20,674 of record CANQXE010000008.1, on the reverse strand, counting down.
AGCTTTTATCAAATTCAGCCTGCTTTTTATCTATTTCCTTTTGTACATTGTTTATTTCCGTTTTAGTTTCGGTTATTTTACTCTGAATCGCATCAATTTCAGCCTGAATTGCACTTTTATCATCTTCAAGATTATCAATCTTATCCTGCAGCAAATTTATTTTTGACCTTAAAGTACTCAAATATTCCTCTGTTTTGCTTTTTTGAGCGGAAAGCTTATCAAGCTGACTTTGAGCGTCTTCAAGCTCATCCTGTATTTTTTCTCTTTTGCTTCTTAATTCAGATGTATCGTCAGCCTGTGCTGTCATCCCGAAAGAAAATGAGGTAATCACAAGCACTAAGCTCATAAGCAATGAAATAAATTTATATTCTGACTTAAACATCGCTAATCTCACTACCTTCTTTGTTAAGATATTTTCTCATTGTAACCAGTGAACCGCCGACGCCGCATAGAACGCCGATAATAATGAACAGTCCAAGCATTGCAAGCGCATAATCTTTAAACGGAATTGCAGTTAAATTTAAAGAGGCTAACAGGTCTCTGAACTGGTTGACCGCAAGCTCATACAGTCCCCAAACAAGCCCGAGACCGATTGCACCTGAAAATACGCCGAGTATTATACCCTCAATCACAAACGGAAATCTTACAAAATTATTTGTAGCACCGACTGATTTCATAATACTGATTTCAAGTCTTCTGCTGTAAACCGTAAGTCTGATTGTATTTGAAATAATGAATAATGAAATTAACAGAAGCACCGCAACAACAACGATTGCAATGATTGAAATACCCTGACGAATTGAAACAAGCCTTTGAGCTAAATCCCTGTTTTCTCGGATAACATCAACATGGTCTAAGCCGTTAAGCTCATCAACCGTTTTGTCAAACAAATCGAGATTGTCAACCGTTACCTTATATGCGTCGGGAAGAGGAATATCCGAACTGACATCCGTGAAAAATTCCGCCTCAGCCTCTCCCATTGTATCAAGCTGCTCCTGCCATGCCTCTTCCTTTGATACGAACTCAACATCCTTAATATTGCTCAGAGCATTTATCTGCTCCTTCATTTCCTCAAGCTGTTCATCCGTGGTTTCATTCTGAACGTAAACCATTACAACATTTTCTTCTTCAATCCTTGCAAGAAGCGAGTCAATATTTAAAAAAACCATTGCCGCCGAGCCGATAAGCACAAGACAGCTCATCAGTACACAGATTGACGCCAGTGACATCATTCTGTTTGTCCACACATTACGAAAGCCCTCTTTGGTGAGGTATCTCAAGCTTGAACCTGTCATTATTCCTCACCTCCTGCATTTTCGCTGCTGTCTTTATCGCCGTCAGCAGCTACTACATCCTCAAGATTGTCAAAAATATCGTCAAGCTCAACCTTATCTATAGTCACATTCTCCTCGAAGAAGAACATATCCGTGTCCTCCTTAGGGGTGCTGCTCTCAAACTGGGCATGAGTCGGGTCAGGTGTGTCGGATACAACCTCCCCGTTTTTAATAACTATAACTCTTCTTTGGAAAGAACGTACAAGGTCGTGCTCGTGAGTTACCATAATAACGGTCGTGCCCGCATTATTTATCTTTGTAAGAAGCTCAACAATCTCGTGACTCATTTCAGGGTCAACATTACCTGTAGGCTCGTCCGCAATAATAACCTTCGGATTATTTACAAGCGCTCTTGCAAGAGAAACTCTCTGCTGTTCGCCGCCCGAAAGCTCATTGGGCATTGACCTCGCCTTCTGGGAAAGTCCAACAAGCTGGAGAATATAAGGAACTCTTTTTCTGATTTCCTTTTCCTTTGCGCCGATAACACGCATCGCAAACGCAACATTGTCATAAACAGTCATTTTCTGAATAAGACGGAAATCCTGAAATACAATTCCCATATCACGTCTGTAATACGGAACCTTTCTTTTTTTCAGCGTTGCTGAGGAATACTCATTAAAAATAATCTCTCCCTCAGTCGGCTTTTCCTCGTGCATAATTAGCTTTAAGAATGTACTCTTGCCGGCGCCCGAAGCACCTACAACAAAAACGAACTCGCCGTCCTCAATCTTAATATTGACATTTGAGAGAGCGTGCGTTCCGTTGCTGTCATACACTTTTGATACGTTTCTGAATTCAATCACGTTTTTTACCTCTTAATTTTACTAAGATTTTACTAAAGTTTTATAATCATAATTATGCAATTCTATTTACTGCTTTATATATAATATATCAACTTATATAATAAATCAAGACTTTTTTGTTACTCTTTTGTAAACAAATACAAAAATTCAGCTATAAAATGCAAAAGCCACGGTATTTTCGCATACCGTGGCATAATTTACCCTAATATTTAATTGGACTTGACGCAAGATATTTGTTTACCATAAGAGCTACCTTAAAAACAATTGCGTCATCAAATTCCCTGAGGTCAAGACCTGTCAGCTTTTTAATCTTCTCAAGTCTGTAAACAAGCGTGTTTCTGTGGACAAAAAGCTTACGTGAGGTTTCGGAAACATTAAGATTATTCTCAAAGAACTTTTGAATCGTAAAAAGAGTTTCCTGATCAAGAGACTCAATTGAACCGCGCTTAAATACCTCCTTGAGAAACATATCACAGAGTGTCGTCGGAAGCTGGTAGATAAGACGCGCGATACCGAGATTTTCATAGCTGATAATTGTTTTCTCCGTATCAAAAACCTTTCCTACCTCCAGAGCAACCTGCGCTTCTTTAAAGGAATGCGCAAGCTCCTTAACTCCTGTAACGCATGTGCCGATACCGATAACGGCATTAAAATAAAATTCTGAAAGAAGCGCGTCGTTAATTGAACGCGCAAGCTTTTCCAAATCCTTGCTGTCAACATTAGGTCTTACCTCTTTGACAAGAGCTATATCGCTTTCATTAATATTTATGACAAAGTCCTTTGTTTTGTCGGGGAAAAAATTCTGAATAATTTCAAATACGGAAATTTCGGTTTCCTGTGTGGTGCGGATTAAAAATACAACTCTTGTGGCATCGTTGTTAAAATGAAGCTCTCTCGCTTTAATATAAATATCACCCGGAAGAATATTGTCAAGAACAACATTTTTAACAAAATTTGAGCGGTCAAATTTTTCATCATTATTCTTTTTAATCTGGTCAAGCGCAATAGCAATAATCTGTGAATACTTACGGCTGAACTCATCAACGCCGTCAACAAATACGGCATACTCGGGACGGACTAAAACATCAAATGTAGTATAAGTTGAATCATCGACACAGGTCTGTGTGCTGTTGAACACACCTGCGGTAATAACCCCCTTACGCACCTCTCCTATAATTCCTAACTCACTGCACGCTATTACAGTACCTGTATCATCAACAACACCGATTGTACGGTCGACTGCGTCGCACATCTGATTAATTATACCCTGAAATAATCTGTTTGGCATTTCATCCACCTCTCTTAACTATAAATTGTTCTTTATATCATAAAAATGCACAAAAAAGATTAGTTTCTCTTGTTGATATTATACAAGACAATTAATCATATTGCAACTATTTTAACAAAATAATATATATTTTTTTGTTACTCTTGCATAAACAAGCCTCAAATATACAATATCTTGTTTACAAGTCGTTTAAAGGTCATATTTATAGTAATTTACCGTTTTCTATTAAATATAACTCATTTGGGGTGATGTATCTGCACTCACCTTCACCAAGAGAATCATCAAGGTTTAAAACGCCCATACTTATTCTTTTAAGCTCCAGAACGGTTATTGAAAATTTAGCAAACATTCTTTTAATCTGATGATACATACCCTGGTTGATTGTTACCCGCGCAGTCAGATATTCACTGTCAAGCGGTTTGATTTTCGCAGGCATAAGGCTGTCGTTTTTAAGCTCAATTCCCCTTTCAAATTCTTCGATAATTTCATCATTAAACGGCTTGTCCAGAAGTGCAATATACGTTTTAGGTATATGATTCTTCGGGTTTAAAATTCTGTGGGCAAAGCCGCCGTCGTCGGTTATTAGCATAAAGCCTGTTGTGTCCTTGTCAAGTCTGCCTGCGGGAAAAAGATTTTTCCTTTTCATATCCTGCGGTAAAATATCAATTACTGTTTTCTCTCCTCTGCCCTCTGATGCGGATATCACACCCTTTGGCTTATTCATCATAATATAAACAAATTTGCTGTAACTTATTTTTTTACCGTTGTAAAAAAGCTCATCACGTTCTTCGTCGACCTTAGCGCCGATATCACGCACTGTTTGTGAGTTGACCGTGACAAGCCCTTTTTTTATAAAATTCCTTGCGTCATTTCTCGACACATTGAGCGCCGACGCTATGACCTTATCCAATCTTTCCATTACTCACCGCTGAATCCAACTAAAAATCCGTTTTCCGCAGAGGTATTGCAGATATCACCGCCGATAAGCATACCGTCACACACAAGCATATCCGCAACTATTCCCTGCTGGGAATCCTTATAATTATTTACCGTATAGGTATAAAGCGTTACTTTTTTGCCTTTATATTCAGTTAAATCAAAGCCCTGATTTACCTGAACCTCATTGTAATCCGTATATACCTGATTCCAGCTTTGAGGGATAGTCAGTTCTTTTTCCTCAAACTCCGCGTCTGTCTCCCAACCGAAAGTGGCAAGATAATTGCGCCTTTCCTCATCAGTCGACGCACTAATCACTGCGGAAACGCTTTTACTCTCAACCATATGATTAGAAACAAAGGTAAGAATTACAACAATTACACCTGTCAGTGTTAAAATAATTCCGAAAATCATTTTCGGTCTCAGCTTTAATGTTAACATTTTCATAAAATCACCTAAGTAATTTTATGAATTATTTTCACACAATATAATCTTTTATTGTATCTAAAAATGAAATTTCGGCAGTACAGTCAAGAAACAGTCCCTGCGGCACGTATTCCTCACTGTGGATTACTCCGTCATTTCTGATTTTTGCAGCAATATTGACCTTATCAAACGGCAAAAGCAGATTGACTCTTTTTCTTGTCTGTGGAAGCGCCTTTTCAACCGCTAACATAAGATTGTCAAGTCCCATCCCTGTTTTCGCGCTGATTTTAACATATTGATTATCATTATAAGGATAAGTTATATCCGGAAGATTTTTCGCTATATCGCACTTATTAAACACATGGATAACAGGGACGTCAACCACTCCGCCGTCAAACAGAGAGGCTAAAATATCATTAGTCGTTTTGATGTGGTTATGACATTCCTCGCTTGACGCGTCACACACATTTAATATAACATCCGCATATGTTGCCTCTTCAAGCGTTGAGCGGAAAGCGTCAACAAGCTGATGGGGAAGTCTGCTTATAAATCCTACCGTATCGACAATCATTATCTGCTGCCCGTTTGGCAGATACAGCTTTCTTGCGGTCGGGTCAAGAGTGGCAAAGAGCTTATCCTCCTGCAAAACTCCGGCGTCAGTCAGCTGATTCATCAGCGTTGATTTGCCCGCATTTGTATAACCGACTATCGCCGCAACCTGCACACCGTTTTTCTTCCTCCTTTTGTGTTGCATATTCCGCCTGCGTTCAACGTCGTCAAGCTCCTCCCTGATATACTGAATCCTCCGCCTTATGTGGCGTCTGTCAGTCTCAAGCTTCGTTTCACCGGGACCTCTTGTTCCTATACCGCCGCCGAGACGCGAAAGACTTGCGCCTTTGCCCGTAAGCCTTGGAAGAGCGTATTTAAGCTGTGCAAGCTCAACCTGGAGCTTACCCTCCTTTGACTGCGCCCTGCCCGCAAATATATCAAGTATAAGAGTTGTTCTGTCTATAACCCTTGTATCTGCCTCGTCCTCAATATTACGCACCTGAACGGGAGAAAGCTCGCCGTCGGCAATAATAACGTCAACCTCATTATTTTTACAGAACTCAGCAATTTCGGAAAGCCTGCCCTTACCGACATATGTCGCGCTTTCAACAGTATCACGCTTTTGTATCATCTGTGCGGCAACCCTCGCTCCTGCCGTTTCCGCAAGCTCACAAAGCTCACGCATTGACACATCCGAGTCAAATTCTCCTGTATCAACTGAAATCAAAAGCGCGGTTTCCTGCTTTTCTTCATTCATTAAATCAAATGGCATAAAATCACTCAAAAATTATTTATTAACAAGAGCCTGTAAAACCCTGTTCGCAATCGGTCCTGCCGTCTGTGAGCCTGAATTTCCGTATTCCACAAGGACCACAAATGCATATGGATTTTTTTCATCGTCCATAAAGCCGACAAACCATGCCGTATTGTGGCTGTCATTCGCGTCAATCTGTGCTGTTCCCGACTTTGCGCAGAGATTTAAGCCCTCATAGTTATAGTCTCCGTACTGCTCCTCAACATTATACCTGAGCATTTTCTTCATTTTAGCTGCCGTATCCGTGCTGATAAGCTGTGTCTCACGCTTGGTAAAATCAAGGTCAAGCGCCTTTCCCGCCTTATTTGCAAAGGAATTTACAAGGTTATAGGAAACTGTTTTGCCGTCATTCGCGATAGCGCCTGCAAGTCTGAGCATTGAAATCGGAGGCAATAACGTATCACCCTGTCCTATACCTGTCCAGCCGATATAATCATCGGCATCACCTTTTTCAAGGAAAAATCTTCCGGTTTCAGAAACAATGTCACCGCTCACCGTAACGTCAGAGGTCAGTCCCAACTGCTGAGCGGTCTTTGCAAGCTTTTCGGGTCCAAGCTCTATTGCAATCTGTGCAAACGCGGAGTTGCAGGATTTCGCGAGAGCGTCATTGAAATTAATCTTACCGTGGTAAGCGTTACATTCTATCGGCGTACCGCTGCCCGGGTCATACTCTCCGACACAGTTAAAGGTTCTTTCGTAAATATCAGGTATATTTTCAATCGCGCAGATTGCTGTAACTATCTTAAAAGTTGAGCCGGGAGTGTAAAGTCCCGTAAGAAAGCGGTTGATATATACGCCCTCGTAATAAGGGTTTTCATCAATATCGGACGGCTTGTTCTGAACATCATAGCTCGGCGTGGATACCATACATACAATATCGCCCGTCTTATAATTCACAACGCCGACACAGCCTGCCTTGTAATCGGACAGAGCGTCATACGCAACGTCACAGACATCCGCGTCAATGGTCAGCTCCATATCGTTTGACCTGCCGTTTGCGGCGCTGTAAATGCCTGTGACAATATTATATCCTGTCAGCTTTGCCTCATAAACATTCTGCACACCCGTTGAAATAAAGCCCTTGGTATCGCCCACAGCGTGCAAGGTTGCCTTTCTTGTGGTCCGGGAATCGTTGTATTCTCTTTTTCCGTCAACGGTTTCCGCAAGGCTTCTGCCGTTGCTGTCCGTAATTTTACCTGCTCCTATAAGCTCTCCGTCATAATACACGTAGCTGTTATAAGGCTTCATAACCCATTTGTGACCGTCTGACACAAGGCTGTAAGTCAGAAATCCTAAGCCGCCTAAGAACGCAACAACTAAAACAAGGAGAAAAAGACCTCTTCTTGTAATCATTTTCATTTTTTCTTTGCACCTCCCAGATAGTTATAGGTGCGCACATCAGACGCCTTAATAAACGCGAGTACCGCCCAACAGCTAAGCATTGAGCTGCCGCCCTGGCTTACGAACGGAAGCGTTACGCCCGTGAGAGGGAGTACATCGGTGATACCGAAAATATTGAGCGCCGTCTGGAAAAGAAGCATTCCCGCGCCTGCTACCGCCGAAATTGAATAAAAGGCAGAGCGTGCGGCGATTGAATTAACAAGCGCCGAAACGGCAATCGCAACAAAGGAAAGCACAACTATAATACCGAATAAAAATCCCCATTCCTCACATATAATACCGAACACATCGTCTGTGGTTGTCAGATAATTATCAAAATAATTTCTTATATTACCGTTTCCTATTCCCATTCCGAGCAGTCCGCCCGAAGCGATACCCGTTAAAATATGCGTCTGCTGGTAACCCTTTCCGTAAGGGTCTTCCCATATGTGGCGGTAAACGGAAAAACGGTCCGTTACATATGACCTGTATTTAATTACGATTGCACCGCCGAGTCCCGCCGCCGAAACCGCAAGACCTACCGTTTTGAAATCTCCCGAATTCATAAACGCGATTAAGAGAAATGTTATAAAGAAAATAAGTGCGGTACCGAAATCCCTGATAAGAATAAGCGCTCCGACGCACGCAATTGAAAATGCGATAAATTTGATAATATTCTTTGACGTCTGTATTTTTTCAAGCGTCGCGGCACCGACAAAGATAAACGCAACCTTGACAAATTCAGACGGCTGAACGGTTATTCCGCCGATTTCAATCCAGTTCTGCGCCCCGTATTTTACCTTGCCGATAATCAGGTTTATCAGCAAAAGAATTAACGCGCCGATTGCCACAGGAAGTCTCAGCTTCATACAAAGATCAACGTCGCCTAAAATAAAGACTAAAATTGTGTATCCCACAACACCTGCCACAGAAATTAAAAGCTGTTTAAAGCAGGCGTCGGGATCAACTGACCCGATAACCGCCAAGCCTACTCCCGTCAGGAAAAACGCTATGAGCTCCAGCTCAAAATTACGTCTGTGAAGAACTGTGTAGAAAATCGTTACATACACCCATTCAAGAATAATAAAGATGCCCATTGAAATAAGCATTTTTAAAGACAGCTTATCTCCCGCGGCGGCAGCGCTGTATCCTGTAAGAATCTGAAAAACAGACAGCAGGAAAAGCATAGCAAAGTTATTTATCGGCTTGATATGGGGAACTTTTTTTGCTTTGTTTGCCATTTGCCCTCACTCCTTACTTATCATAGAATATAAACACACGCTCACCGAAGGTAATCAAATCCTCATCAAAAATAAGCTGAGGCTGTGAAATAAATCTGCCGTTTAATTTCGTGCCGTTATGGCTGTTAAGGTCCGATAATGCCCAGCCGTGTGAGGTTAAGTGTATTCTCGCGTGCTCACTGCTTACCGTGTCTATATTGATTTGAATATCACAGTCGTTTCCCCTGCCGATAAGCACATCTTTTTTGCGAAGATATACAGGTCTATGTGTTTTAACATCCACCAAAACCGCATAGGCAACATTATTGTTTTTCTGTGAAAGCTCTGTTGCGGCAGTTCTCATTTGTGTTTTTGACTCGTTTGAAAGAGCCTCCGCACATAAAAATTTAAGCGGTATTGAGCCGATTGTTATGATATCGCCGTCCGTAATAACCTTTTTGCCGTCAATTTTTTCACCGTTTACCTCTACTCCCGTTTTTGAAAACGTGTCCGTAATCACCCAGTCCCTGCGTTTCTTTGCGATAACAGCGTGAAAACGTGAGATATCGGGCATAGGCAGTATAATATCATTTGATTTACTTTTTCCTATTGAGGTTTCCCATCTGTCAATGTCAATAATTGAGCCGTTGTTCTGGTCAACAAGCTGCGCAAGCTTATGCAGTCTCGGTCTGTTTCTGAATAAAGATATAATACAGGTCGAGAGGATTATCACAGCCAGCACGGGCAGAGCGTATCTGAGTGCGCCGACCAATATAGTATTTATGCTTTCCAAGCCTGTCACTCCTTAAATTAAACTCATATATTATATAAAATACTTATATTACCGATAAAAGTCAAGAAAGTATTGAATTTATTTACATTTTATCTTATACTTAAAATTAGAATTTCACAATAGGAAGGTTGTAAAAAATGGGTATAAGCAGGTCTGTTTTCGGAACTCTTGAAAGCGGAGAAATTGTTGATTTATATAAAATTACAAATAAAAACGGCGCGTCGGTATCACTGATGACCTTGGGCGGAGGTATTCAGTCGCTCAATATTCCCGATAAAAACGGCGTACTCGGTGACGTTGTTCTCGGCTTTGACGAGCCGAAATATTATATTGACCCCGATTTCGGTTATCAGGGACTTTTAGTGGGAAGATTCGCGAACAGAATAAGGGACGCTAAATTTTCAATTGACGGTGTAGAATACAATACACCTAAAAATCAGGGAACATGGACGCTCCACGGCGGAGGACGCTTCAGCTTTAATATTTGGAAAGCAGAAGATACAACCGATCATTCCGTTACCTTTTCATTCTTCTCTCCCGATATGCAGGATGGATTCCCCGGTAATTTTAAATTGACCGTAAAATACACTTTCACAGACGATAACATTTTAAGGCTTGAATATACTGTTCTTTCAGATAAAAAAACAGTTGCAAATCCTACTAACCACGCATATTTCAATCTGTCCTGCGATACTTCAAAAACAATTGAGGAGCACTTACTGAAAATCAATGCCGACCGCTTTACGGAAACAGACGGCGACCAGCTTCCAACGGGAGAGCTTGGTGCGCTTAAAGGCACTATGATGGACTTTTCACAAATGCATAAAATCGGCGACAGAATTGACGAGCCGTTCAGGGCAATTATTAATGGAGTGGGATATGATAATAACTACTGCCTGAATAACAGAGAGATAGGTAAAATGGCACAGGCGGCTATCCTTGCGGACGAAGCCTCCGGCAGAAAAATGGAGGTTTGGACCGACCTGCCGGGAATTCAGCTTTACTGTGGCGGCTGGCTGAAAAAATCAAAAACTGCCGGTAAGAACGGCTCTTTTGTCACATACAGACGAGGCGTTGCGCTTGAAACACAGTTTTATCCCGATTCGGTAAACCATTCCGATTTTCCGTTTAAATATGTTGAACCAAATAAGGAATTTAAGACAACAACGGAATTCAGATTTTCAATACTATAAATCACTGACTTCAAACATACAAAAAAGGCTTGGAAAATCCAAGCCTTTTGTTTTGTAGTTTTTCTATTAACCAAGCTCTGAGAAATACTTGATTGTTCTAACCATCTGTGATGTGTAAGAGTTCTCGTTGTCATACCATGAAACAACCTGAACCTCATAGAGATCTTCACCGATAGGAAGAACCATGGTCTGTGTGGCGTCAAAGAGTGAGCCGTATCTCATACCAACGATATCTGATGAAACGATTTCGTCTGTATTGTAGCCGAATGACTCAGTAGCGGCAGCCTTCATAGCAGCGTTGATACCGTCAACTGTGATATCCTTGCCCTTAACAACAGCAGTAAGAATTGTTGTTGAGCCTGTAGGAGTAGGAACTCTCTGTGCAGAACCGATAAGCTTGCCGTTAAGCTCGGGAATAACAAGACCGATTGCCTTAGCAGCGCCTGTTGAGTTAGGAACGATATTAACGGCAGCAGCTCTTGAACGGCGAAGGTCGCCCTTTCTCTGAGGACCGTCAAGCGTCATCTGATCGCCTGTATAAGCGTGGATTGTACACATAATACCGCTCTGGATTTCTGCATAGTCATTAAGAGCCTTAGCCATAGGAGCAAGACAGTTTGTTGTGCATGATGCAGCGGAAATAACTGTATCGTCAGCCTTAAGTGTGTCGTGGTTTACATTATAAACGATTGTTGGAAGGTCGTTGCCTGCGGGAGCGGAAATAACTACCTTGCGCGCGCCTGCCTTAACGTGAGCTGAAGCCTTCTCCTTTGAGCAGTAAAAGCCTGTACACTCAAGAACAACGTCAACGCCGAGCTCGCCCCAAGGAAGTTCAGAAGCGTCTGCCTTAGCATAAATCTTGATTTCCTTACCGTCTACGATGATGGAATCATCTGTAGCTGATACGGTATCAGCAAGAGCGTACTTGCCCTGTGATGAATCATACTTAAGAAGATGAGCAAGCATCTTCGGGCTTGTAAGGTCATTGATTGCGACTACTTCGTAGCCTTCAGCGCCGAACATCTGGCGGAAAGCAAGACGACCGATACGGCCGAAACCATTAATAGCAACTTTTACCATTGGAATTTACCTCCGAAAAATATAAAATTTATTATTGCTTTTTTATGTTTTTATTTTATACCCTTTATTTGTATTAATCAAGAAAAAAATGTAAATTTTACACTTTATACAAAAAGATGGTAAATAAGACATTTTCTTATAGTAATTTTTCCGCATTGTTTTCAGGCACAAACTTGAGCCGTTTATACAAATATAAAAAATATAAAAAAGCAAAAACCTCCACAAGGTTCGAGCCCTTTATATAAATATAAAAACGCAATAACAAAAATGTTACTGCGTTTTTATGGTGGGAACAACAGGGCTCGAACCTGTGACCCTCTGCTTGTAAGGCAGATGCTCTCCCAGCTGAGCTATGCTCCCGTCAGCGTGACTTATTATATAATAACGAAATTTATTTGTCAAGCATTTATTACCGAAAACAATTCCTTTATTCTGTCGGTCTGCTCTGTGAGATAAAGATATCCGAAAAGAGCCTCCACTCCTGTGGCGCAATGGTATTCGCTTTCCGTTGCACTCTTTGGAGAGTGACCGACCTTGGCATTTCTTCCCCTTTTATAAACAGCCATTTCTTCCTCGTTCAGAATATCTCTGATTCTTTCAAAGGCGCTTGTCTGCGCCTTGGCGCAAACAAATCTGACGCTTTCCTTATGCAAATCATTGACAGGGCGGTTTGCATTACAGACTAATGTTTCTCTCACAAGAAGCTCGTATATGCAGTCCCCGATAAATGCAAGATTAAGAGGACTTAACTGCTTTGGATTAATATTTTTATCAACAAATTTCATATCATCACTTCCGAAAATTTCTGAATAAATACTATCAAATAATCGGCAATAATGCAAATAAATTTATTGAAACAATAAAAAAGAGCGGAAAGTAAATTCCGCCCTTATACACGTCAATTAAAAAATTCTTCGTTATCCATAACATATTTTCTGATATAAATATCAAATCCTGCTGCTATACCGCCTATCAGTCCGCCTAAAAAAATATTCAGCACCAAAAAGACAATATTTGATGTGCCTTGCTTTTTGAAATATTCATATACACCTTCCGGAGTTCCCTCAAGTAATTTGCTGTATTTTAATCTGCTTAATCCTGCATAAATATTCCATAAACCTATAAGTATCGGCGCGTAATATGAAAAAATACCGATTATAATTTGCAATCCGGCAATCACAAACCAGACTATTGCGGAAATTTTTTCATAATGAGCAAGTTTTGCATAAGCTTCTTCACGGGTCCCGGCTTTAATCGAAGACTGATGAATAGAAACATTATTCTTTATTGCCATACCGCAGTTAAGACAAATTTCTGCCTGTGGATTAACCTCAGAACCGCAATGGCGGCAATATTTGTCGCCCACTCCGTTTTTAACTCCGCAATTCAGACAGATTGCCTGATTTTCATTGACTTCTTTTCCACAATTTTTACAATACATTTTAATTCTCCTTCTTTGTTAAGTCAATTATTACAATACCATAGTATTTTTATAAAGTCAATACTTTTTATTACAATAGTATTGTAATAATTGTCGAAAGGAGATTAAATTGTTAGGTTTACGAATTAAAGAGTTACGCCTTTCCCATAGCTTAAATCAGGTCGAATTGGCACAGAGACTTTCTGTTACCAAGCAAACAATATCCAACTGGGAAAACAACAATATTCAACCATCTGTTGATATGCTTGTTAAAATTGCTGATTGCTTTTCTGTTACAACAGATTATCTGCTTGACAGGGAAAATAAAATTTCAATCAATGTCGATGGATTATCAACAACAGAAATTGCACACATTGAACAAATTATCCGGGATTTAAAAAAGCATTAATATTTTAATAGCATAGTTAAAAGCAGCACTGTTCATTTCATAATTACAGATGCTGCTTTTCTTAACAAATATATTATATTTCTCTTTATCTTGTTAAGGTATATATTCAAACTCAATATCGTAGATTGAAACTATGTCGCCCTCCTGTATTCCCTTTTCCTTAAGCGCGTCAAACACACCGCTTTTTTCAAGAACACGCTGCATATACTGAAGCGCCTCATAATCCTCAACATCTATTCCTTTGAGTACCTTCGGGAACCAGCTTGCCTCGACAATATAATAATTGCCGTCCTCAACCGTGATTTTAAAGCCTTTATCGTCCTTTATGAGCGACTCAAAAGGAATTTCCTCAGTCGCATATTCCTTAATCGGGGGTAGTGTTTTGAGCTTGTTCCACACAGCGTTCATAAGCTCCTGTGTTCCCTCCATAATCGGTGCGCAGATTGAATAATACTCATAGCCCTTTGTCTCAACATAATTCTTAAATTTCTCAATCTGCTCAGGCTCCGCCATATCAATTTTGTTGCCCGCAACAATCTGGGGCTTCTTTGCAAGCTCGGGATTAAACTTCACAAGCTCTTCGTTTATTTGTTCAAAATCCTCAACGGGATTTCTGCCCTCGTGTCCGCTGACATCAACAATGTGAACAAGAAGTCTGCACCGCTCAACGTGGCGCAAAAACTCGTGACCTAAACCTATTCCCTCGCTCGCGCCTTCAATAAGTCCCGGAATATCGGCAATAACAAACGAATTGCCCTCCCCCATTGAAACGACGCCCAAATTAGGCACAAGCGTAGTGAAATGGTAGTCGGCAATTTTCGGCTTTGCCTGGCTTACGACAGAAATAAGGCTTGATTTACCAACGCTCGGATATCCCAGAAGTCCCACATCGGCAAGGAGCTTAAGCTCAAGGGAAACCTCCCACTCCTCGCCTGGCATACCGGGCTTCGCAAAGCGCGGCACCTGGCGGGTCGGAGTTGCAAAATGGATATTCCCCCAGCCTCCCTTGCCGCCCTTTGCGGCGACAAACCGCTCTGTTTTACTCATATCCGCCATAACAGCGCCTGAATTCACCTCGCGTATAACAGTACCTCTCGGCACCTTTATTTCAAGGTCGGGTGCTTTTTTCCCGTACTGGCGAGAGCCCCGTCCGTTTTCTCCGTTTTTTGCTGAATATTTCCTTTTATATCGAAAATCGGCAAGAGTTGTCAGATTATCGTCGACGACAAAAACGATATCTCCGCCCTTACCGCCGTCTCCGCCGTCGGGTCCGCCTGCCGCAACATATTTTTCACGGTGAAAGGCAACCGCGCCCGCTCCGCCGTCGCCCGCTTTTATTTTTATTCTCGCAATATCGACAAACATAAGTAACATTCCTTTTGATTTCTTAATATGAATATTAACAAAATTAAGCAAAAAATGCAATATGCAGGAAATCTTAAATTATATATTCCTGTTCTTTAATTGCTTTTATATATAAATTGTGATAGTATAATCATAACATTCTAAGGAATTATATTTTAAGTATGAAAATAAAAGACGTTGAAATTAAAAACGGAATATGCCTTGCCCCTATGGCAGGAATTGCCGACAGAGCCTTCCGTGAGCTGTGCATAAGCTACGGGGCAGGCTATACGGTTACCGAAATGGTATCGGCAAAGGGCTTTACAATGGGGGACAAAAAAAGCCGTGAGCTTTTAATCCTCGGTGAAACCGAAAATCCCGCAGGCGCGCAAATTTTCGGCGATGACCCAGAAATCATGGCAAAAGCGGCTGTAAAATGTCTTGAGTATAAGCCGCAGATTATTGATATAAATATGGGCTGCCCCGCTCCGAAAATCGCTATGAACGGCGGCGGAGCAAGCCTTATGAAAAAGCCTGAGCTTGCGGGTGAAATCGTCAAAGCGGTCTCGCAGGCGGTTTCAATTCCTGTCACAGTTAAAATACGAAAGGGCTGGGACAATGATAATATAAACGCCGTTGAGCTTGCCCGGCTCGCCGAAAAAAACGGTGCGTCGGCAATTACCGTTCACGGCAGAACGAGAATGCAGATGTATTCCGGTAATGTTGACTACGACATTATTGCGAAGGTTAAGCAATCGGTTTCCATCCCAGTTATCGGAAACGGCGACATAAGAGACGAGCAGTCGGCAGCATTAATGCTTGAAAAGACCAACTGCGACGCAATTATGATAGGCAGAGGCGCTCTCGGCAATCCTTGGCTATTCAAGAGGCTTAACGCCTATCTCGGTGAATGCAGAGTTTTGCCTGAAGTCGGCGTTAATGAAAAAATGATTGTTATGCTCAGGCATATTAAAAAGATTATTGACTATAAGGGAGAATATACCGCTATGCGTGAGGCAAGGCACCATGCGGCATATTATACAAAGGCACTTCGGGGCAGCGCGGCTTTCAGACGTGAAATCGGTCAGCTTGAACGCTTTGAACAGCTTGAGGAGCTTGCATACAGAATTGCGAAGGAAAATGAGTAATGATTTTTAAAAACTGCACCTTTTACAATGAGCTTTTTGAAAAGGAATTCGGCGATATTGAAATTGAAAACGGAATGATAAAGCAAATCGGAATACTCGCCAAAGAGGGCAAAGATATGAGCGGGCTTTTGCTTATCCCCGGCCTTGTCGACATTCATATTCACGGCTGCGGAGGCGGTGATGCAAGCGACGCGAGCGAAGAAAGCCTTGATATAATGTCAAAAGAATTAGCACGGCACGGAATAACCTCCTTTTGCCCTACAACAATGACGCTTTCTCAGAAAAGGCTTATTGAGATTATGAGCGTAATCGCCCAATATAAGAGCTATGGCGCGAAAATTGCAGGCATTAATCTCGAGGGTCCTTATATCGCGATGAGCAAAAAAGGAGCGCAAAACGGCAATTACATCCGCAAAGGCTCTATTGATGAATTTAATGAATTATATTCCGTAAGCAATGAAAAAATCAAGCTGATAACAGTAGCTCCGGAAGCGTTTGAAAGTGATGAATTTATAAAATACGCAAGCAAAAAATGCACTGTTTCAATAGGTCATTCGTCCGCAAATGCCGAAGAATGTAAAACAGCCGTTGACTGTGGAATCAAGCACGCTACTCATCTTTTTAATGCAATGACGCCTATGACGCACCGTGAGGCAGGCGTTGTCGGTACCGCGCTTGATGACGAGAGAGTTATGTGCGAGCTCATCTGCGACGGTGGTCATATCTGCCCCGCTGTTTTAAGAAACGCGTTTGACATACTCGGAGAGAACAGAGCGATTGTCGTCAGCGACTCTATGCGTGGCGCCGGTCTCGGTGAAGGAGAGTTTGAGCTTGGAGGTCAGCAGGTTTTTGTTAAAGAAAACGGCGGATACGCCGTGCTTTCAGACGGTACGATTGCCGCGTCAATAACAAATATACATACTGAATTTAAAAATCTCATACGCTTCGGAATTGATTTTAAAACAGCGCTGAAATCCTGTACAATCAATCCCGCAAGAGCAATAAAAGAGGACAACAAAATCGGCTCAATTCAGACGGGAAAGTGTGCCGACCTCGTTTTCCTTGACGAAAATTTAAATATCAAAGAGGTTTATATAAATGGAATACTCGCTTAATATTGTGCTCATAGAGCCTGAAATTCCGCAGAACACGGGAAATATTGCACGCACCTGTGCGGCAACCGGAGCAAGGCTGCACCTTGTGGGTCCTATGGGTTTTCAGATTACTGACAAGCAGGTGAAAAGAGCAGGTCTTGATTACTGGGACAAGCTTGACATCACTTTTTATGACAGCACAGAGGAATTTTTCAAAAAGAACGAGGGCGGAAGGTTTTATTATTTCTCAACTAAGGGGGAAATTGCCCACTCCGATATGGTGTATGAAAACAATGCTTATCTTGTATTCGGTAAGGAGACTAAGGGACTTCCCGAGGAACTTCTCAAGAAAAATCACGACACCTGTGTAAGAGTTCCGATGAGGGGAATAATCAGAAGTCTTAATTTGTCAAACGCCGTGTGCGTCGGTACATATGAGGTACTGAGACAGTGGGGGTACCCCGCGCTTTCACAAAAAGGGAAGCTGACAAAATACGAGTGGTGAGGTAATTAAATATATATAAATTGGCGGTGGTTATTATAACTGCCGTTTTTTCATATTATTTTTAGGTGGTAATATGAAAAGGAAAAATGTTCTAACGCTTGTAATTCTTATCGCGGTTGCAGGCATATTAATAATTTTTTCCAAGGATGCGAGGGCAGGCGCTCTTGAGGGATTAACACTCTCGCAAAATACGATTATACCGAGCCTTACCCCGCTTTTAATAATCTTTTTTATCATTATGAAAACAAGCGCTAAGGACATAATAGCAAAAGCCTTCGGATTTATCAGCGTATATGTTTTCAATCTGCCACAGGTTACCTTCCCGGCCATATTTTTCGGATTAATAGGAGGATATCCCACAGGTGCGCTGCTAACAAACGAGCTTTTTATTAAAGGCGAAATTGATGAAAAGCAGGCACAAAGACTCCTTAGATTCAACTTTTGCGGAGGGTGCGGATTTATAATAACAGCAGTCGGCGCGGCTACTCTCGGCAGTACAAAGGCAGGGGTGATTTTATTCCTCTCAAATGTTATTTCTTCTGTTATTATCGGACTTATTCTGTCCTTCAGTGAAAAGAGAAAACCGCAAAGCTATTATTCCTATACGGAGGAAACAGGCTTTGGCGACGCTTTGACCGCCGCCACTGACAGTGCAATCAAATCGGTTCTCAATATAACTGCGTTTATCATTCTTTTTTCAGCAATTAACAAAATCTTTTCTATTCCCAAAGAGCTTATGCCGTTTATTGAAATAACAGGCGGCGTATGCGGCAACAGCTCATATCCGTTGGCACAGCTCGGCGCTTATTTGTCCTTTGGCGGACTTTGTATTCATTTTCAGCTCCTTTCCGTCATAACAAGGACAAAAATGAAATATTATGATTTCCTTTTTTTCAGAATTTTAGGCGGACTCCTTTCCTACTGTATAACAAAGCTTCTTTTACTGTTAATTCCTATAGATGTTACGGTTTTTTCAAATACGAGCATAGGCGTTGTACAATTTTCAAGTGTAAATATTGCTCTTTCAGTATTAATGATAATCGGCTGCTTTGTGATTATTATGGATATATCCTCCAAGAAAAAAATAATCTGATAAACAAATAATTGACAAACGCGCTTTAAATGATATAATACTTAAAAGGCAGTTCGAAACCATCCTGCCTGACGGTGCCGATAGGTATGCGTCAATCAAAACTAAGGGAGAAAGGCAGTAGCCGTATTGCGTCCTTAGGATAATCCTGCGGACGCTTTTTTAATTTATGGAAAGATACAGTATAATTAAAGAAAAAAATCCGCGTGAAATAGTGCTTTTGCGCGGTAAGGGCTGCATTTATAAAAAGTGCGCCTTTTGTGATTATCATACTGACAGAAATGATAATGAAAAGGAAAATTTCCTGCTCAACAAGTCTGTGCTTGAAAAAGTGACGGGCAGATATTCCGACTTGGAGGTTATCAACAGCGGCTCTGTTTTTGAGCTTGATGAAAACACTTTAAATCTGATTAAATCCGTATGCCATGATAAGCATATTAAAACAATTCATTTTGAAAGCCACTACCTTTATGACAGGCAAATAAAAAATCTCAGGGAGGATTTCAAGAATTTTACTATTAAAATGAAATTAGGTCTTGAAACCTTTGACTATGATTTCAGGGAAAATTTTCTTCATAAAGGCATTAATGAACACAGTCCCGGGATTATATCAAGGAATTTTGACGAGGCAAATTTCTTATTCGGCATATGCGGACAAACTGTTCCGTCAATGGAAAATGACATAATTCTCGGTCTGAGATATTTTGAGAGAATATGCCTGAACATTATGTGCAAGAACACAACCGATATCAAGCCTGATAAAAATGTCATAAACAGCTTTATGAATTATCTTTACCCTAAATACAGGGATAACAACAGGATTGATATATTGATTAATAATACAGATTTTGGAGTGGGTGACTGATATGATTAATGAATTACTTTTAATATGCTCGGTAATTTTCATATTCGCGGCAGTTGTTGCGGCATATAAATTTTTCGGAAAGACAGGACTGTTCTGCATATCCGCAATCGCGACAGTCCTTGCGAATATTGAGGTTGCGATACTTATCAATGCCTTCGGAATGGAGCAGACCCTCGGCAACGTGCTTTTCGCCTCAACATTTTTAGTAACCGATATTCTGTCCGAATGCGAGGGCAGGAAGGAGGCGAACAAGGCGGTATGGCTTGGCATATTCTCCACGCTCTTTTTCCTTTTTCTTTCGCAGAGCTGGCTCATCTATGTGCCGAGTGAAAATGATTTTATTTTCGGTTCAATCAAGAATGTGTTTTCAAATACGCCCCGTATGATAATTTCATCGCTTGTTGTGTACGCAATCAGCCAGCTTTTCGACGTGTGGCTTTATCATAAGTGGTGGGCTTTTACCGAAAAACGGTTTTCCGATAAACGGAGATTTCTCTGGCTGAGAAATAACGGCTCAACGCTTATCAGCCAGATACTCAACACACTCCTGTTCACATTGTTTGCATTCTGGGGAGTGTACGACGCAAAAACGCTTATTTCCATTTTCCTTTCAAGCTATGTAATTTTCATTGCGACAAGCCTGCTTGACACCCCGGCGGTCTACATTGCGAGAAGAATACACGATAAAAAAACATCTCAAATGAACATTGACACGGATAAATGATTATGTTACCATACACAAAAGAGGTAATATCGTTATGTCAAATTTCAGCATTAAAGTGAACAGAGCAATTGATTCCATGTGCTATGCACGTATGGGATATATTTGCTGTGTTCATCTTTGGTAATATACTGTTATTATAATTTGTTAAAAACCACTGATGAGCCGTCATCAGTGGTTTTTTGTGGTTCTATAATAAATGTTGGGGTAACGGAAGAGCCTCAACATTTATTTTTATGAAAAAAGATAAAAAAATGAGACA
>CANQXE010000007.1 GCA_947627725.1 uncultured Clostridia bacterium | reverse complement strand
CCGACTTTCAGTCGGCGAGCCAGTAGGCGGCCCTTTTAGGGCCTGTGCAAACCACCAGTTCAACTGGTGGTTATGATATATGCTCTTTATTCTTCACCGTTCCAGCAGTAGGTGCAGAGCTTATCCGCACCTATACCAACGGATTCTATCATATCATCAAGCCTGTGATAGCGCAGAGAAGTGAAATGAAGCGTTTCACAAATCTTATCTACCATTTTCTGATATTTCTCGCTGTCGGGGTCTGTGTATTCCTTAAGTGTTTTCTCGTCAGGCTCTCCTCCCTCAAGCTCCTTTATTACACGCCTTGTGATGAGCTCCATTTCAGAGGTAGAGCGTGAGAAATTAAGATATTTGCATCCGAATACAAGCGGAGGGCAGGCAGGTCTGATATGTACCTCCTTCGCGCCGCTGGCGTATAAAAAGTCAGTTGTTTCCCTAAGCTGGGTTCCGCGCACGATTGAATCATCAATCAGAAGCAGGCTTTTGCCCTCAATCAAATCGTGAACAGGAATAAGCTTCATTTTCGCGATAAGATTTCTTTTGCTCTGGTGCGTGGGCATAAAGGAGCGCGGCCATGTAGGCGTGTACTTAACAAACGGACGTGAAAACGGGATTTTTGATTCGTTTGAATAGCCGATAGCGTGTGCGGTACCCGAATCGGGAACACCTGCGACGATATCGGGTTTTACGTTATCACGTTTTGCGAGCGCCTTTCCGCAGTTATATCTCATCTTTTCTACGCTGATGCCTTCATACGACGATGACGGATAGCCGTAGTAAATCCACAAAAAGGTGCAGATTTTCATATCCTTTCCCGGCGCTACCAGGGTCTTGGCTCCGTCTGCGGTTATAACGGCAATTTCTCCCGGACCGAGCTCTTTATAATCGGTATAGCCGAGATTTAGGTATGCAAAGCTTTCAAAGCTTGCACAGCAGCCGTTTTCTTTCTTTCCGAGAACAATCGGAGTCCTGCCGAATTTGTCTCTCGCGCAGTAAATACCTTTTGGCGTAAGAATGAGCATACTAAGCGAGCCGTCAACAATTTCCTGCGCATAGCGTATACCGTCAATAAAATTTTCTTTCTGATTAATTATTGCCGCTACAAGCTCTGTCGGATTTATTTCACCGCTTTGCATCTCAAAGAAATGCGTGTTGGATTTAATTATTTTATCGGCTATTTCATCCGCGTTATTGATTTTGCCGACTGTTGTGATGGCAAATGTACCGTGGTGTGAGCGAATTAAAACAGGCTGTGCCTCATAATCCGAAATGCATCCGATACCAAGCGTACCGTGCATTTCATTTGACTCTTTCGTAAACTTTGTTCGAAATGGTGCGTTTTCAATATTATGTATCGACCTGTCAAAGCCGTTTTCCTCGCTGTATACTGCCATACCGGCGCGGCGTGTGCCGAGATGTGAATGGTAATCAACCCCGAAAAATAAATCAAAAACGCAGTCTTCCTTAGATGCCGCAGCAAAAAATCCGCCCATAAAATTCCCTCTCTTTAACAGTTTGTATAAACATAACGCGGCTATAGCCGTGTTACCTTATGTATTATAACAGAATATGCCGAAAAGGCAAATAGTAAAATAATTAAAAAACAGTTACAATTTGAACTTGATGTTTAACTACAAGATATTTTTAAAATCGCAAACTTACACAAAGACAATAACTGTATAACAAATTTTAGAAAATGCAAAAAAAGTATTGAAATATTATTTTTAATATGTTATAATTCAATCAATAAATTTCCGGAGAACCTACCCAGTGTCGTAGGTTACCGGTTCTGTGTAACAAAATGCACCGAATGCTTATTACATAGAACCTGTAGCTTATTGCGTTATGGTAGGTTTTCTCTTTTTTTGTGTTTCTTGACAAATTTCAACGCACAGTATAATATATCATTATAACTAAAACTCTTGAAGGTAAATTATGGGAAAGTTGTCATTAAAAAATTCACGAAATAAAATTATAATTGTTTATTCTCTTATATTTATTCTTTTATTCTTGTTGTGCTTATTGTTTCCGTACTCGGGCGATGACTGGGCTTGGGGCAGTCAAATAGGTCTGAACAGGCTTAATACATGGTTTGAAAATTACAGCGGGCGTTATTTTGGTAATTTGATAGTTCTTGCTCTTACAAGATCGAATTTTCTTAAAGCCTTTGTTATGTCATTCTGCCTTACAGGTATTATTGTTATCGTCAATAAATTGACAGGCGAACAGAAGAACGGTGTATTCATAATATCTACTGTTTTGGTTTTTATGCCCGTTACTGTTTTAAGGCAAGCGATAGTATGGACATCAGGTTTCGCAAACTATACGACATCTATTTTTCTTACTTTGATATATATTTATTATGTGAGAAATATTTACGTGGGTAGACTTAATAATTCATTTATCGCCATTATCCCTTTAGCGGCTCTCGGTTTTGCAAATACTTTGATAGTAGAGCATTTGACAATTTATAATGTAATATTATCGGTTTATGTGCTTTTATTTACACTCATTAAATTAAAAAAATTTATGTTCAGCATATTGCTTATTTTGCAGGCACAATTGCAGGTGCCGTGCTGATGTTCTCAAATTCAGTTTACCGCTCGGTAGCGAATGGGAGTGATAATTACAGAACTATCAGCAGCGAAGACAATATTATCATAAAGGCACTCAAAGCATATTTTAATACAATTGTTAATGAAGGATTTATTAATAACCTTATTTTAAATTTATTTCTTGTCGGAGTGTGTCTTATCACTTGGTTTTCTGTTAAGAACAGGCTTTCAAAAAAAGCAAAGGTATCTGGTTTGATTTCCATTTTGGTTATGGTTGCTTTTGTTTCCGTTTCATTAATGTTGAATGTCGGAAATCCTACTGTACTATACACTTTAAAATACGCTGTAGGTCTTGCAACAGGAGCATATATCCTCGCATTTATTATATTTTTAATTATACTGCCATTTGAAATGAATCAAAAGATAAAGATGATTTTTATTCTGGGAAGTACAGGTTGTATGATTGCACCGCTTCTCATTGTGACACCTATAGGAAGCAGATGCTTTTTTGCTCCTTATGTAATGATGCTTTATCTCGGTATGGAGCTTTACAGCGCTTTTGATGAAACCGTTAAGAAAAAATGTGAAAGGGTATCAAGAGCGGCGTTAATTACTGCATTAGTCGGATTGATCTACCTTTTTTACATTTACGGAACAATTTCAATATGCAATCATGAAAGAGTTAAAGCAGCTCAGACAGATGCCCGTAATGGCGCCGAAATTATTCAGGTAGAGGAACTGCCGTATAAGAATTATGTATGGTGTTCAGATGTTGATAAAAAAATTTGGAAAAGGAGATTCAAGCTCTTTTATGATATTGATAAGAGCGTAAAAATAGAACAGATTCCATCACAGCAAAAATGGTGATGCTTATTTAACGTACGGCGAATATTTTTTTGTCGTACGTTTATTAATTTACAGGTATAAATGCTGAAATATATTTTGTAATCGCAGAGATTAGCTTTATAAGGTAATACGGAACAAATCTATTATTAATATGTTTTTAGAAAATCATTTAATTTATTATTGATTTTTAAATTTGTGTCTGTTATAATTAGTTTACATTAAATACTTTACTGTGGCAAAGCGTTAATTCATTATCACAGTAAATATGGGAATGAAAGGAACAGAAAGCTATGAAAAAATTTTTATCAACTTTGTTTGCAGTTCTTATGACCGTTTCAATTATAATGGCATTTGCAGGCTGCTCAAACTCAAAGTCAGACAGTGAAGCAAGCGGTAATTCTGACAGTGCACAGGCATCATCCTCTGCCGAAAGCGACCTTGCATATGTTCAGGGCAAGGGTAAAATGGTTATAGGCATAACCGAATATGAGCCTATGAACTATTATGAGGATAAGGATAAGAAAGTCCTTACAGGCTTTGACACTGAGTTCGCTCGCGCCGTATGCGAAAAGCTCGGCGTAGAGGCTGAATTTATTGTAATTGACTGGGATAATAAATGGACGGAGCTTAACGCTAAGTCAATTGACGCTGTATGGAATGGTATGACTATTTCAGATGAGGTAAAGGCAAACAGCTCTGTTACAAATGCTTATGTTAAAAATGCACAGGTCGTTGTAATGAAAGCGGATGAGGCTCCAAAATACACAAGCCTTGATAAGATGAAGGATTTAAACTTTGCCGTTGAATCTGCTTCAGCAGGTGAAAAAGTTCTCAAGGATGCAAAAATGAGTAATTACACCGCTGTTACCGCTCAATCAGATGCATTAATGGAGGTTGAATCAGGCTCTGCGGACGCATGTGTTATTGACCTCACAATGGCAAACGCAATGACAGGCGAGGGTACAAGCTATGCAGACCTTACACAGGCTATGACGCTCAATGAAGAGGAATACGGTATTTCATTCAGAAAGGATTCCGATATAACAGCTAAGGTCAATGAAATTATGGAGGAAATGAAGGCTGACGGCTCACTCCAGAAGCTTGCCGATAAGTATTCATTAACACTTGCATAATTTATTTTAACTGATTAAACCGTGGCACGATAAAAGTGTCACGGTTTTTGCACAACAACCGAAGGGAAATTTATTGTTATGTTCTGGCAAGTAACTCTGGATTTGTTAAAGGGATTCGGCACAACTCTTGAATTATTTGCGTCGACCCTCGTTTTTGCTCTGCCGCTCGGTCTGATTATCAGCTTTGGCTCAATGAGCAAGTTTAAGCCGCTGAAATGGCTTGTTAAAACCTTTGTATGGATAATACGCGGAACGCCACTTATGCTGCAAATGATTGTTATTTATTACGGACCCGGTCTTGCGGGTGCTTGGGCGCAGAGTATTGAAAATCCTAATTCTCTGATTACATGGATTGCCTCCTGGAGCGTATTTGACCGTTTCGTTGCGGTACTTATCGCGTTTGTAATCAATTATTCCTGCTATTTCTCGGAAATTTACAGAGGCGGTATTGAGGGAATACCCGTAGGTCAGTACGAGGCGGGTCAGGTACTCGGTATGACCAAGACGCAGATATTTTTCAAAATCGTTTTGCTTCAGGTTATCAAGCGCATTATTCCCCCTATGAGCAATGAAATTATTACGCTTGTAAAGGATACCTCATTAGCGAGAATTATTGCCGTATACGAAATTATATGGGCAGGTCAGACGTACATAAAAATGGAAGGTCAGATATGGCCGCTATTCTACACAGGCGTATTCTATCTTGCATTCTGCGGTATTTTAACATTACTGTTCGGTGCGATTGAAAAGAAGCTTAATTATTACAGAGGTTGACAATATGGCTATTTTAGAGGTTAAGAATATACATAAAAGCTTTGGAAATAATGAGGTTCTTAAGGGAATAGATTTTACGCTTGAAAAGGGCGATGTACTTGTTATTATAGGCTCTTCGGGCAGCGGCAAAACAACTCTTTTAAGATGTCTTAATTTTCTTGAGACGCCTGATGAAGGCTCTATTACAGTAAACGGTGAGTCTCTTCTTGATACAAGCGATAAGAATACGCTGAACGAGAGAGAAATAAGGCGGAACCGTCTGCATTTCGGTCTTGTTTTTCAGCAGTTCAATCTTTTTCCGCAGTACAATGTTTTTGACAATCTTACACTTGCGCCTAAACTTGCGGTTAAGGATGAAATCAAAACTATGAAAAAGGAAAAAAAGGGCATTTCAAAGGATTACAAATCCAAAAGATACGAGCAGATTGACGAAAACGCAAATGAGCTTTTAGAGCGTGTGGGACTTTCGGAGAAGGCAAAGGCATATCCATACGAGCTTTCGGGCGGACAGCAGCAGCGTGTCGCGATTGCCCGCGCGCTTGCAATGCAGCCCGACATTCTTTGCTTTGATGAGCCTACATCAGCGCTTGACCCCGAGCTTACGGGAGAGGTGCTGAATGTTATAAGAAGTCTCAAAACAGGTAGCAGCACGATGATTGTTGTTACTCACGAAATGGAATTTGCGAAAAATGTTGCGGACAAGGTTATTTTTATGGCAAACGGTGTTATTGAGGAATCGGGAACACCCGATGAAATCTTTAATAATCCTAAAAGTGACGTTTTAAAGGCATTTCTTCACAAGGCTCTTGACGCATAATATTTTAATATTTTTCGGGAGGAGAAAATCCTCCCGTTTTTATTTGTTGAAAAAGTGCCGTGTTATTGTTATAATGTTTTTATGTATAAATTTGAACGGTTGTCGGATGACATAAAAATTGCTGTAAGCGATAAGCACACCTTTGGCACAGACGCGGTTATACTGTCCCACTTTGCAAATATTAAAGCAAGGGACAAGGCGCTTGATATGGGGACAGGCTGCGGAATAATTCCGTTTCTGTGGCTGAGGAATGAAAAAATAAATAATGTTTCATGCCTTGATATTCAGAAAAACGCTTATGAGCAGGTCTGCTGTTCCATTAAAGAAAACGGTTTGGAAAACAGGATAACTCCTTATAACTGCGATTTGAGGGAGATTGACAGGATTTTTAGAGCGGAGGAGTTTTCGCTCGTTACTATAAATCCTCCGTACAAGCCTGTCGGAACAGGTATTGAATCACTCGGAGAAAGCGCAAGGCTTGCAAGGCATGAGGTGTGCTGTAATATTGAGGACGCTGTTAAGGCAGGAGCGTATCTGCTGAAATACGGCGGAAGATTTTGTATGTGCCACAGACCCGAACGTCTTGTGGATACTCTGGAGCTTATGCGCAAATATAAGCTTGAACCGAAGCGATTGAGATTTGTGCAGGACAGGGCTGGCGGGCAGCCTTTTCTGTTTTTAGTTCAGGGACAGAAGGGGGCAAAGCCGTTTTTGCGCGTTGAGCCTCAGCTCATTATAAAAAAAGAAAACGGTAAATTTACCGATGAGATGATTGAAATATACGGCTCTTATGCCGACGGGTACGATAAATAATGAACGGAAAATTATATGTTGTGGGAACACCGATAGGTAATCTCGGCGATCTGTCACCGCGTGCTGTTGAGACGCTTGAAGCGGTGGACTTTATTGCCGCGGAGGACACAAGGGTTACAGTAAAGCTGTTAAATCATTTTGGTATCAAGAAAGAAATGATATCATATTTTGAGCATAACAAGAGAGCGCGCGGAGAGATTATCTGCAAACGTATTGCAGGCGGTGAAAGCTGCGCAATTGTGACGGATGCAGGTATGCCTGCGATTTCAGACCCGGGACAGGAGCTTGTCGCGCTTTGTTATGAAATGGGTATAGCGGTTGAAGCTGTTCCCGGCCCGACTGCCTTTGCGTCGGCGCTTGCAATATCGGGTATGGACAGCGGACGCTTTACCTTTGAGGGATTTTTATCGGTGAGTAAAAAGTCAAGGAGAGAGCATTTAGAGGAAATAAAAGATGAAAAACGAACTCTTATTTTCTATGAGGCGCCGCATAAGCTTGCTAACACCCTGCGGGATTTGTATAAAACTCTCGGTGACAGGAAAATCGCAATCGTCCGAGAGCTTACCAAGCTCCATGAGCAGGTGATTAAAACGACGCTCGGTGAGGCGTGTGAGCTTTATGGCAACGGCTCGCTCAAGGGTGAAATCGTTTTGATTATCGAGGGAAAAAAGTCTCAGCCGATTACTGAAATGACCTTTGAAGACGCTCTTAAAATGGCAAATGAGTTTGTTGCGGGCGGTATGTCAGTAAATAATGCCGCAAGGGAAACCGCCTCTCAAACACCGTTTAAGAAAGGTGATATTTACAAGGCGTTGTTATGATTTGTTCAATTTGTCCGAGACATTGTAACGCAGACAGAGAAAGAAAATTTGGCTTTTGTCAAAGCAAAAGCACCTTCCGAGCCGCGAGAGCGTCGCTTCATTTCTGGGAGGAGCCGTGCATCAGCGGTAAAAACGGGAGCGGCACCGTGTTTTTCAGCGGTTGTAATTTACGCTGTGTATACTGTCAGAATTATGAAATAAGCAGAGATAATAAGGGCGTCGATATTACTGACGAAAGGCTTATTGAAATTTTTGAAAGCCTTATTGAGCAGGGCGCGGAAAACATAAATCTCGTTAATCCGACTCATTATGCAAACAGGCTTGCAAATGTGCTTACCAAGTGGAAAAGCCCCGTGCCTGTTGTATATAACAGCAGCGGATATGAGGAGTGCAAAACGCTCAAAAATCTAAAAGGCTTAGTTGATATTTATCTACCCGATTTAAAATATATAAGAAATGATAAGTCGTACCGTTATTCGGGGGCAGATGATTATTTTGAAAAAGCGTCTGCTGCGGTACTTGAAATGAGAAGTCAGGTAAAGGACCGTTTTGAGAACGGTATGATGAAAAGCGGTCTAATTGTCCGTCATCTCATTTTGCCCCAAAATACAAATTCTTCAATTGAAATTATTGATTGGTTTAATAAAAATCTTCCCGAAACGTATCTTTCGCTGATGGCGCAGTACGTTCCGTGCGGTATGCTCGGCGATGTGCCTGAGCTTAACAGAACAATAACCGAAAGAGAATATAATAAGGTTGTAAATTATGCTTTCAATCTGGGAATTGATAAGCTGTTTATTCAGGAGCTGTCCTCAGCGGATAAAAAGTTTATTCCAAAATTTGATTTTACGGGCATAATGTGATATTATTTAATTACATAATGAAACTTAAAGAAAAGGGGATTTAAAAATGAAGAAGTTTTTTTCCGAATTCAAGGAATTTATTGCAAAGGGTAATGTTCTCGACTTAGCAGTCGGTGTTATTATAGGCGGCGCTTTTTCCGCAATCGTTACATCACTTACCGATAACATTATCAATCCGCTTATTAACTGTATCGGCGGTGCGGAAATTCAGGGTAAAATTCACCTTATCGGCGACAACTATATTGACTACGGCGCATTTATTTCCGCAATTATCAATTTCATAATTATGGCGTTCATTATTTTCTGCATAGTTAAGGCAGTCAATAAGGCTATGACTATCGGTAAAAAGAAGGAAGAGGAGCCTGTGCCGGAGCCGACAACCAAGATTTGTCCGTTCTGCAAGAGTGAAATTCCGATTGACGCTGTTAAGTGCTGTCACTGCACATCTGATATGCCGGAGAATGATGTTCCCGCTGAGGATATTCAGGAGGAAAAATAATCAGTTGTGCGCCTTAATCCGAGAGGGGTAAAATTTTATGAAAACTAAAGAATATTCCTTCAGGAGTAAATCGGGTCTGTGTGAAATAAAGGCATGGCAATGGGCTCCTGACGATAAGGAAAGTATCAAGGCTGTTTTGCAAATTCATCACGGTATGGCTGAGCATTGCGGGAGATACAAAAAGTGTATCAAGGCATTTACCGATATGGGATACGCTGTGTTTATGAACGATATGATTAATCACGGCAAATCCAATCAAAAAAAGGAGCATCTTGGATATTTCGGTGATAATGACGGCTACAAGGACATTATTGCGGACGCCAAGACGCTTATGAATACTGCAAAGAAGGAATACCCTGATAAGCCCTACATAATATGCGGTCATTCAATGGGCAGTATGGTTATGAGATGCTTTATCAATGAATACGGAAACTGCTTTGACGGTGCCGTTTTTATCGGTACTTCCGGCTCAAATCCGCTTGCAAAAATCAGTATTGCGCTTACTAATCTTATCGGTGCCGTTAAGGGTAAAACATATAAGTCAGATTGGCTTAAAAAAGTCGGATTCGGTGCGTATGACAAGCCGTTTGAGCACAGAACAGATTATGACTGGGGCTCAAGGGACAAGGCGACAATTGACGATTATGTTGCTGACGAATACTGTGGATTTACTTTTTCCGCGATGGGATACAGGGATTTGGCACATCTTGTTATGGAGTGCAACAATGATGACTGGGCAAATAATATTGATAAGGATATGCCCGTACTCTTAATCAGCGGTTCAATGGACCCCGTAGGAAATTACACAAAGGGTGTAAAAGAGGTTTATGACAGACTTGTTTCCACAGGGCATACAAAGGCTGAGATTAAATTTTTCCCTGACGCAAGGCATGAAATTCTCAATGAAATCAACAAAGAAGAGGTATATGATTATATCAATGATTTTATTGAGAGAGCGGTATTGAATCATTAAAGATGAAAGCGTAGAATTGTCACAAATTCACAATTTTACGCTTTTTATTTTGTTCATAATTTTAATATACTTTATATAGTAAATATGATATAATATATTAAAGGAAAAGATAGGGGGGAGATTTTATGGCTAAATCAGATTTAAGAAATGTATTATTAAAAGTTATTTTGTGTATATCTTTTCTTTTTCTGTGCTTTTTGGTTTTGCCCGTTTCCGCGCAGGCTCTTGACGCGTCAGACTTTTATGAAAATAAGCCTGTTCAAAGCGGTGAACCTAAATATTATGTTGACAAGTCAACTGAAAGCTATTGGGTAGCTTCGGACGGTGCTTGGCACGAATGTATATATGATAATGCAAATTACGATACTGTTACCGTAGAGCTTCGCAGTACGATGTATAACCGTGAGGATCATTACAGCGTTTATTTTATGGTTGATAAAAAATCTTCCGCAAACAGTATGGAAACTGTTTTCAATACGATAAATAAGCAGGTTTATAATGATGACAAAACACCTTACGGCGGTGATTATCTTGAATTTATGAGTGTGGCTCACCTCAACCGTAATTCAGGATTAATAAACACAACCTCTGAAAGCTATTCTTTTTACAAGATGAATGTAGATATAGTAAACAATACAACTAAGCTTGAGGAGGATATGATATCATCATACCTGGAGCGTTTTAATAAGGTTTATATTGAAGATAATGAAACCATTAAAAATTCCGAAGGTGATGAAAGGCAGTATTATATCGTAAAAACAATTTATAATTTTATTGCTAAAAATACCGTTTATGATATGGATGTCTATGAGGGAACAGTCGGAAAGGACACAGAACAATACCGTTATTCCCATTCAGCCTACGGAGCGCTTTTCGGTAATTCTGACGGAGCGTATAACCCTGAAATATTTGATGTTGATAAGTCAATGGATTTAAGCTATCAAATAGACAGTCAGGGCATATACAGAATAAACAAGCGTAATCAGGGACGTTCCGTTTGTGACGGATATTCTCTTGTTTTCTATTATCTTTGCAAGCTCAACGGTATTGACTGTCAGATTGTTAAGGGAGACTATACAGACGGTGCAAGGTCTGACCCTCATGCATGGAATATGGTATATCTCAAGGATTTCAATGATACGGATTATACCTGGTACGCGGTTGATGTTACCTTTGGCTGTCAGAAGAGCAAGAAATTATCGGATGCGTTTTCAATTATTAATTATTCTTATTTCTTAAGGGGTACTGACAACAAAAATTATTCACCGGATAATCACCAGCAGCTTTTTGACGAGTATGAATCAATTAAGCAAAGCGAGAGCGATTACGAATTTGAAATTTCAGATATTAATGAGGATAATTTTTATACTGTTGTAACACGCAGGCGTGACGCTGACGCGGATAAAGCATATGTTGATACAGGCGTATATAATCTTGAGGATTATATGATTATTGACCCTGACGGAAACTGTTATAAAATCGACAAGAATAATGAAAACAGCTTTATTCCGGTTGAAGGTTTTGATTTTTATGGCAAGGGATATTATTACAGCTGCGAATTTTATGATTTCGCGCGGGGAATAGAGTATACCTGTGAGGATCAGTTTATTCTCGACGCGGGCACATATTATTTTGACATTATAACTACTCGGAGCAATGTAATTCATAAAAAGGCGGTTGTTATATCTCCGCTTGATATGAGCGATTGGGCGGAGTATGATTTAGAATCTACGAGAGTACCTCAGCAAGCGGGCTTTATTGGCAATGATATTTTAATTGAGGCAAAGCTTTTTGATAATTCGGGGACTTTGCTGATTGAAAGTAAAGATTATGATATGTACTGTTTCCTGAACAGTGATGTCTCAAAGACGAATGTAAGTCCTCGAAATCCGGGCGCATATACAATTAAGGTTGTATACAAGGGCAATTATACAGGATTTATTGAAATTCCGTTTACCGTTAATAAAGCTGATTTAGCTAATTTCGGTTCAAGAAATATTAACGCTGCCTACGGCACGGATATTGAAAGGGGC
Organism: uncultured Clostridia bacterium; assembly: GCA_947627725.1. GTDB lineage: Bacteria > Bacillota > Clostridia > Oscillospirales > Acutalibacteraceae > Eubacterium_R. Next base: position 103,989 of record CANQXE010000007.1, on the reverse strand, counting down.
TTATCCTCACTTAAAATCGGTAATACCGCAATAGTGAGCGGTACTGATTATAGGATTGAGGTTATAGGCGGTCTTGATTACGGTAATTCAGGTATAATCAGAATCATCGGTCTTGCAGGCAGTAAATATGTTCAGGCGGGAACAGTTGCAGAGTGGACATATAAGATTGATAAAAGAAGCGATATTTCTTCCTTATTCAATAACAAGCTTATCTCAAATACAAAATATCAGTATACGGGAAAGGCGGTTAAGCCGACTGATTTCAAGCTTGCGCTTAAGGATACTGCAACAGGAAAGCAGATTACCTTGGTAAACGGTAAGGATTATAAAATTACTTCTTATTCAAACAATATTAAAGTCGGAACAGCAACTGTTAATATTGAGTTTATAAGCAACTATACGGGCAAGGCTTCAATGAAGTTTAATATTGCATATGGCAAGCTGTCGATTACAGGCTCAAATTTAACTTATAACGGTAAAAAGCAGACGGCAAAGGCAACTGTTAAGCTCGGTAATGTAACGCTCAAGAGCGGAACGGACTATAAGATTAGCGGCAACGCGACAAATCCTGGTGTTTATCAGGGTACAATTACGGGTATCGGAGATTATTCAAAAGTCGTCTCAGGTAAATTTATTTATTATATAAATCCTTCGGCTCCTTCATCAGTCAAGACCTCTACAACACAAAGCTATATAAATGTTTCGTGGAAAAAGCAGGGCAGCAGTTGTATCTATGAGATTTGGGTTTACGATACAGGTAAAAAGTGTTGGAAAAAAGTTGGTCAGACCTCAGGCGCCTCTTATAGGATTAAAACAGTCTACTTAAAGGGCAAAAAGACTGCCGTTAAGGCTAATACCCAGTATAAAATCAGAGTCCGCGCAGTTATAAAGGGTAAGGTAAACGGCAAGGCGTTTACAAATAATGGTCCTGTAAAAGAGCTTACAGTCCGCACTAATCCTAAGAAATTAACCTGCAAGGTTGCACGCAAAGGCAGTAAAAATTTAAGGGTTACGTGGAATAAGGATAAAACTGTTACAGGTTATCAGGTATACCTTTCAACCTCCAAAAATTTTAAAAAGGGTGTTAAGGGAGTAACAGTTAAGAAAAATACTAATTACGCTTACACCTTCAAAAATTTAAAGAAGGGTAAAACCTACTACGTAAGAATCCGTTCCTATAAAAAGGTTGGAAATAAAACCTACTATTCCGCATATTCGACAATAGTAAAAATTAAGAGATAGTAAAGCAAAAACTCTCGGTACACTTGTGTGTACCGAGAGTTTTTATACCTGAATAAATTCATTAAAAACCGCTGTCATTTTTTTGCTTATGTTAAGGTCAATATGAAGCGAGCCGAAATACCAGTGCATATAATCCACATTGTGCATAATTTCCTGAAGATAAGTGTTAAGAGGTGTAATTATAATATTCTGATTTGTTCTCTGCTTGAGGATATCCTTTGCGATTGTCGGCGCCTCGTAAGTCAGAATATAATTAATATTTTTTTCTGTGTCTTTCAGGTTACTGACGCCGTTTTTCAGCTCCTCAGCGTTTGGAAGTTCAGTTTCCCACCAGGTTGAGCCCTTCTCACGCATATAGGCGTCGTCGCTTTCTCCTCCGCCCATAACAAAAAAGGTCTTGCCTTCGAAAGTGAAAACCTCGCCGCGCATAAGATGATAAATATTATCGGCAATTTTATGGGTGTTTCCGCCCTTCCAGCGGTAAGGTGTGTAGGAGTTGAGAATATCAAAGTTTTCGTGCGCGCCGTCAACAAAGCATATGGTGTACTTTCTTTTTTTCAGCCATTCCATATTCTTTTTTTCAGTCGGGTTTTTTGGCTCCCATATAAATCCGAAATCACCGCAGACAATTACAATATCCTTTTCACCCAGCTTGGACAGCTTTGGGTTTTTAAAGCATGAAATGTCTCCGTGTGTGTCGCCTGTTATGTAAATCATAATTTTCTCCAAAAAAATATAAAATAGTCTTTAAAACAATAATAAAAAATGATAAACTATTAATATAATATATTTTTACAATAAAGGTGTCAAGTCTATGAAAAGAACACTTTCTTATATTTTAACCGTTATCGTTTTATTTACTTCGTTGTTTTGCGTGCCGTTTGCTTCGGCGGACGCCGCTTCTTATGTACCCGACAGAAAGATTTATGCAGAGGCTTATATGCTGATAAATCTTGACGATGATTCATATCCCGTTGTTGCACAGAAAAATATTGACGAAAGGCTTTATCCCGCATCGCTTACCAAGATTGTAACGGCGATGGTTGTCCTTAATAATGTAAAGGATTTTCAGGCAAAGACAAAGATGAGCCAGTCGGCTTTTGACGCAACACTCGGAACGGGCGCGCAGGTGGCGGGCATAACCGTGGGCGAGGAGCTTACAATCGATGAGCTTCTATATCTCACAATGGTATATTCAGCCTGTGACGCATGTCAGGTTCTTGCTGAATATGTTTCGGGTACGGTTACAGCCTTTGTTGATAAAATGAACAAATATGTTCAGTCACTCGGTTGTAAGGATACGCATTTTGTAAATCCCGACGGACTTCACGACAATAATCATTATACAACCGCTCGTGATATGGCAACGATAACCATAGCGGCGCTGAAAAATCCTGATTTCGTAAGATATTCAACCGCCACTGAGGTGAAATACAAGGATATGACGCTTGGGCATACAAATCAAATGCTCCAGCCGGGATATGTTTCATATTACTATGAATATGCGCAGGGAATAAAAACAGGCTCCACAGAGGAGGCGGAATACTGCGTAATCACTAAGGCGTCAAAGGACGGCTATAATTACCTTGCCGTTGTCCTTAAGTCCCCGAGACAGAAAATTAACGGAGAATCATATGAAACAAAATGCTCCTTTATTGACGCGAAGTCGCTTTTTGAGTGGGCATTTGACAGTCTTAAATACACGACACTGGTAAGTGAAAATGAGGTGCTGAGCGAAATTACTGTTGAGGACGGTAAAGACGCTGACAGTGTTCAGCTTGTAGCAAAGGCTGATAAAAATGTTATTGTTCCCGCCGCGCTTGATAAATCAGCCGTTATTATTGAAGCAGTGGACAAGCCCGAGCTTCTCAAGGCGCCTGTTACAAAGGGACAGGACGTCTGTAAGGCTAATGTGATTTACGGAGACGAGGTTATAGCAACCGTTGATTTGGTTGCGGCAAAGGATATTGAGCTTTCAACCTTTTTAAAGGTAATCAATGCCGTAAAGACATTTTTCTCAACAACAGCCGTTAAGATTGCGGTTATAGCTGTTATTTTGCTTGTAATCGTATATATTCTTCTTGTTATCAATAATAACAAGAAGAAAAAGAAACGCCGCAGACAGAAAATTGAACGTGCAGAAAGACAGGATAATCCGCCTGATGATTTTCTTCCGCCGCCGCAGAGAAGAAACAGATAATTATAAAAAGCGAGAGTACAAAGCGTTACAGCTTTGTACTCTTTTTTAGTTGCTATTGTTTAGTTGTCGGCATTGTCCCACGGCCACGGATTTTTAAGCCATTCGTCAGAATTACAGCCGTTCAGGGTGAGAGGACCGAACTCCTTTTCATATTCATCCTTTGCCGCATCATATTTTTTCTTATAGCTGTTAAAAAGCTCTAATGCGTCAGTATCGTCTGGATGTGTATCTAAAAAAAGTCTGAATTCCTGCATCGCAAAGCCGAGAGCGCTTACCCGTCTTAAAAGCTTGGTTTTACTCATACTCATATTCTTTTTACCATCCTTCCTAAAAACGGTTTGTTGAGGGCAGGGAATATTGTTCCGTTATCAAGCCCTTTTTCTTCATCATATGTTATAAGTTCAAGCTGTAAAGGAACGTAAGACATCGTTACGGTAGCGTCAGCGGGTAAAGCAGGACGCTGGTCCTTTTTCAGAAAGCTGGGTTTAAAAAGGTCAACATAATTATCCATAATTTTTCTCCTTTCATTGTACTAATTCATTTTATGATATACTAAAAAAATTGTTATTTGACAAAAAACCTTAAAAAAGAATTTACATATAATGGTATAGGACGAATGAAATATGGCAATGCTAATTTTGAAAGTAAAGGGTGGTAATGCTTAGACAGATTTATTTGAATTTTATCACCCTAAAGACGCAAGAAATTTATGAAGGTGATTTAATTGTTAATCAAACGAGGCGAAATTTACTATGCTGATTTAAGTCCCGTTGTTGGTTCTGAGCAGGGAGGCGTAAGACCTGTTTTGATTGTGCAAAATGATGTCGGCAATAAATTTTCACCAACAGTCATTGCCGCCGCAATTACCTCGCAAAGAGATAAAAATAATTTGCCGACGCATATTGAGGTCGACGCAAGAAACTGCGGACTCGCAAAGGACAGCATTGTTCTTCTTGAGCAGGTACGCACCATTGATAAAAGAAGGCTTAAGGAAAAAATGGGAAGCCTTGATACCAGCGATATGGGAAAGGTAAATCAAGCACTCAGCGTAAGTTTCGGTCTGTGATTATATTTAGGCAGCAAGCCCCTGTCAAAAAACAATGCCTGTGTCTGAAAAAAAGACAAATTGGCATTGTTTTATTTATTTTTATGTGGTAATATGTTCCTGTGAAATTTATATATTATATAGGAGAATAGCATGAAAAAAATTGCACAATTTGAAAAAGTTTCCTATGAGCAGTTTGAAAAGGATTGGCTCAAGAATTTTCCCGGGACTGAGAATGTAAGAGCAATTTATGACAGTATAAAGCTTCCAAAGAGAGCTACTACAGGCTCGGCAGGCTATGATTTTTACGCTCCGGCGGATGTTACGTTTGTTAAGGACAAGTCCACGCTTGTACCGACGGGTATACGTTCTAAAATTGACGAGGGCTGGGTGCTTTCAATTTACCCGCGTTCGGGTCTCGGATTCAAGCACAGATGCCAACTTGACAACACGGTTGGGATTATCGACTCCGATTACTATAACTCGTCAAACGAAGGGCATATTATGATTAAGATAAGCTGTGACGCTCACGACGAGGGTCACGTTGCCGCCGTATCGGCAGGGGACGGATTCGCGCAGGGCATTTTCATGCAGTACGGCATAACGGTTGACGATGATACAGACGGTATCAGAGACGGCGGATTCGGCTCAACTACAAAATAAAATGCGCCCGAAAAATCAATTTCCCGGTTTAAAAAATCCGATAATTGTTTGCCTCATCGCAATGGTATGCTGTGCGCTTTGGGGCAGTGCTTTTCCGTTTATCAAAATAGGCTACAGGCTTTTTGAAATCAGCTCTGATGACTATTCGTCACAAATACTTTTTGCAGGTATAAGGTTTACACTTGCGGGAATTCTGGTTATAATATCCGGAAGTATGATTTCAAAAAAGTTTCTTTATCCCAAGCGTGAGAATATTAAATGCGTTTGTATGCTCTCGCTTTTTCAGACAATATTGCAGTACCTGTTTTTCTACATCGGACTTGCGCACACAACAGGGACAAAGAGCTCTGTAATTAACAGTACAAGCGTATTTTTCGCCGTACTTATATCCGCCCTCGTGTTAAAGCAGGAAAAGCTGAGTTTTCAAAAAGCGGCAGGATGTATTATCGGATTTGCGGGGACTGTAATCGTTAATCTTTCCGATACGTCTTCTGACAGCGCTTTTTCCCTTTTCGGTGAAGGCTTCATATTGCTTTCGTCAATATCCTATGCCGTGTCTTCTGTCCTTATAAAGCGTTATTCACAAGCTGAAAACACCATAGTTTTAAGCGGTTATCAGTTTGTTTTGGGCGGACTTGTAATGATTGTATCGGGTCTTGCCATTGGCGGAAAAATTTCAGAGGGCGGTATAAAGGGAATTTTACTGCTTATTTATTTGGCTTTTCTGTCTGCCGCCGCATATACACTGTGGGGAATACTGCTTAAGCACAACGATGTGTCAAGGGTTGCGGTATTCGGCTTTATGACGCCGATATTCGGCTGTGTTTTGCTGCCGTATTTTTAGGCGAAAGTTCTGCCGGCTCAGGCATAAGGACAATGCTTGCGCTTATGCTTGTTTCAGCAGGTATAATCATTGTTAATATAAAAAAGAAAGGTGATAAATGTGATTGATAAGGCTTCTGTTTTTAAGCTCAGCTATGGGCTGTTTGTTTTAACGGCACGTGACGGTAAAAGGGATAACGGCTGTATCATTAATACTGTTCAGCAGGTGACGGATTCTCCGCTTTGTATCTCAATTACTGTCAACAAGAGTAATTATACACACGATATGATTAAGAAGACAGGTGTTTTCAACGTATCGGTTCTTACGCAAAGCGTGCCTTTTTCAGTTTTTCAGCATTACGGATTTAAGAGCGGAAGGGATACAAATAAGATTGTTTCCGGTAATATGCCGAGAGGTGAAAACGGTATTGTATATATTTCCACTTTCACAAACGCCTTTATTTCGGGTAAGGTGATTAATGAGGTTGACTGCGGTACGCACACCCTTTTTATTGCGGAGGTAACCGAGGCGCAGACGCTTTCAGACGAAAAATCTGTAACTTATCAGTATTATTTTGATAATATCAAGCCAAAACCGCAGCCCGCAAAGAAAAAGGGCTTTATCTGTGAAATATGCGGTTATATATATGAGGGCGATGAGCTTCCTGAGGATTTTATCTGCCCGATATGCAAGCATTCGGCGGACGCGTTCAAGCCTTTATAACTTGGGCAAGATGTCCCCCGCCTCTAAGGCGGCGGGTTTCTTTTTTGAAATCAGTGGTCGGATACAATCCCCTAATTGATTTCTCAACGCGGATAACACCGCGTCTTGCTATGCTGAATAAGAGGCAAGCCCCTTATTGAAATAATAAAGACTATGGAGATTTATATTATGAAAGCAAAAATGACACTTGCCAGAGAATTTAAAATAGGCGAGATAGACAAAAGAATTTACGGCTCCTTTATTGAGCATTTAGGCAGAGCGGTTTACGGCGGAATTTATGAGCCCGGCCATAAAACAGCAGACGAGGACGGATTCAGAAAAGATGTTATAGAGCTTGTAAAGGAGCTTAATGTTCCTGTTGTACGCTATCCAGGAGGCAACTTTGTTTCGGGCTATAACTGGGAGGACGGAGTAGGTCCGGTTGAAAAAAGACCGAAACGCCTTGACCTTGCGTGGGGTACTACCGAGCCTAATTATATCGGCACAAATGAATTTATGAAATGGTGCGAAAAGGCAAATACCGAATGTATGATGGCAGTAAATCTCGGTACACGCGGTCCTGAGGAGGCGAGAAATCTTGTTGAGTACACAAATCACAAGGGTGGCTCGGCTTGGTCCGATTTAAGAAAAGCTCACGGCTATGAAAAGCCGTGGGATATTAAGCTTTGGTGTCTCGGAAACGAAATGGACGGCGCGTGGCAGATGGGAGCAAAAACTGCAAAGGAATACGGCAGGGTTGCGCTTGAGGCATCAAAAATGATGAAGTGGACCGACGGCTCAATCGAGACAGTCCTCTGCGGCTCATCAAGCAGAAACGCAAAAACCTTCGGTGAATGGGAGGCTGAATCGCTTGATATCGCATATGACAGTATCGACTATGTTTCTCTCCACCAGTATTACGGAAACCACGATGATGATACCGAATCTTTTTTGGCTCAGACTTTGGAGCTTGAGGAGTTTATACATACAGTTCTATGTGTATGTGATTATGTCAAGGCGAAAAAGCGTTCAAAAAAGACGATTCATCTTTCATTTGACGAGTGGAATGTATGGTATCATTCAGACAATGCTCCGTATGAGCGCTGGTCGGTCGCTCCGCCGCGGCTTGAGGACATATATAATTTTGAGGATGCGCTTGTTGTGGGCTCAATGCTCATAACTCTGCTTCGACATTGCGACAGAATTAAAATTGCCTGTCTTGCACAGCTTGTTAATGTTATCGCTCCTATTTTTACGCAGACAGGGGGAGGAATATTTAAGCAGACGATATTCTATCCGTTTGAGCATCTCAGCAATTTCGGCAGGGGAGCGGCGCTTAATCCGATTATAAGCTGTCCTAAGCACGATACAAAGAGATTTACCGATGTTCCTTATTTAGAGGCAATTGCAACGCTGGATGAGGAAAATGAGAGTATGACAATATTCTGCGTCAATAAATCCCTTGATGACAATGCGGTGCTTGATGTTAATTTAATGAATTTTGAGGGTTACAAGCCTTTTGAATTTATTTCAATGGACGGTTATGATAAGACCGCCGAAAACAGTATTGATAACCCGTTTGTCAAGCCTCATAAAAACGCTGTTCCGAAAACGGACGGAAATATTCTTACTGCTGAGCTTAAGCCGTTTAGCTGGAATGTAATAAGACTGAAAAAAGTATAATATTTAAACTTTACATTACCGCTTTAATATGTTAAAATAAGGCATCGTGTTTTTGTGAATTGCACGGTGCCCTTTTATATTTATGAAAATGGATGGAGGAATGAAAATGACAACTGCGCAAATATGTATTATGATTGTCATTGCTGTTTATCTTGTGGCAATGGTAATTATAGGCGCTGTTTTTTCAAAACGAACAAGTAATGTCGGTGATTTTTATCTCGGCGGGCGAAGGCTCGGACCTATTGTTACCGCAATGAGCGCCGAGGCGTCCGATATGTCAAGCTATCTGCTTATGGGACTTCCCGGTCTGGCATATCTTTCAGGTGTAGCGGATGTCGGATGGACAGTTATAGGTCTTGCCGTAGGTACATATCTTAACTGGCTTATCGTTGCGAAAAAGCTCCGTAATTATTCGGAGCATATCGGCGCTATTACAATACCCGATTATTTTTCACTTAGATATAAGGACAACAGCAGAATACTCATGGCAATTGCCGCTGTTGTTATTATTGTGTTCTTCGTTCCGTATACCGCATCGGGCTTTGCCGCCTGCGGAAAGCTCTTCGGAACTCTTTTCGGCGTTGACTATCATCTCGCTATGATTATCTCCGCAATTATAATTGTTGGCTACACATCGCTTGGCGGTTTTAATGCCGCGTCAACTACCGACCTTATTCAGTCAATAATAATGACCATTGCGCTTATTGTAGTTCTTGTTTTCGGTATATCACAGGCAGGGGGCTGGGATACAGTAATGATGAACGCAAAGGCTCTCCCCGGTTATCTTGATATGTTCAATACGTATGATGCCAAAACAGGCGGCGCCTCGCCGTACGGTGCGATTAAAGTCGTATCAACACTTGCATGGGCTCTCGGATATTTCGGTATGCCGCATATTCTTCTCAGATTTATGGCTATAAAAGACGTGAATAAAGTCAAGATTTCACGCCGTGTTGCGTCTGTCTGGGTTGTAATTTCAATGGGTATAGCTGTTTTAATAGGCGTTGTAGGTCTCGGAATGGTTAACAATAATTCTCTTGCGCCGCTTGAAGACAGCGAAACGATTATAATTCAGATATCAAATCTTCTCTCACAAAACGGTGTTATTTTTGCGCTTATCGCGGGTGTAATACTTGCGGGTATCCTTGCAAGCACGATGTCTACCTCTGACAGCCAGCTTCTTGCCGCCTCATCATCAATGTCGGAGAATATTCTCGGCGGTCTTTTCAGGCTCAATCTTAATGAAAAGGCGAAGATGATTATTGCAAGGGGAGTTTTAATTGTCATCGCTGTTATTGGTGTTGTAATCGCGTGGGATCCCAACTCATCTGTATTTGGCATTGTTTCATTTGCGTGGGCAGGCTTTGGCGCGTCATTCGGTCCTGTTATGCTCCTCTCACTCTTCTGGAAGCGTTCAAATAAATACGGTGCTATTGCGGGTATGCTCGCAGGCGGAATAATGGTATTTGTATGGAAAAAAGTTATTTCAGGTCTTTCGGATGTACTCAACATCTATGAGCTTCTCCCCGCGTTTATTATAGGTCTTGTTGTTAATGTAGTTGTATCTCTCTTAACACCGAAGCCTGAGCAGGAAATTATTGATGCCTATGAAAAGGTAAAGTCAATGAAATAAACTGAAATATTTAAGAGGCTGTCTCACGCATTTCTCAGTTGAGACAGCCTCTTTTGTTATGCTGCTATTTAACCTTAATTTTCTTTACAGCGCTCCAGGAGCAATATGTTTTTTTGGAATTTACCGTTTTATACGCTCTTACACGTACATAGTAGTATTTTTTGCTCTGAGACGTTTTAAGAGTGGTTGAAAGCTTGTTTTGACCGCTTACATAAACGGATTTGTAATTGTCTGAAAAATTGCTTGTGGTTGACCACATAACCTGATAACCGCTGCAATTATACAAAGCCTTATTCCATTTAACAGCTATCTGTTTTGCTTTAGAAGATGAAACGCTGTTTACGGTTACCATATTGTATTTTGTTGAGGCGCTTATCGCATTGCTGCAGTAGCCGTTATAGGTCTTTCCGTTATAGGTGAGGTAAGCGTAAATCTTAAACTGGTACTTTGTGTTATTTTTAAGTCCCGATACTTTAAGGGTTGTATTATTTGAGCCTTTAACCGTTTGGTAAAGTACATAATTTTTCTTACTCGTATCGTACTTATAAATCTTGTAGCCTGTCGCGCCTGATTTTTTATTCCACGCAAGGTATATTGCAGAGTTGTTGCTTCCTGTTGCGCGGAAATTACTTACCCTTGTTGCCCTTGTCGCATAACTGACTTCAATCCAGTTATTGTTGAAATAATTTGTACCCGAAACGGCTTTATATGCTTTTACTCTTATCTTGTAGCCCTTGCAATTTGTAAGTCCGCTTACGGTAAAGCTGGTTTTTGAGGTTTTACCGTAATAAGAATACTTTCCGTTGTCATAAAGCTCAATTCGGTAGCCTGTTACACCGCTTACAGCCTTCCATGACAGCGTAATGGATTTTGAATCTGCTGACTTAACATTAAGTCCTGTTACATTGCCGACTGTAACATTGTATTTTGTTGAGGCGCTTAGCGCGTCGCTTGAATAGCCGTTATAGGTTTTGCCGCCATAATTAAGATAAGCATTAATTTTGAACTGGTACTTCGTATTGCTTTTAAGACCTGTTACATTAAGCGATGTGTTGTTTAAGCCTGCTATCGTTTTATAAAGCACGTATTTTTTCGTATTTGTATCGTACTTATATACCGAATAGCCTGTCGCGCCTGATTTTTTATTCCAGCCAAGTGTTATTGAAGAACTGTTGCTTGCGGTTGCTCGGAAATTACTTACCCTTGTTGCCCTTGTCGCGTAGCTGACCTCAATCCAGTTTTTGCTGAAATAATTTGTACCTGAAACGGCTTTATATGCTTTTACTCTTATCTTATAGCCCTTGCAGCTTGTAAGTCCGCTTACGGTAAAGCTTGTTTTTGAGGTTTTACCGTAATAAGAATACTTTCCGTTGTCATAAAGCTCAATTCGGTAGCCTGTTACATCGCTTACAGCCTTCCACGAGAGACTGATTGATTTTGAATCAGCGTTTGTTACCGTAAGTCCCGTTACGTCAGCAGGTGTTGTGCCTACATCCGATGTGCTGTCATTTGGCATATTGTTGAATATGGGAATGTAAAAAGTCTTTGTAACGTCAAGGATATTCGCATTCTTGTATGCGTTATATGTAGTTGCCGATTCAGCCGCGGCGGCGGCAACATTTGCCATATATTCATGTGTATACAAGGTATTGGCTTTCGGCGTTACGTTAAATTTCTGAAGATAGCCTGTGTTTTGCGTTTTAAAATCCTGAGCAATATATTTTGCGCCGTATAAAATTGAAAGATGAGGTGAGTACCACGGTCTGCCCCAGCCGCTGCCTGTGTCACCCATATAGGTTGTCCTGACGTCGCTTTTTAAAACATAACCGCTTTTTCCTTCGGTATATCCGTTGCCCTCATTATAAAGTCTGACATAAAAATAGTTGCCGCAATTTGCTCTCCATGTCATATACTGACCGGATTTTATAGATGTTTTTGTTCCGCCCGCTTTTTTTGAGGAGCTGTCATATGATGAGTAAAGCGTTGCATTTTTATTCAACTTTAAAAATCCGGCTGCCCAGGCGAGTCCGTCCATAGCGCCGGTATACGCGCCTATATTATAATAATTGTATATGCCTTGGAACGGGCTTACAGTACCCTTAACCGCTGTTGCGGACGCTGTTGCTCCTCCGTTTTCCTGTCTGATTTTTGACGCAAGGTAGTAAGCGCTCATACCGCTTCTTGAGGCTGAACTCATAATTGAGTCGGAATATGTGATTTTAGATTTCAGTGTTACATAGCTACCCGCTGTGTTATAGTATGAAATAGGCGTATTATACATCCATGTGCCTTTAAGTATTGATTCTACGCCTGCTTTAGTCTGTGTACCGTCGTATTCGGTAGATTCAAACTGGAAAATACCTTTTTCGTTAAGGAAATTTCTCGGGTCCATATAATATTTAACCGCCTTTTCAGAAGCGGAAACCCAGTTGCTTGCCTCCTGAATAACGTATTTTCCGTTCTTTTTACATGAGGAACAATCACAGTACATGGAGGTGCTTGTCCCTGAAAGTTTTTCAATGAGCTGGCTTGAATGATTTTTACGCTCACCGTTTACGGCAGTTTGAAAATTGAGATTTGTTTTAAGCGGCTCAAAAATCCATTTAGGATGTTTGTTATGCAGAGCTACCAGGTCATCAATATAACTTTCCGGAAAGCCTTTGTTTTTTAATGTAGCCGCATAGTCGGCAGCCTGTACAGTAAATGTTTCTGTAGAAAAAATTGTAATAATATTTATAATTACAGTAAATGATAATAAAATAGATATTATTTTTTTCACTAAATAATTCACTCCTTATTTCATTTCGTAAACATTATTCTATCATTTTGTAATAAATTTGTCAATTATTTTACTGTTTGTAATATTTTCAATAGAATAAATTGTGATTATTATTGACATTATATTCAGATTTGTATATAATAACTACAATTTAATACGATTTATGACGACATTTTTTAAACGGGGTTATATAAGGGGGATAATCATGTCGGATTTGCCGGAAAAACTGAAATATTACAGAAAAAAATCACGTCTCACACAGCAGCAGGTTGCTGATGTGTTAAACGTAACCCGAAGCACATATTCTTATTATGAAACAGGAAAGACAAGGCCCAAGCTTTTTACTCTCCAAATGCTTGCAAGGCTTTACAATACCAATGTCGATTTATTGCTTGATGATTATGAGAGAAACAATAACGAGGTGCTGAGCAGTCCTAATTATTTTGAGGGATATAAATTCAGTGACAGGTTTAATCAGCTTTCTGATTTCGAGCAGTCTGTACTTCTAAGAATAAGGCTTATGACAATCGAGGAAAAGAAAAAGCTGATAGAATATCTTGATAAAAGCAATCATGACTGAAAATACAAGGAGCTGAGGTTTTTCCTTAGCTCCTTGTATTTTTGACTTTTTCTTTTTCCGCTTTTAAAGTTTTTTGAAATTCCTTTGTGTCCTTTGCAAGAACTCCCGAAAGCGCAATAACGCTTATAAGGTTCGGTATTGCCATAAGTCCGTTTGCGATGTCGGAAAAAGACCATACAATATCAAGAGACGCTGTCGCTCCTATAAAGACAAGGACTGAAAAAATCACCCTGTAAATATAGCAGTATACGGGCTTTTTCAGTATAAATTCAAGTGCCTTTTCTCCGTTGTATTCCCATCCGAGAATCGTTGAAAAAGCGAAAAGGATTATGCCTATTGTAACGAAAACCGCACCCGTTTTTCCGAGCGCCGATTCAAAAGCGGCAATCGTTAAAGCCGCGCCTTCATAAAGCTTTCCCGTTGACGGGTCAACTGAGCCGAGACTTCCGCTTGACGCAATCGCGAGACCTGTTACGGTGCATACAACAATTGTGTCAATAAAAGTACCGCACATATTTATGTATCCCTGCCTGACGTGGTGATCAGATGTAGCAGAGGCGGCTGATATCGCGGCGCTGCCGAGACCCGCCTCATTTGAGAAAACTCCGCGTGCAATACCGTAGCGCATTGTACTCATAACCGACGCGGTTATCGTACCGACCAATCCGCCCGCAACGGCTCTTCCGCCAAATGCCATAGAAAAAATATTTGCAATTCCCGCGGGCAGATTTTTATAATTTATCACAATAACGATAACACCTGCCAGAATATAGAAAACAGCCATAGCCGGAACAAGCACCGAAGATACCTTTGATATTGACTTTATACCTCCGATAATGATAAGAGCGGTTAATATGGTAAGAATTAATCCGACAATCCATTTAGGAACGGTAAAGGTTGAGTTTACTGCGCTTGAAATTGAATTAGCCTGAGTAGCATTACCGATACCGAATGAAGCGAGGACGGTAAAAACCGCAAAAAGCATTGCCAATATTTTACCGAGCTTTTTATTTTTGAAAGCGTTTTTAAGTGTGTACATCGGTCCGCCGCACATTTCGCCCTTTTCATTTACGCTTCGGTATTTCAGGGCAAGAGCGCATTCCGCGTATTTAGTTGATATACCGAATGCGGCGGATATCCACATCCATACGAGTGCTCCCGGACCGCCCATAACCATTGCTGTTGCAACGCCGACAATATTGCCTGTGCCGACCGTTGCGGCAAGCGCGGTCATCAGAGCGGAGAACGGTGATATGTCGCCTTTGCCGTTATCCGTACGTCTTGATTCCTTGCTGAATAATCTTTTAAGCGATGAGCCAAGATTTCTCCAGGGCAGAAAATGAAGTCTTATTGTAAGAAATACGCCTGTTCCTACAAGGAACACAAGCATCACGGGTCCCCATACAAAATTGCTTATAGAATTAAGAATTTCCTGAATCCTACTCACTGTTTTATCTCCTGACTAATTAAACTTTTAAAATGATACCATATTAAAAATACAAAATCAATAAATGATATGCACAGGACAGCAGAAGAATTTAGCCGTCCTGTTAATCTAATGAATATAATTTCTTTGCGTTATTTTGTGTAATGTCAAGAATTTCCTGAGCATTCATACTAAGCGTATCCGCAATTTTTTCCGCAATAAAGGGAATATATGAGGAATTATTTATCTTTCCTCTCATAGGAACGGGCGCAAGATACGGACAGTCAGTTTCAAGCACAAGACGCTCAAGCGGTATTTCCTTTACAACCTCAAGGCTTTTTCTTGCGTTATTAAATGTTACGACACCGTTAAGACCGATATACATACCGAGCTTAATTATCTCTCTCGCCATTTCCTTTGAGCCTGAAAAACAATGAACAACTCCCTTTGGCTTTGTCGCTTTAAGTATATCAAGCGTGTCGCCGTGTGCCTCCCTGTCGTGTACAATGACGGGCATATCAAGCTCATTTGCGAGATTAATCTGTGCTTCAAAAAAGTCCCTCTGAACCTTTTTTGACGAACTCATCCAGTGGTAATCAAGACCGATTTCTCCAATCGCAACGCACTTTTCATTACCCGCGAATTTTTTTATGACCGCCAAATCCTCAAGGGTAGCACTTTCAAGATTTTCGGGATGAAAGCCCGCGGCAAAATAGATATAGTCATATGCCTGTGACAAATCAAAATTGAACTGAGTTGAGTCTATGTCACATCCGCAGCTTACAACAAAAGTAACACCCTGACTTTTAAGACTGTTTAACAGAGTCTCTCTGTCAGGGTTGAATTTACTGTCATCGTAATGCGAATGTGTATCAAAAATATTATGATACATATTTTTACCTTATCCTGTTTTATCTTATCTTGGTGCCTGCGGGCATACCGTCAACAAAGAGTACCTTTACATTGTCTTTGCTTACGTCTCCCGCAAGAAGCATTCCGTTGCTCATCTCACCGCATAGCTTAGCAGGCTTGAGGTTTGCGACAATTACAACGCTTTTTCCTACAAGCTCCTCAGGCTTATACCACGGCGCGATGCCTGAAACAATTTGTCTCGGCTCTGCCGTGCCGTCATTGACAATGATTTTAAGGAGCTTTTTGGCTCTTTTGACAGGCTCACAGGCGGTAATTTCGGCTACTCTTAAATCAAGCTTTGAAAAATCGTCAAAGCTGATTTCAGCAAGTCCTGTAATTTCGGGCTTTTGCTGTGCCTTTTGAGCCTCCTCTGCCTGCTTTGCAATCAGTGCATTGAGCTCTTCAATTTCCTTGTCAAAATCAATTCGCGGGAAAAGCGCAGGACCTTTTTTAACAGTTACGTCCTGCGGAAGCACATTGAACTTAGCGGCGTTTTCATAGGTGATGAGTTTTTCATCAGCGCCTATCTGTTCCCAGACCTTCGGCATAGTTGTCGGCATAAAGCAGGAGAGCAGGGTAGTGGTAATGCGGATTGTCTCAAGAAGATTGTAAAGAACACAGGAAAGGCGGCTTTTCTTGCTTTCGTCCTTGCCGAGAATCCATGGTGTAGTCTCGTCAATATATTTGTTTGCTCTTGAGATTACTCTGAATATTTCCGCAAGTGCGTTGTTAAGCTGTGTTTCGTCAATAAGGTCCGCAACCTTTTGACGAAGTGATGTTGACATTTCGATAAGCTCCCTGTCAATCTCGTCGCTTTCCTTTTCAACAGGAAGTGTGCCGCCGAAATATTTTTCAACCATCGCAACTGTTCTTGATACAAGGTTTCCCAAATCGTTTGCGAGGTCGGAATTAATTCTGTTAATCATAATCTCGTTTGAGAAGGAGCTGTCGGCGCCGAGAGCCATTTCCCTTAAAATATGATATCTTATTGCGTCGGCGCCGTAACGCTCGCCGAGTATCTTCGGGTCAACAACATTTCCGATTGACTTGCTCATTTTCTGACCGTTAAAGGTAATCCAGCCGTGAACGGCAAGGTGCTTTGGAAGCGGTAATTCAAGCGCCATAAGAATAGCCGGCCAGATGATTGCGTGAAAACGCATAATGTCCTTTGCCACCATATGAAGGTCGGCGGGCCAGAATTTTTCAAAGTCCGAATAAGTATTATTCTGATAGCCGAGAGCCGATATATAGTTTGAAAGGGCGTCAACCCAGACATATACGACGTGCTTGTCGTCAAAGGTTACGGGAATACCCCATTTGAATGTTGTTCTTGAAACGCAGAGATCCTCAAGACCGGGCTTGATAAAATTATTTACAAGCTCAACTGCCCGTGAACGCGGTTGTAAATAGTCTGTTTCCAAAAGGAGCTTTTCGATTCTGTCTGCAAAAGGGGACATTTTGAAAAAGTAAGCCTCCTCCTCAGCCTCGGTAACCTCACGTCCGCATTCGGGACATTTGCCGTTAACAAGCTGGCTTTCTGTCCAGAATGATTCGCAGGGTGTGCAGTATTTGCCGACATACTTACCCTTATAGATATATCCTTTGTCATAAAGCTCTTTAAATATTTTCTGGACCGTTTCAATATGGTAATCATCAGTAGTGCGGATATATCTGTCATAGCTGATGTTCATATAACTCCAGAGGTCTTTAAAAATTTCAACAATTTTGTCAACGTATTCTTTTGGAGTAATACCCTCAGCCTTAGCCTTCTGCTCAATTTTGAGTCCGTGCTCGTCCGTTCCCGTAAGAAAAATTACATCCTTGCCCTGCATACGCTTGAAGCGCGCAATGGAATCGCAGGCAACCGTAGTGTAACAGTGACCGATATGCGGATTGCCCGAGGGGTAATAGATAGGTGTGGTTATATAAAATTTCTCTTTTTCTGCCATTATCGTGTTCCTCCGTTAAATTTTAGACGCGGCGCCCTTGTCAAGCATAAGCGTTACATCAGTATGAAACTGAAGAACGGACGCGGGGCACTGCGGCGTTACATTACCGCCGATGAGCTGTTTTATTGCGTTTGCTTTGTTCTCGCCCGTTGCGATAATCAAAATCCTTTTTGCCTGCATAATTGAGCCTATGCCCATTGTAACAGCGTGAGTAGGCACTTCCTCAACCGAGTTGAAAAAACGGCTGTTATCCCTGATTGTGCTCTCTTTCAGCTTTACAACATGGCTCCATCTCTGAAAGCTGTCCGACGGCTCGTTAAAAGCAATATGACCGTTTGAGCCGATACCGAGAAGCTGAATATCAATTCCGCCGGCTTTTTTTATTCTCATTTCATATTCTTTACATTCTTTTTCCAAATCATCAGCATTTCCGTTAAGAAAATGAATGTTTTCATTCGGAATGTTGATATGATTAAAAAGATTCTCATACATAAAGCTGTGGTATGAATTTTTATCATTGGTATCGAGCCGGCAGTATTCATCAAGATTAAAGGTTGTTACCTTGCTGAAATTGACCGCGCCGTTTCTATAAAGCTTAATCATATGTCCGTACGGCTTAAGCGGAGTGGAGCCTGTTGCAAGACCTAAAACGGAATCAGGCTTGGCAAGTACCTGACCGCACATATAATTACCGGCGGCAATACCGATTTGCTCATCATTATCATATACCAGAACATTCATTATGTACATATCCTCCATAAAGCTGTCTGCTCAACAAAATTAAATACGCATAATATTATAAACTAATTATTTTCGCTGTCAACAAATTTTACCTTTTTTCTGCTGAGCAAGCGGTCAATAATGGCAAACAGTATTAAAAATCCTATCGTACCGAGTATTGCCCCGCAGCTGTCAATTACCCAATCGCCGAACTCGCAGGACCTGCCGTCAACGAAAAGCTGGTGAATTTCGTCTGATACAGCATAAAGAGATGTGAATACGACCGATAAAACGGGCATGGTTTTCTTATTTGTCTGAAAAAGGGCAAGATTGAATAATACGCAAAGCCCTGTAAATTCAAGAAAATGCGCTGATTTTCTTACAATGAAAGTGGTGAATAAATTGTCACCGAAAACAGCAATGAGCCATTGCAGTACGCTGTCGCTTTGCTCTGACGACTGTTCGGCGGTTCTTGACGAGAGCCAAAAGATAACGCCCATACATACTGCAACTAAAACCCAGCAAAAAATTGTTTTAATCTTCTCTTGTCGCATTTACAAAACTAACCCTTCCGCTTCCCGCATGAAACTGAACTCCGCTTACTCCCTTTGCCTGAGCATAGTATGAGGACTCAAAGAGCACGGGCATAACAGAATAGTCGTTCATAAGCGACTGCTCGCATTTTTTACAGGCACCTGCCATATTGCCCGCATTTGCTGTTTGAGCAGTTGCGAGCGCTTTCTCTGCCTCGGGAATTTCACCCGCATAATTGCTTTTGACTATTCCGTTTAAAAAAGATACGGCATTTTGATTTTCCGCCTCAAATTTGTAAAGGGCAATATCATATTCGCCCTTTGAAAAAGCCTTGTCAAAATCCTCCTTGCTCAAAACATTCAGCTTTAATGAGAAAGAGATTTTTTTATCGTCACCATAATTTGTGATTTTGCCAATACTTCCCTGAATACCCTGTACAAGCTGTTTTACTGTATCTTCCATATCCTCGGTAAGTATAATTGTTATGTCGGCGGCGGAATACCCCGTCTCCTCAAGACCTTTTATCCAAAGCTGCCGTGCTTTTTTTGTATCTTGTGATGGAACGGTGTTTCCTATTGCTTTGTCTGCGCTTTGATTGCCGATTATACAGCTTGGGGGAGTAAAGGAAACCGCTTTTGAAAGATATTTGTGTTCTGTCAGATTAGCGTCGGATATACTCAAACAGACAGCCTGTCTCAGACTTTTGTTGTCAAAAAGCTGTCTGTTTTTGTTAAATACAAAAGCCCACATTTTATTTGAGTACGGCGTGACCGTGATTTTATCATCGTTCATAGCCTCATATTCAGCGCCTGAAATATATGCGCTGTCATAGTATCCGCTTTTCAGATTTTTCGGGATATCTGAATTTTCATCAATTATGCTTAGCGTAATATCTGAGACCTTTGACGGAAAATCACCAACATACTGCTCATTGTTCTTTAAAATATACGAGGTATCAAGAATCTGGCTGACATAAAACTGACCGTTAAATATTGAATAGTCAAGACCTAACCCGTATCTTCCCTTTGTAGCATAAAAATATTCTTCATTACAAGGCATTGCCACGGCAGTCGACAGAGTGTTAAGAAAGCCGTTGTCCGGAGAAATCAAACTGATTTCAAGCGTATAATCATCAACCGCTTTAACACCGAGACTGTCAGCAGTTTTTTTGCCTGAGTGAATTTCTTTGGCGTTGACAATATTTGCAACCGAAGAAAACAGGGGGCTGTTTGTGGCTTTATCGACTGCGCGCCTGAGTGCAAAAACAAAATCGTTTGCGGTTATATCGGGATTAAAATCAAGCCCCATAAGCTCCTGCGCAGGAGTCGGGTTTTTCTCATCCTCGCTTTGAACGTTCCACTTTGCGCCCTGTCTTAGCGTAAAGGTATATGTCAGTCCGTCATCGCTTATGCTCCACTGCTTTGCAACGCCCGCCTGCACCGTGCCGTCGTCAAGCACACGGACAAGTCCCTCAAAGCAGTTTTCCGTAACCAGAAATTCGTCTGAGGTTGAGGCAACCTGCGGGTCAAAGCTGATAATGTTACCGTCAAAGGGGTATATGAAGTCAACCGCTTCATCCTTATGCGAACAGGCTGAAAGCAGGGTAAATGATAATATTATGCACAGCAGTAATGCAATAGACCTTTTAAAAAATTTCATATATTTCACCTTCTGTCATTATAACAAATCACTTTGCTTAAATCAATGAAATATATGGTAATTTTAAAGATAATTTAAAACACAAGGAGGCGTGTATAAAAAACTTTTTGTATTTCTTGTAAATTATTCAAAAAAATTCTTGACACGTTGTATTTAATGTTTTATATTATATGGCATCCATAATGGAAAATTATGCGTTACAGGTAATTATCTGTAAAATTTTCAAAACAAAAAGCCTGTGCTTTTTCGTCGAAAAACGCGAAAATCCGTTATTCAGAAAAACTATGATTGGAGTGACTCTAATGGTAAATGTGAAGGACATACAGCTTGGCACTACCACGAGAAAGAACTTTGCTAAAATCAATGAAGTTATGCAGATGCCTAACCTGATTGAAGTTCAGAAAAGTTCATATCAATGGTTCCTTGATGAAGGTCTTAAAGAGGTGTTCAAGGATATCGGCTCAATCACCGACTATTCGGGAAACCTTATTTTGGATTTTATCGACTATACAATGGACGAGGAGCCGAAATATACAATTGCCCAGTGCAAGGCGCGTGACGCGACTTACGCAAAGCCTTTGAAGGTAAGGGCAAGACTTGTGAACAAGGAGACAGGTGAGGTTAAGGAAAACACCGTATTTATGGGCGATTTCCCTTGGATGACAGATGCGGGTACCTTTGTTATCAACGGTGCGGAAAGATGTATCGTATCTCAGCTTGTCCGTTCTCCCGGTGTTTACTATCATATGGAACACGATAAGACGGGTAAGGAATTATTTACTAATACTGTAATTCCGAACCGCGGCGCGTGGCTTGAATATGAGACGGATGCGAACGACCTTTTCTATGTCCGCATTGATAAAAACAGAAAAATCTATATTACCACATTTTTAAGAGCACTCGGTCTGGGTACAGACAGTGAAATTGTTGATTTCTTCGGTGATGACGAGAGGATTCTCGCTACTATTGAGAAGGATACGACAAAAAATCAGGAGGAAGCCCTTCTTGAGGTTTACAAAAAGCTTCGTCCGGGAGAGCCGCCAACGCTTGAAACAGCTCAGGCGCATCTTGACGGTCTGTTCTTTGACGCACACAGATATGACCTTTCGAGAGTCGGCAGATATAAATACAATAAAAAGCTCGGAATCAGCGACAGACTTGCAAATCAAACGCTGACCCAACCCATTATTTCACCGCAGGGTGAGCTTCTCGCAGACGCAGGAGAAAAGATTTCTGCCGAAAAGGCTATGGAGATTGAAAATGCAGGTGTTATGTCTGCTTTCGTTGATGTGGACGGCAGAGAGATTAAGATTGTGTCAAACGGTATGGTCGACATTAATGCTTACATTGATTTTGACTGCAAGCCGTTAGGTATCAAGGAAAAGGTTTCCTACAGAGTTCTTTCTGAAATTCTTGATAAATGTGACGGCGATGAAAAAGCGCTTAAAGAGGAAATTGAACTCAAGGCAGACGACCTCGTTCCCAAGCACATAATTATTGACGATATTTTTGCTACTGTATCTTATCTTAATAATCTGGCCTTCGGATTAGGCTCAACCGATGATATTGACCATCTCGGTAACAGAAGAATACGCGCAGTAGGTGAGTTACTCCAGAATCAGTTTAGAATAGGCTTTACAAGAATGGAAAGAGTTATCCGTGAGAGAATGACTCTTCAAGCGCAGGATGACGAGGAGGCTATTACGCCGCAGGCTCTTATTAATATCAGACCTGTTGTCGCAGCAATTAAGGAATTTTTCGGTTCTTCACCTCTTTCACAGTTTATGGACCAGAACAATCCGCTTGCGGAGCTTACTCACAAGAGAAGACTTTCGGCTCTCGGTCCCGGCGGTCTTTCAAGAGACCGTGCAGGATTTGAGGTCAGAGACGTACATTATACCCACTATGGAAGAATGTGTCCTATTGAGACGCCTGAAGGTCCGAACATCGGTTTGATATCCTATCTTGCGTGCTACAGTCGTCTCAATGAGTACGGCTTTATTGAGGCTCCTTACCGAAAGGTTGATAAGGAGACAGGCGTAGTTACCGATGAGGTTGTTTATATGACGGCTGACGTTGAGGATAACTACGTTGTGGCTCAGGCAAATGAGCCGCTTGATGAAAAGGGCAGATTTGCCAATCAGAGAGTTACCTGCCGTTACAGAGACGAATTTATGACAATGCCGCCTGAGAGGGTGGATTATATGGACGTATCGCCTAAAATGGTAGTATCGGTCGCTACTGCGATGATTCCGTTTCTTGAAAACGATGATGCTAACCGTGCGCTGATGGGCGCTAATATGCAGCGTCAGGCTGTTCCGCTTCTTAAGACGGACGCCCCCGTAGTCGGCACAGGTATGGAATACAAGGCGGCATATGACTCAGGTGTTGTTGTGATTGCCGAACACGGCGGTACGGTAATTTCAGTTGACGCGGATACAATTGAAATCAGGACAAAGGATAACACTGTTGACAAATATGAGCTTGTTAAATTCTCGGGTTCAAACCAGGGTACTTGTATTAACCAGCGTCCTATCGTTTCACTTCACCAAACGGTTGAAAAGGGACAGGTAATTGCAGACGGTCCCGCAACCTGCAACGGCGAAATATCACTCGGTAAAAACGCGCTTATCGGATTTATGACCTGGGAGGGTTATAACTACGAGGATGCTGTTCTGATTAATGAAAAGATGGTTCGTGACGATGTTTACACCTCAATTCATATTGAGGAGCACGAGATTGAGTCACGTGATACAAAGCTCGGTCCGGAGGAAATCACAAGAGATATTCCCAATGTAGGTGAGGATGCTCTCAAGGACCTTGACGCGGACGGTATTATCCGTATCGGAGCAGAGGTCCATTCGGGAGATATTCTTGTCGGCAAGGTAACGCCTAAGGGTGAAACGGAGCTTACCGCAGAGGAAAGACTTCTGCGTGCAATCTTCGGCGAAAAGGCAAGAGAGGTAAGGGATACCTCAATGCGTGTTCCGCACGGCGAGTACGGTATAGTTGTTGATGTTAAGGTATTTACACGCGCTAACAGCGATGAGCTTTCACCGGGCGTAAACAAGGTTGTAAGAGTTTATGTCGCGCAGAAACGTAAAATTCAGGTCGGCGACAAGATGGCGGGACGACACGGAAACAAGGGTGTTGTTTCAAGGATTCTTCCTCAGGAGGATATGCCGTTTCTTCCCGACGGAAGACCGCTTGATATCGTTCTTAACCCTCTCGGCGTACCTTCCCGTATGAATATCGGTCAGGTGCTTGAGGTCCATCTCGGTTATGCCGCAATGGCTCTCGGCTGGAAGATGATGACGCCGGTATTTGACGGCGCGCACGAGCATGATATCCGCGAATGTCTTGCGCTTGCCGACATCGGTTATTATATTGATGAAAACGGAAACAAGGTATTTGACGGTAAGACAGAGCTTGTTGACGGACGTACAGGTGAAAAATTTGATAACAGAATTACTGTCGGTTATATGTATTTCTTAAAGCTCCACCACCTTGTTGACGATAAGATTCACGCACGTTCAACAGGTCCGTACAGCCTTGTTACACAGCAGCCGCTCGGCGGTAAAGCTCAGTTCGGCGGACAGCGTTTCGGCGAAATGGAGGTTTGGGCGCTTGAGGCTTACGGCGCTGCCTACACTCTTCAGGAAATTGCGACAGTTAAGTCCGACGATGTTGTGGGACGTGTCCGCACCTATGAGGCTATTGTTAAGGGTGAGAATATTCCGACAGCAGGCACACCTGAATCCTTTAAGGTACTGTTTAAGGAATTACAGGCTCTTGCTCTTGACACAAAGGTGCTTGACCGCAACGGTGAAGAGGTAGAGCTAAAGCAGGATTTGGATGACGGTACAGGCATTCAGCCTATTGACGAGCATGCTTTCACTACGGTTAATGACTTTGAGGGTCAGGAGGGCTACGGCGTTGAAAATGCCGAAGGTGAAAGCGAGGAAGCAGGTCAGTCAGATATGTTTTCCGATTTGTTTGCCGATGACTACGACGACGATGAAGATGAAGAATAATCTGATACGACTTCCGCTTAAAAAATACTAAAAAAGGAGTGCTTCCAAATGGATAATTATGAAAACGAATTCAGCTCAATAAAAATCGGTCTTGCATCTCCGGAGAAGATTCGTGAGTGGTCTTACGGTGAGGTAACAAAGCCTGAAACAATAAATTACAGAACGCTTAAGCCTGAGCGTGACGGTCTTTTCTGTGAAAGAATTTTCGGTCCTATGAAGGACTGGGAATGTCACTGCGGTAAATATAAGAGAGTTCGTTATAAAGGAAAGGTCTGCGAGCGCTGCGGCGTTGAGATTACACGCGCCAAGGTACGCCGTGAGCGTATGGGTCATATTGAGCTTGCGGCCCCTGTATCTCATATCTGGTATTTCAAGGGTATTCCGAGCCGTCTCGGTCTTGTGCTTGATATCAGTCCGAGATACCTTGAAAAGGTGCTTTACTTTGCGCTTTATATTGTAACCGACCCCGGCGATACTCCGCTTGAAAAAATGCAGATTCTCAATGAAAAAGAATATGCTGAAATGCGTGAAAGATACGAAGATGACTTTAAGGCGGGTATGGGTGCCGAGGCTATTAAAGAGCTTCTTAAGAGCATTGACGTGGCACAGCTTCGTGAAGAGCTTACTTCCGAGCTTGAAAACGCGACAGGTCAGAAGAGAGTAAGACTTCTCAAGAGGCTTGATGTTGTTGACGCTTTTTATCACAGCGGCAACAAGCTTGAGTGGATGATACTTGATGTTATTCCCGTTATTCCGCCCGATATTCGTCCTATGGTTCAGCTTGACGGCGGCAGATTCGCAACATCTGACCTGAATGACCTTTACAGACGTGTCATTAACCGTAACAACCGTCTTAAAAGACTGCTTGAACTCGGCGCGCCTGAAATCATCGTCAGAAATGAAAAGAGAATGCTTCAGGAATCTGTTGACGCTCTTATTGATAACGGACGCCGCGGAAGACCTGTAACAGGTCCTAACAACAGACCGCTTAAGTCGCTTTCCGATATGCTTAAGGGTAAGCAGGGACGTTTCCGTCAGAATCTTCTCGGTAAGCGTGTTGACTATTCGGGACGTTCCGTTATCGTTGTAGGTCCTGAGCTTAAGATGCATCAGTGCGGTCTTCCTAAGGAAATGGCTATTGAGCTTTTCAAGCCGTTTGTTATGAAGAGACTTGTTGAAACAGGTGTTGCGTCAAATATTAAATCAGCCAGAAAAATGGTTGAAAGGGCAAATAATCCTGCTGTATGGGATTGCCTTGAGGTTGTTATCAGGGACCACCCTGTAATGCTTAACCGCGCCCCTACGCTTCACAGACTCGGTATTCAGGCATTTGAGCCGGTGCTTGTCGAGGGTAGGGCAATTAAACTTCATCCTCTTGCTTGTACAGCGTTTAACGCCGATTTTGACGGTGACCAGATGGCTGTTCACGTACCGCTTTCGGCAGAGGCTCAGGCAGAGGCGAGAATGCTTATGCTCGCGGCTAACAACCTTCTCAAGCCGTCGGACGGAAAGCCCGTTGCGGTTCCCACACAGGATATGGTAATCGGTTCTTATTATCTTACAATGATTAAGGACGGAGAGCCGGGATGTCCGAGAACTGAAGTGATTAACGGCAAAGAGGTTACCAAATATAATATTTACCGTGATAAGGACGAGGCTATGATGGCCTATCAGGAGGGCTCACTCGGTCTTCATTCCGAATGTCTTATCCGTTTCACCAAAGAAATTGACGGTGTTCAGAAATCAAAGCTTGTTAAAACCACAATCGGTCGTGTAATTTTCAACAGACCTGTTCCTCAGGATCTCGGTTTTGTTGACAGAACAAACCCTGAAAATGAATTTGAGCTTGAGGTTTCATTTGTAGTTAAAAAGAAACAGCTCGGTCAGATTGCGGAAAAGTGCATAAATGTTCACGGCGTCTCCATCGCATCCAAGGTGCTTGATGAGCTTAAGGCGCAGGGCTATAAATATTCAACCGTTTCAGGCACGACAGTTGCGGTCTGCGACGCTCTTATTCCCGATAAGAAAAAGGAATATCTTGCCGAGGCTGAAAAGAAGGTTGATGAAATCACATACAATTATAACTACGGTCTTATTACAAACGAGGAGCGTTCCTCGGCTGTTATTAAGGCCTGGGAGGATTGTACAAACAAGGTTTCAAACGAGCTTACAAGTAACTTTGACGGTGCGCACAACCCGATTCATATGATGGTTGACTCAGGCGCCCGCGGTAGTACCTCACAGCTTCGCCAGCTCGCGGGTATGAGAGGCCTTATCGCTAATACGGCAGGTAAGACGATTGAGGTTCCTATTCGCGCTAACTACCGTGAAGGTCTTAATATTCTTGAATATTTCATTTCCTCGCGTGGTGCGCGTAAGGGTCTTGCCGATACAGCGCTTCGTACTGCCGACTCAGGTTATCTTACCCGCCGTCTTGTTGACGTATCGCAGGATGTTATTATCCGTGACAACGATTGCGGATGCCACGACGGTATTGTTGTTTCAAGAATTATGGACGGCAACCGTGTTCTTGAAACGCTTGAGGAGAGACTTACCGGAAGATATTGCGCTGAGCCTGTTATTGATCCTAAAACAGGCGAGGTTATTATGGAAACAGACAAGATGATGACCGCCGATGATGCTAAGCGCATAGCGGACGCGGGCATTGAGGCTGTTAAGATTCGTTCTCTCATCACCTGTAAATCACGCCACGGTGTTTGCCGTAAGTGCTATGGCTCAAACCTTGCATTCAATGAGCCTGTTCAGGTCGGCGAGGCTGTTGGTATTATTGCCGCTCAGTCAATCGGCGAGCCCGGTACTCAGCTTACAATGAGAACCTTCCACACCGGCGGTGTAGCAGGCGGCGCCGATATCACACAGGGTCTTCCGAGAGTTGAGGAGCTCTTTGAGGCGAGAAAGCCTAAGCAGCTTGCTATACTCTCGGAAATAGAGGGTGACGTCAGGTTTGAGGAAATCAAGAAGAGCCGTCACGTTGTTGTATTTAACAGCGAAACAGCGGAAGAGAAAAAGTATCTCATTCCTTACGGTGCCCGTCTTTGTGAAAATATCGTTGAGGGCGCTCATATCCAAAAGGGTACAGAGCTTACGCTCGGAGCCGTAAATCCACACGATGTTCTCGCTATTCTCGGTGAAGAGGCTGTATATAATTATCTTATTAAGGAAGTACAGTTTGCATATCGTACGCAGGGTGTTGATATCAACGATAAGCATATTGAGGTTATAGTTCGTCAGATGCTTAAGAAATGTACTGTTGACGACGCGGGCGATACAGAGCTTGTTGAAGGCACAATGGTTGATGTTTCCGCTGTTGACGAGGCAAATGATAAGATTGAGGCAAGAATCAAGGCAGGGGAGACCGAGCTTAAGAAAGCAACGTATATTCCTATTCTTATGGGTATTACAAAGGCTTCTCTTGCAACAGATTCCTTCCTTTCCGCCGCATCGTTCCAGGAGACAACAAGAGTTCTTACCGATGCCGCTATTAAGGGCAAGAGCGATCCGCTTATCGGTCTTAAGGAAAATGTCATTATCGGTAAGCTTGTTCCTGCCGGTACGGGTATGGATGTCTTCAGAAAGGTTGATGTTGTTCCGAGTTATTTCTCATCAGAGGGCAGCGACGAAATTTTAAATCTTGAACAATTGCAGGAGCTATTGACAAATTCAATGTCATAAGGTATAATGCTAATTTGCGTGAGTTTATATTTGGTAAAATTCAACAAATGTTTACTCGCTTATTTGGTAAAAAACACAACATTTGGGGCGAAATTTTATTTCGCCCCGGTGTGTGCGTTTAGATGATACAACAAATATTATTTTGTTGTATGATTTATGCGCATACAGATGTATAAAATGTTATGTGTATAAAATATTATTATGAAAGGAGATAAACTATTGCCTACCTTTAATCAACTCGTAAGAACAGGACGTAAGTCTATTGAAAAAAAGGCAAAGGCACCCGCACTTCTTAAAGGACTTAACACAAAGAAGAATGTTATGACAGATAACGATTCTCCTCAAAAGCGCGGTGTTTGTACAGCAGTTAAGACAGCAACTCCCAAGAAGCCTAACTCAGCGCTTCGTAAAATTGCCAGAGTTCGTCTTACAAACGGTATTGAAGTTTCTGCTTACATTCCCGGCGTCGGTCACAATCTTCAGGAACACTCGGTTGTTATGATTCGCGGCGGACGTGTTAAGGATCTTCCCGGTGTGCGTTACCACATTATTCGCGGTACGCTTGATACACAGGGCGTAAACGGCAGAATGCAGAGCCGTTCAAAGTACGGTGCCAAGAGACCGAAGGCTGCAAAGAAGTAAGCCTTAAATTTCTTTCTTATGGAATAACAATAGTTTATATACCTATAATTATAAAGCGTATATGATCTTTTGTTGACTCCACGGGAAAACCGAGTACCTATGAACTCATTGAAATTTTATGAAGGAGGGAAGCGAGATGCCAAGAAGAGGTCAAATCGCTAAGCGTGATGTATTACCTGATCCGCTTTACAGCTCAAAGCTTGTAACAAGATTAATTAATAACATTATGCTTAATGGAAAAAAGGGTGTCGCTCAGAAAATTGTTTACGGAGCATTTGACATCATTAAGGAAAAGACAGGCAATGATCCGCTTGAAACTTTTGAAGCAGCTATGGAAAATGTAATGCCTGTACTTGAAGTAAAGGCTCGCCGTATCGGCGGTGCGACTTATCAGGTTCCTCTTGAGGTTCGTCCTGAAAGAAGACAGACACTCGGTCTTCGCTGGATTACTCTTTACGCCCGCCAGCGTTCTGAGAGAACTATGAAGGAACGTCTTGCAGCGGAAATTATGGACGCGGTTAATAAGACCGGCGGCGCTGTAAAGAAGTGCGACGATACACACAAGATGGCAGAAGCAAACAAAGCCTTTGCTCATTTCAGATATTAATAGGAGGATATTATGCCAAGAAAAGTATCTCTTGAAATGACAAGAAATATTGGTATTATGGCTCATATTGATGCAGGCAAAACAACCACAACAGAGCGTATTCTGTATTACACGGGTATCAATCACAAGATTGGTGAAACTCATGACGGCGCTGCAACAATGGACTGGATGGAGCAGGAGCAGGAGCGTGGCATTACAATTACCTCTGCTGCTACAACATGTTTCTGGAAAAACCATAGAATCAATATTATTGATACGCCTGGCCACGTTGATTTCACTGTTGAGGTACAGCGTTCACTCCGTGTACTTGACGGTTCCGTAACCGTTCTTTGTGCAAAGGGTGGTGTTGAACCGCAGTCTGAAACTGTTTGGAGACAGGCAGACGAATATAAGGTACCGAGAATGATATTTGTCAACAAGATGGATATTATGGGTGCCGATTTTTACAGAGCGTTGGAAATGGTTAAGGACCGTTTCCAGTGCAATGCCCTTCCTATCCAGCTTCCGATAGGCAGCGAGGATACATTTAAGGGTATTATTGATCTTATTGAAAATCACGCAATTATTTATATTGACCCTGATAAAGAAAAGGGTATGAAATTTGAAATTCAGGATATTCCTGATGATATGAAGGACTTAGCTTCAAAGTACAGAACTGAGCTTATCGAGCACGTTGCGGAACAGGACGAGGAGCTTATGGAGAAGTATTTTGAAGAGGGCGAGGACGCTATAACCGTTGATGAAATCAAAAGGGTTATCCGTAAGTCAACGATTGCAAATGAAATGGTGCCTGTATGCTGCGGTACTGCTTACCGTAATATGGGCGTTCAGCCTTTGCTTGACGCGGTAGTTGACTTTATGCCCGCTCCTACGGACGTTGAGTCAATCAAGGGTATTAATCCCGATACGGAAGAGGAGGAGTTTCGTCATTCATCAGACGACGAGCCGTTCTCAGCACTTGCGTTTAAGATTGCCACAGACCCGTTTGTCGGTAAGATTTGTTTCTTCCGTGTATATTCCGGTACAATTGAGGCAGGTACACCTTGCTTTAACTCAGTCAAAGACCAGAAAGAGAGAATGGGTCGTATTCTTCAGATGCACGCAAACCACAGAGAGGATATACCTGTATGCTACGCAGGCGACATTGCCGCTGCCGTAGGTCTTAAAAATACAACAACAGGTGATACTCTTTGTGACGAGGCTCATCCGATTATTCTTGAATCTATGAATTTCCCTGACCCTGTTATCCGTGTTGCTATTGAGCCAAAAACAAAGGCAGGTCAGGAAAAAATGGGTATTGCTCTTTCAAAGCTTGCAGAGGAAGACCCGACATTTAAAGCATATACAGACGAGGAAACAGGACAGACAATTATCGCAGGTATGGGTGAGCTTCACCTTGAGATTATTGTTGACCGTCTTCTTCGTGAATTTAAGGTTGAGGCTAATGTCGGCGCTCCTCAGGTTGCATATAAGGAGACAATTCAGAGCAACGGCTCATCAGACCTTAAGTATAAGAGACAGTCAGGAGGCAGCGGTCAGTACGGTCACGTTAAGATTCGTATTATGCCTAATGTTGACGAAAACGGTATAGGCAAGGGATATGAATTTGTAAACCAGATTGTCGGCGGTGCTATTCCGAAAGAATATATCCCCGCTGTTGATACAGGTATTCAGGGCGCTATGAAGAGCGGTATCCTTGCAGGCTATAATGTTGTTGACGTTAGGGTTGAGCTTTATGACGGCTCATATCACGAGGTTGACTCATCTGAAATGGCATTCAAGATTGCCGGCTCAATGGCATTCAAGGATGCCGCAAAAAAAGCCAATCCGATTATCCTTGAACCTATGATGAAAGTTGTTGTCATCGTACCTGAAACCTATATGGGTGATGTTATCGGCGACCTTAACTCCAGACGCGGACAGATTCAGGGTATGGAGGACAGAGCAGGCGCTAAGCAGGTTAATGCGAGAGTACCGCTCTCTGAGATGTTTGGTTATGTAAATGACCTTCGTTCAAAGACACAGGGTAGAGGTCAGTACACAATGGAGCCTGACGGTTATGAGCCTGTGCCAAAGTCAATTAGTGAAACCATTATCAGCGAAAGAGCCAAGAAAGACTAATTGCATACTATAAAATCTAAAAAAAGTCTTGATATTTTAATATGCATTTGATAAAATATCTATGACAATTTTTTCTATTGTAAAATTTAAGGAGGAAATTCCAATGGCAAAAGAACATTTTAATCGTACCAAGCCACATGTAAACATTGGTACAATCGGTCACGTTGACCATGGTAAGACAACTCTTACTGCCGCTATCACAAAGTATCTTGCAAACAAGGGCTATGCAAAGTTTGAAGACTATGCAGATATAGATAAGGCTCCTGAGGAGAGAGAACGTGGTATCACAATCAACACAGCACACGTTGAGTATGAGACAGATGCCCGTCACTATGCTCACGTTGACTGCCCGGGTCATGCTGACTATATTAAGAATATGATTACCGGTGCTGCTCAGATGGACGGCGCTATCCTTGTAATTGCGTCAACAGACGGTCCTATGGCTCAGACTAAGGAGCATCTTCTTCTTGCTCGTCAGGTAGGCGTTCCTGCAATCATCGTATTTATGAATAAGACAGACCAGGTTGATGACGAAGAGCTTCTTGAGCTCGTTGAGATGGAAATTCGTGAAACACTTGCTGAGTATGAGTTTGATGAGAACTGCCCAATCATCAAGGGTTCTGCTCTTAAGGCTCTTCAGGCTGCTTCAAACGACGATCCTGCATGTGCTTGCATTCAGGAGCTTTTGGATGCTGTTGACACCTATATTCCTACTCCTGACCGTAAGTCAGACCTTCCTTTCCTTATGCCTGTTGAGGACGTATTCACAATCACAGGTCGTGGTACAGTTGCTACAGGTAGAGTAGAGCGTGGTCGTCTTAAGACAAACGATACAGTTGAGATGGTTGGTCTTCATGACGAAACCAGTTCAACAGTATGTACAGGTATCGAGATGTTCAGAAAGATTCTTGACTATGCTGAGGCCGGCGACAATATCGGTTGTCTTCTTCGTGGTGTTCAGAGATCTGACATTGAGCGTGGTCAGGTACTTGCTGCTCCCGGTTCAATTAAGCCGCATACAAAATTCTCAGGTCAGGTTTACGTTCTTTCAAAGGACGAGGGTGGCCGTCATACTCCTTTCTTCAATAACTATCGTCCTCAGTTCTATTTCAGAACAACAGACGTAACAGGCGTTATCACTCTTCCTGAGGGAACAGAGATGTGTATGCCCGGCGATAACGTAGTAATGAATGTTGAACTCATCACTCCAATCGCTATTGAAGAGGGTCTTCGTTTTGCTATCCGTGAGGGCGGCAGAACAGTAGGTTCAGGCGTTGTTACATCAATCAACGATTAATCTGCAATAACCTGATTATTAAGAGCAAGTCTTATGACTTGCTCTTTTAATTTTATTATTGTTGTGATATAATTTAATAGGTGAAAATTATGTCAGATGAGCTTGAAAACTTAACAGGCACAATTGAAGATATAACATATCAGAATGAGTCAACAGGCTTTGCGGTAATTGAGGTTGACGCGGGAGATGAGTATGTTACTGTTGTAGGAGTTCTGGGCGGTGTTGTCATAGGCGAGGAGGCGGTTTTTCAGGGCGAGTGGGTTATGCACCAATCCTTTGGCAGACAGTTCAAAGCAGTTCGCCTTCAGCGTACGCTCCCTGCCGATGCGTCGGGTATGCTGCGTTTCCTTTCAGGAGGAATTATCAAGGGTGTACGTGAGGCAACGGCGGTAAAGATTGTTGAAAAATTCGGCTCTGATACATTTAATGTTATTGAAAATGAGCCTGAACGCTTGTCTGAAATAAAAGGTATCAGCAGGGCAAAGGCTAAAAAAATCAGTCAGGATTTTAAAATGCAGTTTGCGGCGCGTGATGTTATGAACGGGCTTTCCGAATTAGGACTTAATCAGCAGGAAGCGTTTCAGGCATACAATCTTTATAAATCCTATGCGCTTGACATTATTAAGGAAAACCCGTATGCCTTTGTATCGGAGAATAACGGATTTAGCTTTGAGCGCGCGGATGAAATTGCGTTTTCTATGCGTGAGCCCCCTCCCTTTGATTACCGCAGTCAGGCGGGTGTTGTCTACGTTGTGAGGTATAATCTCAATAACGGTCACACCTGTGTTCCGAGAAGCAGTCTGATAAAGCCTGCCATGTCTCTGCTCGACTGCAGCGAGGATGATGTCGAAATTGCGGTTGACAATGCTATTGACGCCAAACAGCTTATACAGGAAAATATCGACGGAAAGGATTTTTTGTTTCTTCCCGAAATTTACAGAGCCGAGTCCTCAATTGCCGAGAGAATAAATGTAATGCTGAATTTTCCTCCTCAGCAAAAGGATATATCGACTGCTGAAATTTATGCCTTTGAGGAGGCTAATAATATCCGTTTTGACGATAAGCAGAGACAGGCTATTGAGATTGCCGTCAACAAGGGTATGCTGATATTGACAGGCGGACCGGGTACGGGCAAAACAACGACTGTTAAGGGTATAATTACTCTTATGAAAAACAGGGGGCTTGAAGTTGCCCTTACCGCGCCGACGGGACGTGCCGCAAAGAGAATGAGCGAGCTTACAGGCTTTGAGGCAAAGACCATTCACAGACTTCTTGAGGTTGAATACCGCGAAGGCGCAACAGAGCCTGCTTTTTGCCACAACCTGAAAAATCCTCTTGAATGTGACGCGGTAATTGTGGACGAGCTTTCAATGGTTGATGTAACAATTTTTTCGGCTCTGCTTGACGCTCTTCCGCTTTCCTGCCGTCTTATTATGGTGGGTGATAAGGATCAACTGCCTCCTGTCGGAGCAGGAAATGTACTTGCTGATTTAATTAAAAGCGGATTAATCGGTGTTGTCAGTCTTGATAAGATTTTCCGGCAGGCAATGGAAAGTATGATTGTTTCAAATGCGCACAGAGTTGTCTCGGGCAAAATGCCTATACTTGATAACAGCGATGCGAATTCCGATTTCTTTTTGCTGAACGAAGATTCAAAATACAATGCCCCGAAGAAGATTATTAGCCTTGTAACAAAGCGTATTCCCGCTGGCTACGGCTTTAATACATCGGATATTCAGGTGCTGTGTCCCAGCCGTAAAGGCGAGGTTGGAACAGAAAATATTAACGCTTTGCTTCAGAATGTGCTTAATCCTCCGTCGAAGGAAAAAAGCGAGCTTAGAAATAGGGGTTATATTCTCCGCGAAGGCGATAAGGTTATGCAGATTAAAAATAATTATGACGTCCCTTGGTTTAAGAATGACGATAACGGTACAGGCGTATTTAACGGTGATATCGGAATACTAACCCGTATTGACAAGGCAAACGACATAATAAATGTCCGATTTGACGACAGGGAGGCTATGTACAGTATTGAAAACGCTAAGGAGATAGAGCTTGCGTATGCTATGACGGTGCATAAAAGCCAGGGCAGTGAGTTTGACGCGGTTGTTCTTCCTACAATCAGCACTCCTCCAAAGCTTGCTTACAGAAATCTTTTTTATACGGCTCTCACAAGAGCGAAAAGCCTTTTGGTAATTGTCGGAAATGTTAATTCAATTAAGCTGATGGTTGAAAATGATAAGAAGAGCAGACGTTACAGTGCGCTTATTCACTTTCTTTTTAAGGAGGATAAAGGCGTGTTTGAGAAGTAACGGATTGTTAATATCTTATTTCTTGACATATCAGAGGTTTTAAAGTAACATATTTTTATATTTTAGTTAAGGAATGTTTTTATGTTCGGTTATGATTTGGGAATTGATTTGGGTACTAACTCAATTATTATATCGGTAGTTGGCAAGGGCGTTGTTCTTGAGGAGCCGTCGTATGTTGCGTATGATACGCAAAGCGAGAAAATACTCTATGCAGGTAAAAGAGCATATTATCTTCAGGGCAGAGAGCCAAACGGTATCAGCGTTATACAGCCGATAGCTGACGGTACGGTAAGCAACTATTCGCTCGCCTGCCAGATGGTACGGCATTTTATGAATAAGGTTCTCAAAAAAAGCATATTTAAGCCGAGAGTTGTGGCCTCGGTTCCGTCGCTCAGTACAGATGTTGAAAAGAGAACTCTTATATCCGTATTGATTACGGCAGGCGCGAGATCCGTGTGTCTTATTGAAGAGCCACTCTGCGCTGCCTTCGGTTCGGGAGTTGACCCTATTAACCCGAGCGGAGTTTTTGTAATTAACGTCGGCGCGGGCACAACGGATATGGCGGTTATCAGTCAGGGCTCAATGAGCCAGATTGAAACGATCAGGATTGCCGGTGATTCCTTTGATGAGGCGATTGTAAAGTATCTGCGTGATACATACGGACTTCTTGTCGGAATAAGAACAGCGGAGGATATAAAGATAAATATCGGCTGTGCTGTCAGGCGTGAAAATGATGTTGTAACGCAGGCTAAGGGAAGGAGTGCGGCAACAGGACTTCCGATGACAGCGGAGATCACAGGAAATGAAATATTCAAATGTTTGTATCCGCAGCTTGAGAAAATAACTTTTGCGGCAAAGGCACTGTTTGAGCGCACATCACCCCAGCTTGTTGCCGACATAACAAACGGCAGCGTGCTTCTGACGGGAGGTACGGCACAGCTTTACGGACTTGACAGGCTTATCGGAGACGCTCTTTCGCTTGATGTTACCGTTCCTGTCCGACCTAAGCTTTGTGTATCAAAGGGCTGTGAAATCGCACTTAAAAAAATGCACATTCTTGATAGGTACGGCTATTCGTTTAAAACAAAGGAAGATGTGCGCACACGGTGATTTTTAAATCACTTATATAAATAGATAATGAAAGGGAGGTATTATAGTGGATAGATTTTCAAAATTCAATCCAAAGGTTACCTTCCTGTTTTTTATTTTAATAATAGTTCTGACATTAATTTTGTTTCATCCCGTGTATTTGCTTGTGAGCCTTACTGCATCGCTCTTTTATAAAATCAAGCTGGAGGGTAAGAGAGCTTTTCTGTATTTTTTCAAATTTATTCTTCCGTTTCTATTGTTTGTTTCGGTGTTCAATATGCTGTTTACTCACTACGGAGCAACCGTTTTGTTTACTGCTTTTGATATGAATTTTACGCTTGAGGGACTTTTTTACGGTCTGTGTCAGGGCATGATGTTTTCATCAGTTATTTTGTGGTTTTCCTGCTATTCGGTTGTTGTGACATCGGAGCGTTTTCTTGCCGTGTTCGGCAGAATTGCGCCTAATTCCGCCATCGTTTTTTCAATGGCGCTGTCATTTATTCCGAGGCTTAAGAAAAATGCGGAAGAGATAAATGATGCGAGAATGCTTATCAATAAAGGAAAAGGCAGGCTTAAAAGGGGACTTGATAATTTTTCGGCGCTTTTGACGATGACCCTTGAAGAGAGTATAGAGGTATCCGATTCTATGAAAGCGCGCGGATTCGGCAGAGGAAGGACGGCGTATTCCAAATACAGATTTTCACTTAGTGACGGTATATGTTCTTGTATCATTTTTTCGATTTTTACTGCGATGTGTATAATGAAATCTTTTGGAAAAATTAATTTTATTTTTGAGCCTGAAATTACTATGGAAAGCTTTTCAGCTTTTTCATTATTGATTTTTGTTTTATTTTCATTTCTGCCTGTGATTATTGATTTGACGGAGGATGTAAGATGGTTTTATTTGAAACAAAAGATTTAAGCTTTGTATATCCTAAGTGCAAATCAAAGGCGCTTGACGGCGTAAGTCTCACCATAGACAGAGGAGAGTTTATTCTTTTAATGGGCAGGACAGGAAGCGGAAAATCCACGCTTTTGAGAATGCTTAAAAAGGAGCTGTCGCCGTTCGGCGAAATCAGCGGAAATATTACTGAACATTCAAGGCGGACAGGCTTTGTAATCCAGAATACAGACGTGTCCTTTGTGGCTGAAAATGTAAGGGGAGAGCTTGCCTTTGCTCTTGAAAATATGAAGCTGAAAAACGACGAAATTGCGGTAAGAATAGGCGAGACAGCATCTTTTTTCAATCTTTCGGATTTGCTTGATCAAAAGATTTCCGATTTATCGGGCGGTGAGCGTGCCGTTACCGCAATCGCGTCAGCTATGATTTCAGATGTTGACGCGCTTATACTCGACGAGCCCTTAGCCCAGCTCGACCCGAAATCAACCGCTCAGGTTATCAGCCTTTTAAAGCGTGTCAATGAGGAGCTTGGCGTGACGGTTATTATGTCCTCGCATACTGCCGACAGAGTCACGGATTTCTGTGACAGACTGATTATAATGGATAGTGGTAAAATTATAGCAGACAACTCTCCTTACATTCTGAAGGATTCCGAAAAAGCGCTTGATTATCTGCCCGTTTACACATCGCTTTTTAAGGAACGACCTTTGACCGTTAAGGAAGCGATACCGCTTGCCGGTTCACTCGAGGAAAAGGAATGCTCTGTTACAACAAGGGCTGAGACGGCAGCGGTAATGAAAAATATTACATTTTCTTACGGTAAAAAAGAGCGGGATATTTTATCCTTATTATCCTTTAAGGTTTACAAAGGAACGGTACATTCAATTATCGGTGCTAACGGCAGCGGAAAGACTACGCTTTTAAAAGTGCTTGCGGGTATAAAAAAAGTGTACAGCGGTAAGGTAAAGACCAACGGTAAAATTGCATATATGCCGCAAAATCCGCAGTATCTTTTTACAAGGGATACTGTTATTGAAGAAATTGATGAGAGAACTGCCGAAAGCTTTGGACTTTCTGATTTTCTTGCGCGTCATCCTTATGATTTGAGCACAGGGCAGA
The DNA here is from genome assembly GCA_947627725.1 of uncultured Clostridia bacterium. GTDB lineage: Bacteria > Bacillota > Clostridia > Oscillospirales > Acutalibacteraceae > Eubacterium_R. The sequence continues at coordinate 65,624 of CANQXE010000007.1, read as the reverse complement.
TGCAGAAGCTTGCCCTTGCAATTCTCTCACTTCAGGATTTTGACATACTGCTTTTGGACGAGCCTTCAAAGGCGCTTGATTCATTTTCAAAGGAGAGCCTAAAAAAATACATAAAGGATTTATCAAAGCATGGTAAAACAGTTATAATAGTTTCACACGATTTGGATTTTGTCGGTGATGTTTCCGATTACATTTCGTTTTTGTCTGACGGGATTATAGCGATGACGGGCGAAAGGCGGCAGGTGCTAAGCTCGCTGAATTATTACACAACGCAAATAAGGCGGATTACAAGGTCGTATTTGAAATCTGCTGTATCGGCGGAGGACCTGATATGAAAAAGGTTTTTCTGTTTTTATTCATTTTTATCTGTACAGCCGGAGTTATTACATGGCAGATAATAAGTGACAGCGTCAGCTATTATCTTATAAGCGTTCTTGTACTGATAATTTCAATGCTCCCTTTCTTTTTTTCTTTTGAAAACAGTAAACCGACCGCCAGAGAAATTGCGTTGATTTCGAGTCTGATTGCAATTGCCGTTATTTCAAGAGCTGTATTTTATCTTTTACCGCAGGTAAAGCCGATAGGTGCTGTCGTAATAGTCAGCGGAGCTTGTCTCGGCGCAAAAAGGGGATATCTTGTCGGCGCTTTTTCAGCCTTTATTTCAAATTTTATTTTCGGTCAGGGTGTATGGACGCCTTTTCAAATGACGGCGCTCGGAATGGTCGGCTTTGCGGCAGGCATACTGTTTGGAAAAATAAAGGCAAACAGGTTAAGTCTTTCATTAATCGGATTTGTTCTGACCTTTGTACTTTACGGAGTAATAGCCGATTTAAGTTCAGTTTTTATCCTGTCAGCCGATTTCACCCTGCCGTCAATACTTGCTGTTTATATTTCAGCCGTTCCTTTCAATTTGGTTTTCGCGGTAACAACCTTTGCTTTTCTGTTCTTATTCGGTGAGCCTTTTATTCATAAAATCGGCAGGCTTCAGACAAAATACGGTATATATTCAAATGAGGTAAACGTATGAATCATGATATAGTATTAAAGCTTTCAAAATTTGCAATGATTATGTCAATACTCGGCGTATGTACACTCGGTATCTGTCCGGCTTTCGGCATAATGGGTATTGTTGTTGGCTTGGTTTTTCAAAATAAAGGTGTACAGCTTAATGCTGAATGTAAAAAGAAAATTAAAATTTCGTATATTCTCGGCGCGGTATCTCTTCTTCTGTTTGCGATTGATATTGTGCTTGCGTATATTTTCCTTGTGTGATTAATCAATATTCTTATAAATATAAGAGCAGGGTTTCCTGCTCTTTATTTTTTGAAAAATAATAAAAAATTAATGAATATTAATAAAAAATTATTGACAAACGATAATTAATTGATATAATGTTGGTAGAATTTGTAATTCACGGAGGACAATTTTATGCTTAATAAGGATAAATCAGTCAGACTGACCCATTTTATTGTAAGAGCATGCTATGCTTTTCTTGGGGCGATGGCAATAGCGTTGCCCGTTTTGCTGAAAAACGGCTTTTATAAATTTGACATATTAGGTCAAATAAGCACATACGTATTAGGTCCTTTTTATGCGGTAGTGCCTGCGGGCTATATCGCTTTATTCTGCCTTGACAGGCTTCTTGTAAACGTAAGAAAAGAAATTGTTTTTGACGCTGAAAATGTCCGTTTTCTCAGGATAATAAGCCGGGCATGCTTTTATGCGGGCTGTGTCGGAATCGTTTCGTTTTTAATAATTCTTTTAAATAATTTTTTGTTTGAAACTCTGTTTATTTTAGCCGTAGGCGAGCTGTTTATGGGGCTGGTTGTGAAAGTGGTGAAAAATATTTTTGAGGCGGCAATAAAAATCAAAAGCGAAAATGATTTGACAATATAGGAGGGCAGTATGAAGATTATAGTAAATCTTGATGTTATGCTCGCAAAAAGAAAAATGTCCTCCAATGAGCTTGCGTCAAAAATAGGAATTACACCTGCAAATTTATCAATACTTAAAACGGGCAAGGCAAAGGCAATCCGTTTTTCCACTCTTGAAGCGATTTGCGATATTCTCGACTGCCAGCCCGGCGATATTTTGGAATTTGTTAAGGAGGATTAATTATGGAACAGGATAATAATTTGCAACAAAATCAACTCTATTATCAGCCGTATAACACAGTTAATCGGAAAAAAGAGCCCGAGATAAAGCTTGCAAAAAGGGATTTGATTTTTGCGCTGATTTTCTTTGCGGTAAGCTTTATAATTGTTGATTTTGTATTTTTTCACGGCTTTAATTTAGGCTTTACAATTGCGTTTTTTGTTTTATTTACAGCAACCACCGTTTATCTTTTTGATGTAAATACCAAAGTTTCCGCCTTTTCTTATATATGCGGTGCAATGTCGCTTGCGGGGGCGGTCACATTTTCAATTTATAATGATTTTCTCGTTAATTCAATAATGCTTTTTTTAGTCTGTTCGCTTTTCGGGATTTATATCTGTTCAATAAGCGCTTGCATAGCGCATAATCAGGGCAGCTTCAGAATGCTCGGCGATGTGCTTAAGGAAACATTCGTCTCACCTTTCTCAAACGGTGCGGATATTACAGGCGCTTACAGCAGAGTAATGTCAAAAAATAAGGTGAGCAGGAATGTGATTATAGGTATCGCACTTTCGCTCCCGGTATTATTTGTAATTATTCCACTCCTTGCAGGCAGCGACGCCGCCTTTGAAAATCTGGTTAAAATCGTTTTGAAAAATATCGGAAAATATTTACTTGAGGCGATTTTAGCGCTGATCGTAACACCGCTAATTATTCTGTATGCGGTGTCAAAGAAATGCGGTAAGAATAAAAAGAAAAATGTAAAATCAAAAAGCCGAGGAGTTATTCAGTCGCCTGTAACAGTTTCATTTTTATCTGTTATTTCCGCAACATATGTTATATATCTTTTTTCTCAGCTTGCCTATTTTTTCAGCGCTTTTTCGGGTATTCTGCCTGAGGGCTACAGCTACAGCGCGAGCGTGTATGCAAGACGCGGCTTTTTTGAAATGTTTGCAATCTGTGTTATAAATATGGTTATAATTGCTCTTGCGAATATCCTGACAAAAAGAGTAAAGGGGAAAATACCTATTGCGGTTAAAGCGATTTCAGCCTTTATTTTACTTTTTACCGTTTTGATTCTGGTAACCGCAATGGCTAAAATGAAGCTGAATATCGAAATATTCGGTCTTTCAAAAAACAGACTGCTTGTTTCAGTATTTATGATAATGATTTTTGTTATTATAGTTTTTTATATAATCCATATCTTTTTGCCCAAGATAGGCTATATGCAGCCGATTATTGTTATTTGCAGCGCAATGTTTATTGCTCTTTCATTTTCTGATATTGACGGCAAAATCGCAAGGTATAACATTGATGCATATATGAACGGAAAGATAGACAGTATTGATATTGAGTATATCAACAGCCTTTCCGACTCCTCTTTAGTCTATATGCCCGACCTTGCCGAAAGCAAGGACCATAAGGTGGCAAGACAGGCAAGAATGATAATTAACGAAAACCTGACGGAAAATGATAGTGAAATATTTAATCCTGAAAAGAAAACAGAAAAAATAACCTATAAAAGCAATCATGATTTTCGTTCCTATAATTTTTCAAAAATCAAGGGAGAAAAGGCTCTTGTTGAGTATTATAACAGCCTTTCCGATGACGGCAGAGAGAAGCTGTTTAATCAGTATAATTTTGATAATGGCGTTTTTTATTATGATGAAGAAAAGGATATTTACGAGTCCTACAGCGGCGATTACTGCACCGAGTACGCTTATGATGAAAAAAAGGACGATTATGTCTTTTCACACAGATATAATATTTATGACGGCTATGACGAATCCGGTGAGCCGGCGTAAGTAATGGTATTCTGACATTTGCATTATAAATTATTATAGTTATTTTGTGTAAATACAAATAAGCAGAAAAATGAGACGGGCACATACCCGTCTCATTTATTGCGTATCTATATTAATCAGGATAACCGTTTGGGTTTTGGCTCTGCCATCTCCATGAGTCCTCGCACATTTCCTCAATACCTCTTTCAGCCTTCCAGCCAAGCTCACTTAAAGCCTTGCTCGGGTCTGAATAACAGGTAGCTATATCACCGGCACGGCGCGGACCGATTTTATACGGAATCTTCACTCCCGACGCTTTTTCAAACGCTTTAACAACGTCAAGTACGGAATATCCCACGCCTGTACCGAGATTGTAGATAAACAAGCCGTTTGCGCTTTCAACCTTTTCAACAGCCTTTAGATGACCGAGCGCGAGGTCGACAACGTGGATATAATCTCTTACACCGGTACCGTCCGGAGTGTCATAGTCATCGCCCCATACGTTTAGAAATTCTCTTTTTCCGATAGCGACCTGTGTAATGTACGGCATAAGGTTATTCGGAATACCGTTCGGGTCCTCGCCCATTGTGCCGCTTTTATGAGCGCCAATCGGGTTAAAGTATCTGAGCAGGCAGATTGACCAGCTTTCATCAGATACATATAAATCCTTGAGTATACATTCAATCATATATTTCGTTCTGCCGTACGGATTAGTTACACCGCCGACCTCCATATCCTCAGTCAGAGGCGATACATTATTCATACCGTAAACCGTAGCAGATGAGGAGAAAACAATTTTTTTACAGTTATGCTTTCTCATAACATCAAGTAGAACCAAGGTTCCGTTTACATTGTTATCAAAATATTCAAGCGGTTTCTGTACGCTTTCCCCGACAGCCTTGAGTCCCGCAAAATGGATAACCGAGTTAATATCCTCGCTTTCGAAAATTTTGCTCATTCCCTCTTTGTCGCGTATGTCGCACTCATAAAACTTAAAATCCCTGCCAACTAATGCTCTTATTCTGTCATACGAGCTTTTTTTGCAGTTGTAAAGATTGTCGACTGCAACAACATCCGTGCCTGAATTGATAAGCTCAACGCATGTGTGTGAGCCGATATAACCTAAACCGCCTGTTACTAGTACTGCCATAAAAGTTCCTCCGTAATTTATTATGTATTAATATGCTTTTCCCCAGTAGAGCATTGTTTTTGCGGGCTTTCCGCAGCATACGCACACGTCGGAAATTTCCTCCTGTTCAATAGGTATACAGCGTGAGCCGACCCCTGTAATCTCTTTGACCTTATCTTCGCACTCTTCATTTCCGCACCACATTGCTTTTACAAAGCCGTCGCCGTTTTTATTAAGAGCTTTTGTGATTTCATCCATAGATTTGCACTTATAGGTTCTGTTTTCTCTGTTTTCAAGTGCTTTTTCATAAAGTCCGTCGCGAACCTCCTGAAGCTTCTGAGGAATAACCTCGCTGAGCTTGTCGAGCGGAACAATGGTTTTTTCCCTGTTGTGGCGTGTGACAATGACGCACTGATTGTTTTCAATATCCTTCGGACCGAGTTCAACTTTTACGGGAACGCCTTTCATTTCGTGTTCTGCAAATTTCCAGCCCGGTGAATTGTCGGAATCGTCAATCTTTGCTCTGCATATTTTTTTAAGCTCGTCTGTGAGCGCATACGCTCTGTCAAGCACACCCTCCTTGTGCTGGGCAATCGGAATAACAATAACCTGAACAGGCGCAACCGCAGGCGGAAGAACAAGTCCGTTGTCATCGCCGTGAGTCATAATAATTGCGCCGATAAGTCTCGTTGTCATACCCCAGGATGTCTGATGCGGATATGTGAGCTGATTTTCCTTGTTTGAATACTGAATGTCAAACGCTCTCGCAAAGCCGTCGCCGAAATAATGACTTGTGCCTGCCTGTAACGCTTTGCCGTCGTGCATAAGCGCTTCTATACAATATGTACGTTCCGCGCCGGCGAATTTATCACTTTCTGTTTTCATACCCTGAATGACAGGCATTGCGAGATATTCCTGACAGAATTTTGTGTATACGTTAAGCATTTTTTCCGTTTCCTCAATCGCTTCTTCTGCGGTTGCGTGGAGAGTGTGTCCCTCCTGCCATAAAAATTCACGAGAGCGCAGAAACGGTCTTGTTGTTTTTTCCCATCTTACGACGGAAACCCACTGATTATAGAGCTTGGGTAAATCCCTGTGTGAGTGGACAATATCCTTAAAATGCTCACAAAAAAGTGTTTCTGAGGTAGGGCGGACGCAGAGCCTTTCCTCAAGCTTTTCGCTACCGCCGTAGGTTACCCACGCACATTCGGGCGCAAAGCCCTCAACATGATCCGCCTCCTTTTGGAGCAGGCTTTCGGGAATAAACATCGGCATATTAACATTTTCGTGTCCCGTTTCCTTGAACATGCCGTCAAGTATTCTCTGAATATTCTCCCATATAGCATATCCGTAAGGTCTTATAACCATACATCCCTTTACGCTTGTGTATGATACGAGCTCCGCTTTTTTGCACACGTCTGTGTACCATTTCGCAAAATCCTCGTCCATAGAGGTTATAGAGTCAACCATCTTTTTTTGGTCCTTCGCCATACTAAAACTCCTTAATACTTATATTAGCGTAATAATAGATAAATTATTTCAAAAGCTATTATATACGAATTGATTGCGTATGTAAACAAAAAATTTACTTATATTATAAAATATGTTCATATTTCAAGTGTAATTATTTTATTAAATTATTTGAATTTTGGAAACAAATGGTGTATAATAATGCACAGCATTTACGGGAGGTGATTGCAATGCTCGGTCCTGTGATGATGAAGCTTGATTTACAGAAGGAGCTGACTGAACAGCTTGAGATTAAAGAGGTGTTCAGCTTTAATATCGGCGGAATCAAAATAGGCTTTGACGAGACAACTGTCGTTTCGTGGATAATTATAGCGGTATTTACGATACTTGCTGTAATTCTTACCAGAAACCTCAAGGTCACGGGAGAAATTTCAAAACGGCAGCAAATGCTTGAAATGCTGTATGAAAAAAGTGAAGCTTTTTTTAAAGGACTAATGGGGGAAAAGGTTGAGAAATTTATACCTTGGCTTATGAGTATGGCGCTTTTTATAGGCGCGTCAAACCTTATAGTCATTTTCGGTTTTAAGCCCCCGACTAAAAGTATGCAGGTTACCGCCGCTATGGCAATAACAAGCATAGTTCTGATTGAATACTGCGCCTTTAAGGATAAGGGCGTTTTGGGCAGACTTAAAGCATTTACAAAGCCGGTCGCGCTTATAACACCCATTAATATTCTTGAGGTATTTACAAAACCGCTTTCGCTTTGTATGCGACTTTTCGGCAATGTAATCGCGGCATTTACCATTATGGAGTTAATAAAGGCAGTTCTCCCGATACCGGTAGTTGTTCCGGTAGTATTCAGCTTGTATTTTGATTTGTTTGACGGACTTTTGCAGGCATATATTTTTGTATTTTTAACTGCTCTTTATTTACAGGAGGCAGTTGAGGAGGAAGAGCCTACCGAAAAGAAGCGCAGACGACGAAAGAAAATGTATAAACACAGTAAAAATAAAGCGAAAGAGCTTACAGAAGCTGCTTAATAAATATATAATTTATTTAATTTTTAACATAAGGAGAATAAAACTATGACAGGTTCAATTATTGCTATCGGCGCGGGTATCGCGCTTATATGTGGTCTCGGTGCGGGTATAGGTATAGGTATTGCGACAGGCAAGGCGGTTGAGGCGATTGCACGCCAGCCGGAAGTAGCGGGACAGATTCGTACAACGCTCATTCTCGGAGCCGCTCTTTCAGAGGCAACTGCGATATATGGTCTTATCGGCAGTATCCTTATTATCTTTCTGGTCAAATAAAAGCAGAAAAGACTAAATTCTTTAACGAAAGGAAGCAGAGCTTAATGTTAAAGTTTGACTGGAATATTTTATGGACGGTTATTAATTTAATTATTTTTTATGTTCTTATGAGAGCGTTTCTTTTCAAGCCGATTAAAAAAACACTTGATAAGAGAAAGGAACTGATTGACAAGCAGTTCAGTGATGCCGATGAGGTGCAGAAACAGGCTGATGAAATGAAGGCTCAGTATGAGCAGGAGCTTGACAGCGTCGAGGATGAGAAAAAGAAAATCATTGTTGACGCCAGAAACAGCGCAAAGGCTGAATATAATAAAATCATTGACCGTGCTCAGAATGATGCGGATAAAATTAAAGCAGACGCTAAAAAAACGGCAGACTTTGAGACGGAAAAGGCAAGACGAGCCGTTAAGGAAGAGATTGCGGCTCTTGCAATGGAAACGGCTGAAAAGGTTGTCGGCAGAAATGTAAACGCTCAGACTGACAGCGATTTGTATGACAAATTTTTAAACGAAGGCAGTGATGAATAATGATTCAGAATATTGATAATTATCTTGATTCACTGCTAAACTCACAGGTCAGTGTATCAAGTCTTGAGGATGCGTTGAAGCTTGTAACCTCCTCAAAGGAGCTTGCTGATATATTAGATAATCCGAATGTTTTGTCAGATGAAAAGAAAACTGTGATTGACGAGCTTTTTTCGCCGTCGGTTAAGCCGTTTATCTGCAAATTGGCAAATGATTGCAGGATTTCTGATTTAAAAGAGATTACGCAGGCTTATATCAGTGAGATTGATAAAAGAAATAATATCGCGAGCGCAACAGTTTACTGCGTTACCCCTCCCGATGAAAAACAGCTTGAGGGTATACGGGATTTTGTTTGCAAAAAAGCCGGCGCGGGAACAGCAAAGGTTGATATTGTCAAGGACGAAAGCCTTATCGGCGGTTTTATTATCCGCTTTGGTGATGAGGAATTTGATTTCAGCATAAGAAATAAGCTTGACGCAATCAAAAGACAGGTAATGAAAACTGCTCGTGAAAGCACTGCCGATAATGAATCGGTAATCGCTGTTTTAAGGAAAGATATTAAGGATTTTCAACTCAGGTCGGACAGCGAGGAGATAGGTACTGTTGTCAGAGTGGGTGACGGTATCGCAACCATTCACGGCTTAGAGCATGCAATGTACGGCGAGATTGTTGTTTTTGAAAACGGCGTCAAGGGTATGGTGCAGGATATTAAAAAGCATCAGATCGGCGTTATTTTATTCGGCAGTGACGTTGGTATTCATCAGGGTACAAGGGTAAAGCGTACACGCAGAAAAGCGGGTATTCCTGTCGGCAGTGGGTTTATCGGCAGAATTGTAAATGCTCTCGGTGAGCCTATTGACGGCAAGGGGGATATCAAGGAGGAGGATTACCGCCCCGTTGAGCAGAACGCTCCGTCTATTGTTGACCGTAAGAGCGTTGATACGCCTATGGCTACGGGTATTCTTTCCATTGACTCCATGTTTCCTATCGGACGCGGACAGAGAGAGCTTATTATAGGCGACAGGCAGACGGGTAAAACCTCTATTGCTCTTGATACGATTATCAATCAGAAGGGTAAGGATGTTATCTGTATTTATAACGCAATCGGACAGAAGGCGTCAAGCGTCGCAAATCTTGTGAATACGCTTGAAAAGTCGGGAGCAATGGAATACACAATCGTTGTTTGCGCTACCGCCTCCGACCCTGCGTCGCTTCAGTATATTTCACCGTATTCGGCAACAGCGCTTGCCGAGCATTTTATGTATCAGGGCAAGGATTGCCTTATTGTTTATGATGATTTGAGCAAGCACGCCGTGGCATACCGCGCGTTGTCGCTTCTTCTTGAAAGAAGTCCGGGACGTGAGGCTTATCCGGGTGACGTATTCTATCTTCATTCACGTTTACTTGAGCGTTCAAGCAAGCTCAGTGATGAGCTTGGGGGAGGCTCAATAACAGCGCTTCCGATTATTGAAACGCAGGCGGGCGACGTTTCCGCGTATATTCCGACGAATGTTATCTCAATAACGGACGGACAGATTTTCCTTGAAAGCGATTTGTTTTTCAGCGGTATGCGCCCTGCCGTAAATGTTGGCTTGTCAGTATCGCGTGTCGGCGGTGCGGCGCAGACTAAGGCTATGAAAAAGGCGGCAGGCTCTCTGCGTATCGACCTTGCGCAGTTTAGGGAAATGGAAGTCTTTACTCAGTTTTCATCAGACCTTGATGAAGAAACGAAAGCTCAGCTTAATTACGGCAAGGGGCTTATGGAGCTTCTTAAGCAGCCGCTCGGTCATCCTCTTTCGCTTTCTCAAATGGTTATTACTCTTGTTGCCGCGACAGGAAGAAAATTTGTTGATGTTCCCGTAAATGAAATAAAGTCATTTCAGGCGGATATGCTTGAATATATTGATTCAAACTATCCTCAAATCAGCAGCACTATTGAGAGAGACAAGGTACTCGATGACGATATAAAAGAACAGATTTTAGACGCGGCTGATGAATTTAAGTCGGCGGCATCAAAATAAAGAAGGTAAATAATGGCTAATTCACGTGAAATACAGGCAAGAATGAAGTCAATTAAGGATACAATGAAAATCACAAATGCGATGTATATGATATCCTCATCAAAGCTTCAGAAGGCAAGACGTGACCTGAAAAATACGGAGCCTTATTTCTACGCAATTCAGGAGTCCCTTGCAAAAATACTTGATTTATCACCTGAAACCGGTAATGAGTTTTTTGACAAACGTGAGAGTATTCCTCTTCAGGAGCGCAAGCAGGGCTATATAGTTGTTACAGCCGACAAGGGAATGGCAGGTGCGTATAACCACAATGTCATAAAAATTGCGGAAAAAGAGGCTTTGTCCGATAATAAAAATATGCTTTTTGTTGTCGGTCAGGTAGGTCGAAGATATTTTGAAAAAAAGAATATCCCGGTTGATATAAACTTTAAATACACGGCTCAGAACCCTAATATGAACAGGGCAAGAATCATCAGTGAAAAAATTGTTGAGCTTTTCAGAGAAGGTGAGCTCGACGAGGTTTATATTGTCTATACAAGAATGCTGAATTCAGTTACCTTTAATGCGGAGATAAACCAGCTTTTACCGCTGAAGAGGAAGGCGCTTGCAACAGGTAAAAAAAACAATTATGAGCAGTGCTTTTTTGAGCCTGATATAAATACGGTATTTGAGCATATTGTTCCTAATTATATTGCAGGCTTTGTTTACGGTGCGCTTGTGGAGTCCTACTGCTCCGAGCATAATGCCAGAATGATGGCTATGCAGACCGCGACCGACGCCGCTAAGGATATGCTTAAAAGGCTTGAAATTGAATATAACCGTGCAAGACAGGCTGCGATTACTCAGGAAATTACCGAGGTTATCGCGGGCTCAAAGGCACAGAAAAATAAATCAGTGTAGGAGGTGTCCTTGGAATGAATATCGGTAAAATTTCGCAGGTAATGGGTCCTGTAGTTGACGTTGAGTTTCAGGATGAATTACCGAAGATTAAGGACGCTCTTGAGGTTACGGTTGACGGCAAAAGACTTGTTATGGAGGTCAGCCAGCATATCGGTAATAACTGTGTCCGCTGTATTATGCTTGCGGCGTCCGAGGGACTTTGCAAGGATATGGAGGTTATTGCGACAGGCAACGCGATTAAGGTGCCTGTGGGCAGAAAAACACTCGGAAGACTCTTTAATGTTGTTGGTGAAACCATTGACTCAATGGAAAACCTTGATAATGAGGAGCACTGGGCAATTCACAGACCTGCGCCCTCCTTTGAGCAGCAGGCATCTGAGGTCCAGATTCTTGAAACGGGAATTAAAGTTATAGACCTGTTAACACCTTATCAGAAGGGCGGTAAAATCGGACTTTTCGGCGGCGCAGGTGTTGGTAAAACAGTTCTTATTCAGGAGCTTATCACTAATGTTGCCACACAGCACGGAGGCTATTCGATATTTACGGGCGTAGGTGAACGAAGCCGTGAGGGCAATGATTTATGGAAAGAGATGGGCGAGTCGGGAGTTCTTGAAAAGACTGCCCTTGTTTTCGGTCAGATGAATGAGCCTCCCGGAGCGCGTATGCGTGTAGCTGAAACAGGTCTTACAATGGCGGAATATTTCCGTGATGTAGAGCATCAGGATGTGCTTTTGTTCATTGATAACATATTCCGTTTTGTTCAGGCAGGCTCAGAGGTATCCGCGCTTCTCGGCAGAATGCCGTCTGCCGTTGGATATCAGCCGACTCTTGCTACTGACGTCGGTGAGCTTCAGGAGCGTATTGCGTCAACAAAGAACGGCTCAATCACGTCTGTCCAGGCGGTATATGTTCCTGCCGATGACCTGACAGACCCTGCCCCCGCTACAACCTTTGCTCATCTTGATGCAACAACCGTTCTCTCAAGAAAGATTGTTGAAAAGGGTATTTATCCTGCGGTTGACCCTCTTGAGTCAAACTCCAGAATTCTTGAGGCGGACATTGTCGGTGACGAGCATTATGAGGTTGCGCGTAAGGTGCAGGCTTATCTGCAAAAATATAAGGAGCTTCAGGATATTATTGCGATTCTCGGTATGGAGGAGCTGTCCGACGAGGATAAGCTGACTGTTTACCGCGCAAGAAAGATTGAAAAATTCCTGTCTCAGCCGTTCCATGTAGCGGAAGCGTTTACAGGTCAGCCGGGTATATATGTTTCCGTCAAGGACTCTGTCAAAGGCTTTAAGGCTATAGTTGACGGTGAGGTTGACGATGTACCTGAAATGGCGTTCTTTAATACGGGTACTATTGAGGACGTTATGAAAAAGGCAGAGCAAATGGATAAGTAAGGTGAATTTATGAATACCTTTAAACTGAAAATCATTGCCTCAAATAAGATATTTTTTGACGGCGAGGCACAGTCTCTTATTGTTCCCCACGTGGATATGGGACTTGAGGGCTTTCTTGCAAACCATGAAAACTGTATTATGCCTATTGAAACAGGGGAAATGAAAATAACCGATTCACACGGAAAGGTTATTGAAGCGTTTGTCGGCAACGGCTTTCTGGAATTTCTTGATAATACCGCAACGCTTGTCTGTATTTCGGCTGAACTTCCCGATGAAATTGACGAGCGGCGTGCGCAGGAGGCTAAGGAGAGAGCGGAAGAGGAGTTGAGAGAAAAGCATTCTCAGCTTGAATATTATCACTCAAAAGCAAACCTTTCACGTGCGATGGAGCGTCTAAAGGTTAAAAATAAGCATCATATATGATAAAAGGTGCGTTCGGGTTTATTCCGAACGCACCTTTTTGGCTGTATTATTCAGTCAATTGTTTTTTATAATTCTTATTTTAATATTTATGATAATTATTGGAAAGCTAATAATACAAGGATTATAAGGAGTGATTATTATGTTTAAGCACGAAAAACAGTTGTTTCATCCCGTAGAGGTGGAGGGACCTAATCCACAGTACGCGGCACTTTTGCAGGAGCAGCTTGGCGGTGCAAACGGTGAGCTAAAGGCTGCAATGCAATATATGTCTCAAAGCTTCAGAATAAAGGATCAGAAAATTAAGGATTTATTTTTGGACATTGCGGCGGAAGAACTCGGTCATATGGAAATGGTGGCGCAGACAATAAATCTGCTCAACGGTCATGATGTTGATTATCATAATGTTTCCGTCGGAGAAATTGAAACGCATGTACTGACAGGGCTTAATCCCGGTTTAATCAATGCGTCCGGTTATTCTTGGACGGGAGATTACGTTACGGTCACAGGTGATTTATGCGCGGATTTGCTCAGCAATATTGCCTCCGAACAGAGGGCAAAGGTGGTTTATGAATATCTGTACAGGCAGATTAAGGATAAAAAAGTCAGAGAAACGATTGATTTTCTTCTTAACCGCGAGGAAGCGCACAATCAGATGTTCAGGGACGCCTTTAATGAGGTGCAGGACAGCGGTTCAAATAAGGACTTTGGCACAACCAAAGCCGCGCGAATGTATTTTTCAATGTCAAACCCCGGTCCCAATGCCTTTGCCGGCAATGACGTTAATCCCCCGAGCTTTAATTAATATTATTGAGACAATGCACGCGAGCAGACATGAAACCGGAATTGACAGCCAGATTTCGTTTATACCCATTCTTTTTGATAAAATAAATATATTTACTGCGAGAAAAATAAGTATCAGACTGTTTGCCAAAGCAGATGATGCTTTTTTTCCTATTGCCTGAAAATATGAGCCTGTTATTATTGTAACAGGTACAAACAGCAATGAGGGTGAAATAATGTGCAGTGCGTTTACCCCCGATAAAATAATGCCCGTATCGGACGTGAATATTTTTAAAAATATCTGAGGAAAAAGAAAAGCCGCAATCATAGCAAAAACGGCGTATGCTTCGCTAAAAATAACACAGTATTTTAAGGCTTTATTTACCCTGTTATTTCTTTCGGCGCCGAAATTATAGCTGATTATCGGGGATACCGCCATTGCCATCGAAGTAAACGGAACGATAGAAAAGGTAATTATTCTGCTTAAATATGCAAATGTATTAATTACAAGTGTCCCTCCCGACGCACTGAGCATTTTGTTGACAACAGCAAACAGTATTGACATACTTCCCATTTGAATCAGCATCGGCACGCCTAAGGTAATTATTTCCGTTACCGTTTTTAATTTTAATTTAATATGACTGAAGCGCTGTACAGAGAGTTTTGTAAAAAATATTATGCTCATAACAAAGCTTGAGAAATAGCTTATTACCGTTGCGAGCGCGGCGCCCTTAACGCCCATATGAAGTCCGTATATGAATACCGCGTCAAGCAAAACATTTATTGCTGTCGGTATAAGCCATATCAAAAGGGAATAAACCATTTTCCCCTCTGCTCTGATTATTGATGAAAAGCCTGTTGAAAATACGTTTCCAAGAAGCATAATTGTAAAATACGCCTTTGCGTACGGCATTATATCATCAGTTGCGCCAAAGAGGTTTAAAAGAGGATTTATAAATGTCAGCCCGATAACTGTTATTGCCGCAGCGGTTATATAAAAAGCGCACATAGCGTTTGCCGTTACACTGCCGGCCTGTTCGTAATCCTTTTTGCCGAGAAGTCTTGATATGATAGACGCCGAGCCTGCGCCTATTGTCTGAGAAACCGCCCCCTGTATCATTACAAAAGGAAATATTATTGACACTCCGCCCATTGCGTTATCGCCTACTCCTCTGCTTACAAAAAGAGTATCAACAATGTTATAAAGCTCATTAAAAAATAGTGCGCAGAAGGTAGTAACCGAATATTTCGCAATCAGCTTAGGAATGCTGTATGTTTCCATCTGATTAATTTTTGATAATGTTTTATCCATTCTTAAGCACCTTAAACGCTCTGTTATAATATGTTATATGCCCTGCAATATTTCTCCACCAGCCGAAATTGCGCGGAGTGTAGCGGTAATATTTTTCAACCTCCTGAATAAGAGCGATAAGACCGAGCGCAAAGGCAAATCTGATTTCTATTTCCTTATTCAGCTTTATCGGAGTATGTGAAACTGTGTTGTAATACTTAATGGATTCCGTTTTTTCGGTGATTAATGCCATCGGATTTTCAAGGCAGAGAAAGTCAAAGATCCTGTCGCCCCAGAAGCTTCTTTCAGGGTCAATCCAGGAAAAGTCCGTTTCTCCTTTTTCATTTTTTGTGCATAAAACATTAGCGTCCCATAAATCGTAATTAATCATTGAGCAGGGGACATTTATCAGAATTTCTTTATATTTCTGTGAGTATTTTAAAAGTCTTTCACCGTTTTTTGACTTTTTGCCTGCTTTTTTAGCGTCATTCAAAAGGTTTTTTATTATGCTGTAGAGTGCCTCATACCAGTTGTCAAACAGCTCATTTTGAATGTAACCGAATTTATCATTGTGTATATTATGAATCTGAGCAACCATTTTTGCTGTCTTTTCGGTAATGAGCCTTTTGTCAATATCTGTTTTATTTCTCTGCTTTCCCTCGAGCTTTTCCATAATAAACCAGTCAGCCTGTATAAGCTCTTTTGAAAAGTCACAATAATAAACGGCTGGAACTCTTATGTCGGTATTTTTTCTTATTATCCCGTACCAGTAAAGCTCTGCCTTCATCATATCCTTTTCGTATGTCAGTATCGGAGTTTTTGCATTAGGCGCGATTTTGAGTACGTAATTTTTATCGGCAGTAACCTCATAAACGGCATTAAATTCACCGTCACCGAGCGGAGCGATTTTTGTAATTTTGTCAATTCCCGCTTTTTTAAACATAGACCTGATTATATCGTCGCTTAGAAGATATTTTGTTTTGCTTATCATAGCTTTTTCCTCCTGATTATCGGATGTATGCCTCAGCTTTAAAGTAAGTAATTATTTTGTAAAAGTCAAGCAAAGGGGATTTTTTATTTAAGATATTTAAAATATCCTAAGAATTTTATTATTAAAACAAAAGCCATAGGTGGGGAAAACCTATGGCACAGCGTGTAGAAAAAGTCCAGAAATCAAATTTCTACACGCTGGCAGACTTCGAGAAATGGAACTGAATTTACCTTTTGGCAATTCGTAGGCGTACAGAGGTACGGTAGAGTTGCCAAAAGGTGAAAACGCCGAAAGCCGCTTGAATTCGATGTTCAAGCGGCTTTCACAATATAAAAAAATTTAATAATGAAATGGTATACTGTTTTTAAATATATTAATATTTTATATGCCTGTTTTTTTAGGCGTGCTTCAGACCACTTTATCGACAGTCTGAGCCATAGGGGGGAAAACTATGGCAAATTATATGTATTCTTCAATTTTATCTGCCTTACTCTCGCCAAGAATTACTATGCCGTTGTCATAAAGTAACTGTGCCGCAACGCCGTTTCCCGCAATGGTTTTACCTGTAAAGCTACCGTCATATATTGCGCCGAAGCCGCAGGAGGGACTTCTTTCCTTTAGCACGGCTATTTGACAGCCCGATTTCTCAGCAACGTAAAGCGCTTTTTCAGCTCCGTCTTTGAATTTGTCCGTTAAATCTTTACCGTCCTTTGAAAAGACTTTGCCGTCTTTGATTTCACTCGGTACTCTCGGTATCGGCAGACCCGCAAAGCACTCGGGGCAAACGGGTATAAGCGTATGCTTTTGCGCAAGTGAAATCACCTTTTCATTTTTATTATTACCGCCGTTATATTTGCAGTTTTCGCCGATTAGACAGGCGCTTACGAGAATTTTCATTTATTTGTCCTCTTACTTTCTGTTTTTACCTATAATAATAAAAAATCCTATAACAAATATTATCAGTATTACCGCGAAAACAAGCGACAGCGCTTTGCCGAGAAACGGAATGTGCCCCGAAACGCCGAGTATCGCAGTAATTGCCAAAAATATTATGATGAACACAGTGACTGTAATTGCTGTTTTTTTGTTGTTCATATCTTATCACCGAAAATATTTTATCATATATGAAAGCCAGTGTCTACATTAATTCACAACTGTATTTAGCTGAATAGTTGAATTTATATAAATAAAATGTTGAAAAATTTTTAATCAAGTAGTAAGATGAAAACTGTTCAATTGTAATTTTAAATCTATGATATTGAGAGGCTTACATATGATAATCAGGCGCTTTGCGAAATCCGATATACCCCAAATGATATCAATATGGAATGAAATTGTTGAGGAGGGGACAGCCTTTCCCCAGGAGGATTTACTCAATGAGCAGACAGGCTGTGATTTCTTTTCCGCGCAAAGTTTTACCGCCGTGGCGGAAGAAAACGGTAAGATTTTAGGACTCTATATTTTACACCCTAACAATATCGGCAGATGCGGTCATATATGCAACGCAAGCTATGCCGTAGGTTCAGAAATGAGAGGCAGGCATATCGGTGAAAAGCTGGTGCTTGACTGTATTAAAACGGGAAAAAAGCTCGGCTTTAAAATTCTGCAATTCAATGCCGTTGTTGAGTCTAATATTCACGCGCGTCATCTTTATGAGCGTATCGGTTTTCATCAGCTTGGCAAAATACCGAACGGCTTCAGATTAAAAAACGGACAGTATGAAAATATCTGCCCGTACTATATTGAGTTATAAAAAATATAACGGCGCTCCTATTTGAACGCCGTTATTTATTAGTTATCCCTCGTATTCGTCCTCGTTTTCCCAGTTATGCCAGATGTTTTGCACATCGTCATTTTCCTCAAACATATCAATCATCCTTGACATAGCTTTCATATCATCCTCAGACTCAAGCCTTGTGTATGTCTGCGGAATGTAAGCGGGCTCGGATGAAATTATCTTGTAGCCTTTTGCCTCAAGCTCGTCACGGATAACGCCCACATCATTTGCGGCAGTTCTTATTTCAAATATATCCTCATCATCAGTAAGAAAGTCCGTAGCGCCTGATTCAAGCGCGTCCATCATAAGAGAGTCCTCGTCAACATCTTCTTTTTCAATGATGATTACGCCCTCCTTGCCGAACATAAAGGTAACAGAACCGGGAGTACCCATGTTTCCGCCCGCCTTATCAAAGTAGTGGCGGACTTCGGAAGCCGTTCTGTTTCTGTTATCGGTGAGTGTTTCAACAACTACCGCAACGCCTGACGGACCGTAGCCCTCATATACGATTTCCTCATAGTTTGTGCTGTCGCCGTCGCCTGCCGCCTTTTTGAGCATTCTGTCAATATTATCGTTAGGAACGTTATTCTGCTTAGCCTTGGCTATAACATCACGAAGTTTTGCGTTATTGTTCGGGTCGGGACCTCCGTTTTTAACCGCTACCGCAAGCTCTCTTCCGATTTTTGTAAAAATCTTAGCACGCGCAGCGTCGTTCGCGCCCTTTTTTCTCTTAATGGTGCTCCATTTATTATGTCCGCTCATTTTATCACTCCAATATAGCAAATTTTAACAAGGAAGATTTTATCACATAATACCCCATCTTTCAAGTGTAAAACTAAGTATTGTATATTATTTTTATTTATGGTATTATATAGCTACATATTTTTACAGTTTTGGAGGATTTAAGAATGTTTCCCGATTATTATGATTCTATCGCAAAGGTTTCAGAAACAGATAAAGAGGTTGCCGACGCAATGGCGCTTGAGCTGAAAAGACAGAGAGAAAATATTGAGCTTATCGCGTCTGAAAATCTTGTTTCACCGCAGGTTATGGCAGCAATGGGTTCAGTGCTTACTAATAAATATGCAGAGGGTCTGCCCGCAAAGAGATATTACGGCGGCTGCCAGTATGTTGATATTGTTGAGAATATTGCTATTAAAAGAGTGTGCGAGCTTTTCGGCTGTAATTACGCAAATGTTCAGCCGCATTCGGGAGCGCAGGCAAATACTGCCGTTTATCTTGCGCTTCTTAAACCGGGCGACACGGTAATGGGAATGAGCCTTGATAACGGCGGACATCTTACGCACGGCTCTCCCGCGAACATCAGCGGTAAGTATTTTAACTTTGTGCCCTATGGAGTTGACGACGACGGCTTTATTGACCTTAAGGAATTTGCCAAGCAGGTTAACAAGGTTAAGCCTAAGCTCGTTGTAGCAGGCGCGTCGGCATATCCGAGAGAGATTGATTTTAAAACAATGGCTGATATTTCACATGCAAACGGCGCTATGTTTATGGTTGATATGGCGCATATCGCGGGTCTTGTTGCGGCAGGACTTCATCAGTCTCCGATTCCTTATGCGGATGTTGTAACAACAACTACTCATAAAACTTTGAGAGGTCCTCGCGGCGGACTTATTCTCTGCAATAATGAGTTTCTTGCGAAGAAGCTTAATTCAGCGGTATTTCCCGGAACGCAGGGCGGTCCGCTTATGCATGTGATTGCAGGTAAGGCAGTTTGCTTTGGCGAGGCTCTTAAGCCTGAATTCAAGGAGTATCAAAAAAGAGTTATTGAAAACGCAAAGGCTCTCGCGAACGGTCTTACCAAGCGAGGACTCAAGCTCGTTTCAGGCGGTACGGATAACCACCTTTGTCTTCTCGATTTACGCGGTACGAACGTTACGGGTAAGGAGCTTGAAAACAGACTTGATGAGGTTCATATCACGCTTAACAAAAACACAGTTCCCAATGAGCCTCTTTCACCGTTTGTAACATCGGGTGTACGTATCGGTACTCCCGCCGCAACAACGAGAGGTCTTAACACAGACGATATGGATAAAATCGCGGAATATATTTATCTTGCCGTTACCGATTTTGATAATAAAAAGGATGAAATTAAAAACGGCGTTGCTGAAATATGCGCCGAATATCCGCTTTATGAGTAAGATTAGAATATGAAATCTTCATTAACTGTATTATTATTTTCAATATTGAAGCTCGGTTTAAGGGTGCTTTACGCGCCTTTAAAGTTGTTTAAGGTAAAAAACCGGATTGTATATCTGTCACGTCAGAGCAATGATAAAAGCGTTGATATGCGTTTGCTTGAAACGGCAATCAAGAAAGAAATGCCGGATGTCAGTCAGATTTTTCGCCTTAGAATGATACCCGAAGGCGTGTTCAAAAAAATCAAATACTGCTTTGCTGTAATCGGCGATATGTATTATCTCGCTACCTCAAAGGCGGCGATTCTTGATACATATTCGATTACCGTGTCCTGTTTAAAGCACAAAAAGGATTTAAAGGTTATTCAGATATGGCACGCTCTCGGCGCTATAAAAAAATTCGGCTTGCAGAGCGTCGGCACAAAAGAGGGCAGGGACGAAAAAATCAGCTCAGCCATGTGTATGCATAAGAATTATGATTATGTATTTGCGCCAAGCGCGGCGTCGGCAAAATTCTATATGGAGGCTTTCGGCTGCGGAGCGGATAAAATAAAAATCTGCTCTCTCCCGAGAGTTGACGAAATACTGAAAAGCGACGGTGTATCCGCAAGCTTTTTCAGGGAAAATCCTGCATTGAGCGATAAAAAAATTGTTCTTTATCTTCCTACCTTCCGTGAAAAAGAGCGTGAGGCAGTACGTGAATTAAAAACAGAATTCATACAGAAAATGGATAATTTTCACCTCATTGTCAGTACCCATCCGCTTTTTTCCGATGTTGGAAAGGACAGCAGATTTTTCTATAACGGCACATATTCAAGTATTGATTTGATGAAAATTGCCGATGTTATAGTAACGGATTATTCTGCCTGCGCCTTTGAAGCCGCACTGCTTATGAAGCCGCTTTATTTTTTTGTACCTGACTATGAGGATTATAGGAATGACAGAGGAATCAATATTGACCTTACGGCTGAAATGCCGAATGCGGTTTTTAAAAATGCCGAGGAGCTTTGTACGGCAATCAATGAGGGCGGATATGACCAGAACGCGCTTTTTGCGTTCAAATCAAAATATATTGAAAATACAAATAATAACAATGCAGAAACACTGGCGAAATTCATCGCGATTCTTATAAAATAAACTTCTGCTGAGGAGTGGTTGATTGTGGCGAGTAAAAAATTAAAAAAACTGACAAGAGCTGTTAATAAAGTTAAATCTTCATTGAAGATGAATTATCTTAAATATTCGCAACTCCCGATTGATGAAAAGCTGGTTATTCTTGAAGGCGGACAGGGTACGAACATTAACGGTAATATGTTTTCAATGCTCAAAGAAATCAACTCAAATCCCCGTTGGAGTGAATATAAAACAGTTTTTGTTGTAACGGAAAACACAATGAACGCAGCGCAAAAAAGAATGGATTTTTACGGCTTTGACAGAGTAATTATTTCATTGCGTGACAGCGACTCGTATTGTAAATATCTTGCTACGGCAAAGTATATAATGACCGACAATTCCTTTCCTCCTTATTTTTGTAAAAGGGATGAGCAGGTGTTTTTAAACACATGGCACGGCACGCCTCTTAAAACTCTCGGTAAGTCGGATAAGTCCTTTACCGGCAGCATGGCAAATATTCAAAAAAATTATCTTATGTGTGATTACGCTCTTTTCCCGAATGAATTTACAAGAAACGTGTTTACAGAGGATTATGACCTGAAATATATTCTCAACACGGATTCCGTTATAGCAAATTATCCGAGAAATTATATTTTTTACGATTCGCAACAAGGTGTCCGTTTAAAGAAAAAGCTCGGGCTTGAGCGTAAAACCGTTTTTGCGTATATGCCGACTTGGAGAGGTACGGGCAGAACGGCTAATATCTCAAAGCAGGTTACTGAAATAAAGAGGCTTCTTAAGGAATTTGATGAAAAGCTGAATGACGATCAGTTTCTGCTTGTAAATCTGCATTTTCTTCTTTCTGCCGATATTGATTGCAGCAAATTCAAGCATATTGCCTGCTTTGATCCCGCATACGATACTTATGAGGTACTTAATGTCTGTGACGGTTTGATTACAGATTATTCAAGTGTTTTCTTTGATTTTGCCGTAACGGGTAAAAAGATTATTCTTCTTGCATACGATAAGCGAGAGTATTTTAAAACAAGAGGTGTTTATATTCCGTTTGAGGAACTGCCGTTTCCTATCACGGACAATGTCGGAGACACTGTTGAGGAAATGGGCAGGAAGGTTAATGATTATTCGGATTTCATTAAGGAATACTGCCCTAACGGCTCGTATACCCAGTGCGGTGACCTTTTTGAAATGATGATTAACGGCTCCACGGATAAGTTTGAGATTAAACATCATAAGGCGCCTGACAATTTATGCCTTATTTATGCAGGCACTTTGGATCCTGCTTATTTTGAAGAAATCAGGAACTATATTGATAATCATCAAGAATACAGCTACGTAATCGCATACGAAAAAAATCTGAATAAAATTAAGAGAGAGTTTATTCAGTCACTTATTTTAAAGGCGGGCTTTTACGGAATGATTTCCGCTTATCAGTTCAATCTGAAAGAAGCGGTTTCCATATTCAGACATAAATATTTGTATAAATCAAATAAATCACAGATTTTAGACATCTTTTTTGAGCGTGAGGCAAAGCGGCGTTTTTATTCATTTCAGCCGGCAAAGGTTGTGGATTTTTCCTGCGGCAATTATATCGTTGCCGGTATGCTTTCAAAGCTCGGCGGTAAAAAGGAATTTATTACCCACGGAGATTATTTTGTCACCTCCGAAAAATTTGAAAAAAATGTAAAATATATCAAAGAATACGAAAAAAGCCACGGCTTTTCGGAGCTTAATAACTATAACGAAGAAAACGAAAATTATATTAAACGAAGCGCAGATGAGATTTATGCTGATCCATCGTACAGGAAAAAATCTAAATTCAAAAACATAATTCCTTTTTATATTTCCTTGTCAAATCGTCTTAAATGTATAAGCCTTTTTAAATTTCACACGCCTTACGCCCTTGCAATGAAGGACACTTTTCTTATGATAGGCGATGAGGAATATAAATTTGAACTGCATGCAAATAAAAATAAGGTTTCAAAAAGGCATTACGGAATTTACTCGTTTGAAGTGCCTGTTGAGAAAATTCTGGATATGCCTGCGAACAACAAGGTAATGATTTGCTATAAAAATAAGTTCGGCAAGATTGTTCAATGCCATGCAACTTATTTCTCTGTTCTGGGCAAATTATTTCTCGGTCTCAGAAGCCCGATGCTTCGTGAAAAGGAAACAAATACGATTGCCGTATTCCGACAGACTACAAGTAACAATCTTAATGTTTACGTAAGGTCCTTTATTGTTTCCGACAAGATAATAGAAAGAATAAAGCAGTGCCTTGCTTATTTTGTTTCACTTTTATGGCACAGCAAAAAGGCAAAAAGGCTTGTTATTCTTTATGAAAAGAATTCCTCAAAATATGAGGAAAGCGCAAGCGTTCTTTTTGAAAGGCTTATTGATTTGGGATATACCGACTCATACTTTATTGTTGATAAGAACTATAAGTATTTTGATTCAATTCCCAAGAAATACCTGCCAAATATTCTTTATAAAAATTCGTTTAAGCACTATTTATACTTTTTTAAATCAAAGACATTTATCGGAACGGAGACTATGGTTCATTCCATTGATCTCAAATTGTTCAATGTTTTTGCATTGAAAAAGATTGCCGATAAAAATATTAATTATATTTTTCTCCAGCACGGCGTTATGTATATGGTTTCGCTCGACAGCGAGGCAAGGTATTTGTTCAGACGACGCAATCTTAATGGCAAATACGGAGTGGTCGTTTCATCAAAGGCAGAGGCGGATCATTTTGTTGAGCTCGGAGGACACGAGTATGAGGATCTCTATATCTCAGGTCTGCCGAAATTTGATAAAAATACTCTTAACAGCGACGCCGATAAAATCATTATTATGCCTACGTGGAGACCGTGGGAAATCAATACGGCGCGTGATGATTTTCTTGAAACAAGCTATTTTAAAATGATAATGAAAATCTATAACAGCGTGCCTGAAAAACTGAAGGAAAAGGTGATTATTCTTCCGCACCCGCTGATTATAAACGAACTTAAAAATCTGCCTAAGTCTGTTACGGATACTATTGTTATGGACGCCAAGTATGACGACATATTAAAGCAGGCAAGAATTTTGATTACAGATTATTCCTCAATTGCGTATGACGCCTTTTACCGCGGAACAAGAGTCATTTTCTACTGGGAGGAAAAAGACGAATGTATGGCAAATTACGGTCCTACAACAAAGCTTATGCTTAATGAGGATAATGTTTACGGAGACTATTTTTACTCGACCGATGGCTTGACTGAAGCAATAGAACGTAATTACTACAATCCTCAGACCGAGGAATATAAGAAAAGGTATTCCCGTATCGTTACTTATCACGACGGCAGGAATACCGAAAGACTTATCAACTTTTTAAAGAAAGACAATATTATTTAGTGAGGCAAAAAAATGGACTATATTTTTTCAAACAGGATTTCTTCTCTCCAGCCAAGCGCTATAAGAGAGATATTAAAGGCAACCTCTGACCCGTCAATCATACCCCTTGCGGCAGGCAATCCCGCGCCTGACGCTTTTCCTGTTGACGAGGTCAGGGAAATAGCAAAGGAAATACTTGCTAAAAGACCGATTGACGCGCTCCAGTATGGTGTTTCGGAGGGATATCAGCCGCTTCGTGATACAATTCTGAAATGGATGAAGGCGCACGAAAATATCGGCAGAGATTTTGATAATGTAATTATTATGTCGGGCGCTACTCAGGTAATGGATTTGGTAACAAAAGTTCTTTGCAATGAGGGCGATACGGTAATATGCGAGGAGCCTTCGTTTATCGGCTCGCTCAACTGCTTCCGCTCCTACGGTTGTAAGCTTAAGGGCGTTCCTGTTGAGGCTGACGGCATGGATATTAATGCGCTTGAGGAGGCTTTAAAGTCAACTCCAAACGCTAAATTTATTTATACTATACCTAATTTTCAAAATCCGTCGGGTGCCACGATGTCGCTTGAAAAAAGAAAGAGGCTCTATTCTCTTGCCAAGGAGTACGGCGTTATTATACTTGAGGATAATCCGTACGGCGATTTGCGTGTAGCGGGCGAAAAGCTTCCGACAATCAAATCAATGGACGATGAAGGCATTGTTGTATACGCCGGCTCGTTTTCAAAAATTCTCGCTCCCGGTCTTCGTGTGGCTTACTGTGTCGCGCATCAGAAGATTTTAGCCAAAATGACTGTCGGAAAGCAGGCGGCTGACGTTCATACACCGTGCCTTAACCAGATGATTGTATGCGAGTGGTTTAAAAAGTATGATGTTGACGCCCATATTGCCAAAATACAGGGAATTTACAAGAAAAAGCTTGACCTTATGTGCGACTGCATTGACAGAGAACTTGGCGGTTTTGTTGAGTATGTAAGACCGGAAGGCGGACTTTTCATATGGTGCAAGCTGCCTGACGATGTTAATATGCTTGAGTTTGTAAAAAAGGCGGTTGAGAAAAAGGTCGCCGTTGTTCCCGGCAATGCGTTTCTTATGGACGATACGGACAGCACGCAGTATATCCGTCTTAATTTTTCAACTCCGTCAGACGAGGGTATCATAAACGGTGTCAAAGCGCTCGGCGAGGTTGCGAAAGAATATATTAAATAATTTTTTGGAGATATTATTATGCCAGAGCAAAATATAAAAGAACGAAAGAAAAGAAGTCTGTCTTTAATTCAGCCCACCTCTGTGCCGACGCTCGGCAATTATCTTGGAGCTATGAAAGGCTGGCCGTCCTTTCAGGATGATTTTGATACGGTTTTCGGTATTGCTGATTTACATTCAATCACTGTAAGGCAGGACCCTAAAAAGCTCAGAGAGCTGACAATACAGCTTTATGCAATCCTGCTTGCAGTAGGTCTTGACCCTGAAAAAAGCATACTTTTTATTCAGTCGCACGTACCGCAGCATTCACAGCTCGGCTGGATACTAAACTGTTATACTATGTTCGGCGAGCTTAACAGAATGACTCAGTTTAAGGAAAAATCACAGCAGCATTCCGACAATATAAACTCAGGACTTTTTACATATCCGTGTCTTATGGCTGCCGATATTCTTCTTTATCACGCGGATGTTGTTCCCGTTGGCGCGGACCAGAAGCAGCATCTTGAAATCGCAAGGGATATTGCCGAACGCTTTAACGGTATTTACGGAAATGTGTTTACGGTTCCCGAGCCGTATTTCCCCAAAAACGGCGCGAGGGTTATGAGCCTTGCGGACCCGACAAGAAAGATGAGCAAATCCGACCCTAATCCAAAGGGTACGGTTTACATTACCGACGAGCCTAACGTGATTATGAAAAAGTTTAAGAGCGCAGTAACGGACAGTGAAATGTGCGTCCGTTATGCTGAGGGCAAGGACGGAATCAATAATCTTAT
Source organism: uncultured Clostridia bacterium (assembly GCA_947627725.1). GTDB lineage: Bacteria > Bacillota > Clostridia > Oscillospirales > Acutalibacteraceae > Eubacterium_R. The sequence continues at coordinate 39,065 of CANQXE010000007.1, read as the reverse complement.
GACGATTTACTCAGCCGTTACAGGTAAGAGCTTTGAAATGATTGAGAGTGAGTTTGCGGGCAAAGGCTACGGCGATTTCAAAAAAACAGTAGGGGAGGCTGTTGTCGCAGAGCTTGAGCCTGTACAGAAAAGGTATAATGAATATATGTCTGACAGGGCATATCTTCAGGAGCTGTGGACAAAGGGTGCCGATTCAGCTAAAAAGGTATCTCAGCGCACGCTTGATAAGGCTATGAAAAAAATCGGTTTTTTACTTTAATCAAAGAATTTTAAAAAGTAAAGTATTTTATAAAATGCTTCGGTTTTATACGCCGAAGCATTTTTACTGCAAAGAAATTAATATGTTTTAAGAGTTTTTTTACAAAATTGTAAAGTTAATTTTGACTGTATTTTATTGATATAAAAATCTATGTATGCTATAATGATTAAAATACTTATAATATGCTTACAGCATTTTTTAAGGAGGAATTATTTTGAAAGAAGCAAAAGCGATGGCATATGTGAATATGTACGGCGTACTTGCAACTCTTGAAAATCTATGCGAAATAGATGACGAGGCAAAAGCAATCTGCAGGACTATCAAAAAACCTGTGTCACTTTGCTTTGATGTAAGCAACGGCCCGTGCTGCACTTTCCATTTTTCTGAAAACGGCTGTACAATGAGTGAGGGAAGCTACGGCTGTACCTCTAAAATGAACTTTTCCTCTCCCGAAAAGTTCAATGCTCTTATAGACGACAGCAAGCCGGGTATGCCTGTCAAGAATATTCCTCAGGTTTTATCCTTTCTTCTCGGTCCGTTTACTAAGCTGACCGACAGGCTGACTAAGCTTTTGATGCCGAGCGACGAGGATATGAAAAACAGAGCGTTTTTTGAGGAATCAACAATACTCACATTCTATACGATTTCAGGCGCGCTTTCGGCGCTTGCGAATACAGATTCCATTTCTAAGCAGTCCGCTCTCTATACGGTGGACGGCGATGTGCAGATGGGTATTACAGATGTCTGTTATTCAACGCTTCGCGTGCGCAATCACCATTTTGAAACAATTAAGGAAAAGCCCGAAACGCCGAGAGCAATTATGGAGTTCAACTCCATTGACCTTGCGCAGGGACTTTTCACGGGCACGGCGTCAACTATGGCTGAGCTTTGCGCAGGTAATATTTATATGGCAGGTATGATTTCAATGGTAGACAATATCAACCGTATTCTTGACAGGGTTGCCGTCTACTTAGGATAAGGAGGAAAACGTAATGAGTAAATTTCCCGAGTATACACATGAAAAAAGTGCCGAGTGGTTTCAGAGGGCGTTAAATGCTATTCCGTCAGGCGTGTACGGACATCTCGGTCCGTCCGAGGGATTATTCCTCCCGATTACAAAGTGGCCTTTAATGTCACAAAGGGCAAAGGGTACATATTTCTGGGATGTTGACGGCAACAAGTATCTTGACCTTATGTGCGCCTACGGTCCGAATGTACTCGGTTACTGTGACGATGATGTTGACGCTGCCGCTATGGAACAGCTTAAAATCGGCAACTGCACAACATCGCCGTCCTACAAAATGGTTGAATGTGCCGAGCTTTTAAAGGACACCGTTGCTATGGCTGACTGGGCTTTCTTTATGAAGAACGGCTCTGACGCGACAACCTTCAGCGTAATGTGCGCCCGCGCCCATACCGGCAAGAAAAAGATGATGTTCTTTAACGGTTACTATCACGGCGATTTTCAGTGGGCGCAAAAGATTGACTATCCCGGTATTCTGCCCGAGGAGGTTGCAAACAACATTGTTGTTCCGTGGTTTGACATTGACGCTATGCAGGAGGCTTATGATGCCTGCGGCGGCGATGTAGCGGGTCTTATCGCTCAGCCGTATGACCACGGCAACTTTAAGGATAACGAATGTGCTACAAAAGAGCAGTGGGCAAAAGTACGTAAGTTCTGTGACGAGCACGGCATGGTTCTCATATTTGATGATGTACGTACAGGTTTCAGGCTTGATATTGAAGGCTCCGACCACTACTACGGTATTAAAGCTGATCTGATATGCTTTTGTAAAGCGCTTGCGAACGGTTACAATATGTCAGCGGTTTGCGGACAGGAACATATGAAAAATACTGCGTCTTCAGTTGTTTATACAGGCTCGTACTGGATGAGCGCGGAGCCGTTTGCCGCCTGTCTTGCTTGTATACCCAAGCTTAAAAGGCTTGATGTTCCTACAATGTTCAGGAAAAAAGGCTTAGCGCTTACAAACGGTTTTAAGGAGGCTGCAAAGGAGCACGGTTTTGACCTTGTGGTTTCGGGCGAGCCTGCGCTGTTTTATCTCAGAATTGCGAATGATGACAGCCTTATGCTTCACCAGGAGTGGATTGCGGAGTGTGTATCAAGAGGCTTGTTCCTTGCGTCACACCATAATCATTTTATCAACGCCGCTCTTTCAGACGATGATATTAAGCTTGCCGTTGATATTGCCGAGGATGCCTTTGGCGTTGTAGCTTCAAGACATCGGGAATTAGGCTTTAAATAAAAGTAAATTTTAAAATATAATAAACAAGGGGGAAATTTTATGCCAGCTGATTACAAGCCTTTTGATAAGGCGGAATGGCTGCGCCTTGAAAAAAAGGCTGACGAATTGAGAAGACTTACAATCCAGACAGCAGTCTGGGGCGGTTCAGGTCATCTCGGCGGTGCTATGAGCGCTATGGACGCTATGACAATTCTTTATCACCGCTTTATGAAAATTGATGTCAACAATCCCAATATGGAGGACAGAGACCGCTTTGTTCTTTCAAAGGGACACGCCGCCGTAGGTTACGCTCCCGTAATCTGTGATTTAGGCTTTATGCCCGTTGACGAGCTTAAAATCTTTAACCTTACGGGCGCGAAAATCGGTATGCACCTTGACTGCAACAAGGTCAAAGGGATTGACTGTTCAACAGGTTCACTCGGGCACGGTATTTCTCTTGCCGTCGGCTTTGCGCTTGCGGGAAGAGTAAAGGGAATTGACTATATGAACTATGTTATAACAGGCGACGGAGAGCTTAACGAGGGCTCAAACTGGGAGGCGGCAATGAGTGCGGCGCAGTTTAAACTTTCTAATGTAGTTGTTCTCGCGGACGTAAACAAATGCATGATTGACGGTCGTGTTGATGATGAAATGAAGGTTGAGCCTGTTGATAAAAAGTTTGAGGCATTCGGTTTTAACGTCATACGTGTTGACGGTCATAATATGAAAGAACTCAACGACGCTATTGAGGCGGCTATTAAAAATCATCAGAACGGCGGCGAAAAGCCGACGGCTATCGTTATGGACACCTTTAAGGGCGAGGGCGTTGATTTTATGAAGGATAATTACTTGTGGCACTATGGCTCGCTTGATGAAGAAATGGTTGAAAAGGCTTACGCAAGCCTTGATGCTTGTTACAAAGAACGCTGCGAGCGTATTCAAAGGGAGGCGTAAACTATGGGCGGAATGACATATACAATGACGGATACCACCAAGCTTTCAACAGCGGAGTGTTACGGTATAGCGCTTTGTGAGCTCGGTGAAGAGCATAAGGACGTTGTCGCTCTTACTGCCGACCTTGCTAAGTCAACTAAAATCGGTATGTTCGGCGAGCATTTCCCCGATAGGTTTTTCAATGTCGGTATTGCCGAGCAGAACCTTTTCGGAGTTGCGGCAGGTATGGCAAAGAACGGTCTTGTTCCGTTTGCGTCCACATTTGCTATTTTCACGGCGGCGCGTTCTCTTGACCAGATACATACCGACATCTGTTATCAGAATGTCCCTGTAAAAATAATCGCTACCCACGCGGGTACCTCCTTCGGTCAGGCAGGCTCTACTCACCATTCACTTATAGATATGGCTTGTATGAGAGCGCTTCCGAATATGACGGTTATATGCCCCTGCGACGGCACCGAGACCTATCACGCTGTTAAGGCGGCTTATGATATTCCGGGTCCCGTCTATATAAGAATTAACCGAGGATTTGACCAGGTTATTTATAAAAATATTGACGAATGTAAGTTTGATTACAAAAAGGCGACCCTTATGAATGACGGAACGGATATTACCGTTATCGCGTGCGGCTCCTGTGTATTTGAGGCAATGCAGGCAGCTCGTATGGCTGAGGCGGACGCGGGGCTTAAGGTACGTGTGCTTAATATGCACACAATTAAGCCTGTTGACGAGGAGGCTATTCTTTCCGCGGTAATGGATACCCGCAGAATTATTACTGTTGAGGACCATGAGGTTATGGGCGGTCTCGGCTCAGCGGTTGCGGAGGTTGTCGCTAAATCGGGTAAAGCATGCGCGTTTAAAATGCTCGGTCATCAAAACGCTTTTTCAACAATCGGACTTCAGGAGGATTTGCTTGCTATGGCTAAGATTGACGCAAACGGTATCAATGAAGCTATTGCTGAAATTATGCACGCTGACTTTGAGGCTGATGATGCTTGGGATGATGAGTTCTAAATTGAGAATTTTCGTCAGTATCATCTTGCAGTAAGGAAAGGAGTGTATTATCAATATGGCAAGTAATGAAACACGCTACACCAACAAGGTGTTTATGGCGGCAGCGCTGCCGCTGCTCAAGACGATTGCCACCGATGTTCCGGAGCTAAAGAAAAAGTTTGAGGGCGTCAATGCCATTTATCAGGTTTCTGCGAAGGTAAATGCCGAGGATAAAGAGGCGGTTCATTTTATTGTTGAAAACGGCGAGTGGACAGTCAAGCTCGGCGAATATCTGGGACAGAAGAAAATTGACGGCGAGCTTGCGTTTTCATCTATGGAAAAGATGAACGCCTTTATGAAAGGCAATATGAGCAAGCTTCCGAATATGAAAATCAGGTCATTAGGTAAGTTTGTTAAGTTTATGATGGTGCTTTTAAAAATGTCATCATTGCTTAATATTGCCGAGCCGCCTGAGGATAACGAGGAGCTTTCGCTGCTTTTATGCAAGCTCTATTTCTATCTTCTTTCTTCGGGTATTTCACAGCTTAATAAGATGGGGCATCCGCTCGTACACGAGTGGGCGCTTAAAAGCCCCGACCGCTGTTATCAGTGGGCTGTTGAGGGACACCCCGAGTGTACTGCGTATATGCGTGTCAAGGCGGGCAAGTCAAGGGCAGGAAGAGGAGAATATAAACGCGCAAAGCCGTTTTTCTGTATGAAATTTGACTGTGCGACATCCGCTCTCAAAATACTTTTAGGTACAGGCGATATGTTCCAGATGACCGCCGACCAACAGCTTATTATGGAGGGCGCGCCCGAGTTCGGCGTACAAATCGGCGACTTTATGATGCTTGTCGGCGATTTGGCAAAATAAATACGATATTCAAAAAGGTTTCGGCTGTTTCAGTCGGAATCTTTTTTGCTGTCGCTCAATTTTAATATATAGTCGGATGTAGCATTGTAATATTTTCATATTATGATACGGCAATTTGTTTGATAATTTACCGGCAAGAATTACAATATTTATTCGCCGTGGTGTGTTAAGAAATCTGTTGTAACAAAAAAATAATGAACTAATCAGGAGCAAAACCGCTCCTGATTTTTTATATTCTTTTTTACTTTTTCTATTGAAATTTTTTTGCTTATAATGTAATATATTTATAATTTAAAATAAGATACAGTAATAATTGAATATCAGTCAGTGATTTCTTTAAACTTATGTAAATTATTGGCACGCTTTCTTGGAGTTGTGTATGGAAAAAATCACAGGAAAAAATAACGATTTGATTAAGAACGTGAAAAAATTACTTTCATCCTCTAAGCAGCGGAGAGAACAGGGCTTGTTTGTGCTTGAGGGCGCAAGGCTTGTTTTTGACGTTCTTAATTCTTTATATACGGTCAAATACTTTTTAATTACCGATACTGCCCTTGAAAAATTCAAATTAAGGGCGGCTGAAATGATTAATGTGAGCGAAAGCACATATATTATCTCAGACGAGCTCGCTCAAAAGCTGAGTGACACAAAGACCTCGCAGGGCGTTTTTGCTGTATGCTATATGAAATTGGCTGACGATTTTATACTTAATAAAACCGGCAGACTGATTGCCCTTGACAATCTTCAGGACCCGGGTAATCTCGGGACGACAGTACGTACCGCGGAGGCGCTCGGAATTGACGGGATTATTGTCGGCGGAGGCTGTGATATTTACAATCCTAAGGCGCTCAGAGCGTCAATGGGCTCAATGCTCAGAATTAATGTGACAGAGACGGAAGATTTAAAAAGTGAATTAACGGCGCTTAAATCAAAGGGTTATATCGTTTACGGTACTTCACCTGACAGCAGTGCTGTTCCTATTAATAAAACGGAGTTTTCATATTCAAGCGTATGCGTAATCGGCAACGAAGCTAACGGTATGAGCGATGAGATAAAAGATATCTGCGACGTGTTCATTACAATACCGATGCTCGGCAGAGCGGAGAGCCTTAACGCCGCCGCGGCGGCATCAATTACAATGTGGGAGATGCTTAGATGAGTGAGAATCTGCGTTACTGGCTCTGGATGCAGAAGGCATTAGGCGAGGGAGCCCATATTAAAAATATTTTAGAGGATTTCGGCTCTGCAAAAAGACTTTATGATTCTAATATTCTTGAATGGAAAATGAGCGCTTCACTCGTATCAAAGCAGATAAATAAGCTTGAGCAAACAGATATTAACAGTGTTGACGAAATAATTTACACCTGCGAAAATAACGGCTGGTCAATTATTGATTATGACGATGAGCGTTATCCGCAAAGACTTAAGGAAATATATAATCCTCCGTGTGTCCTTTACGTTGACGGAGAGCTTGGGAATATAGACAATCTTGCTCTTATAGGAATTGTGGGTACACGAAAAGCAAGCGAATACGCGGTAAAGGTAACGCATATAATGAGCAGAGGTATTGCCGAATGCGGCGCGGTCGTTGTAAGCGGAGGCGCGCTCGGCGTTGATACCGCCGCGCATAAGGGAGCTTTAGCCGCGGGTGGAAAAACAATTGCAGTACTCGGTTGCGGACTCGGTACCGATTATCTGAACGAGAACAAACCGCTCCGTGAGATGATAAAAAATAACGGCGCTCTTGTGACTGAATATCCGCCGTTTACAAGGGCGGGGAGAACAACCTTTCCCATGAGAAACAGGCTTATCAGCGGTTTGTCGCTCGGTGTTCTTGTCGTTGAGGCAGGCGTAAAAAGCGGAAGCCTGATTACAGCAAATTACGCTCTTGAGCAGGGCAGAGATGTCTTTGCCGTTCCGTCGTCCGTGCTGTCCGTTGATTTTGCGGGCACGAATAAGCTGATAGATGATGGCGCGATTGTTGCTACGAAGCCTTCCCAGATTTTAGCTTTGTACTCGGAAAAATTTGACTCGATTGATATTTCAAAGGCAAGAAGTGTTGATGAGCTTATGAGAGATGAGAGAGGTAAGGACGCGAATGTTAAAAAAGAGGATAAGCTATCCTTTGATAATTTAGAGGAAAACCGCACAAAAAGACTTGAAAGGGAAAAGAAGGCGCTTAAGCTGACCGGCGATGTACGGGCTGTTTATCAATGCCTTGATGACACCTTTTTACATATTGACGCTATTATTGAAAAAACAGGACTTACAAGCCAGAAAGCAGCGGCGTCAATTACACGGCTTGAGGTTATGGGACTTGTCCAAAGCGCCTCGGGCAAGAGATATAAATTACGTTGAGAGGAAAAAGATATGTCAAAATTAGTTATTGTTGAGTCGCCTGCAAAGGCTAAAAACATTAAAGGATACTTAGGCAAAGGCTATGAGGTCGTTGCCTCAATGGGGCATGTCAGGGATTTGCCTGCGGCACGCTTGAGCGTTGATATTGCAAATGACTTTGAGCCCAAGTATGCCATAATAAAGGGTAAGGAAAATTTTGTCAAGGAATTGAAGAAGAAGGCTGATAAAGCCGACTATGTTTATCTTGCGACCGACCCCGACCGTGAGGGAGAGGCTATTTCCTGGCACCTTGCAACGCTTTTAGACCTTGATATGAAGGATAAAAACAGAGTAACCTTTAATGAGATTACAAAAAACGGCGTTAAAAACGGTATGGCTCAGCCCAGAGTAATTGATATTGATTTTGTCAATGCTCAGCAGGCAAGAAGAATTCTTGACAGACTTATCGGATATAAGCTTTCTCCTTTCATTTCGCAGAAAATCAGGCGAGGTCTTTCGGCGGGACGTGTTCAGTCGGTAGCGCTCAGGCTTGTTGTTGACAGGGAGGCTGAAATAAGAGCCTTTAATCCTGAGGAATACTGGTCAATAGACGCAAAGTTCACAAATCCTCCCGAGCGCAAAACTTTTTCCGCTGTGCTATACGGCAAGAATGACGAAAAAATAAAAATTGAAAATAAGGAGCAGAGTGACAAAATCCTTTCTGACCTTGAAAATGCGCAGTATATTGTTACAGGCGTTAAAAAGGGAAGCAGAAAAAAGAACCCGACTCCTCCTTTTACAACCTCAACGCTTCAGCAGGAGGCATCGCGCAGACTTTCATTCCAGGCGAGAAGAACAATGAAGGCGGCACAGGAGCTTTATGAGGGCGTTGATGCGGGAGAGCTCGGCACAGTAGGTCTTATTACCTATATGAGAACGGACTCACTTCGTATTTCCGAGGAGGCAAGAGCCGCCGGTAATGATTATATCGCAGAAACTTACGGAGAAAAATATCTTCCGAAAAAGCCGAGATATTATAAATCAAAAAGCAATATTCAGGACGGTCACGAGGCTATAAGACCGTCTATGCCAAAGGTTACACCCGATCAGGTTAAGCCTTATTTATCCTCCGATCAGTATAAGCTCTATAAGCTTATATGGGAAAGATTTATCGCGTCCCTTATGGAGGCTTGCTTGCAGGAAACAATGAAAATTGAAATTTCCGCAAACGGCTATATATTTAATGCAACGGGATATACCGTTAAATTTGACGGCTTTACCGCCCTTTATGAGGAAAAGGGAGATGATGAAAAATCAGATTCCGTATCGTCACCTCTTCCCGCAATGAAAGAGGGAGATGTGCTCAAGCTCAAAAGTATTCTCGGCAATCAGCATTTTACGCAGCCGCCGGCAAGATATACTGAGGCGTCGCTCACAAAGGCACTTGAGGAAAACGGTGTAGGCAGACCGTCAACGTATGTAACAATCACCTCTACTATTCTTAACCGTGAGTATGTTAAGCGTGAGGGCAAGCAGTTCGTCCCGACAGAGCTCGGAGAGGCTGTGACAAATCTTTTGAAAGAAAGAATACCTAATATTGTTAATGTTAAATATACATCCAAGATGGAAACAGACCTTGATAAGATTGACAGCGGCGAAAAGAATTACAAGGACATGATCAGGCTCTACTATGACGAGTTTGAGGAGCCGCTTGAAAAAGCAAAAGCAGATATGCAGGGTGTAAAAATCAGGCTCAAGGAGGAGGAGACCGATGTTGTCTGCGAAAAGTGCGGACGCAATATGGTAGTCAAGGTCGGCAGATTCGGCAAATTCCTTGCCTGTCCCGGTTATCCCGAATGTAAGAACACAAAGCCGCTTGTTTATAAGACTGCCGCAAAATGCCCTGAATGCGGCGGCGATGTAATAGAAAAGAAAACCAAAAAGGGAGCGTCATTCTTTGGCTGTTCAAATTATCCCGAATGTAATTTTATGACTTGGGACGCTCCGTCGGATGAGGTTTGTCCCAGATGCGGAAAATCTCTTTTCAAGCGCAAGGGAAATGTACTTTACTGCCCTGATACGGAGGGATGCGGCTTTACAAAGCCTGTTCCGAGAAAAAAGAAAAGCGAAGAAGATTAAGAAGATAAAATGAAATTTAAGGTAATAGGCGCAGGGCTTGCGGGAGTTGAGGCTGCGTGGCAGATCGCGCAGGCAGGGTATAAGGTCGAGCTTTATGAGATGAAAGGAATTAAGCGTTCGCCTGCTCATAAGACGGATTTGTTTGCTGAGCTTGTCTGTTCTAATTCGCTTAAAGCGTCAAGGCTTGAAAGTGCCGCAGGTTTGCTTAAGGAGGAGATGTTTCTTTTAGGCTCTCTTACTGTTCCTGTGGCTCGTAAATGTGCTGTTCCGGCCGGCGGTGCATTAGCGGTTGACAGAGATATTTTTTCACGGCAGATAACCGATAAAATAAAATCTCATAAAAATATTACAGTTATTAATGAGGTTGTTGATACTCTTGCTATAAGTGATGATACGATTGTTATTGTTGCTACGGGACCATTGACAGACGGCGCTTTTGCGGAAAATATTAAATCACTTACAGGGGAATATCTTTCGTTTTATGACGCCGCCGCTCCGATTGTAACGGCAGAGAGCGTTGATATGACAAAGGCATTCGGCGCCTCACGCTATGAACGGGGAGGAGACAGCGACTACATTAACTGTCCGTTTAATAAAGAGGAGTATGAAAGCTTTATTAACGAGCTTGTCAATGCAAAGAGCGCGATTGTTCACGATTTTGATGTTTACGAGGGCTGTATGCCTATTGAAAAGCTGGCTAAAAGAGGCTTAGACGCACCGAGATTCGGTCCTATGAAGCCTGTGGGACTGATTGACCCGAACACCAATCACAGACCGTGGGCGTGTGTTCAGCTAAGGCGTGAGAATACGAAGGGGACTATGTTTAATCTTGTCGGTTTTCAGACTAATCTCAAATTCGGCGAGCAAAAGAGAGTTTTTTCAATGATTCCCGGTCTTGAAAATGCCGAGTTTGTAAGATACGGCGTTATGCACAGAAATTCATTTTTAAATTCACCAAAGCTGTTAAACAGTGATTTTAGCCTGAGAGCAAATAACAATGTATTTTTTGCAGGTCAGATAACAGGTGTGGAGGGTTATATGGAATCGGCGGGAAGCGGTATTCTTGCCGGTATTAACGCGGTAAGACATGCGCAGGGTAAAAATTCTTTTATACCGGATAATGTTACAATGCTTGGCGCGCTTTGCGATTATATAAGTGATGAAAGCGTTACGGACTTTCAGCCAATGGGCGCGAATTTCGGAATACTTCCGCCGATTGAGCCTAAAATCAGAGATAAAAAGGAAAGATATAAAACGCTTTCCGAAAGAGCGATTAAATCACTCAAAATATCAATTGAGAATATGTAAATGTATCAGACGGTCCACAGTTGTATGAATTAAGAGGTTGAGAATATATGAAGATTATTGTAGACGCCTTTGGCGGAGACAACGCACCACTCGAAATAATAAAAGGCTCAATGCTTGCTGTTGATGAATATGATATAGATATTGTTCTTACAGGCGATAAGGAAAAAATCAGTCAATGCTGTGCCGATAATAATATCACCTTAAAGCGTACCGAAATTGTTGATGCAAAAGACATAATAACAATGCATGACAACGCAAGGTCAGTTTTAAAGGAAAAAGCAGAGTCGTCAATGGCTGTTGGTTTCAGACTTCTGAACGAGGGCAGGGGAGATGCTTTTGTCAGCGCGGGCAACACGGGTGCTGTTACCGTAGGCGCAACTCTTATTACTAAGAGAATTAAAGGCGTCAAAAGACCCGCCATTGCATCTGTAATGCCGAGTGCGAAAAAGCCGATTCTCCTTATGGATTGCGGCGCAAATGCCGAGTGCAGAGCGGAATTTTTGTATCAGTTCGGTTTAATGGGCAGTCTTTATATGAAGCATATTCTGAAATATGATAATCCAAAGGTTGCGCTTGCAAATAACGGTGAGGAGGAGTCTAAGGGTACTCCTCTGACTAAAGAGGCGTATGCTCTTATGAAAAACGCGCCTTATAATTTTATAGGAAACATTGAGGGCAGGCAGATTCCGTTTGGTGATGCAGACGTTGTTGTGGCGGACGGCTTTACCGGCAATCTTATTCTTAAAACCTATGAGGGCGTCGCAAAGGTGCTAATGAATGGAATTAAAGCTGCCTTTATGAAAAACACTCTTTCAAAGCTATCATATCTCGGTGTTAAAAACGGTATTGACGATATGAAAAAGCAGTTTGATTACAAGGAATACGGCGGCGCTGTTTTGCTCGGGGTTAAAAAACCTATTATAAAGGCGCACGGCTCCGCGGACGCCAGAACATTCAAAAACGCGATTAAACAGGCAGTCTGGTTTTTGGAAAACAGTCTTATAGATGAAATAGAAAATGCGCTTTGCGAAGAGATTTAAAGAGTTAAAGGAAGTTAGATAAATGGAAGCTCTTGAAAATAAAATTAACTATAAATTTAAAAACAAGTCTTATCTTAAAGAGGCGCTTACGCATTCCTCATACGCAAATGAGGGAAACAGAAGATTAAAAAGCAATGAGCGTATGGAATTTTTAGGGGATTCGGTTTTATCCCTTGTTTCAGGTCAGTATCTTTTTGAAAAATATCCCGATATGCCGGAGGGAGAGCTTACAAAGCTAAAGGCGTCCCTTGTCTGTACCGAAAGCCTTATGAGATTTGCAAAGCAGATAGATTTAGGCAATTATCTTTTTCTCGGCAAGGGAGAGCTTATGACGGGCGGAGCCGAAAGACCGTCCATTCTTGAGGACGCCTTTGAGTCGCTTATAGCCGCTGTCTATCTTGACGGAGGACTGGAACAAGCAAGAGAATTTGTGATAGGCTTTTTAAAACCCGCGATTGATAATCACAAAATAAATTTTAAAGATTATAAGACAATTCTTCAGGAGGTCGTTCAGCAAAATCCGGACCAGAGTGTTAATTATGTCTTTACAGGCTCATCGGGACCCGACCATAATAAAATATTTGAAGCCGAGGTGCATTTGAATTCAAATGTTATCGGAAGAGGAAAGGGAAAGAACAAAAAAAGTGCGGAGCAGGCTGCTGCCAAAGAGGCGCTTATTCTTATGGGCTTATGCGAAGAGGAAATATAAGTATTTTTGTACCGCATCAGGGCTGTCCGTGCGCCTGCTCTTTCTGTAATCAGAAAACTATTACGGGGCAGGATACCCAACCGACAGCCGACGATGTTAAAAAAACCGTGGAAACGGCTCTTAGAAAAAAAGGATATGATTATGAAATAGCTTTTTTCGGCGGCTCATTTACCGCGATTGACAGGGAGTATATGCTTGAGCTTTTAGGCGCCGCTTACCCTTATGTTAAAAGCGGACAGGTTAAAGGTATCCGTATTTCCACACGACCCGACTGTATTGACGAGGATGTGCTTGACATACTTAAAAAGTACGGTGTGACCTCAATTGAGCTTGGCGCGCAGAGTATGGACGATGAGGTGCTTTCGGCAAACAGAAGGGGGCATACGGCGCAGGATGTTGTAAGTGCGTCAAAGCTTATTAAAAACTACGGCTTTGAACTCGGACTGCAAATGATGACGGGACTTTATAAGGATACCGATGAAAAAGCGATTGAGACGGCGAAGAAAATAATTGACCTTGCGCCTAAAACAGTACGTATTTATCCTACTGTTGTGCTTAAGGGTACATATCTTGCGGAGCTTTATCTGAGTGAAAAATATAAGCCTCTTAATGCGGATGATTCGGCAGAGCTTTGCGCAAGGCTCGTCCCTATGTTTGAAAAAGCGGGAATAAAGATTATTCGTCTCGGACTTCACTCAAGTAATGCTATTAAGAAAAATATGCTTGCGGGCGGTTTTCATGACAGTTTCGGTGAGTTAGTAAAATCACGTATTATGGTAAGTAAAATTTTAGAGTTTCCGCCCGGCGATTATCAGGTCTTTGTTAATCCAAAATCACTTTCAAAGCTGAAGGGGAACAATAAAAGCAATATCTATCTCCTGATTGAGAGGGGATATAACATAAAAATTATTACCGACAACGGAATTGACGTTGACGAATTGAGGATAAAATAAATGGTTTTAAAAACACTTGAAATGCAGGGCTTTAAATCCTTCCCTGACAAAACCCAACTGAATTTCGGAAAGGGTATAACCGCGGTTGTAGGACCTAACGGCTCCGGAAAGAGCAATATCTCCGACGCTGTTCGCTGGGTTCTTGGCGAAACAAGCACCAAGTCACTTCGAGGTTCAAAGATGGAGGACGTTATTTTCGGCGGAACCTCGTCCCGTAAGGCCCTCGGTTTTGCGCAGGTGCAGCTTATTCTTGACAACTCCGACCATACTCTTAAGGATAAGAGTGAGATTGTAACTGTTACAAGGCGTTATTACCGCTCCGGTGAAAGTGAATACAAAATTGATGGTGAGATTGTGCGCCGCCGTGACATTCATGAACTTTTTATGGATACCGGTCTCGGCTCGGACGGTTATTCCATGGTCGGTCAGGGTAAAATTGACTCAATCATTTCACAGAAAAATGAGGACAGACGCGAGCTTTTTGAGGAGGCTGCCGGTATATCTCTTTTCCGCCACAAAAGGACGGACGCCACACGCAGACTTGATCAGGCACAGGAAAATCTTGTAAGACTGCTCGATATTTTAGGCGAGCTTGAAAGCCGTGTCGGACCATTAAAGAAGCAGAGCGAAAAGGCGGCTCGGTTTCTTGAGCTTGCGGAGGAGAAGAAAACTCTTGAAATAGGTGTGTGGATTAATAAAATAAACCGTTTCACTAATGAGCTCAGAGAGCAGGAGCATAAAATCGATGCTGCCACCGTGTCATACGAGGTTTGTGAAAAGGAACTTAAAGATATTGAAAACGAGATTGAGCAAATTCTTGAAAAAACCGCCTCAATCAATACGGAGATTGAGCAGATACGCATAGGCTCAAAGGCATATGAGGAAGAGGCGCTGCGCAGGGATGCGGATGTTTCGGTGCTTGAAGCAACGCTTAAACACAACAGCGAAACGATTGAGAGATTAAAAAATGATATAGGAGATGCCGATGACGCAAGCACTTCTATTGACGCACAGATTGCGGAAAAAAAGAAGCTGATTGCGGATAATGAAGTCCTTATAGAAAATAAAAGGACACAGCTTGAATCGGTAAGTGATGAAATGCAGAAGCTCATTTCATCGAACGAGAAATTTTCAAAACTTTCCGTTGAACTTAACCAAAGGATTACCGCTCTTACTCTTGAGCTTTCCGATTGCAAGGTGCAATGCTCAAAGGCGGTTTCATCAATTGGGGAAATTAAGTCAAGACAGAATACGGTTGACGCCGCTATCGGTGAATGTGACAAAGAGCTTGAAATTTCAGAATCCCGAAAAGCTGAAAGTGAAAATAATATAAAATTTCTTCACGAGAGAATTGACGAAAATAATAATTCGCTTGCGGGCTTCAGGCTGAAGCTTGAGAATAAGACCAAAAAGGCTGAAAAGATAAAGTCGGATTTGGAAAAGAAAAGCCTTGAGCTTTCCCAAAAGCAGTCAAGAGCAAAAATGCTTACTGACCTTGAAAAGAATATGGAGGGCTTTTCGGGTGCTGTCAAGGCGGTTATGAAGCAGTCGCAGAGCAGGGCGCTTTCGGGTATTCACGGTCCACTTTCACAGCTTATTACGGTTGATAATGAATACTCGCTTGCGGTCGAGGTTGCGCTCGGCGCGGCAATGCAGAATATTGTAACCACTAATGAGGCTGACGCCAAGCGCGCAATTTACTATCTGAAAAATAATCATTTAGGCAGAGCAACGTTTTTGCCGGTTACGAATATCAAGCCGAGAACGCTTGACGAAAAAAATCTTGACGATAATCTTGGATTTATTGCAATTGCGTCAGACCTTGTTGAATGTAAAAAGGAATACAGGGATATTGTTTCAAACCTGCTCGGCAGGGTTGTAATAGTTGAGGATATGGACTGCGCAATCGGTATCGCAAAGAGATATTCAAACCGATTTAAGCTCGTTACGATTGACGGTCAGGTAATTAACCCCGGCGGCTCTATGACCGGCGGCTCACAGTCAAAGAGCGCAGGAATTTTATCACGCGGCAATATGATTGACGAGCTTAACGCACAGGCTGAGAAAATTGAGTCCGAGCTTGAAAAACTCAGGGCTGAATATAAAACAGCACTTGAAGACGCAAATTATGCGGGCGCAAAGCTTCAAGGAGCAGAGGCTGATTTACAGCAGGCTAAAGAGGGGCTTATTCGGGCTCAAGGCGAATACAGGCTGATTTGCGAAAAGCTTGAAGCCGTGCTTGCGCAAAGAAAATCTCTTTCCGATGAAAAGGATAACGCGCAGGAAAGAATCGCTTTTTTTGAAAAGTCAAATACTGACGGAGAAAAGCAGGTTAAAAATATTGAAACACAGATAGCCGACGCGGAGGATGAGCTTGCAAAGGCAACGGGCAACGCTCGGGACATACTTGAAAAGCGTGATGCTTACAGGCAGAAAAGCGAGGAAATAAACCTTGAGTTAGTAACGCTTACCAAGGATACCGAAACGGCAAGGCTTTCAATTGAAGAGCTTGAAATCAGAAAGAACACACAGAGCGACAGAATGAAATCAATTGAGGTTGAAATAACGGAGATTGAGGTTAAAAACAACACGCTTCTTTCACAGATTAATGATGTTAAAGCACAGGCTCAGGCACTTCGTGAAAAGGCTAAGCAATCCGACGAAAACGTATCTGCTCAGATTGAGAAGCGCAACTCTCTCGAAAAGCGTTCCGGCGAGCTGAGGCTGTTGGAACGCAATAAGGGACAGGAACGAGAGAAGCTGTCTGCTGAGCTTGTACGCCTTGACGAGCGCAAAATTGCGATGAGAAAAGAGTATGATGAGCTTAACGATATGCTCTTTGAGCAGTATGAGCTTACAAAACGTGAGGCAGAGGCGCTTAATATTGAAATTGAAGATATGTCGGACGCCAAAAAGAGACTTCATGAAATTAAGACCGCTATTAAAAATTTAGGCTCAATCAATGTCGGCGCTATTGAGGAATATAAGGAAGTATCACAAAGATATGAATTTTTAAAGGAACAGATAGACGATGTCGAAAAGTCAAAAACAGAGCTTTTAAAAATCATTGAAGACCTAACAGCGTCAATGAGTGAAAAGTTCCTTGAAAAGTTCAACAAAATTAATCAGGAATTCAAGGTCTGCTTTGCTGATTTCTTCGGCGGCGGTAACGGTGAGATTATTCTTGAACAGCCCGAAAACTGCCTTGAATCGCCTATTGAAATTAAAATTCAGCCGCCCGGAAAATCAGTACAGAATATTAACCTTTTTTCAGGCGGAGAAAAGTCACTTGCGGCTATGGCGCTCTTATTCAGCGTGCTTAAGGTACAACCCGCGCCATTCTGCATTTATGACGAGGTTGAGGCGGCGCTTGATGATGTTAATGTTGAGCGGTTTGCAAAATATATGCGGAAAATGACTGATAAAACTCAGTTTATTTCAATTACACACAGGCGCGGTACTATGGAGGAGGCGGATGTCCTCTACGGAGTTACCATGCAGGAAAAGGGTGTATCAAAGCTGATTGAGCTTCAGACTGCCGAGCTTGCCGCTCAAATGGGGCTTGATAAGTAAAGGAGTGAAAGAAAATGGGCATTTTTTCTATGTTCAAAAAGGGACTGAAAAAAACAAGAGACGAGGGTATTACCGCCCAGATGGACGAGGTAATGGACTCATATGAGAAGATTACAGACGAGCTATTTGATGAGCTTGAAGAGATACTCATTATGGGCGATGTAGGTATGCCGACTGCTCAGCGTATAATACGTGACCTTAAAAATAAAATTGAAAACGATAAAATAAGGGATGTTAAACAGGTAAGGGAAACAATGAAGGATATTGTTTCCGGTATCGTTTGGGGAGGCAGTTATTTAAGATTGCGCTCAAAACCGTCAATTATTTTAATGATAGGCGTAAACGGAGTGGGCAAAACCACTACCATAGGAAAGCTTGCGCTTCGCCTCAAAGAGCAGAACAGAAAAGTAATTCTCGGCGCGGCGGATACATTCCGTGCCGCCGCAATTGAACAGCTTCAGGTTTGGGCTGACAGAGCTCAGGTTGACCTGATAAAGCACGGGGAAGGCGCGGACCCGGCGGCAGTAGTTTACGATACAATACAGGCTGGCAAGGCGAGAAACTGTGATGTAATCATTATAGACACCGCCGGCAGACTTCATAATAAGAAAAATCTTATGGACGAGCTGAACAAGATTTCACGTGTTATTGACAGAGAGCTCCCCGACGCTTCAAAGGAAATTCTTTTGGTGCTTGACGCAACAACAGGTCAGAACGCGGTAAATCAGGCTAAGGATTTTAAAGAGGCGGCAGGTATTACAGGCATCGTACTCACAAAGCTTGACGGTACCGCAAAGGGCGGTGTTGTTCTTGCAATAAACAATGAGCTTGACGTTCCTGTTAAATTTGTCGGTGTGGGTGAAAAAATTGAGGATTTGCAGCCGTTTGACGCCGACGCCTTTGCATCGGCACTCTTTGACGCAAAGGTGCCTGAGGACGATAAGGATATTATAGATTTTATAACAAATGAAGAGGAAAAGTAATGGATTTTATTCTTGCGACTAATAATATAAAAAAGCTTGCGGAGATGCAGCGTATTCTCTCTCCGCTTGGAATTAATGTAGTTACCGCCAAGATGCTCGGCATAACTCTTGAAGATGTTGAGGAGGACGGAGAAACCTTTGAGGACAACGCGAAAATTAAGGCGCATGCCGCTTGCAGGGAAACAAATATGCCTGCAATAGCCGATGATTCGGGACTGTGTGTTGATTATTTAGGCGGCGCTCCCGGTATCTTTTCGGCACGCTTTGCGGGCGAGCATGGCAATGATGAAAAAAATAACGATTTGCTGCTTGAAAAGCTGGAGGGTGTTCCTGCCGAAAAGCGCACAGCCCATTACGTTTGCGCTATCTGCTGTACTTTCCCCGACGGACGGGAAATTGTGGTACGAGGAGAATGTCAGGGCATAATCGGCTTTGCGCGTGACGGAAGCGAGGGCTTCGGATACGATCCGCTGTTTATTGTTGACGGCAGGGCATTCGGCAGATATACTGCGGAGGAAAAGGATAAAATCAGCCACAGAGGAAACGCGCTCAGACTTCTTACAAAGGAATTGGAGAAAATCATATGACATCGAAAGAAAGAGCACAGCTGAGAGCAAAGGCAAACGGCTTGGAGCCTGTTATTCAGATAGGCAAGGAAGGTATAAGCGATAACCTATTAACACAGATTGACGATACTCTTGACGCAAGAGAGCTTATTAAAATCCGTGTGCATCTTGAAACCGCGCCGAAGACTCCAAAGGAGCTTGCACAGGAAATTGCTTATCCTCTCGGTGCTGAGATTATTCAGGTAATCGGCGGAATTATTGTCCTTTACCGTGAGGCGGATGAGGAAAAAATTGCTGAAAAGAAGAAAAAGCGTGGTTTGGTAAAGAAAAAGGCAGTTGTAAAAAAGAAGGTTAAGATCAAAGGCAAAAGACAGAGACAGCGGGAAAAAGAGGCTAAAAATCCTTATGCTGTTTATGACAGACCTAAATTCAGAGGACGATGAAGTGAAAATCGGTATTTTCGGCGGTGCGTTTAATCCTATTCATAACGGACATTTAGCACTCGCGAAATGTTATTATGACAGTCTGCGTCTTGACAGAATTATCTTTATTCCTACATCTGTTCCGCCTCACAAGACGTCCGATTATCTTCTGCCTCAAAAGGACAGGCTTGAGATGGTGCGCATTGCCGTTGAGGGGAATTCCGCCTTTGAGGTGTCTGACATTGAATTTAAAAGAAAGGGAAAGTCATACACATATGACACCTTATCTGCTGTCAAGCGTTTTTATCCTGACAGCGAATTATATCTTATTATCGGCTCTGACCAGTTTCTGACATTTCATCTGTGGTACAGATATAAAGAAATACTCGATATGGTTACGCTTTGCACCTCCGCTCGTGAAAACGAACAGGAAAAAAAAGAACTTTATGACTACGCAAAATCTCTTGACGGACTTAAAAGAGAAGGATATTTTATCGCAGATTATCCTGTTTTAAAGCTGAGCTCCAGCGAAATCAGGGATAAAATAAGAAACGGTGAGGATATCTCAGCTTTAGTGCCGGAAAAAGTTTGCCATTATATTTTTGAAAAGGGACTTTACAGTGTATAATATAAAAGAATATACTTCACTTATAAGAGAACGTTTGTCTGATTACAGATTTTATCATTCGCTGTGTGTTGCGCAAAGCGCAAAGGAGCTTGCGAGGCAGTACGGAGCGGATGAGGAAAAGGCTGAGGTTGCGGGCATACTGCACGATATAATGAAGGAAAGTTCTGAATCGGAACAGCTTGAAATTATTAAAAAGGCAGGTATGACAATTACCGATTTAGAGAAAAGCAGCAAAAAATTTTATCATCAGATTTCAGGCTCGGCATACGCAAAAGCGGTGCTTGGAATTGATGACAGGGAAATACTTGACGCAATCAGGTATCACACAACAGGCAGGGCGGATATGACGCTTATGGACGAAATAATATATCTTGCTGATTTTATATCTGCCGACCGTGATTATGATGATGTTGACATAATGCGCCGAAAGGTTGAGGAGAGTAAGGAGCAGGGACTTCTGTATGCCGCACAGTATACAATAAAGTCTGTTATAAAAAAAGGCAAAATTCTTCACCCCGAAACGGTAAACGCATATAACTGGTTAATAAGAACTTATTTCAGCAATAAGAAGTAAATAAAAAAGGAAAGTGAGTTAATGGACGCACAGGAAATTGTAAAAATTGCTGTTAAAGCAATTGACAGCAAAAAAGGTGAAAATATTGAGGTAATAGGAATTACCGATTTAACAATAATCGCTGATTATTTTGTTATTGCGACGGGAACAAGCTCAACTCAGGTAAAGTCGCTTGCCGAGGAGGTTGAGTATAAGCTTGAGCAACAGGGTATTGCTCCGCATCATATTGAGGGAAGAAACACACCCTGGGTTTGTCTTGATTATAATTCGGTAGTTATTCATATCTTCTATAAGGACCAGAGGGATTTTTACCAGCTTGAGCGCTTATGGGAGGACGGAAAAAAGATAGATATAACAGATTTTTTGGAGGATTAACATATGGATTACGATTTTAAAAAGATTGAAGCAAAATGGCAGAATGTCTGGTACAGTCAGAACACTTTTGCCGCAAAGCAGGATTTCAACCTGCCTAAGTATTACTGCCTTGTTGAGTTTCCTTATCCGTCCGGACAGGGACTTCATGTAGGTCATCCGCGCTCATATACCGCGCTTGATATTGTTGCGCGTAAAAAAAGACTTCAGGGCTACAATGTTCTTTATCCAATGGGTTGGGACGCTTTCGGTCTGCCCACTGAAAATTTTGCCATTAAAAATCATATTCACCCCGAAGAGGTTACAAGGAACAATGTCGCCCATTTCAAAGCACAACTCCAGTCGCTCGGTTTCTCTTTTGACTGGACAAGAGAGATTAATACTACCGACCCGTCATATTACAAGTGGACGCAGTGGATTTTCCTCCAGCTTTTTAAAAAGGGACTTGCATACAAAAAGGAAATGGCTGTCAACTGGTGTACCTCCTGCAAGTGCGTGCTTGCGAATGAGGAGGTTGTAAACGGAGTCTGTGAGCGTTGCGGCAGCGAGGTTATAAGAAAAAATCAGAGCCAATGGATGCTTAAAATCACGGAGTATGCCCAAAGGCTTGTTGATGATTTGGACGACCTTGATTTTATTGACAGGGTAAAGGTTCAGCAGAAAAACTGGATAGGACGTTCAACAGGAGCAGAGGTTGATTTCGGCACTACTCTCGGCGATACTCTCACCGTTTACACAACAAGACCCGACACACTTTTCGGTGCTACATATATGGTTATTTCACCGGAGCACCCTCTTATTGAAAAGTGGGCGGATAAGCTTAAAAATCTTGACGAGGTACGCAAATATCAGGATGAGGCAGCCCATAAATCCGATTTCGAGCGTACGGAGCTTAACAAGGATAAGACAGGCGTAAGGCTTGACGGCGTTATGGGTATTAATCCTGTAAATGATACGGAAATTCCGATTTTTATTTCCGACTACGTTCTTACCTCTTACGGTACAGGCGCAATTATGGCTGTACCCGCGCACGATACTCGTGACTGGGAGTTTGCCAAGAAATTCAATCTGCCTATTATTGAGGTTGTCGCCGGTTCAGAGGTCGGCGTTGAAAACGAGGCGTTTACGGACTGCTATACGGGAAAGCTTGTTAATTCCTCCTTCCTTACAGGTATGACTGTTGAGGAGGCTAAGACTGCAATAACAGAGTGGCTTGCCAAAGAGGGTAAAGGACATCAAAAGGTTAATTTCAAGCTGCGTGACTGGGTATTCTCACGCCAGAGATATTGGGGCGAGCCTATACCGATTGTAAAGTGCGACGACTGCGGATATGTTCCCGTACCTGAAAGCGAGCTGCCGCTAAGACTTCCGAAGGTTGACTCATATGAGCCGACAGATACAGGAGAGTCACCGCTTGCAAAGATGACCGACTGGGTCAATACAAAATGTCCCTGCTGCGGAAAGCCGGCTAAGAGAGAGACTGATACAATGCCGCAGTGGGCAGGCTCATCATGGTATTTCTTAAGGTATATGGATCCCCATAATGACAAGGAGCTTGTTTCACCTGAGGCTGTAAAATACTGGGGTCCTGTCGACTGGTATAACGGCGGTATGGAGCACACAACACTTCATCTGCTTTATTCACGTTTCTGGCATAAATTCCTTTACGATATCGGTGTTGTTCCAACCAAGGAGCCGTATGCTAAGCGCACCTCACACGGTATGATTCTCGGTGAGAACGGAGAGAAAATGTCAAAATCAAGGGGAAATGTTGTAAATCCCGATGATATTGTCAACCAGTATGGTGCCGACACAATGCGCCTTTATGAAATGTTCATAGGCGATTTTGAAAAGGCGGCTCCGTGGAACAGCGATTCAATCAAGGGATGTAAGCGTTTTCTTGAGCGTTTCTGGAACTTACAGGAAAATGTTAAGGATGGAGACGCTTATTCGCCGGAGCTTGAGGCGTCAATGCATAAGACAATCAAAAAGGTAACAGAGGATATTGATAACCTTAAGTGCAATACGGCGATTGCCGCAATGATGAGCCTTGTTAATGAGATGTCGTCAAAGGGCGTGAATAAAGCTGAGCTTAAGACGCTCACAATTCTGCTTAATCCGTTCGCGCCTCATATTACCGAGGAAATGTGGCAGTCAATGAATTTCGGCGGTATGGTGAATGAGGCTGAGTGGCCTGAGTTTGACGAGGAAAAAACTAAGGAAAATTCAGTAGAAATTGTCCTTCAGTTTATGGGCAAGGTGCGTTCACGTATCACGGTGCCTGTTGATATTACAAAGGACGAGGCAATCGCACTCGCAAAGGCTGACGAAAAAATTGCCTCGGCAATTTCTGGCAAGACAATTAAGAAGGAAATCTATGTTCCCGGTAAGCTTGTTAATATCGTTGCCATTTAACAAAAAACTAACTGATTGAGGATTACGCATATGTCTGATAAAAAGAAAATATATACTGTCGCAACTTCGCATCTTGACACCGTATGGAGCTGGGATTTTGAGGAAACCATAAGCAAGTATATCTACAATACTCTGGTAGATAATTTTAAACTGTTTGAAAAATATCCCACATATACTTTCTCCTTTGAGGGGGCATACAGATATGAGCTTATGGAGGAGTATTATCCAAAGCTCTTTGAAAAAATGAAGGAGTATGTCAAGGCAGGACGATGGAATGTCTGCGGTTCCGCTTTTGAAAACGGAGATGTCAATGTTCCTTCGCCTGAGGCTCTTTTCAGAAATATTCTTTTCGGAAACTCCTATTTTGATAAAACCTTCAAAAAGCGTTCGGTTGATATCTATTTGCCCGACTGCTTCGGTTTCGGCTGGGCGCTCCCAAGCATTGCCCGCCATGCCAATCTTATGGGCTTTACCACTCAAAAGCTCGCGTGGGGCAGTGCATACGGCATACCGTTTGACATCGGCAGGTGGCAGGGTGTTGACGGTGAGGAGATATATGCAAGCTGTAACCCCCACGACTATTACTATACGCTCACTAAGCTGCGCGACTGGGATTTCGTATTGAATAAATTAAAGGAAAATGAAAAGTACGATTTGGACTGGACCTATATTTTCCACGGTATAGGTGACAGAGGAGGTGCGCCTGAAGAGGCAAGCGTTAAATTTGTTGAAGAGGAAATCAAAAAGAATGACAGCAGTGATATTGAAGTGGTAGCTGCCGCCGCTGATAAAATCTATCATGACATTGATGAAACATTCACACAAGAGCAAAAGGATAAGCTCCCTGTATGGAAAACCGAGCTCGTTATGCAGAATCATGCGGTCGGCGGATATACGTCGCGTGCTGTCGGCAAGCGCTGGAACAGAAGATGCGAGGAGCTTGCGGATATAACCGAAAGAGGCTCGGTTATGGCTTCATATCTCGGTACTGCGGAGTATAATCAGGAGAGCATAAACCGCTCATGGAAAAGGGTTATCGCGCATCAGTTTCACGATGATATTCCCGGTACATCATGTCAGCGTGTTTACAGACGTTCATGGAATGACCTTGCAATGTCAATGAATCAGTTTACTAATGAGCTTGACGCAGCGGTTTCTTCCGTTTCAAATCTTATGAAAACAGACTTCTGCTCAGGGATTCCCGTTATGGTATATAACCCTGTTGAGGCACAGAGACACGGTGCGGTTACCGTCAGACTTAATGGGCTTTCGCAGCCGTATGTACGTGTTTATGATGATAATGGCAGGGAGGTTAAATCACAGGTAAATACTCTTGAAAACGGTACTCTTGAGGTAGTATTTATTGCGGATGTCAAAAGCCTTGGCACAAGAATATACGATTTCAGACCGAGCGACAGACCCTGCTGTGTAAAGAGTGATATTTTCATCAATACAGATAATGTAATGGAAAACCAAAAATATATTGTAACACTCAACAGACGCGGAAACATTACCTCGATTCTTGACAAGGAGCTTGACGAGAGAGAGCTTTTGAAGGAGCCGATTTCTCTCGGATTATTTAACTATACAGGCTCTAAGGAATGGCCTGCGTGGGAAATGAATTATAATGAGGCAAATAAAGAGGCGGACAGAATACCCAAGCTTGTAACGATTACCGTGCTTGAGCAGGGTCCCGCAAGAGTTGCTTTTAAGGTAATTCAACAGGATAAGCGAAGCACCTTTACAAATATTGTCGCTCTTACCGACGGTTCAAATGTTGTTGAGGTTTACAGCGAGATTGAATGGCAGTCGCTTCGCACGATGGCAAAAAATAAGTTTGCCTTTACGTGTGAAAATGATAAGGCAACATTCGATTTGGGGCTGGGCGCAATAAAACGTGAAAATATGAGCGAAAAGCTTTTCGAGGTGCCTGCGCAGAAATGGGCGGATATTACTGACAAAAGCGGTGATTTCGGTGTTTCCGTTATAAGCGAGTGCAAATACGGCTGGGATAAATTTAAGGACAATACTCTCAGAATGACTGTCCTGCATACACCGAAGAGAAATTACAGAATTGACTCAATGCAGTCATTTATGGATTTGGGACTTAACAGATATTCATATGCAATTTTCAGTCACAGCGGTGAGGTCGGCGCTCAAACACAGCTTGAGGCAAGGCAGTTTATCACGCCTATGACGGCATATGTATCGTCAAAGCATCAGGGTGCGCTCAAAACCGAATACTCATTCGGGAATGTTTCATCAAACGATGTAATTATCCGTGCGATAAAAAAGGCGGAGGACAGCGATGAAATTGTGGTACGTCTCAACGAAGGCACAGGCAAAGAGGTTGACAGCTTCAGGCTTACTCTCGGTGAGGGCGTCGAATTTGCGCGCGAAATATATGCAAGCGAGGAATACAAGGGCGAAGCCATAGCTGAAAACGGCAGTCTTGTAACGTCCTTTAAACCATATGAGATTAAAAGCTTTGCGCTTAAGCTGAAAGCATCGTCGGTTAAGGCTGAAAAGGTTCAATCATCACCTGTCAGCCTTGATTACAATAAGAGCATTATTACAAAGCAGGGCGAAACCGCCGATTTTGAGTTCACAATTCCTTATGAGATTATTCCCGATAAA
Organism: uncultured Clostridia bacterium; assembly: GCA_947627725.1. Taxonomy (GTDB): domain Bacteria; phylum Bacillota; class Clostridia; order Oscillospirales; family Acutalibacteraceae; genus Eubacterium_R. The sequence continues at coordinate 13,086 of CANQXE010000007.1, read as the reverse complement.
ATCAAATCATACGGCGCTGAGTTCATGATTAATAAGGACGGTAAAAACGCTTTAACCGCAAACGGTCAGAGTATCCAAATCTCCGATAATGCGGATAGGCTTGTTTTCCTTTGTGCTTCGCTTGACGGTGACAGAAACGCGGAATTTCTTGTTGACGATAAGCGTGTTAATGTCAACGTCAATTCCTGCTTTGAAAGCTTTGCCCGCTGGGATTTATATGATTTTGAGGAAACGGCGTATATAAAATCGGGCAGGCTCGGATACGAGGCAACTCACAGCCATAAGGACGGTAATGATGCTTTTGCGAAGGGACTCTATTTCTATATTGTACAGCTTGATGTTAAGGACGCGGAAAATGTAATGCTGCCTGTTGATGATAAAATTGTCATTATATCCGCGGCAGAGCTTTGCGGTATAAGCTCATCTCTTGCAACTCCCGCATATGATGAGATTGAGAACAACAGACCGTGTACTTTTTCTATGAACTTTAAGGAAAAATTACAGTATATATGGAATAAATGCGTTTGGAATCTCGGCGATAAGGATGACTTTATCCGTCACAATAATAACGGTAAAAACGGCAAGAGATTAGAGACCTCTCACGCTACTGCATCAAGAACAATAGAGACGGTTAATCACTGATTTTTAGCAGGTGTAACGGCTATGAAAACTAAATTTGATGAAAACTGGACAAATAAAAACAACGGCTATCAGCTTAACAGCAATGAGGTAGAGCGATACATATCGGTTGTACCGAATGAAAATCAACTCAGACTTGCGGAAAAGCCTTATTACTGCTTTATACACTTCGGTATGAATACCGCAACCGCCAGGGAATGGGGGTCAGGCTTAGAAACCGCAGACGATTTCACTATTAAGTCTGTCAATGTAAAGCAGTGGGTGTCAGTTATTAAATCAAGCGGAGCAACAGGTATTATATTGACCTGCAAGCATCACGACGGATTTTGCCTTTGGGAGAGTAAATATACGGATTTTTCCGTAAAAAACTCAGCCTTTAAAGGCGATATCGTTAAAATGCTTTCCGATGAGTGCAGACGGCAGGGGCTTGATTTCGGCGTTTATCTGTCCCCTTGGGATATGCACGATAAGCGCTATGGTACGGACGCTTATAACGATTATTTCTGCAATCAGCTTACAGAGCTTCTGACAAATTACGGAGAAATTTTTGAGGTCTGGTTTGACGGGGCAAAAGGTTCAAATGCAGTCAAATTTGAATATGACTGGAACAGATATTTTGACCTTGTTCGCAAATTACAGCCAAAAGCAAATATCGCCATATGCGGACCTGATATCCGATGGGTAGGCAACGAGGGAGGAAAAAGCCGTAAGACGGAATACTCTGTCGTGCCGTGTTCATTAAGAGAATCCGAAAGAGTAATTAAGGACAGCCAGCACGATGAATCGCAGGCTTCGTCACTCCAGCAATATAAACAGACTGACGAAGATCTCGGCTCAAGAAAAATTCTTGAAAAAAATGCTTTTTTGTGCTGGTATCCTGCCGAGGTTGACGTCTCAATACGGAAGGGCTGGTTTTATTCAGAGGACGAAAACAAAACGGTTAAGTCGCCTAAAAAGCTCTTTGAAATTTATCTTGATTCAGTCGGCAATAACTGTACTCTTCTCCTGAATGTCCCTCCGTCAGATAAGGGCGTTATTCACAGAAAGGATGCCAGAGCGCTCAAAGCTTTCGGAAAAATGATAAATTCGGTAACCGAATCGCCGATAATTGTTCAGGAGCTCGGCAGACTTACAAAGAATAACGGGTACATAGAGTACAATTTTGACAGCGTCAAAAAAATGAAGTATGCGGTAATAAGCGAGGATATTAGCTATAGCCAGAGAATTGAGTCATTTGACCTGTTTATTAAAAAGCCGAACGGTAAATATAAACGCGTTTATAACGGTACGGCAATCGGCTCTAAAAAAATTATTCCTGTAAAAGGAAAAAAGTGTATCGGCGCATGCCTTGTTATCCGCCAGTCAAGAAGCAACCCCATCATAAAATCAATAGGTTTTTATGAATAAAATCGACACGCCTAAAAAACGTGCTTTATAAATCACAAATATGTATATTTATAAATTCAAAAATAATACATAAATAATGCAAAGCACTTGGTTATCCGCCAAGTGCTTTGTTTATTGCGTTAATTACTTTTTTCTTGTCTGCCGACCAGAGCGGCGCTATTAAATTCTTTTTTGCGCCGTCGCCTGTAAGCCTGTGAATAACAATGTTTTTAGGAATTATGTCAACACAATCCTTGATGATATCAATATATTCGTCAAATTCCAATGTCTTGAATTTACCTGCTTTGTAATCCGCTTCAAGGTCAGTGTTTTTCAGCACGTGCAAAAGCTGAAGTTTAATTCCGTCAATACCGCTTTGGCAGACATATTTGACCGTTTCAAGCATATCTTTTTTTGTTTCTCCTGGCAGACCAAGTATAATGTGAACTACGGTGTTGACGCCGATTTTTTTCAATTCTGTTACAGCGCGGTCATATGCATCAAGACGGTAGCCTCTTCTGATATACTCCGCGCTTTTTTCGTGAATGGTCTGTAACCCCAGTTCAACAAAAACAGGCTTGATTTTGTTAAGCTTGTCAAGCAGTGACAGTACATCATTTCCCAGGCAATCTGGTCTTGTCGCTATGGAAAGCGCAACGATATCCTTATGGTTTATAGCCTCATAAAATTTTTCTCTCAAAATTTCCACAGGCGCATATGTATTTGTAAAGGGCTGAAAATATGCAATATATTTACCGTTTTTTATTTTACCTGATACTTTTTCTTTCGCCTTTTCAATTTGCTCTGTGATTGACAGGTCAGGATTTTCGGCAAATTCACCGCTTCCGCCTTTTGAACAGAAAATACAGCCTCTTGTGTCAATTGTTCCGTCACGGTTAGGGCAGGTAAACCCTGCGTTAAGACTCAGCTTGTAAACCTTTTCACCAAATGTATCTCTCAAATAATTATTCAGACTGTAGTATTTCATAAAAATCCCTCAGGCTGTTTTTGTTTCCGCACACAAATGAGGTTATTTTATCTGTGTCAAGCGGCTCTTTTTCAAATGTATAAGCCTCGCCGCCCGCTTCCTTTAAAATCAGTGACGCTCCTGCCCAGTCCCACGGACGGAGTATCATTTCATAATAAAGGTCTGCCTTACCCGACGCGACATAGCAGATGTCAAGCGCAGCCGAGCCGCCGCGCCTTACTTCAACCGCCTTATAAAAAATTTTTTCTGTAAGCTCAAAGGTCTTGTGCGCAAGCTCGTGTTCATAAGGGCAGGTGCCGAACAAAACAAGACTTTTATCTATTGAGCAGTCGGAAACGTGAATGGGATTGCCGTTAAGGAAAGCGCCTTTGCCCTTTTCCGCATAGAACATATTGTTTAAATCAGGGTCAAAAACAACGCCCATAATTATTTCCTTATCCTTTGCAAGACCTACGCTGATTGCGCTGTGCTGGTAGCCTTTAATAAAATTGGTAGTTCCGTCAATAGGGTCGATAATAAAGCAGTAACCGTCCGTCAGTCTTTTATTGCCTTCGCCCTCTTCGCCGAGAAATTTGCAGTCGGGTACAAGCTTTTTCAACTCGTCAAACAGAAAATCCTGTATTATTTTGTCGTATTTTGTTACAAGGTTTACGGAAGAACCCTTATCTTCTATGCCGAGATCTTTTCCCGCGCTTTTATAAATATCTCCCGCTTTTCTTACTATATCAGTTATTTTATCAAGCATAGTATCATCTCCGCTCATATTGTAGCATAAATAAGCCTTGAAAAAAACATTAATTTAATATTATTGATGTTGACTTAAATCTCCGCTTAGTTTAAAATTAAAATGTTATAAATTTGATTTGGAAATACTATAGATTATTTTGAGGATGTGATTAAGTGAGAGTATTTTTAAGCTGCCTCGTATGTAGACTTGTAACATTCATTTTGCAGAAAATGGGCAGGGGAGCCACGACCCTTCCGGGCAGAGTGGCAATAAGAGTTAAAAGAAATGTTCTGAATGACCTTTCAAAAAATGTTAAGGTCATTATTGTAACCGGCACAAACGGAAAAACCACCTCCTGCCGTATAATTGAAGAGGGACTTAAAACGGCGGGAAAAACGTATTTTATTAACAAATCCGGCGCAAATCTTATTACGGGAATAACCGCCTCATTTATTATGAATTCAACAATAACGGGCAGAAATAAAAAGGAATACGCAATTGTTGAATGTGACGAAAACGCTTTCAGAGAGGTGTCAAGATATATACGGGCTGATGTTGTGCTTGTTACAAATGTTTTCCGTGACCAGCTTGACAGGTACGGCGAGGTAACGCATACCCTTAACGCAATTAAGGAGTCAATCAAAAATCTTCCCGAATCTGTCGTCTGCCTTAATGCCGACTGTTCTCTTACCTATTCAATGTCAAAGGAAATTCCGAATAAAATTATAACATACGGCGTAAATACTCCTTTTGATAAAAACGCAAAGGAGCCTGAAATTTCGGACGCAAAATACTGCATATTCTGCAAGCACGAGTATAAGTATTCATATCATACATACGGACATCTCGGCGGTTTTGAATGCAGTGAGTGCGGTTACAGACGAGTAAATCCCGATTTTGCCGTTATATCGGTTGAGGAGTTAAAACCGAATTACTCAATAGTTGTTACACAATTTAATAATGATAAGAATATTACGAAAATCAATATCGGCGGTACTTATAATATCTATAACGCAATCGGCTGTTCGTCGGCGTTATCGGCGCTCGGGCTTGATAATACTACTATCTATAAGGCGCTTGAAAAATTTAACGGCGCTTTCGGCAGAATGGAGCAGTTTGAGAGCGGAGATAACAAAATCAATATAATTCTTGTTAAAAACCCCGCGGGTTTCAGCCAGACAATGAGCTTTCTTTCATCAATAGAGGACGATTTTACGCTTATTATTTCTCTTAATGATAACGCTGCCGACGGTCGTGACGTAAGCTGGATATGGGATGTTGATTTTAACTCAATATTCAAAAAGAGCAATGTCAGGGAAATCTATGTTTCAGGCAAGCGTTGCTATGATATGGCGATACGGGTTAAATATGAGGGAACAGGCGGCAGAGAAATCAAGGTTATTGAAAACGAGGACTATGACAGGCTTGTTGATATCGCGACAAGCCGGAACAGGGACGTCTATATCGTTCCGACATATACCTCAATGATGACAATGCGCCCTGTTATAGCTAAAAGATTAGGAGGTAAGGAGTTTTGGGAATGATAATAAGAATTGCGCACCTTTACCCCGATATGCTTAATCTTTACGGCGACAGGGGTAATATAATTGCCTTGACAGAAAGAATGAAAGCAAGAGGAATTGACGTTCATACCGACGCTGTCACAATGGGAAAAAACTTTAATGCCGATAACTATGATATACTCTTTATCGGCGGCGGTCAGGATTTTGAACAGGACGTACTGCTTGACGATTTGAAAAGGGGAAAGGATACTGAAATTCATAAAGCTATCCATAACGGTACCGTTATGCTTGCCATTTGCGGCGGATACCAGATGCTCGGCAAATACTATAAAACCTATGACGGAAAAATGCTTGAATATATGGGCGCTCTCGATTTCTATACAGAGGGTAAGGAGGAGCGTATGATAGGCAATTATGCCTATAAAACCAAGGAGGGTATTGAGGTTGTAGGCTTTGAAAACCACAGCGGCAGAACATATCTCGGCAAGAGCGTTGAGCCGCTCGGCAAAATGATTAAGGGCTTCGGTAATAACGGCGAGGACGGTACGGAGGGCGTTCGTTTTAAAAATACCTTCGGTACGTATTCGCACGGACCTGTTCTTCCGAAAAATCCTCAGCTTGCCGACCTGCTAATCTCAAAGGCGCTTGAAAATAAATACGGAAAATCAGAGCTTTCAAGCCTGGACGACTCACTTGAGGCAAAGGCAAGAGAACAGGTTATGAGACTTTATATAAAATAAGTTATTGTTTTTGTCGAATAATTTTACACGCAATATAAATTAAAAGCTATCAGAAAAAAATTCTTTCTGATAGCTTTTTGATTTAATTAGTTAATTCAATATTTTTTCACTCCGCATATATTTGTTGCTGATTAAGGTAATCAAAATACAGTATGCAAAATTTATAGTAAAAGACAATAAGGAAAACTGAATATTTATCTCATCAGCCATTGTATTTATAATGGATTTTACTGAATTAAAAATTGGTATAAAAGATATTAAAGCATCACTTATATCTATATTATCTATTAAAAAATATATTGCTGCAAATACTGGGATTACTGAAAAAACTTCGTTAATAATTTGAGAACATCTATATGTTTTTGACAGCAAAGATATTAATGAACTTATAAATACAGTAATCATACATAAGGATACAGCTGATATAATAAGTGATAAAAAATTATTTATGTTTGTGTGATTTTGATTATTAGGAGTAATATAATTTGAAAAAGTATAAGACAGTATATTTAAAATAGTACATAAAATCTCAATTACTAATAATGTGAATACTTTACCTAAGTAAATTGTAGTTTTTTTGGTATGTGATAATAATAACAATTCCATCGTTTTTCTTTCTTTTTCACCTGCAAACATATCGTTTGCAAGTAAGGAGTTTCCCTGACAAACAACAAGAATAAATACTACAGGAGTAATAAGAGAAATTATTGATGCTGAATTTGTAGAATTTCCTTTTTCATCTTTTAAAACACACGAAAGAGCATATGGATTTTTCATTTTATTTTCTTTTATTAATTCCTTTTCAAATTTTTCACCGCATGATGTTGCTTTAAACAGTGAAGAATAATATTTTGAATTATAAATAAAAGATATAGTTTTATTGGGATTTGACATAATTATAAAATCAATGTCTCCGTTTTTTAACAATTCAAAGGGGTTAGAAGAGTTAGTGATCTTGTAATTATCATTATTTTTAAAGTATTTATTAATAATGCTGATATCTTCATTATTGATTATTGCAATGTTTGATTTGTTAGAAATAATTTGTGAATCATTAAAAATATATTCTGCTCCAAAATTTATTAACGGAAATATAAATATTGGAACTATTAATATAATTATAAAAAATTTATCTCTGAAAATATTTTTAAGTTCTTTGTTTAAAATATTGATAATTGCATTATTCATTATTTTATCTCCAAAAAATTTGCGAGTATGTTAGTTTTTTCCGTTCCTGTTGCATTACTGAAAAAAACACTGGTTTCATCATATAAGGCGATAGATTTGTCTTTTATTATGGCTATATAATCACTCATATCTGAAATTTCTGCCATATTATGTGAGGATATTAAAATTGTTTTATTTTGATGTTTACAGTAATTGATAAAGTTTATAACATCATTTGCTGCAATAATATCAAGACCTGTTGAGGGTTCATCAAGAATTATTGTATTAGGATTGTGAATTACAGATATTGCAAAGCCTATTTTTTGTGTCATTCCCCTTGAGTAATAAGATGCTTTTTCGTTAGCAAAATCTTTAAATTTCAATATTTCAGATAATTCATCAAATCTATTATGGAATTGCTTGTTATCAATTTTGTGCATACCGGCAAAAAATTTTATATTTTCATATCCTGTCAAGTTGTCATACAGTTTAGTATCTCCACCTAAAAATACACCAATATTTTTATCAGAATTAATTATTGTACCACTGTCAGGTTTAATTAAACCTGATATAAGCCTTACTAAAGTTGTTTTTCCGCAACCGTTTTTTCCCACTAACGCAGTTATTTTACCATCTCTGACTATTAAAGAGAGATTTCTTAATACTTTTTTATTTTTAAATGATTTATTAATATTTTCTAAAACTATCATAAATTTCCCTCGAAAATGGCGAAGCTGTAAAGACAACTTCGCCAAGATAATTATTTATTATCTTTTCTTTTTACCTTTTGCACACCATTTTGCTCCTGCAATAACAGCAACAGAATAGCAGATGCTACCAAATAAGAAACCCATAGTTACCCTCCTTTTGAATTTATTTGTTAGCTAACAACATTATTATATCTGAAATACAGATAAATGTCAATATCTGAAATACAGATATTGCATAATATTATTGGGGGTGATAGTATGCAATATCAAAATATTAGGTATTTAAGAGAAGATAATGACTACAAACAAAAACAGCTTGCTGAATATTTAAATGTTTCTCAAAATACTTATTCTCAGTATGAAAACGGTGTTATAGAACTAACGGCACCTACATTAGTAAAACTTGCTGATTTTTACGATGTTAGTGTTGATTATTTATTAGGGAGGACAAATAATACGGCTGTAAATAAATAATTAATAATTTCTAATAATGGCTTGATTTTTCAAGTATTTTCTGCTATAATTTCACAGCATTCGTAAAATGTATGCGAATACGCACGCATGGGAATAAGCCGTAGGTGTATTAATCGGCTTCTGCCATATTCCTTTGCGGAGGATTAACCTTAAAAGGAGGAAATTATTATGGCAAATGTAGTTTCAATGAAACAGCTTTTAGAAGCAGGTGTTCATTTCGGACATCAGACAAGAAGATGGAATCCCAAAATGGCTGAATACATCTTCACAGAGCGTAACGGCATCTATATCATCGACCTTCAGAAAACAGTTAAGAAGCTTGATGAGGCCTATATGTTCGTTCGCGATCTTGCAGCAGACGGCGGTTCAATTATTTTCGTAGGTACAAAGAAGCAGGCTCAGGATTCCGTAAAGGAAGAGGCTGAGCGTTGCGCAATGCCGTACGTAAACGCACGCTGGCTCGGCGGTATGCTCACAAACTTCAAAACAATCCGCGGCAGAGTAGCACGTCTTGCACAGCTTAAGGCTATGCGTGAGGACGGTACCTTTGACCTTCTTCCTAAGAAAGAGGTTGTAGGTCTTGAGCTTGAGATTGAAAAGCTTGAAAAGTATCTCGGCGGTATTACCGAGATGAAGAAAATTCCTAACGCAATGTTCATCGTTGACCCGCGCAAGGAAAGAATCGCAGTATCGGAGGCTATGAAATTAGGTCTTCCTATCGTTGCTATCGTTGATACAAACTGTGATCCTGATGAAGTGGATTATGTTATTCCCGGTAACGATGACGCTATCCGTGCGGTAAAGCTTATCGCAGGAGCAATTGCCGACGCTGTAATTGAGGGACGTGACGGTAAGGATACGGCTGATGATGAAGAAACTGCTGAGGAAGAGACAGTAGTAGAGGAAACAGCCGAATAATTTAATTATAAATACAACTAATATAGGAGGATATTATAATGGCATTTACAGCTCAGGACGTTAAGGCTCTTCGTGAGAAGACCGGCGTTGGTATGATGGAATGTAAAAAGGCTCTTGTTGAGTCAGACGGTGATATGGACAAGGCTATCGATTATCTTCGTGAGAGAGGTCTTGCTGCCGCACAGAAGAAGGCAACAAGAATTGCCGCTGAGGGCGTTGTTCTCCCTTATTATGACAGCGCTAAAAAGAAGGGCGTTGTTGTTGAGGTAAATTCAGAGACAGACTTTGTTGCTAAAAATGAAAAGTTTATGGACTTTGTAACAGGCGTTGCAAAGACAATAATTGACGAGAATCCTGCCGATGTTGAAACGCTTTGCAATACAGAGTTTAACGGTACAGGCAGAACTGTAACGGAAACACTTAACGACCTTGTTCTTGCCATTGGTGAGAATATGAAGGTGCGCCGCTTTGAGACAATGGACGGTATTGTTTCAACATATATTCACGGCGGCGGAGCAGTAGGCGTTATGATTGGCTTTGATGTAGCTGATGAGACAAAGACTGATACAGCAGAGTTTGACGCTATGGGCAAGAATGTCGCTATGCAGATTGCGGCTATGAGCCCCGCATATCTGGACAGAGAAAGCGTTCCTGCCGAGGTTGTTGAGCATGAGCAGGGTATTCTTGCCGCTCAGATGAAAGAGGACCCTAAAATGGCGTCTAAACCCGAAGCCGTTCTTGCAAAAATTGCCGCAGGCAAAATGGGCAAGTATTATTCCGAAAACTGCCTTGTTGAGCAGGAGTTTGTACGCAGCGATATCTTTAAGGGTACTGTTAAGGGCTACATTGATTCAGTTGCCAAGGAACTCGGAACAGAAATCAAGGCAACAGGCTTTATCCGTATGATGAAAGGCGACGGTCTTGAAAAAAGGGAAGAGAATTTCGCAGAAGAAATCGCAAAGCAGATAAACGGCTAAGACTTCCGCAAAAATTTCAAAATAATTTGATTTAAACGGCTTAAAACCAAAGGGTTTAAGCCGTTTTTTCATATCCAATTCATTTGAGGCAAAATTTACTGAATTATCATAAAATATCGTAACTTTTCGTATCGTTTTGAGGCAAAATTGAGGCAAAAATTGAGGCAAATCAAAACCAAATAATCTTCTGCAAAGTTGCCTCAAAATAACATATATTAAATATTCTGAATTATAAGGTGTGTAAGTATAGAAATATATAACTGCCCACCTTTATTTTTTATTCAAAAATAGAAAGGAGATAGTATAGGAATGCCAAACTGCAAAACGATTGCGATATGCAATCAAAAAGGAGGCGTTGGAAAAACAACAACTGCTATCAATTTAGGGGGTAGGTTTAGCAATGCAAGGTAAAAAAGTGCTGCTTGTTGACGCTGATCCACAGGGTGATTTAACTGTCAGTCTTGGATGGAAAGATAATGACAATTTGTCAATTACACTTGCAGATAAGATTTTAGACTTTATTCAGAATAATAACAGTATGCCTGATGACGTTATTCTTAATCACGATGAGACTATGCTTTTACGGCTGGTAAAGGAACTTACCGAAAAAGAAGGTGTCACCGAAGCACTCAAAGCCGAGGACGGTATGAAGTGGGTGCAGGCTATGAACAATATCCGCAACCGAGCCGCCGAGGTTGTTTACAGCGATTTGATTTACAATTGATGCCTGCCCATAGGGAATTGCCGCTGTCAACCGATGGCGGCTTTTCTTGTGTTCAGAAAAATCGTACTGACAATGTTGTTACTTTTATTTGAATTTTTGAGTGGGGATCTTGAAAAACAAAGGGGATTGTGGTATCATAGATTATGAATTTTTATGTTCAAGAGAAAGGGGTGCGCCTATTATGAAGAAAAACAAGTTGGTTGCGCCTGTTTTGAAGTGGGTAGGTGGCAAGAGGCAGTTAATTGATACTTTTTCCCCATTACTACCAAAAAGAGTTTTATCATATTGTGAACCATTTGTTGGTGGTGGAGCGTTGCTTTTCCACCTACAGCCAAACACGGCATATATCAATGATATTAACCCAGATTTAATCTGTGTTTACACCGTCATAAAAGACAAAATTGATGAACTTGTTGAGGAATTAAAGCAATACAAGAATGAGTCTGACTTTTTCTATTCTGTTCGTGACTGGGACAGGGATAAACAAAAATATGATTTACTGACTGATGTTGAAAAGGCTGCTCGAATTTTATATTTGAACAAAACCTGCTATAACGGTCTATACCGTGTTAATAATGCTGGAGAATTTAATTCTCCATTTGGGAATTATCGTAACCCTAATATAGTTAATGAGCCAGTGTTGCGTGCAGTTAATGCTTATTTCAATACAGCAAAAGTAACTTTTTCGTCTTTGGACTATGCAGAGGTTCTAAATGGCATAAGCAAAGGGACATTTGTTTATCTTGACCCTCCCTATGATCCAATTTCGGAAACTTCAAGTTTCACGGGTTATTCAAAAGGTGGGTTCTCGAAAAATGAACAAATTAGACTTCGGCAATGCTGTGATGAATTAAATAAACGTGGCATTAAATTTATGCTGTCAAATTCGGCTACCCCGTTTATCTTAGAACAATATTCCAAGTACAATATAACAATTGTACAAGCAAAGCGAGCTATAAACTCCGTAGCTAGCAAACGCGGAGATGTCGATGAAGTTGTGGTGAGAAATTATGAGTAATGTAAGCCTAAATGACGAGGCTTGGGAAAGGCTGTTTGATAAATATCATATTTTACAGCATATTGAAGCAAATGGTTTCTTTACGATTTCCGCCTCTCAAATAAAAGAATATCGTGAGCCTCGACTTATGGCAAAGTTTGACCATACGATTAACTTGCCAAAACTGTTCACCGACAACGGATTGGCAATTTTGCCGATAACTCGTGGCAATTATGTTATTTCTCATTTTGATGCCTATCATAAATTTGAGCCAAATGATAATCCGATAACGAGAGTATCATTACCTACTCATATTCAGAGCTTGGATATTGGAAATATTCCGAGTGAAGCTATCGCACTAAATTGTGCTGTTGCTTCCGGTATTATTTCTGATTTTATGGGAGACGATGATATAGTAGCAACTGTTTCAGGTCGTATGGGTTCTGGCAATTTCTCATTTGACATTTCCGACACTAAAACAGGATATGCCCGCCGAGTGGATGTGAGTAATTCTCAAATTGAAATTGATGCTGCCTACGAGGGCGTTTCGTCTTTAGCTCTATTTGAAGCGAAAAGAGATCTTTCAGAAGATTTCCTTGTTAGACAACTGTACTATCCATTCAGAGTATGGCAAAGCCGTGTTACTAAACCCGTCAAGCCTATTTTCCTTATCTACTCGAACGGAATATACAGATTATTTGAATACAAGTTTGAAAATATAAATGATTATAGCTCATTACGCTTGGTGAAACAACAGAATTATTCTATTGAGGATACCAACATATCTGTTAGTGATATTCAAAATGTTTTGGAAAATGCGGAAATCGTTACTGAACCCAAAATTCCATTTCCACAAGCTGATAAGTTTGAGCGAGTTATTAACCTTTGCGAACTGGTAAGCACCCAAGAACTGAGCAGAACGGATGTAACAGATATGTATGCTTTTGACGCAAGGCAGACCAACTACTATACTGATGCCGGTCGCTATCTTGGGCTTATTGAAAAGAAAAAAGACAATGGAACGCCAATTTATTCGTTGAGCGAAACAAGCAAACGAATATTAAATTTAGGGTTCAAACAACGCCAGTTAGCATTTTGCAATACTATATTGTCGCA
>CANQXE010000006.1 GCA_947627725.1 uncultured Clostridia bacterium | reverse complement strand
GAAACAAGGAAGCTTTCATCTCTAATACCGGTAGCAGTCGCAAAAATGATGTCGTCAAGCCACTAAATTATCATTTAGGATAGATAGGAGATGAATTGGATGAAGAAAGATTTGATAGCCTTAATTGAGGCTATTCCTACAATAGAAACAAAATTCAGAAAATTTGAACCATCACCCGGGCTTTGCATTCCGTCGGGAGAGTTCATATATGATGCTCCGGAATTTATAGAGTGGAAAGAAGCGGTCAAATTTGAATTACAAGAGATTTTCGACAGAACTCAAGATACATATATTTGGAATATTATAAATGTAAATGGGGTTATCCATAAATTCAATGGAAAAAATTTTGATGACAGAGATAATTTTAATAGGTTAAAAAGCTCTCTTATAGTGATACAAAAGAATCTTAGTAAATACTATCCGGATGAACCGGGAGAAAGTGAAAATACCGTGATACTAAAACCTAAATTATTTATAAGCCATGCTTCAGCGGACATAAAATATGTAAAACCCTTTGTTGAACTTCTTGCTGACATTGGAATGACTAACGACAATTTATTCTGTTCCTCTGTTCCTGATTACGCTATACCGTTAAATCAGGATATATACGATTATTTGGCCGAGTTATTCCACAACAATAAACTATATATTGTTTTTATGCTGTCAAATAACTATTACGCACGCCCTGCTTGTTTGAATGAAATGGGAGCAGCGTGGGTTCTGAAGAATGAATACACGTCTATTCTTCTTCCCGGATTTGAGTACAAAGAGATTGAAGGAGCAGTTAATCCGGAAAAAATAGGAATGAAATTCGACGATGAAGATGAACTGCTCAAAAAACGCTTGGGTGAATTAAAAGATATCATTTCCAAAGAATTTGGAATTAGTGTTCCAGATATGCGTTGGGAAAAGAAACGAAATGACTTTATAGATGCAATAAGAAAAATGTCTTGACAAAGGAGTGACCGCAATGGCGAATTTTAACGAACACGCTTTGGAAATGTCAATAATGGAGCTTTTTCAGAATGAAGGGTACATATACGCAAATGGCAGTACTATACATAGAGAAAAGACAGAAGTTTTATTGCTTGATGATTTGAAAAACTATCTTTTAGACAGATACTCTGCTGATGGAATTACTTTAAATGAGATATACAGTATTGTTCAAATGCTTCGTTATTCTTCAGGTTTATTATATCAGGATAATAAAACTATTTTTAAAATGATTTCTGACGGTTTTATATTTAATCGTGAAGACAGAAATCTTAAGGATTTATTTATTGAACTTATTGATTTTGAAAATCCACAGAATAATATATTCAAGATTATAAATCAAACAGAAATCCAAGGAAGAGAACAATTAAGAATTCCTGACGGAATAGTTTACATTAACGGCTTGCCGTTAGTTGTGCTTGAATTCAAATCTGCTATAAAAGAAAATACTACAATTAAAGATGCTTATACTCAGCTTACTGTTCGATATCGCAGAGATATTCCGGATTTATTCAAATACAATGCATTTGTTGTAATTAGTGATGGTGTTAATAACAAATATGGTTCTTTATTCAGTTCTTATGAATTCTTTTATGCATGGAGGAAAATTGATGATAATGATGAAGAAGTTGATGGTATAAATTCTCTTATTACAATGGTAAAAGGTCTGTTTAGAAAAGAAAGATTACTTGGTGTTATAAAGAATTTTGTTTATTTCCCAGACGATAGCGAAAAAGAAATTAAAGTAGTTTGTCGATATCCACAGTATTTTGCAGCAACAAAGTTGTTTGAGAATATCAAAAAAGAAATGAAACCTGCTGGTAGTGGTAAAGGTGGAACATATTTCGGTGCTACAGGCTGTGGTAAAAGCTATACAATGCTTTTTCTTTCAAGAATGTTGATGAGAAGTGTTTATTTTCATAGCCCAACAATTATTATAATTACTGACAGAACTGATTTAGATGATCAGATGTCTAAACAATTTGTCGCATCAAAAACATATATTGGTGATGATAATGTTGTAAGTATAACTTCAAGAGCAGAGTTGCGTAATTCTCTTGCGGGAAGAACAAGTGGTGGTGTTTATTTAACTACTATTCAGAAATTTACAGAGGATTTGGAATTACTGTCTGATAGAAATAATATTATTTGTATTTCTGATGAAGCACATAGGTCACAAGTTAACTTAAAGCGAAAAGACAAAGTTACGGAGCGTGGCTTTGAAAGAAAGTATGGCTTTGCCAAATATTTGCATGACTCATTGCCTAATGCCACATATGTTGGATTTACAGGAACTCCTATTGATGCAACTATTGATGTATTTGGTAATGTTGTTGATGCTTATACAATGACTGAATCTGTTAAAGATGGTATAACTGTCAATCTTGTTTATGACGGACGAGCTGCAAAGGTAAATCTTGATCAACAAAAAATTCGTGAAATCGAAGATTATTATGATAAGTGTGCTATAGAAGGCGCAAATGAATATCAGATTGAGGAAAGTCAAAAAGCAGTAGCTAATTTAGAAGCCATTATTGGCGATCCCGATAGACTTCGTTCAGTGGCAAATGACTTTATTAATCATTATGAAACAAGGGTTAGCGAAGGAGCAACAGTTGCGGGTAAGGCAATGTTTGTGTGTTCAAATAGAAATATTGCTTATAATTTTTATAAAATACTTATTGAAATGCGACCTGAGTGGGCAGAAGTTAAAGAGTGTGACGATGGTGCAATTTTAACGGATAAAGAGAAAAAAGAGTTGAAACCTATTGAAAAAGTAAAAATAGTTATGACTCGAAATAAAGATGACGATGAAGTTCTTTACAATATGCTTGGCACAAAAGAAGATAGAAAAGAGCTTGATCGTCAATTTAAGAATGTTAAATCAAACTTTAAAATTGCCATTGTTGTTGATATGTGGCTGACAGGATTTGATGTTCCTGAACTTGATACAATATATATTGACAAGCCTATTAAACAGCACACTCTTATTCAAACAATCTCTCGTGTTAACCGTGTGTGCGAGGGTAAAGATAAGGGACTTATTGTAGATTATATCGGCATAAAAAAGAATATGAATATTGCCCTGAAGAAGTACACTAACTTTGAAAAAGAGGAGTTTGAGGGTGTTGAGCAAGCTGTAAAAATTGTAAAAGATCAATTAGAAGTTCTTGATCAAATGTTTTATGGTTTTAACAAGGATAATTATTTTAATGGCTCACCTACAGAGCAATTAGAATGCTTAAATTTAGCTGTGGAATTTATTCAGCATAGCGAGAATCTTGAACTTAGATTTATGGCAGGTGTTAAACGCTTAAAACAGGCTTATAATTTGTGTGCAACTAGTGAAAGTATAAATGAAAAGGAAAAAGATTTAATCTATTTTTATTCAGCTGTTAGATCTATTCTTTTTAAGTTGACCAAAGGAGAGGCTCCTGATACTGCACAGATGAATGCTCGAGTTAATGAAATGCTTAAAGAAGCAATTCAGTCTGATGGTATTGAGGAACTTTTTGAAACTGGTACGCATATCAATGTTGACATATTTAGTGATGAATATATTGAAAAAATTAATCGTATTAATCTTCCAAATACCAAAGTTAAGATATTAGCAAGATTGCTTGCACAAGCAATCGACGAATTCAGAAAAGTTAATAAAATAAAAGGTGTTGAGTTTTCTGAACGAATGAAAAAAGTTGTTGATGATTATAACAACAGAAGAAAAGAAGAAGCGTATGCAAAAGAAGTTTTAGATGATGTTGCTAATCAATTAACAAATCTTTTAGAAGAATTAAAAAGTGAAAAAAATTCTTTTGAAGGTATGGGAATTAATTTTGAAGAAAAAGCATTTTATGATATTCTTGAATCGATTGCCAAAAAGTATGAGTTTGATTATTCAGATGAAAAGATGATTGAATTGTCAAAGGCAATTAAAGTTATTGTTGATGATAAATCTAAATATACTGATTGGGCTACAAGGGAAGATATTAAGGCTAATCTTCAGTTCGATTTGGCGATTGTACTTGATGAGTATGGTTATCCTCCTGTTACAATTGATGATGTTTATAAAGAGGTTCTTGAACAAGCAGAAAACTTCAAAAAGTATGCATGAATAAATAAATTTTGAAAGGAGTATAATGTTTAAACTAATATTTGAATTATTAACAGACCCTTTGGGTTTGCCTATTTGTGTTTCTTGCTATAGATTACTATTTAAATACAGAAAAGTTCATAAACGAATTTAATTTCAATTAATGCCATTTGGAAAATAAAAATCAAATAAAGAGAGTTGATACACTATTATGAAATATACTCTTAGACTGGACTTAGACGGCATAGTGATGAGTATGCGAATAAATGGTTATAATAAACACTACAAAGACGGAGATGATTGGCTAAAAGTTGATTTTAGTTTAGAAAGCCATAAATGGCTGAATTATCAAATTAGCAGTGAAATTATTCAGTGTTGTGAAGTTGATTCATTCATTGACGCTTTATCTAATTTGTTAACTGATAGAATTGAAAAGGAAAGTTATTTTGAATTAACTGAACCGGATTTGGCTTTTATTTTGAAGCCTAGATTTGATGTACGTGAAAACGAAAATGTTCTTTATGTTAGAAAAGGTTTTGAAATAATTGATATCTCTATGACGATGGAAGTTCATTTTTGGGATAACGAAGATACTTTAACAGCTAATTATATGTCATTAGATTTCGATAGGGACGATATAGAATGTCTGCTACATTATCTTAAACTTGTATCAGGAAGAGAAAATGTTGATGATGAATCAATTGTTAAACTAATAGAAGAAGGAATTGTTCTTCCGGAATATAAATTATAGGTGAAATTTATGAGTGAAATTAAGTTGGGTATTTATCGTCATTATAAAGGTAATACATATAAGGTTTTGCATATCGCAAAGCACAGCGAAACGCTTGAGGATATGGTGATTTATCAGGATGTTAATTCTCCTGATAAAATATGGGCAAGACCTGCATCTATGTGGAATGATGATGTTGAAATTGACGGGGAAACTGTAAAGCGCTTTGAATTAATGGTGGAAATTCTGTGAACAACATAATATGGATGCTGATTATATTGGCCGTTTTAGTGGTTTTTATAATCCTTATAATTGCAGCAATAAAGTCGAAATCAGAAGAGAAAAGTGAAAAATATAATCCCCCTGCAAGAAATATTCAACTTGAGCAGCAACAGATTGAAAATGTTCCGATCATGACGAACCACGCATCACAGAGAATGACAGAGAGATTAGGAGTAGTTGGTTACAGGCAGACAGAATTGATGAATAACGCTTTCATGTACGGAAAAACTTTCGACAGAGCAATGGGTGATTTAAGAGTGAAATTAGAATCTGTTGAGAAAAATTATGACGTAGAAACAGTTGCAAAATTTTACGGTAATTCAATTTACATATTCACTGCTGAGGATAATATATTGAAAACTGTATATTCTTTTGATAACAATAATGTGTATCATTGGAAAAACACATAAATTGAGTGTAAAATAGTTATATTGATAAATTAAGATATATTTTAAGGAGATTATATTATGTTGAAATTTGAGGATTTTCTACCAGTTGATTTTCCAGATAAAACAAAGGTAAAGTTTAATATGAATGCGGGAAACACAGATTTTCCGGCATGGGATTATTTGCGTGATGATAATCCGGAATGGATTAATATGAATGCTTATAAAACTAAACAAGCAAATAATAATTTAAACCATGCTGATTATTTATTGGCATTTGCACAGTACTATCCTTACGGTTCAAATTATTTTATATTCGGAGGAATGTATAAAGTAGAGAAAATTTTTCCTGAAGTTTTTGGGCAGGTTGGATATAATTTGATTTTAATGGATGATTATATTGATTACAGAAAAAGGCTTATAATAAAACTTGAAAGACCAATTGGACGGGATATATATAATAAGCCTTATAATGCTGTGTTGCGTAATTTTAATCCTATAATACACGAATTGACACCATCAACTAAATTAGGCTCATTTCCTGGATATAATAATGTTTTATTAACACATAATGAATTGCAACTAATCACTAGAATGGAAACTTATGAATGGAAAATAGCATTATCAAATGTAAAAGGCGTTTATTGTATTACAGATAAATCTACAGGCAAACTTTACATAGGCTCAGCCTCTGGAGACAGTGAAGGTATTTGGCAGCGATGGTCTGCTTATGTAAATGTAAACAATCTAACTGGTGGAAACAAAACATTTGAAGAATTAAAAAATAATGGGGCAGATTATATAATCGATAATTTTACATATTCCATTCTTGAAATATTTGATATGCGCACCAACCGAGAAGATATAATTCATCGTGAAGAGTATTGGAAAAGAGTATTTCAGACTATTAAATTTGGAATGAATAATTAAAACAGGAGAAGCAAATGGCTGATAAAGATACATTATCCACAAATGAAAATCAGGGCGAAATTGTAATATATCAGACTGATGATGGTGATACAAAAATAGATGTTCGTTTTGTTGATGAAACTGTTTGGCTTACGCAGGCACAATTATGCGAGTTGTATCAAACAAGTAAGTCAAATATAAGCGAGCATATTAAACATATTTTTGAAGAGGGCGAGCTTGATGAAATTTCAGTTGTTCGGAAATTCCGAACAACTGCTTCTGACGGTAAATCATATAATGTTGCTTACTATAATCTTGATATGATAATTTCTCTTGGTTATCGAGTGAAATCAATCGTTGCTACTAATTTTCGCCGTTGGGCAACAGAGCGTCTAAAAGAGTATATGATTAAAGGTTTTACTATGGATGATGAACGCCTGAAAAACCTTGGTGGAGGCAATTACTGGAAAGAACTTTTAGATCGAATCAGAGATATCCGTTCTTCTGAAAAGGTTATGTATCGTCAGGTGCTTGACCTTTATGCAACAAGTGTTGACTATAATCCCAAAAGTAGTGAATCAATGGCGTTCTTTAAAATGGTGCAGAATAAGTTGCACTATGCCGCACATGGTCATACTGCTGCAGAGGTTATATATGAGCGTGCTGATGCAAATAAACCCTTTATGGGACTTACAGCTTTTTCAGGTGATTTCCCGACTGCTAAAGATATAAGTGTCGCAAAGAATTATTTGACGGAAGATGAACTGAAAGTATTAAATAATATCGTATCAGGATATTTTGATTTTGCTGAAATTCAGGCGATGCGCCATAATCCAATGTATATGAGTGATTATGTTGACCACCTTGATAATCTGCTCAAAGCAACTGGAGAAAATTTATTGACTGATGCAGGTAAAGTAAGTCATTCTCAAGCATTGGAAAAAGCAAGGAGTGAATACAAAAAATATCAGGTGCAAAATCTTTCACCTGTTGAAGAATCTTATCTGCAGAATATAAAACAGATTGAAAAAGAAGCAAAAAGGAAAACCAATGATTAAACAAGTCAAACCGAGAGCAATAAACTCTCGGTTTGACTTGTTTCAACAAATACTATTACGAATGAAATTATAGGGAGTCATGATATTTAAACTCCATATAATCTACAATGTATGAAAAATATATTTTAATTAGTGCTTTGCTGCCTTATGATTAGCTAAAGTCTTTCCAGCTTTAGACTTGGAACTTTTAGATGATGATTTTGTGGCAAGTGTTTTTCCTGCCTTTCCAACTTTCCCACCGTGATGAACTGCCATTATTTTGTTACCTCCTTATGACTATTGTTTATGTATGAAATTGCTTTATTATTGATGTGAAATGTTTGATTAATTCCGATTTCTTTACGAATCTTTTTTAATATTTTTTCACAATAATATACAGTGTTTTCTTTACTTAATTCACATTCTTCGTTTAGAGTTAAAATATCCCATATTAAGCTTGATTTGAATGTTAAACACATTTTGCTGTAATTTTCTACTATATAAGAATTTAATCTGCTGTTATCAGTTTTTTCAACACGATTCATTTCAGAAAGTAAAGATATGATAATCGTAGATAATTCACCATATAGATCCCGATTATAATTATACAAAGTGTTTCTTTCAGATGATTTTTGATTTATACGATTAATTGTTATAGGTATTAGAATAAGTGTAATAATACCACTTACAATACCGGATAAAGGGGTACGTATATCTTCTGGAAGAGATAAATATATTATCATTGTAGGAATGAGAATTATAAGTGCGAGTGAAATCCAGTACATTATCATAAATCTATCCATAAATTCATCGATTCTATCTAATGCTTTTCTAAATTTAGAATGAGAGTAATAATAACTCTTTTTTGTGTTATTTTGATTGCACATTAATAACTCCTTTCATAAAAAATAGCCAGCAGGATGATCTGCTGGCTTTACAATTTATTTCGATTTGCTTACAGGGATGCGAAATGCTCGCTTACCATAATTTTTTGCATAATATGTTACGCCCTTGATGGTAATACTTGTTCTGTAAACAAACTGACCAGCATCTTTATTGGTCATACGAATTTACCTATTCCTTTCCCAACGGCGTCACAAATCACCTCTTGACGAAATGATTTAGATGTGGTAACATAACTAATGTAGTGGGTAGTATGTCGGGTTTCAACCGTTGTATTAACCCTAAGCAGTAGTTGCAGCTACTGCTTTTTTTATTGCCAATTGCGTTTATATGCAATTTCAGCAGCTTGATGAGAAACTTTGCATTTATTCGCTATTTCTTCTATGTTCATAAACATTGTTTGAGATTTCGGAATTAATAGAAAACTTGCAAATGTATTAGCTTGCCATTCGGGGTCTCTATATAACGGCACGCTACCATTTGTTCGTGCAAAAGAAAATCCGTTTCGATGTATGAAGTAATGGCCTATTTCGTGAGCAATTGTAAAACGATCCCTTCCTACTCCATTACAGGCATTTTCATATACACTTTTTAGAACTTTAATGATATTATTAGTAGGATCATAATAAGCATAAGCATTTTCGGGAAGTTCGTCGACATATTCGTAATTAAAGGTGTTATCAAACGAAGGAATTACTAACTCCATAAACCTAATTATATCAAAGTAGCATCCAGTGATTCTAAACTTATTTCGTATTTCTAATGTAAGCAGTTCAATTTTATTTTTGCTAAGTGGCGGAGCAATAGGTGATGACACTAATTATCTTCCTCCTTGTTAAGAATTTTTATTAATTTATCAATTTGCTCTTGAGTAAGCCCATCAAATTTTCTTGCAAATACCAATCCTAAATCCTTATGCTCCTTAGATTGATTAGATAAACTGATATTTATGCTTTCAATAGTTGATTGATATGCTTGAATTAAGTTTTGTTGTTCATTTTTCGATATGTTATATATCGAAAATAAGGTGTCCATAAATTTTTTAGTGGGTTCTCTTTTTCCATTTTCAATAGCTGATAAATAAGCAGAAGTTATTCCTAACTTTGAGGCCATGTCTTTTAATATCTCATCATTGTTAATTCTAATTTTTCTTAATTCTTTTCCTAATAAAGTTAACATAACCATCTCTCCAATCGGCTATTCAAGCATAAACCAACATTGAATATCTTAAATATAACATGTGATTGAATTTTTGTCAATACTAAAAAGTAAAAAGACATCAACTTTTTTGTTGATGTCTTTTTACTGTATTATGAATAATGATATATTGTAAATAATAAAAATATTAGTAAAATTATACAGCCAGATTAAATTGATATGTAAAATGCTGTAGTTGGTTTGACTTACTCCAATTTGACCTTGTTAAATGTACTGTTCGTGCAGGACACATTATATTAACCATCTGGCCGCCTACTGAACCTGCCTGCTTAGAAGTAAGGTCACCATTGTAACCATTCTTAAGGTTAACACCAACCTCTGCAGCAGCTTCCATCTTAAATCTGTTAAGAGCTTCCTTAGCCTCAGGAACTACATTCTTGTTGCTTGACATTTGAATACACCTCTTTTACTGTTTATTGCAAAAATGAAAAATGAGATTTGTTTAACAAAAATCATTTCTCACCCTTGCAAATATAGTTTGTGACGTGTATTTGTTTTTAATATTGAAAAATTTTGACAATAAAAAAGCATAAAAAAAGCAGAATTGACATAAAATCAATTCTGCTTTTAAATTTTTAATTACGGTTCAGAATTAAAATTCCGGTTCGCTTATACCTGGGTCTCCGACTACGAAGTGGTCTCCGCCTTCAAGACCTGAGTCAGTAAATACTCCGCTTTCCGAGGAGTTATTGAGGAAAAGAATCTCAATTTCAGGTTCTGCGTAATTCTTTTTCATATATATACCTCCTCTTTATACACCTTTAGTATATGTCTTAATCGGTGAATAAACAATAACATCTCTTTCCATACCGGTTGTATCCTCACGGAAATGATATATAGCATACGCAACATATCTGAATTTTTCCGGTGCAGTGCCGAAGGTTACAGAAGAAGCAAACTGGTTTTCACCGATAATCTTAGAGCAGGAGAAATTATATATCTTAGATGAATTCTTAACCATGCTCAAATCCAAATTGCCTTCCATATTTCCGCTTGCGTCAAGAACAATTCCATATTGTTTTGGTTTAGCATTATCGGAGAATGCGAATGTGCCTACAATCTGTACCGAATTGCCGTCAACTATAGGCGCTTTAATTACTGATACTGAATAATTATTATTGCTTAAATTATGCTGACTTAAATATGCCTCATCTACAGCGCGCAATGTAATACTCTGACAGGTATAGAATGCGTAACTATCACCGTAAGCAATAACTTCAGGTGAATCGCTCTCATAAGTATCAGCGTCAACAAACGCTGCCGCGCCGTCAACAGTTACTCTTACACGTACATTATAGTCATATGAATTTTCGGAAATTTGATTTCCGTCCGTTCCGAGAACTTTAACATCATATTTACCTGCGGACTCGTGAGTGCCGGAAAGCTCATAGTTTATAACAACTTCGGTATCATTTTTAAAGGTATAGCTACTGTCCTTTTCAACAATTGTTCCTGCGCCGTCGTTTTCGCCGTCTTTAACTGTGAAATTTTTAAAGGTATAATACATAAATTTTGGAACAAGAGCTTCTGTCATATTATATGCCTCGCCTTTAGGCGCATAATCAAAAGCTATAGCCCTGTCATCACGGCTGTCTATGAACGTAATCTTAACATGTTCATCTGATTCAGCCGATGTAACGTAAACTTCGGTGTCACCTCTTACGTCAAACTGATATTCAGTTGCGGTTGTTATTAATCGCTTATCGCTTTGTTTACCTGTACCCTTTGCTATAACTGTTGTTGAGAAAGCAGCCTTTCCATCATCAAAGCTTTTAACTTTAACTATATCGCCGTAATGGAAAACAGCCTTTTCTGCATCACCGTTTATTTCGGTCAGGTCTCCGTCAGCGTTTTTGAGATAATACTTATTACCGTCTTTGTCAACTACTGTAACAGAATATTCATACCAGGCATCGGTAACTGCGGTAGTTATTTCTCCTGTTACTCTTTCGACATCTTCTTGCGTATTACAAACAATTTGGTTTCCGTTTACGCTGACTGAATAGTTTGGAAGAGGATTTTCTTCAACAACTTTTTTAACAGCATCAACATCATAAGCGTCAGCGTTCAGATTTTGAGCCATAGATACAGCGGCAGAATAAGTAGAGCGGTCTACAATTTCAAGAATTCCGTTCGGATTTCTAACATCATCATGTAAAGATACAGCAGTTAAAAGCTGACGGATTTCCCAGTTGATTTTAGCCTGTTCACTTGCAGGAACATTATATCTGTCCGTATCACTGTTGCAGTTGAGATATTCAAATCTGTCTTTGCCTTCCCAGTTATCATGGTTAGCCGTTTGTGCCTCAGTTGAGCTAATTTGACCCGTAAGATATTCAACTAACTTTTCAAGAGATTCTTTTGAAAAAGTCTGTGCGTAATATGTTTCATAATTCGGATCAGATTCTGATATATTACCGTTTAATATTTTGAAAACTAAGTCCTTTGCTTCTGTATAATTATAGCTGTTACTATTAAAGTCAATCTGCCTTGTAAAGTCTGCGCGTTCTTCAAGATTCTTAATAGCTGTATCAAGCTTTTCAAATCTTGAGTTAATTACGCCCATTATGGTGTCTGTGGTTTCATTGTTGCCTTTTCCGTCATCACTTGATCCGACTTTCATCTTCCAGTACGCAAACGCATCATCAGCCGTGTTGAGTGCGTCAAGCAATGCACTGAGGGAATCCGAAGTATATTGCTTGGAAGGGTCAGAAACCAGTTCGTTCGCCTCATTAATCTTGTCAAGAAGCGGGGCAATATTGATTACAGTTGTACTCTGTTGATATTGTGCAAAATTCCAACCGTATCCGTGGTGACGCTGAACTGTGGATTCATTTCTAACATGGAAAATCATACCTAAATTTGTGTTTAATGAATAATCGGTCATGGTACATGCAGTATCTGAAACAGCGGGAAGAGAAAGCACGTAATTTGCTTTCATTTGAGTATCGCCTTTAAAGACAAGAACGCCTGCGCCAGTTGTGCTTTCAGCGGTGTTTGCAAGGAAAGTATCAACTGCAATATCACCTGCGTCGTTGCCGTCTGCGCCAGAACTTTTACGCGGCGCTTGTGTGGATGTTACATATATATTTTTAACCGTATATTTCGCACCGTCATTTGCAGCAGCGGTAAGGTTACCCGGATGATTATTTTTATCAGCATCGCTAAGTGTATACTGCGGCCAACTACCAGCCTTTGCAGTACTCTTTAAAGCATCATCATTTCCCCAAGTATCATTTGCATCAAAATTCAACGCATCAAGGTAATTTCGTATATTTCTGTCATTATTGGCATTAGATATTTCGGAATTAGCTGTCATAACGACATTACCGAGAGGAATATCGGAAGCATCATTAGTAGTTCTGAAAATGACCTGATTTGTGGATCGTCTAAAGTTCAAACTATAATTTTGGCCGCCTATTTTTCGTGCGACTGGTGTCTCTGTAGCAGTTCCGCCGTTAATGATTGTACCGTTGGGAATAAACGTGGTAAACGCGGGGGTTAAAGAATTAATTGCGTCATACAGGGTAACAACTAAATCCTTATAAGAATTTACAAAGTCGCGTACATAATTCTGCCTTGTCGTTGCTGTTTCAGAAAGCGTGATTTTTGCAGAGTCTGCCAAATATTCCGATGTATAATCATAAGTAGCCTGCAATGTGGCGCTGTTTGCATAATCAGCGGAATGATTATCAATAATATCTTTTGCAGTAGTCCTTACATCATCAAGTGATTGTATTTCGCCGTTTTTGTCAGTAACATATGACACTTTGGCTTTATCATTGATTTTAAGACCGGCGATAGTCGCTCTGATATTTGATACTTCAGTAAGTACGCGAATAAAGTTATCATCAATATCCTCAGGTTCAAATCTGTCAAGAGGATAATTCTCTTCCGCGCCCCAGATGCTTACTTTAGCAGTTTTTATAGCGTCCTTGATTTTTTGTACCTGAGCCTCATCAGCGGCGGTTTTATCAAAAAACGTGCTGTTATCAACTATATACTGCGCGTTATCAATTGTGTTTTCAAGAGCAACCGTGTCAACACGCGGCTTCGCACCTTCAAGAAGGAATGTATTCAGCGTTTCGGCAACATTGGCTACACTTTTCAAGGTGTCCTCGTTATCAGAATAAGCCTGCTCGCTTGTAACTGCTGTATTCATAGCATCAAGAGCGGCGTCATAGTTTGATATAAATTGCTCAGCGTTTGAATAAAGCTCTTTCATTTCCGCAAAATCATCGCCGATATTCTCTTCATATCTTGCTCTCTGACTGTCAATAGCGTCTCTTAATGCCTGATACTCAGATGGGTCTGCCTTGCTTTCAGCGCTGTCAAGAGCTTCAACTGCTGACTGAATATCACTTGCAGCACTTGTTACCGCAGATTCCATATTTGCAGCATAATTATAAGTATCGCTGTTTGAAATATTGATTTTAATTGCGTTGTCAAATGCTGTAATTACATCTTTAAGTCCGCCTGCGGCATATGCGTTTGTGATACTGAGACTAATCTTTTGGCTGTTTCTTTCAATTGCCTGAGTAAGAGCATTATAGTTTACAACATAGATTTTAGCAGTATCATTTGTGATATAGCCTTCGGTTGAGGTATTGCCTGCAACAATATACCATGTAGGTGTTATAGTCTTTGAATACTGGTCCTTTGTCAAGGCTTTGACTTTCATACCGTTGAAAAGAAATGAATTACTGCCTTCACCGTGCTGGTATCTGTTAGGATCCGCAAGTATCATTAAACCTGTGCTGTAATCGGCTGAAGCATATCTTCTGTTTCCCGGCTCATTCATAAAAGCGTTAAAGCTCCATTGAAAGTTACAGTCTCCTGCCCAGGTGCCAATCCAGAAGTTGTCGTTTCCGAGTATTGCGTCAGGTCCATCCGACTTGCCTCCTAAATAGCCCAAGGAAATATCGTTGGAATCTCTGCGCTGCCCATTACCCTGGCTTGGATACGCGCTGTAAAGATTTGCGGTTTTCGTGGATACGCCGACGGGAACAACGGCAGTATCATCCTCGCCGTTATAATACACAACGGCATTGCCATGATATATATTTACATCCGCGCCGCCGACGGTTGCCTGACCTTTTGAACTGTTAGGAAGGGGTTCGGTGTACAGAATATTATTATAATAAGATTCATGTGTGATTGTGTAGCTATCATTGTACGTCATTTCCTGAGTAGGCTGTACCTCCGTTATATTGGAACCGGGAACCCACTCTGTCATTGCATCCGTTGCCCTTGTAAGTTCTGAAGCTGCATCATTTAAGTTTGATGCTGTAATAGTACCATCAAACTTAGCTTTAGTATACATATATTTGTCGTACAATTTTCTAGCCGCGCAATATTTATCATAAGCGTCAGGCATATTTTCGTAAATAGTGCCGTTCATCTTAGTTTTATAACTCTCGATGGCATTATAAAGAGTTGATGCTGCCGTTTCTTCCGCTTCGTCTGCAAAAGCTACCATAGGCAATGATGTCACTACCATAAGCAATGAAAGAACAGCGCAAAGCATTTTCTTTGTCAATTTAACTTTCATAAAAATATCCTCCTTAAAAAAAGCTAATAATCTGCCTCAGCAAAAGACAAAGCACCCGGCAAGAAGCCTGACCTTCATCCTTTGCGTCGGATGCGATGCCTTAATCAAAGCAGTTTCGATATAAACAGACAGAATACGCCCATTTATATTATGATACGTAATAATTATAATATATAAAGAGCAGATTGTCAATGAGATTTAAGCAAACGCAATTCAAAAAAATTAACAATTT
Organism: uncultured Clostridia bacterium; assembly: GCA_947627725.1. GTDB lineage: Bacteria > Bacillota > Clostridia > Oscillospirales > Acutalibacteraceae > Eubacterium_R. The sequence continues at coordinate 101,684 of CANQXE010000006.1, read as the reverse complement.
TTTTACATTTTTTTAGTAAGTTTGTACAATAAGATTTAACTTTGTTGAGAAATGCTGTTAATGTATTATTAAATTTAATTGTAATATAATTTAAAATACGACCCTTGCGGCGGGCGTAACCCTGTCAAAATCAAGGGGATTGTTTAATTTTAGTTGAATAAAATGCGGTACAGATTTATTTAATCTGTACCGCATCTTTGTCTGAAAAATTTTTTATTATAATATAAATTACCGCGCCTGCAAGTCCGCCCAGTGTATTGTATGCCAGGTCTGATATCTGAAATGTTCCTAAGCTGAATATTAACTGCGTAAGCTCGATAAATAATGATACGGAAAATGAAATGACAGTTGAATATATAAGAAGTTTTTTATTGCTGTATGTCTTGTTAAAAAATTTCTTAATAAAAAAGAATAATAGAAAACACAGCGGTAAAAACAGAATGATGTTTAGTATAGGCTTAGGATTCACATACATTGACGTTTCACCGTCAAAAATTGACCATTCGCCGAAAAAATCATATAAATTCGGTATGGTTTTTCCTATTCTGCTTACGAGCGTTATATCAAATATCAGCACAGTATAAAAGGAAAAAATAAAAAGAGAAAGTAATTTATCTTTTAAAATTTTTCGCTTTTTAAGCTTACAATTCAATATATAAAAAAGCAATATTAATAATGATAGTAATATTGCGGTTACTAAGTACGCTTTACAATAGTTTTCTATACTGCTTAATAATGTTTTAAATAATTTTGTCATAGTGTTTCAATTTTATATCGTTAAGCAGGAGCTTTTTAAAATGTTTATTTAAAATAGTCCCGGTAAGCTTTATCTATTCTGTAACAAATTTCTTCGCTTGCTTTTCCTGTCTCAACAGTATTATAAAAATCCAAAACCTGTTCACAGTTTTGCTTAAAGTCTTCATCAGTATTATTACGGATTATCGAGTTAAGCTCGTCTTGATTATACGCAATAAAATATCCTGTTTCTTCAATAGGTATTCTGAAATTGCGGCAGTTATTCTCGTAATCAGCTTTGTCAAACGCCGCAAGAATAACGGGCTTTTTTCTAAGCAGAAAATCACCGGCGCATGAGGAATAGTCGGTAATGAGCATATCAGATATTAAAAGTAAATCAGCCATATCGGGATATTTTGAGGCATTAATAATATTGTCATTGGGTATATTAATTCCGTTTGATGCAGAGTGTGCTCTTACAATACATATCCAGTCTCCACCTTTGTTATTCAGTTCTTCAAGTGTTAAACTGATATCTATAAGAGGATTTTGATTGCTTTTGGTATTATCCCTGAATGTAGGAGCGTACAAAAGAATTTTTTTATCGGGAGAAATATTCAGATAAGTTTTTATTAGATTTATTTCTTTTTCATTATTATTCAATAATTTATCATTTCTCGGCATACCGATTTTTAATATTTCACCGTTATACCTGAATGCGTTTCTGTAAACGCTTTCGCCGTAATCTGAAGCGGCAACGCATATATCGGTTACTTTATTGTCTGTAATTTTAACCGCACGTTTTATTCCCAAATCCTTCAAAGATTCATACAGGCATCTTTTAAAGCCTCTGTCGCCATGCCAGGTCTGTACTATAAACTGACCCTTTCTTTTATAAGTTCCTGCATTAATAGCGTTTGTTGTTACCATTGCGGCAGATGTTGAAAATTCCTTTAAATATTCAAATTTTGTACCGACTTTTTTGACATAATCGGGGATTAAAAAATTGTCTGTGTTTTTATCGGTAAATGACCAAACTATTTTGTAGTCGGGAAATAAATCGTGGAGCTTCTCTGAAATTGCCCTTGGGTCTTCAGAATATTCTTTTCCTCCGAAGCTTGAAAACAGAACTTTTTTTTCAATCGGATGAAAAAGCGACCAAATATGAAGGAATATAAAGTTCCTCATACTGACAAGCTTTAATTTTATATTTTCTGTTTTTTTATTCACTTGTTTTACTCCTTAACAATGCACGCTTTATAATTTGCAGTAAAGAGATTAATTCTTTTCTGTAAAATAGGGAAGCTGATATAACTGTAATAACGGCAGCTATAATTAACACGATAAATGCTTTTATAAACCAACCAATCCATCCGGATATCTGATTATGAGAAATAACAGGGAATGAAACAGCCGTAATAATTGCTATGTTTATTAACGTCCAGATTATCTTTAAAAATATTTCCTTATATCCCCTATATAAAATCCTTTTAGATACAAACCAAATGTACTGTATTGTTCTGATAAGATTAGCTAATAATGTACCGATGATTATTCCGTTAATGCCTAAAATATTGACTAAAATTACGGATGAAGCAATATTAATAACAGCTTCAAAAATTGCACCGTTTTTGGTTTCCTCATAATGACCGGTTGCCTGAACTAAGGTTAAATACGGCTGCCTTATACAAAAGACAGCTTCTGTTACCGTTATCAAAACAGCAAGGTCTGTTCTGACATAAACTATATCTGTAACATTCTTGGAGAACAGTTCAACAAAGGGTAAAATAAGCAGTCCGACACAGGAAAAAACAACGGAAATAAACGAGAAAATTATAAACTCATATACGCGGAAATTTTTATTGATATTATCAATTTCCTTTTTTACCCACATATTTCCGAATGCTGCTTCAAGCCCGCCGGTAAAGGATTGTAAAACGGCACGTACTTTTCCTACAGCAAAATTATATACAGTATAAACGGAAACAAGTTTTGCGTCAGTAAATATTGTTAGAATAATCAAATCAGTATTATTGTGAACTATATTTGCTATTGAGTGAAAAGCAACGGCTTTCCTTTGTTTAAGCGCGGATTTATCAGCTTCACAATTTTTAATAAGCGAATATTTTTTATTTACATAAAAATTTAAAAATAACGGAGCGAGCGCAAAAACAAACACACTAAAAAGCTTAACAATAAAGATATTTTGATTTGAAAAAATAAGTGCTGCTACAACAATAGTATTTAAAACAGTTAAAATTATTTGCAGAATGGAAGAAATGTATTCGCTTTGGTCGGCTATAAGAAGTGTTTTATATGTAATCCCGAAAAAATACTCGGCAAATGTCCCTATAGCCACTATTCCTATTAACGCAGATGCCTCAATATGAGGAAGGTTATTGTGAGATATTAAAGGATATACTGTCATTAAAATAATTGCATAAAGTACAACAGAAAGTCCGACCTTATGCATATATTTTTGAGTTGCTTTTACTATCCCACTTGTGCCCAAAGTATCATTATTAGCCAACGTTTTGTATAACGCTACTCTGACAGCGCCACCAATTCCCAATGTCAAAATTGATATCATGCTCATAAACTGAGTGGCAGAGGCGATTATACCATTGTATGTCGAACCAAACGTAACTAAAATTAAACGCGGAGTGATGAGTCCGCATATTGTTGCGACAACCTGATATATGAGTGAAGTGGAAGTATTTAATATTGCTTTTTTACTTCTCATTATTGTAAATATTCTTCCTTAATTACAAAGTGAAATTTTTAATAATTAAAAAAATCCAAATTCATTTTTTACTAATCCATTTTAGAATTTCTGCAGTATTTTCACCAAACGGTCCTGTACCATGCGCCATTTCAAACAGCCATATTCCACCGCCCCGCAGATTAGCTTCAATAAGCAAAGGTTCACCCGATTCATCGATTGTGAAATCCCAGTTGATGCATCCGACTTGAGGAATAAAGGAATGACAGTGAACAGCAGCTTCAAGAACCTTTGGGAACAATGGAATTTTATATCCATTATATTTTAAATGCGTATCAGGATGCTCCCGGAATTTTTCTTTGAATTCTGTGAATGCTGTGTCGTGCAGGGAACCGTCTGTGTCAATCGCAATAAACATTCCGCCGGCATGGGCATTGTCTAAATGAGAGCCGCCCTGCCCGATTCTCATAATAACGGGGGAATAGCAAATTTTATTATTCCAGATATATGTCATAATTCTGAATGTATTTACACTCTCCGAGTAAATTTTTGTAATTGATTCATGGCATTTGATGCGTTCCTGAATCACCCAGTTATTTCCTTTTGATTTGATAATCTCCTCTATGGATTCATTTGTAATTGTATCTTTTCCGTGATATATGTTGATTACCCGGCATCCTACACCGCTACAGGAATCAACTGTCGGCTTTATAAAATATTCTCCTTCAAGCTTATATACATCTTTGGCAGAAACAATATTGTGGTTAGAATTCTGGAGCAATCCGTTTATACATGAAAATATAGTTTTCGGCATTCGTACTCCGGCAGATTTCGCAAGCATAGGAAGAATGTTTTTGTCCTGAAATACCTCTACATAACTGTTATTGTTATTCATTAAACGCTCAAATTCGGGAATAAATAGAAGTTCGGGAAAGTATTTTTCGTCAAAGCTTCCCGTATATGAGGAATAGTATTTATGCCAGTCATAAGGTATTTTTTTGCCGTAATTTTCCAGGTAAAGTTTATCAATTTTATTTTTTTGCTCTTTAGTCAATGTGAATTGAGAGGCTATTATTTGACGTTTCGGATTGGAAATTTTATCTTTTTCAGCTTTTATTGCATGATGATGAGCATATTCTTGGTCAATATAACTTAATAAATTATGAACTCTTCCCATATTTATAACCCTTTTCTTGTTTCGAGTGATGATTTATTATTTTTAAGTTTCTTGATCTCAAATGAGAAATACTGAATTATTAAAAATACCATAAAATATTGATAGGAACCCGGATGAGTTTCCCACGGAATTCTTGCATAATCAAGAATGATCATAGAAAGAAGCCAAAAAAAGAATATTTTAATCAGCGGATGACAGTCTCTGTTTTTAAATCCCTTTATCAAAATAAAAAATGTTGGGACATACCAAGCAAGTAACCCTAATATTCCGAGATCTGCCATAAGCTCCGAAAAGTTACAGTGACTGTAGGTTGCATCTAAATAATATCCGTTATATATAGGATTATCACGTAAATAGCATTTGAATCCGTCAACACCCCATCCTAAAATCGGTCTGTCTTTGAACATTTCAAAAGCTATTTCCTTGAAAAATTCACGTCCCTGTGTACTGGCATCATCAATGCTTTCGCCTGATATTGTTGTAAATAATCCTTCAAATCTTAACCAGAGATTTTCGTATAAAATGGGAATATTCCGTAAAAGTAAAATGATTATTGCTCCGGCAAAAATAAATACAATTATTTTTGTCATCATTTTGTATATATCTTTATCAACAATAACTATAAGAACAAATAAAATTAATAACTGAATTAACGAGCCGCGTGATCCTGTCAGAAGAGTAAGAATAACAAAAAATCCCGCCATATAATCCCCGTATTTGAAATCTGTATACCGTTTTAAGTATACACATATTACGGACATTCCGGCAGCTACAGCGCCTATTCCGTTTCGCTGCTGACCGATAACCTGACCGAAGCCCTCGTCTCCCGCCTGAAAATACTGAGATGGGGAAGTAGTTATCAAAGCGGCAATACCCATAATCACAGACGCATATGCGAAGGATTGAACGAGTGAAATTGCTTTTTCTGTTGAGTCGACGTACAAGAATATTGCCATACCGATACCAAAGCATCTGAATACACCTAACATCGTTTTGGAACCGATAATATAACTGTATGCCCAGAACTTAGTTGACAAATAAAGGAGTAATGTAAGCATACCGAACCATAATACAAACAGGACGATATTTTTTATCATATCTAATTTTAATGTAATTCTGTAATCATTTATTTTTCTTATGATGACATATGCTATTATAAAAAGCTGTATGCCAAGCTGAATCCATGTATTTGTGTAAAGGCAGAACATTACGGCAAAGTAAATAAAAAACGCCAAATCAGGTTTTACGTTTTTATATTTGTCAAGCGGTATTTTTAATACGTTATTTTGAGCCATTTTCAACTCCCCTGAATTAAAGTTACTTATTTGTCGGCAGTTTTATAAGCTTGCCAAGCTCATCATCTAATTCCTTCGGGATCATTGGTTGAAATCCACTTGCAGTGCATAATGTGATTTCTCCGAATTTTAATTGATTGTTTACGATATAAAAGTCTATTCTTGCCTGCGGCATACCGTTACTCAGCCTATGGGCAAATTCAAGCATTAAATCAAGACATTCGGGTTTTTCTTCAACTATATCACTTATTTCAAAATGGTCGTCTAATGAAATCTCCTGCTTTTCCCAATTTGTATTATATACTGTTTCGCTTAAATGCTTTTCGTCATTAAATCTGTTATGAAAAACGACTATATATTCCGGTTTCCCTCCGAAGCAATAAATTTTATAATCCTCGGGAACGATTCTTGAGCTGTCCTCAATATATTTCTCAGCAATAATTCTCGGCTTCACATTTTTATACGGCCATTCTCTGTGAAGATAAAAATAATCTCGTTTAAGAAATTTATTTAATTTTATTTTAGCCTGTTCTATATCAAGCTCTGATTTGTTTCTGCATATAACGAGACCGCCTGAATCGTGTGTGCATTTCAGCACAAACTGATTAGGAAGACTGTCAAAATCTATATCCTCCGCTCTGTCCCAAACACCGAGAGTCGGTATAATATATTCTTCACCTATAATAGACGCCACGTATTCCTTGACAGCGTATTTATCTACCATCGTTGTATATTCGGATTTGCGGTCATAAAGTTTCAGCCATTGCAGTTTTTCATTAAATGATTGGGGGTTTTTAAGGTTTAGTTTTTTACCTGTATGACATTTATAGCAGAGCTTTAAATAAAGCTTATCAGGCATCCAGTCAAAAAAATTTCTCCTTGCAAAAAACATAAATGTACGCTTAAATAAATTCATATTATTCCTGCCAATCATTTTAATCTCTGTAAAATAAATCTCTTGTATAAACTTTGTCCGTAACATCCTCAATTTCACTGCTGAAACGGTTTACAACGATAACATCGGATATTTTTTTAAACTCGTCCAAATCTCTTATAACACGGCTGTTAAAGAAGCTTTCCTCCTTAAGTGAGGGCTCGTAAACAACGACCTCAATGCCCTTAGCCTTGATTCGTTTCATAACGCCCTGTATTGAGGATTGTCGGAAATTGTCTGAATTTGCCTTCATCGTAAGGCGGTAGATACCGACAATGTTAGGATTTTTTTCGATTATTCTGTCCGCAATAAAATCCTTACGCGTTGAATTTGAATCAACAATAGCGCCGATAAGGTTACTCGGAACGTCGGCAAAGTTTGCCCTGAGCTGTTTAGTATCCTTCGGCAGACAGTATCCTCCGTAGCCAAAGCTCGGATTGTTGTAATGGTCGCCGATTCGGGGGTCGAGACACACGCCCTCAATAATCTGCTTTGTTTCAAGACCTCTAACCTCAGCATAGGTGTCAAGCTCATTAAAGTAAGCGACACGCAGAGCAAGATATGTATTTGCAAAGAGCTTAACAGCCTCCGCTTCGGTAGGCTTTGTAAATAAAACGGGTATATCTGTTTTTATTGCATTATCCTTAAGCAGATTAGCAAAGGTATGAGCATATGCCGCCATATTTTCGGGCGCACCGACAATAATTCTTGACGGATAAAGATTGTCATATAAAGCATGTCCCTCGCGTAAAAACTCGGGAGAAAACATTATTTTTATACTCCTGAACTTTTCTCTGATGCTTTCGGTATAGCCCACAGGAACAGTCGATTTGATGACGATAACAGCATCGGGGTTTACTTTCATAACAAGCTCTATAACAGACTCAACCGACGAGGTGTCAAAAAAGTTCAGCTTTGGGTCATAGTTTGTGGGTGTTGAAATTATTACAAATTCAGCGTCCTTATATGCCTTTTCGGCATCAGTTGTTGCAATCAGGTTTAGTTTTTTACTTTTCAGATAATTATTGATTTCATCGTCAACAATAGGGGATATGCCTTTGTTTATCATATCGACTTTATCTTTAATAATGTCAACCGCGGTAACCTCGTTGTTCTGCGCGAGCAGGACTGAAATTGAAAGTCCGACATATCCTGTACCTGCAACTGCAATTTTCATCGCTCACAGCCTCCTTGAATATAAAAGGCTTTGTACCATTTCGCAAATTCGCCGAGTCCTTTTTCAATGGGGGTGTCCGGCTTGAAATCGAAGTCTCTTATAAGCTCGGAAACATCGGCATATGTCTGGTAAACGTCACCCGGCTGCATAGGCAAAAATTCTTTTTTTGCGGGCTGCGTAATAACTCCCGCTTTCATAAGCGCCCTTTCAAGCGTTTCAATATACGTCATAAGGTCCTCAGGCTCATTATTGCCGATATTGTAAACCTTGGCGGGGTCTTTACCCTGAGGGGGATTACACAGCATATTTTCAATGCCATGGACAATATCGTCAATATAGGTGAAATCCCTCTTCATATCGCCGTTATTAAATATTTGTATCGTTTCACCTTTAATCATTTTGTTTGTGAAAGAAAAGTATGCCATATCAGGTCTGCCAAAGGGTCCGTAAACTGTAAAAAAGCGCAGACCTGTTGTCGGAATATTATAAAGATGAGAATATGTAAACGCCATAAGCTCGTTCGATTTTTTTGTAGCGGCATAAAGGCTTATAGGGTGTGAAACGTCGTCGGTTACGGAGAAAGGTGTTTTTTCCTGCATACCGTAAACCGAAGAAGACGAGGCATAGAGCAGGTGCTCCACAGGATTATATCTGCACGCTTCAAGAATGTTGAAAAAACCGACAATGTTTGATTCAATATAAGCGTCAGGATTTGTTATGGAGTACCGCACGCCTGCCTGTGCCGCAAGATTTACAACAATATCAGGCGTATGTTCTTTAAAAATATTAAGTACAAGCTCCTTATCGGAAATGCTGTCTTTGATAAAAGTAAATTTGTCGAATTCACTTAAAATATTGAGACGCGCCTCCTTAAGTCTAACGTCATAATAATCATTCATATTATCGATTCCGACAATCTCCGCGCCCTGTTCCAAAAGCTTCTTTGATAAAAAAAAGCCGATAAAACCGGCGGCACCGGTTATAAAGTATTTTTTTTCAGGGTCCATTTTTTTGAACTTATGCATTTCCATACCTCTGTTTTATTCAAGTATACCGTCAAATACACTTTTCCATTTTTTGCAGATATTATCAGACGAAAGGTCATTGCGAATTAATGATGCTTTCATACCCATTTCATTTGCTTTCTCGGGATTTTCTGCCATAAAGCACATAGCCTTTGCCATTTCGTCAACATTGCCCACAGTTGTAAGTATACCGTTTTCATAGCTTTTTATATATGTTCTTGCTCCGCCGGGAGGATGATCCGTAGAAATAACAGGTAGTCCGAGCGCAAGCGCCTCAAGCATTGCGTTTGAAAGTCCCTCAAAGTCCGATGACATAACGTACATTCCCGCGTCAAGAATTCTTTCATGAACATTTTTGCAAAAGCCGCAAAGTTCAATATTGTCATTCAAGCCGAGCTTTTTAATATAATTTTCAATGGTATTTCTTAAAAAACCGTCTCCGTATATTTTCAGCTTGTATTCAGGGTGCTTTTTGAAAAATTCCGCAAAAGCGTCAAGCAAAAGCCGGTAATTTTTTTGAGGATTAAATCTGCCTACGGAAACTATCGTCTTTTTTCTTTCAAGTGTGTAGGGTTCGGGCAGTCCGTCCTTCAGCGGATTTGCAATTACAGTGCCTTTATTTTTTATTTTGTCAGGGAAATAATCCATAGCCCCCTGTGTTTGAAAAATTATTTTTTTGCAGTGACGGTTTTTATAAAGAATATTTCGTACAATATTTCCTATCTTTGTTAATTTCGGAGTAAAGGTATTAGCCGGGTCGTTTCGCTCGGATACTAAAACCTGTGCTTTTGTGCCGATAGCCGCGAGAATGGTAAAAAGGTTTTGATGAGTAAAAAAGGAAACAAAAAGAGCGTCAGGCTCTTTTTTCATAAAGTTTTTTATAAATTTAATTTGGGCTGTCATATCTTTTGGACGAATATCAGCCCTTTTATAGAGTTTTATTTTATCATTGATTTCATAGACAGTTGCATCATCCTGAAGCAGGAGAAAACTTATTTCGTATCCCCGTTCAACAAGATAGTTTGAAAGTACGCTCATAACTCTTTCGGCGCCGCCGCCGGACAAAGCGTTAGTAATAAAATAAACTTTTTTTCCCATTCTAAATCTCTTTCAAAAATTTTTCTTCAAAGGTCTCGCATTTGTGCTGCCATGTAAAACTGTCACATATACGCTGATATGCGTTTTTACCGAGACTTAATCTCAGCTCGTCATTTTCAATAAGTTGCTTTATTGCAGCGGCAAAGGAATTTTTTATGTCATCAAGCGGCTGATTAATGTTAACTTTAATTCCGCATTTCTCGTTAATCAGCAAATCAGCGCCGTTCTGATTAAAAGAAATGACAGGAAGTCCGTTACTCATCGCTTCAAAAAGCACCGTGCCTGTTGTTTCCCTTAAGCTCGGGAACACAAAAAAATCACTTGATAAATACAACTCTTTCATTTTGGTATAAGGTATTCTTCCGTAAAATATAACCTTATCTTCAATGCCAAGCTCAGACGCGAGTTTTTTTAATGAATCCTCCTCCGGTCCGTTGCCGACAAGGAGTAATTTGAAGCTTCTGTTACTTTTTACAAGGCTCAGCGTTTCAAGAAGAAATTTTAACCCCTTTCTGTATATGAATCTGCCTGCCCACAGAATATTAACAGTATCATTCTTTTCCTTTGTTATGAAAGACGGGGTACAGATTTTTGATTCCATTATGCCGTTTTCGGTAAGCAGACGGCATTTCGATTTATCCCTGACCAATGAGGAAAGATAATTTAAAGTTTCTCTGTTAGCGGCAAGAATTAAATCAGCTCGGTTGAGCGCATGTCTGTAAAAAATATTATATTTAGTTGATTTATTTATAAGCTGCCTTACTATTTCACTTTTTTTATGCTTCTTTATGTACGGCTCAAAAACTTCAGGCGTAATTTGAGCGCCGCCTACAGGACCGAATATGAATTTTGTATTTGCTTTGTAAGCGGAGCCTATTATTCTGAAATCTCCCAAGGTAATATGCTGAATATAGTCAAACTGATATTTTTTATGGAGTTTCTTAATTGTGTATTTGACAGTTGCCTGCCACAATATATAATACGGAAAATAGAGCTTACCTGTTTTGCCGTATATATTTAAAAACTTTGGTATATCATGATAAAAAACTTTTATGTTTGTTATGTTATTTTCTCTTAAATATTTTTCAATGTCACTCTTGTTTTCATTTCTTGTCAACAAAAAGACATCGTGATAGCTGCGCATTGCATACGGCCATGCCCAACCGCATTGTGCCTCTGAACCTGAATACGGATGGGCTGTAAAGGCAGAGTAAAGTATTTTCATAATAATATAAAAACCTGCTTTATTTTTTTAATATTTTCTTTATTGGTAGCGGAATCTTTGATTTCAGCTTGGAAATATAAATTGATATACCCGACTGATTTCTGAAATATCTGTCAAGAGCTGCATAGCCGCCTGTTCTATATATATTCATTATTTCGGCTCTGTCGCCCTTTGGTACGCTGGGTTGAGAAAGTTGCTTGTTTTCAAGAGCTATTTTATCAAATGTACTTTTATACAAACTGAGACCTTTACCGTATGTGTTAATAAGTTCTTTACCTTTAGGAGTATTTACAAGCAGGCAGCTAATTCCCTTATCTGAATCAAATATTTTGTGATTGCCGTCAAAAAGCTCAGGATGCTGTGTTTTAATACCCCAGAAGTCGCCTATGGTTATGTCGCCTATTCTGTTTTTATCTGCATATTTACATTTATAACAACAGTCTCTGTAGGTATTTCCTTGTAGGAAAAAGATATAATATGCACTTTCACCGTATTGAATATACCTGACATTTTCTTTACCGTTTTTTTCACAGACAGCACGGGATACAAAGGTCAGACCTCTTTTTTTATCACGAAAAATAAAATCCTTTACCTTACCGTATTTATCCGCAATATAGTTAAGATAGTCCCGAAACATCTTTCTGCTCGGTACGCCGTGACAAATTAAGTCCATTGTAAACAGATTATCATATTCTTTACCCAAAAATGAATACAGGGCGCTAACCTGACATGGCGTGCCTGAAAATAATACCTTTCTGTTTTCACAGAGCAGTTTTTTTATTTCTTTAAAAATTTCTTCGGTATCACTTTGCACGTATTTTGAACCGAGCAGCTTCTGAAGACTGCTTAAATTGTCAACAGTAATATGATGCGGTATAAGTTTTCCGTTAATATTTTCAAGAGCGGAGCCAACTGCAATTCCTTCCTGCCTTATAAATTCGGTCGCAATTGATGCAAATACACCGCCAGAGGCAGAATCCATAACATCTGTGTTTTCAGATACAGCGGCAAAAGCATTAACGGGTTTATTTTTATGATTGTCAGTATTTATGTACGGGCAGACATCCATGCATTTTCCGCAACCGACACATTTATTTTCATTGATTTGCGGGTATTCAAAACCATACTCGTCGCATTTCATATGAATAGCGTCGGTTTTGCAGACATTTACACATACACCGCAGCCGCAGCAATATTCTTTTTTCTCCGCAAGTACAGGAATTTTCATTTTCTCACCGCTGTTTTTCAAGCATTTTCTTTAAAATTTCCAATGAATTAATACGTTCTTGTGCAATTTTTTTATTAGCGAGGCTGAAATCAATTTTGTTTTCCACAAAGCTAAAGTCATTATAGCTGTTGAGTATACGATGTGAAAGACCGGTTAACTCTAAAATACTCTGATTTCTTGTTTTTGTTTCATCGGGCAGTATATCAATAAACTGAGTATTAAAATTAATTGCAAATGCGGTTCCGTGAAAGGAGTCTGTAATCATAAATTCTGCGTTTTTTATATATGATAAAAATTCGCTGATAGTAGGAAGATATACTGCTTTTCCGGATTTAAATACCCTGTGAAAGAGAGGAGTGAGCCTGATAAGCTTCAGTCCGGACTTTTTTGCAAATAATTTTGCATAATTATCCATTTGAGGATTACTGTGAAGCTGATAAAGCAAAACATAGCTTTTGCTAATGTTATTTTCAATAAGCGTGCTCCACTCACTGCTGTCAAGTAATAGTGTGGGGTCAAGAACCTGGCGGACATTATGTATACCAAGATTTTCAATTAAATCAGTAGCACTTTTTTCACGTACTGTCAGGCAGTCATATGCGTCAAGCCATTTCTTTAAAATTTTTTTATTATCAGTATTTATTGACGTTTTACCGAAGCTTGCGGCGTAGGCGATTTTCTTTTTATCCGAAGGAGCAAAGTCAAGAAAATACGCACTGTCAATTTCATCATTTCCGATTGCACCCCAAACCTGATCACTGCCTGTACAGTAAATATCGGCAGCAGGGGGATTATTTTTTAGTTCTTCGGATGAGGAATATCTTTTTTCGGTTAGTTTAATAAGACCTTTTCTGTATATCTCAAATTTCTTACCCATTATTACATATTCCGGGGTCTGAACTGATTTATATAGAAGACGGCTTAATGCGTTTTTATTCCATGAGGATTTTTTAATTAAGGTGTCCGATATATTTTTATAGTCCTCATCAGTTCTTATGTAATCAATTATTTCGCTTTCATAACCGAGCTTGCCGATTGCCGTTTGTAATGCGTAAGCCTGCAAAACAGAGCCATAGTTTGAAACGGCATGTCGTGTAATTATGGCAATTTTTTTATTATTACCAGTCATAAAGCAAACTTACTCCTCAGTTAATTTTAATAACCCTTGTTGGATAAATAAAAATTTCAAGAAATTTTGTTTTGTGCATTATAATTGCAGCAATAGCCGGACCGATAAAAGTTATAATAAGTCCAACAGGAATGTGAATGTACCATTGATTAATACCTATTTTTATAAGAACAACTCTGACTCCTGCAGCAAAGATGGTGTGCATAAGAAAAACGGGCATATTATATTTTATCAAAAATTCAGTAATTTTACCTCTTTTAATATTACTGCTTTTATTTACAAAAATATTTGAATAAAACTTTAATTCTATTATCTTTGTATATGATTTATGATTAATAATACTGAGAAAATATGTGACGGTAAGTAAATTATCTTATGTAAAATACATATTTAATCTTACTTTTCTATGCTTATAAGTTTAACATTATACAATATTTCCATTACTTTTCCCATTTTTATCTTGTTGACAAGTTTAACAAATAACAGCGGTAATATTATACTGCATATTGAGCATACAATCATGATCAAAATGTAACACAATAAATTTGCAGGTAAAATTTTTACAAGCACCATTCCTATTACAGCACAGCAGAACGGCTGATGAAGCAAATATATGTTAAAAGAATTTTGACCTAAATAAATTAAAAATTTATTATCGGCTATTTTTTTGCTCAAATTTACTATTAACAGTATCATCAGTGTATTTCCGATTAAAAACTGCAAAGCATTTAATATAAAGGTTACCGGCTCATTGAATGTAATTACATTTATAGCCAATAAAGTATGAAGGATTGTAATTATTATTCCGACTGAAAAAAGAAGCTTTAATACAATTTTTTTGTTGTGCTTTTCTTGTAAAGCACCGCCTTTTATGCTATATATAACTCCTAATGAGAAATAAAATAAATTTTTTACAACGTAGTTTAATAATGCTAAATCTAATTTTACAAAGAAGTGGATTATTATTGTAACTAATACAACAGGGATTAAATAAACCATACTTCCTGATTTTTTTCTCAATATATACTTTTCGTATATAAACATTATTATTTCAATAATAAACAAAACCCAGATATACCAGGTATGAAAGGCGTATGGGTTATTTATATTTAATGTGTCAAGAATATATTCCTTTAGCGGAACAACCCCCATAGACGCATTTTCAAATAACGTATGAAGAAACGGTATTAAATCGGCTATGTAAAATACAGCATATATAGTTAAGGAATAACAAATCAGCGGTATAAATAACTGTCTGGTTTTTTTGATAATAAAACCGTCCGATTTTTTAAAGGAATGGAATGTTACTCCTGCCAAAAAGAAAAATAACGGCATATGAAATGAATATATGAATGAAAACATAAAGTGAATAGCAGGATAGCTGTCAACCATTATGTCTCTCGGGGAATGTCCCAGAATAACTAATAATATACCGATTCCCTTTGCAATATCAATCCAGTTTATTCTTGTTTTAGTCATCAAGCATCACCCGGTGTGATTTATTTTTTTATTTGAGAGGCAATATCCGCGTCAACAATTTCCTCGCCGGTTTTGTTTTTTAGTTGCTCTCTTGAAATTGCTGAAAGTCCGTCGCTTACGTCAGCGTTTATATCACAGGTGGAGAGCTTGTCAAGCTCCTCCTTTGATATTTTACCGTCACGCAGGTCTCGGCAGATTTTATTTTCAAACATCGAATATTTCTGATTTTTAAAATATCTCAGAAACTTATGCCTGATAACCCACACAGCGGGTATATGTATATATTTGTGCATGGCAGGGGAGACAGAGCCTATCATCCAGCATTGTCTGTCGCAGTGGCGAACCTTTTCACGTACTTTTTCTGCCTGAGGGCTGTTCCAGAGAGTATCCCAATCCGTTTCATTCAGGTTGCCCATAACCTCTTTTTCCTTTGTGCCGTTACACGGCATAACATCGCCGTAAGGGTCAATGAAAAAGGTATCAAACGCCATATCACAGGGGAGAAGTCTTTTTTGTCCGTATATATAGTTGATAAGTCCGTGATTGAAATATGCCCTGAACCATTTTTTGGGAGAGTTTGATTTGAGGAGCTCATTAATCAGCTTTTCAAATTCCTTAGCGACCATAGGTCTGTCCTTGATAATATTTTTTGCTTCAACAAAATAGAAAGAGTTATGAAGCGACGCGGTGGCAAATTCCATATTCATTTCGTCACTCAGCTTATAAAGCTCGACCAGATCCTTCGCGTTTGCGTCCTGTACGGTCATACCGAAGCCGACGTCAGGATGTTTCATTTCAACAAGCTTTTTGAGCGTTGTATAGCCCTTATTAAAACCGTCCTCAAGACCACGGATTGAATTGTTTGTTTCTTCAAGTCCCTCAATGGAAATCCGAATTCCCACATTCGGGAACTCGTTGCAAAGGTCAATGATTCTGTCCGTAAAAAAGCCGTTTGTCGAAATAACAATTCTGTCGCTTTTTTTGTAAAGCTCTCTTACAATATCCTTTAAATCCTCACGGATAAAAGGCTCGCCGCCTGTAATGTTTGTAAAATACATAGGGGGTAATTTTTTTATTGTTTCAACTGTTATTTCCTCTTCGGGCTTTGAAGGCTTTTTATATCTGTTACACATATTGCATCGTGCGTTGCATCTGTATGTAACAATAACTGTACCGTTTAATTTTTTCATTATTTACTCCGATTTTATCTGTTACCGATTATTTTTGCAGGCACTCCGCCGACAACTGAATAATCAGCAACATCTTTATTTACGACTGCACCCGCCGCGACGACAGAGCCTTTACCTATTCTGACGCCGTCAAGAATTATTGCGTCGGCACCAATCCAGCAGTCCTCGCCGATTTCAATGCCTTTTCTATCGGCGCCCTGAAGGTATATAGGGGTAGTTTTGTCAGTATAAATATGGTTTTCTGAAAACAGCTTAACTCCGGGGCCGAAAATTGTTGAGCTGCCGATTTTAACTTTACCCCGTACAGATATAAAAGCATTTGCGGCAATTCCGACATCATCGCCGATTTCGAGGCTGTCGCCAAGCTCGCGGATAACTCCCGTACATTCAATTATGCTGTTTCTGCCGAGTGAAAAATTTTTTCCGATATGTACTGTGTTTTTACATAAAGCATTTATAAAGCAGCCGTCCTCAATTGTTAAACCGCTGCCGCTGATAATGTGTTTTTTTGAACGTATTTTAACTCTGCTTCCTATAAAGGTCATTTTTCCTGATTTTTTAAAACCAAGACGACAGAAAAATCCTCTGATAAGCATTAGCATACGGTCAAAAAGAATACTGAAAAGATCCGACGTGGTAATGCTTTCATCAACTGTATATTCTCTGTGTTTTATTTTACCTATCAATTTTGATATCAGTTTAATCATTTTTTATCCTTTGTTTTTTATCAGACTTTGATAAATTGAGATTAGCTTTTTTGAATAGTTCTGAATTGTATTAGTAGCTGATGCAATACAGTTTTCACTCATTTTGTCAAGTATAGCGGGATTATTATACAGCTTAAGTATTTTGTTTTTTAAACCATTCCTGTCTCCTGCGGAAAATACCTCTCCTGTTTCGCCCGGAATAACAAGCTCCGAAGCTCCGCCCAAATCCGAGCAGATAACCGGCGTACCGAGTGACAGGGATTCAATAATTGACATAGGACAGTTTTCATTACATTCCGACGGGCAGAGAGAAAACAGCGCATTTTTTATGAGCATATTCAGTTCGTCACCCGATTTAAAACCTACGCAATCAATGTTTTTTATATTTTTGCAAAGGTTTTCCAAAGGACCTGTACCGGCAAAAATAAACTGAATATCCGGAAGCTGACTGCAAACTTCAAGTAAGGTTTTTATTCCCTTTTCAACACTCAATCTGCCGAAGTAAAGGACATAATTTTTACTTTTGTCCTTTGCCGGCAGCGTTTTGTGATTATCGCAATAATTATGTAAAACCTCAATTTTATCTTTTTTTACGCCTGCCTTTGTAATGGTATCTGCCATAAACTGACTTGGACAAATATATTTATCTATAAGATTATAGGTGTCTCTTTTGTGATAGTAATATGATTCGTATGCGGCAACGGTACTTTTTAAAAGCGAAGCGTGAACACATCTGTTTTTTATGCAGTAGGCGTAATGCCCGTTAGAGCATTGTGAACATATTTTTTCTGTCTGCTCATTATACATCCTGTGATTCGGGCATGCTATTTGAACGTCATGCACTGTTTGAACAATAGGTATATTACGCTCCTTAACAGCATAGACAATTGACGGTGTAAGCTGAAAATTGATATTATTAATATGGACAATGTCGGGTTTGAAATTGTCAAGAACTTTACCGATTTTGCATTTTGCTTCTTTAGAATAAACGGTTTTCAGCGAATATTTTATTTTTGAATAGGTATTTGAATTTCTGAAATCGACATTATCGGTGTAGCAGTCAATTGAATTTGAAACACATCTGTTATCGCTGTCCATACCGAAATATTCGACCTGATGTCCTAAAGAATTTAAGTAATTCCCAAGACCGAACATATAAGTTTCCGCACCGCCTTTTGGGTAAAGAAACTTATTAACCATTAAAATTTTCATTTATTCACCTTTATAAAGAGCGAGCGTTTTGTCTGCGATATCATTCCAGTTATATTTACTGCAAACATAATCTGCGGCATTTTTTTTATATTTATCAATTAATTCGTTGTTATATAAAAGCATTTGCAGTTTTTCCCGCAAATCAATGAAATTTCCTTTTTTAAATGAAACCGCGTTATCACCGCAAACCTCAGTGCATTCGGGTATGTCGGAGATAAGGCAGCAGCAGCCGTAACTCATTGCCTCAAGCAGACTTAACGGCATACCCTCCAAATCGCTCGGCAGGCAATAAACATATGCGTTTGAATAAAGCTCCTCAAGAGCCTCTCCCTCAACAAAATCAGTAAAAACAATTCTGTTATCAGTCTCTGCAAGCTCTTTAAGCTCATTCATATAATCGCTTGTGTGGCTTGAGCCTCCTGCTATTACAAGTTTTTTATCAGTGTCAATGCTCTTGTACGCATTAATCAGATAATGAACACCTTTTTCGGGAACAATTCTTCCGAGATAAAGGATATAGCTGTTATTTTCAATGCCGAAATTTTTTTTAATAAGTGAATCGCCCTTTATTTCAGGCTTTTCAATTCCGTTCGGAATATAAACGGGTTTTCTGCCGTATGTGTTAAGAAAATAATCCTGTACATTTTTTGAAAGAACGATTATTTCGTCGGCGTATTTTACAGCAACTTTCTCGCCAAACTTTAAAAATTTGGCGGCAAAACCGCCCCATTTTGACCTCTGCCAGTCAAGTCCGTGAATCGTAACGATTGTTCTTTTACCAAAAAGCTTTGGCAAAAAACACATTGATGCAGGTCCCTCGGCGTGAATATGTACGACGTCAAATTTACTTAGACTTGCTCTGAGAGCAGCAAGAACGCTGTATACAATTGCATTGAGCGCGCTGCTTTCAAAAGTAAAAACAGTTTTGAGTTTAATTCCGTTATATTCTTTCAGCCGTTGGGCGCTTTCAAATTTCTTTCCCGATACATGGTGTCCCTTGCGATTATAAGCCACAACAGTATGACCTCTTTTAACAAGCTCGGTGGAGATTTTATCAACCACAATCTCTATTCCGCCCTCGCGTGAAGGTATTCTTTTGTGCCCTATCATTGCGATTTTCATTCTATCACCAAGTCATATAAGTTATTCAGCGCCCTTATGGGTTAAAACTACACCAACGGTTTTAAATAATATTTCCATATCAAGCAGGACTGACCAGTTATCAATATATTCACAGTCAAGCTTAACAACCTCTTCAAAGTCCTGTATATCGGACCTTCCCGATACCTGCCATAAGCCTGTTATACCGGGGCGAAGAGAGAGTCTTCTTTTATGATGACTTTCATATTGCTCAAATTCGTCAATGGTAGGAGGGCGTGTGCCGACAAGACTCATATCACCTTTGAGGACATTCCAGAACTGCGGCAGCTCGTCAATACTTGTTTTACGGATAAATTTGCCCACCTTTGTGATTCTCGGGTCATTGTCCATTTTAAACATACAGCCGTCCATCTTATTCTGTTGCATAAGAGATTTTTTTCTTTCCTCCGCGTCTTCATACATTGACCTCAGCTTGTAAATATTAAAAATTCTCCCATTTTTTCCTACGCGCGGCTGCTTAAAAATCAGCGGACCGGGAGACTCAATCAGCAGGGGAACAGCTATAATTAAAATTATCGGTATAGAAATTATGCTGCCGATAATTCCGCCGGCAAAATCAATTATTCTTTTTAAAATCATTTGTGACGGACTGTGAACAGCCGGTGAAAATACAGCCATCGGCACATCTGCCTTAACATCACAGCTAAGGTTATTGAATTTGCTTTCGTCAAGAATTTTTTCAAGTGAAGGTATATTGATGTTTACAACAATTCCCATATCCTCAAGCTCTTCAATATATTCGGCTGCCATATCCAAATACCCGTCGGGCAGATTAATATAAACCTCGTCAAGAGAGGCTGTGCGAATCCAGCCGAAAAGATTTTCAAGATTTGCAACAACGGGAACATCGTCTATATTGCTGATAATTTCATCGGTATCATTCTCGTTTTCATTTTCCGTTTTGTTTCGCTTATAAACTCCGTTATCAAAAACAGTATCAATAAGAGCGACAGCCTTTATATTTTTAGACCAGTCGTTTTTAAGCTTGGGAATAAATTCTCTGCCTATATCAACAGTTGTTATTACACCTGTAATGGTTGCAAATCTGCTTTTAGGCATATAATTTATCATTATTCTCTTAATAATAAATCTTCCGATGCAGGATAAAATGCAGTATCCGATAAAACCGCTGATAAAAAGGTATCTCGACTGAACAATTTCGTTTTTTGTAAGTACAAGAAGAACTGACAGCAGTGCGTATGTAAGCGCGCAGTTTCTGATAGTTGAGGAAAACTCCATCGGTCTGCTTCGCTTAAGAAGATTAATCGGAGAATAAAAACAAAAGAAAATTATGATGTATGACAGTAAAACGATAACTATATATTCTGTCCAACTGGTATTGTCATAATCTGAAATTTTTTCGTGTACGAATGTAAAAAAGCCATAGCCTAATAAGTTTGATAATGCAAGTGCAAATAAACCCACAAAAAACTCAAGCTGTTTTTGTATTCTTTTGCGGTTATCCATTTAAAAACACCTACTTATTTGTATCTGTAGTAGTTATTATATCCGTAGTTGTAATTGTAGTTATAGTTATATTGGTATTTTGAGCGGTAATAACCTCTCTTGTAATAAGATGAGTAACGCTTACCTGATGAATTGGTATCATTCACAACAAAGCCGACAATCTGCGCGCCTATGTGCCGGAGGGAATTAACCGTCATTTTTACATCCTGTAAATCAGTTGTTTCAAGCTTAATTACAAGAATATAACCTGTAGCCTTTGACGCAAAGGCGGTTGAGTCGGTAACAAGATTTACGGGAGGAGTGTCAATAAGGACGCAGTCATAATGAGCTTTAACAAATTCAAGCAGTTTGTCCATACGTTCCGAGGAGAGAAGCTCTGCAGGATTAGGAGGAATCTTTCCCGCCGTTAAAACAGAAAGATTTTCGATTTCAGTTTTTGAAACAGTGATGCTGTCAGTCAAACCTGCCAGAATTTCCGAAAGACCGTTTTTAACGGGAATAGAAAACATACGGTGTATGGTGGGATTTCGCATATCCGCGTCAATAAGAAGAGTTCTTTTACCCATCTGTGCAAATGAGATTGCCATATTTATCGAATTTATTGATTTACCGTTATTAGCAGAAGGACTTGATACAACAAAAACCGGACATTTTTCACCCTGCTGTGTAAACAAAAGGTTTGTTCTGATTGAGTTATACGCTTCCTTTACAACGAAAGGTGAATCGGCGCAAAGAATTTTCTTTTGATCATCTCTGGTAAAGCCGTATGCTTTGGATTCTTTCTTTTGTTTTCTGGAACTTTTTTTATTCATGGTCAGCCCCCTCCTTGTCAGTCCTTAATGATTCAATAGACGGCTTAGGCGGTTGTAGTGATGAGCCTGAATCCGATTTGACCGTTGATGTTACGGGCACAAGTCTCGGAACTGTGCCGAGAATAGGAATATCAAATTCTCTCTGTAAATCCTTTTCGTCAGTAATGCTTGTATCAAACAATTCTTTAATGAAGAAGAAAATGAATGAAACAGCAAAACCTAAAAGAAAGCCTATCATTATGTTTCGCTGTAAATTAGGAGAAGAAGGTTCCTGCGGAACGGTAGCATAGTCGATAACCTCTACACCCCCGACCTTAAGAATTCTTACAATTTCGTCGGGGCAGGTATCGGCGATTGCGTTTGCTATGTCCGTTGCCTGCTGTTTATTTGTGCTTGTCACATTAACCTGAAATGCAAGAGTTTCCTCAATCTGTGAACAGCTCATCATTTTACCTATTTCATCAGGACCGATATTGTTGCCTAACTTGTCGGCAACCTTTTCTCTGAATGTTCTGCTTTCAACAACAACAAGATATGTGTTGACAAGCCTTTGTGAAGCTTCAATCTCGCTTGATGTAATTGTACTGTTTGCTCCGACACGGTTATCACTGCTGCTGTAAACGTGCATTTTAATGTTAGCAGTATATTTTGGTGTAATAAAAAAATTTGTAATACATCCCGCGAGGATAGCGCTGATTATAGAAATAATAACGATAAAAATTATCTTTTTTCTGAACATAGAAAAAATCTTTCTCAAATCTATGTTAATCTCTCTGTTTTCCTCCATGATTCCCTCCGAAATTTTTTGGTGAAAATATATAAAAATATTATATCACTCGGCATATATTATGTCAATCTAAATATAATATATTATAATAAATTATATACTAAGTCCAATAATTAATCTACCATAAAATTATAGAAATTAACCAAAAAACTGCCTCGTAATCAAAGGAAAAGTTTTTTAACTTCTGTCATTAAGCAAAATATATTTAATGATTTTATCATCTGCCAAAAAGGAAAAATGCCGACAAATGTCGGCATTTTTACATTGAAAATCATTATTTTGCAATATCGCTGGCTCTTGATTCCCTTATAATATTAACTTTAATCTGTCCGGGATATTCCATTTCGCTTTCAATTTTTTTAGCGATTTCATGTGCAATATAAGGCATCCTTGAATCGTCAATAACATTGGGTTTAACCATTACCCTGACTTCACGTCCTGCCTGAATAGCATATGCTCTTTCAACACCGTCAAAGCTTGTTGATATTTCCTCAAGCTGCTGAAGACGTTTAATGTAGCTTTCAATATTTTCCCTTCTTGCACCCGGTCTTGAAGCGGAAACCGCGTCGGCAGCCTGAACAAGACAGGCAACGACTGTTTTACATTCAATTTCTCCGTGATGGGCGGCAATCGCGTGAATTACTCCCTCGCTTTCCTTATACTTTCTGGCAAATTCAACGCCGAGAGCTATATGAGAGCCTTCCATCTCATGGTCAAGCGCCTTACCGATATCGTGAAGAAGACCCGCGCGTCTTGCCAGCTTTTCATCAGCACCGAGCTCCGCAGCCATAAGACCTGCGATATATGATACCTCCAAGCTGTGCTTAAGTACGCTTTGACCGTATGATGTACGGTATTTCAGCTTACCGAGAAGCTTGACAAGCTCAGGATGAAGCTGACCGCAATTAGCTGAAAGAACTGCCTTTTCACCCTCCTGCTTAATCGTTGCGTTAACCTCTCTGGTGCTTTTTTCAAAGAGCTCTTCAATTTTAGTAGGATGAATACGTCCGTCCTGTATAAGTCTTTCAAGCGTAAGCCTTGCAATCTCTCTCCGTATAGGGTCAAAGGAGCTGATTGTAATGGCTTCGGGCGTGTCGTCAATGATTAACTCAACACCTGTAATTGTTTCGATGGAGCGGATATTTCTGCCCTCTCTGCCGATGATTCTGCCCTTCATTTCATCATTTGGCAGAGCAACGACCGAAACGGTTGTTTCCGCTGTGTGGTCAGCAGCGCAGCGCTGGATTGCTGTGCTGATAATCTCTCTTGCCAAAATGTCACTTTGGTCGCGGACCATCTGCTCGTATTCAAGAATACGCTTGCTTTTTTCAGTATCAAGTTCTTCACCGAGGGTTGCAAGGAGCTGCTCCTTAGCTTCCTCCTGTGTAAGTCCCGATATGCGTTCGAGCATATCAAACTGGCTTTTCTTAATGCCGTCAATTTCGAGTAGTTTTTCATCAAGCTGTTTTTGCTTTTCGCTTAAAGCGTCAGTTTTTTTCTCAAGAGAATCCGCACGCTTATCAAGATATTCCTCTCTCTGATTTAAGCGTGTTTCCTGCCTTTGAATTTCACTTCTTCTCTCACGGATTTCCTTATCGGCATCCGAGCGGAGCTTGTGAATTTCATCCTTAGCTTCAACAAGGCGGGCTTTTTTCGTAGACTCAGCCTCGGATAAAGCATTGTTAATTATTTTTGTTGCCTCTTGTGTTGCGGAGCCAATTTCTTTTTCGCTTGTTCTTCGGCGGTGTTCACCACCGATAACAAAGCCGACTATACCAAAAATAACAGCGCATACTACGCCGACAATAATCGGGATAATTATACTACTCATACGTTAACAGCACCTCCTTCTGTTTATAATTCTCGAAATTTACCATTCAGAAAAGGTACAGTTTAAATGCGATTTTTTATCAAAGTTTGACATATTTGCGAATAAGAATACATAACTATATGTAAAACTTATATAATAATATACACCTATATCTTGTATCTGTCAAGCATTTTGAATCAAAACCT
This sequence comes from uncultured Clostridia bacterium, assembly GCA_947627725.1. Taxonomy (GTDB): domain Bacteria; phylum Bacillota; class Clostridia; order Oscillospirales; family Acutalibacteraceae; genus Eubacterium_R. Next base: position 77,108 of record CANQXE010000006.1, on the reverse strand, counting down.
CAAATTGCTGAAAATTAAAAATCAAACTTATTGACAATTTTTTTTAGGCGTGATAGAATATTTTAAAAGAAAATCAATGATAAGGACATGATTTGTTTTTTGAGCTTAAAGAGAGTGTGTGGGCGGTGAAAACACATAGCAGGAAAATCAAATTACCACCTTTGAGTGCCTTTAATACAGGTCGGTTTGCTTCCGTTATAAAGCGTATGAGCGGCGATTCTTCGCAATTCAGGTGGAACCGTGGATATTTTTATTCACCCTGATTTTTCAGGGTGATTTTTATTTTTTACGGAGGGAAAAAGAATGATTAAAATTACTTTAAAAGACGGCTCGGTTAAAGAGTATGATACATCTGTGTCCGCTGCCGATGTTACAAAGGAAATTTCAATGGGTCTTTACAGGAACGCGTGCTCCTGTAAAATTAACGGAGAGGTTAAGGATTTGAGGACCGTTATTGACGGCGACTGTACCTTTGAGGTGCTGACATTTGATGACGAGGACGGCAGAAAGACCTTTAATCATACCGCGTCGCATATTATGGCACAGGCTGTCAAGCGACTTTACCCCGATGTGAAGCTTACAATCGGACCGGCGATTGACAACGGCTTTTATTATGATTTTGACGCTCCCGAGGCATTTACTCCGGAAAATCTTGACGCAATAGAAAAAGAAATGAAAAATATTGTCAAGGAGGGCTTGGAGATTGAAAAATTTGAGCTTTCTCCCGATGACGCAATCAGACTTATGGAGGAAAAGGGCGAGCCTTATAAGGTTGAGCTTATTAATGAACACGCCCAAAAGGGTGAGCCTATAAGTTTTTATAAGCAGGGCGAGTTCACCGAGCTTTGCGCTGGTCCCCACCTTATGGATATGAAGGCGGTTAAAGCGTTTAAGCTCACAAACTGCACAGGCGCATACTGGCGTGGCGACGCAAAGAACAAGATGCTCTGCCGTGTTTACGGTACGGCGTTTCCTAAAGCGTCAATGCTTGAGGAGCATCTTCAAATGCTTGAGGAGGCTAAAAAGCGTGATCATAGAAAAATAGGAAAAGAACTTGAACTTTTTACAATTATGGAAGAGGGACCCGGTTTTCCGTTCTTTTTGCCAAAGGGTATGACATTAAAAAACACCCTTGTTGATTATTGGAGAGAGATTCATAAAAATGCAGGCTATCTCGAAATTCAAACTCCGATTATCCTTAACAGAGCATTGTGGGAACGCAGCGGACATTGGGAGCATTATAAAGAAAATATGTATACTACGGTTATTGATGATGAGGATTTTGCAATAAAACCTATGAATTGTCCGGGCGGTATGCTTGTTTATAAAACCAAAATGCATTCCTATAAAGATTTACCTCTTCGTATGGGCGAGCTTGGTATTGTCCACAGACACGAGCTTTCCGGTGCTCTTCATGGTCTTATGCGAGTTCGTAACTTTACTCAGGATGATGCTCATATTTTTATGACAAGAGAGCAGATAAAGGATGAAATCAAGGGAGTTGTAAAACTCATTGATTCTGTATACAGCACCTTTGGTTTTAAATATCATATTGAATTATCCACTCAGCCTGAAGATTCAATGGGAGCAAAAGAGGATTGGGATATTGCAACTGACGCCCTGCGAGACGCTATAACTGAGCTTGGATATGATTATGAGGTTAATGAGGGAGACGGGGCTTTTTATGGACCTAAGCTTGATTTCCATTTGACAGACTGTCTCGGAAGAACATGGCAATGCGGAACAATTCAGCTTGATTTTCAATTGCCCGAAAGATTTGAGCTTGAATACGTTGGTTCTGACGGAGAAAAACACAGACCGATAATGATTCACAGGGTTGTATTTGGCAGTATTGAGCGCTTTATAGGTATTCTTACCGAGCACTTTGCGGGTGCGTTTCCGGTATGGCTTGCCCCTGTTCAGGTTAAGCTGCTTCCGATTGCAGACAGACATCTTGATTATCTCTGTGAGGTCAAAAAGGCTCTTGAGGCTAAGGGCATTCGCTGTGAGATTGACGACAGGTCTGAAAAAATCGGATTTAAAATCAGAAGCGCTCAGCTTGAAAAGGTGCCTTATATGCTTCTTGCGGGTGATAAGGATATTGAAAACGGTACAATCTCAGTCCGCTCAAGAAAGAACGGCGACGAGGGAGCCGCAACATTAGATGAATTTCTCACAAGAATCCTTGAAGAGGTTGAAACAAAAGCGCTTTAATTTTAACACAGGCAAATGTTCCCGTTTTTAAGGCGGCTCCTTGACACGTTGAATGACAGGGCAGTTTCTTATTAAATTCCACGCAGTGCGGAGTCATTCCATTAAACGTTCATTGCATAGTTTATCCTCCTGTTTTATATTGAAAACAGGAGGATTTTCTATGAAAAAATTTTTAAAAATAACAGGTATTGTTTGTATTACATTTTTAATTTTATATACTATTTTTTCCTTTTTATTTGGAATTGTACCAGTTTAATTGGTGGGATGTACAGGAAATTGTTTTAGATATTAACATTGATACAGAAAATGGGATGGTTTTTTACAATGTTAAACATACGTATCTTAATGAAGAGGCTTTAAAAGAAACATGCTATTACAATGAAGAATTTTCGCTTGATGAATCCTATAACTCCATAGGACTTATGAGATAAGTAACAAAGGAATACCTTTTGTTCCTTTTTGTTTGACAAATGACTTGTTGTATTTTAATATGAGAGCAGTAGAATTTAAGGGAGAATTTTATGAGGATTTTACTAATCGCGGATGTACATAATAAACCGCACGGCAGTAAAAAAACGCTGAATTCAATTAAAAATATTATTGAAAAGACAAAATGCGATTTAATAGTATTTATGGGAGATACGGTACACGGTCCGTCTACGTTTTATAACTATGAAAAATATTTGAGACAGGTTTTTGATTTAACGGGAGATACTCCTTTTGCGACGGTCTTCGGCAATCACGATGATGAGTGCGCCACCTCAAAGGAAGATATATTAAAAATTACGAAATCATATAAAAACTGCCTGACTGTCGGTTGTGATTACGTTATTGAAATGTTTGGCGAGACCCTGCTTTTCATTGACAGCGGTTCGTATTATAACGGGGAAGAGAGCTTTTATGATACGGTGAAAAAGGAGCAGATTGAGTTTGCGAAATCCAAAATAAAGGGTAAAAAGGCGATTCTTTTTCAGCATATAATTATGCCTGATATTATGGAGTGTATTGAAGAATACGAAAAACGGGTAAAAGGAGCAATCCGTGACGGGGAAAGCTTTTATAAATTTAAAAATACTGTTAAATATACAGGTACACTCGGTGAACGTCCCTGTCCTCCCGATATCAATACGGGAGAGTTTGAAGAGCTCAGGGAATATTTAAAGGCATGTGTTTTCGGTCACGACCATAAAAATTCATTTGAGCTTTCTATAAAAGGTGTAAAATTTATTCAGTGCGCCGGAAGCGGTAATAACTCATACGATAAATTCTGCAAATCCTCAGTCAAAATACTTGACACAAAAACACTTGAGACAGAGCGGATTTTTATTTAACTCCGCACAAAAAGTCAGGAATTTTAAGTTCAGGTATGTTAAAATTTTTTTAAAAGATTGCAAAAAATTAGTTAATCTGACGGATTAAGAGGAAAAATTAAATGATAAAATGGTAAAATCTGATAAAAAACTTTAATTTTTCTTGCGTTTAAAATTTTTGTGTGTTATGCTTTTCTCATTGATTAATCAATAATAATTGAACGGAGGTGAACACAAATGACAAAATTCAGAGCTTATGATATGACTAATCAAATGGTTGAACCTAAATGGTATGGGTACAACTGTGATATTTTCTGCCGATTTATTGATTGTGTTCACTATCTCAATCAATAAATAAGTGTGTTTACGCACCGCCGGCAGTAATGCCTGCGGTGCTGTTTTTTTATAAATGAGGTGAAATTATGAGGTATATTCAGCTTCACGAGCAGACTAAGGTGCCTGTTGTGAAGAATATAATTTACGCGGTCAAGCTGGTATGGCAAGCGGACAAAAGACTGCTTTTGGGATATATATTAAGCTATGTCTCAAGCGCAATTTTTTCTTTATTTATTCAGAATATTTTATTTTTAAAAGTTCTTTTAACATTGATTGACGGTAATTCGGATTTCAGGGTATATGTAAAATATTTGGCAATATTTTTGCTGGTGTCCTTATTTTCAAAAGCGGCTGAATGGTACGGCAGTTATATGAATCATAATGCCACGAAAATAGTGCTTAAAAATATTAATAACAAAATATTTAAAAAGGCTTATCAGCTTGATGTAAGCTGTTATGAGGACCCGGAATTTTATGACAAATACCAAAGGGCTACGCTTGTATTATCCTCTGGGTACTATGACCTGATTTGTTATGATATTTCAATTATTGTCGGTGCGGTAGTATCCTTTATCTGCGTCATTACAACTGTTACTGTTATTGACCCCATGTATCTTCTGTTTCTTCTTCCCGTACTTTTTGTATTTGCTGTTGAAATCTCAAAAAGCAGGCTCGTATATAAACGCGACCTTGAAATGACGACAAATAACAGAATTAAGGCATACATACAGCGTACGGTTTTTCTCAAGGATTATTCAAAAGATATGAGAACGTCCAATATCTTTGCTGTTCTTATGAAACGCTTTGACGCGGCGATAAGGTCCAATATTGTTATACTCAAAAATTACGGATTAAAGCTGTTTATGTACAGTATGGTAAGCTCAGCATTAAGCGAGTTTATACCGATTATAGGTACATACGCTTACGCGGGATACCAGTTTGTATATAAAGACACAATGACTGTTTCGGGATTTTCCGTTGTTCTTTCCTCAATAAATTCCGTAAGAGATACTACGCTTAATATCGTTGAAGGCTTTGACGAGCTTAATCAGATGGCGCTCTATTTTCAGAATCTGCGTGACTTTTTTGACTATGAGCCGAAGGTTGTGAGCGGAACAAAAACAGCGGGGGAGTTTGAAAGCCTTGAATTCAAAAACGTCAGCTTTAAATATCCGTCCGCTCAGAAATACAGCATTGAAAATGTCAGTCTTAAAATAAATAAGGGCGATACCGTTGCTGTTGTAGGTATCAACGGCGCGGGAAAATCAACGCTTGTGAAGCTTCTTCTGCGTTTTTATGACCCCGACGAGGGCGAGATTTTCTATAACGGTATAAACATCAAAGAATATAATTTGGAGTCTTACAGAGAACGCTTTGCGACAGTATTCCAGGATTATAAAAATTTTGCGATTTCCGTTTTTGAAAACGTAATGTGCCGCGAATGTACATACGAGGATAAGGCTTTCGCAAAAAAAGCATTAATGCAAAGCGGTGTATGGGAAAAAATCAGTTCCTTTTCCAACGGCGGAGATACTCTTTTAACACGTGAGTTTGACGAAAACGGAGCGGGGCTTTCGGGCGGTGAAAATCAGAAGGTTTCAACCGCAAGGCTTTTTGCGAGAAATTTTGATATCGCGGTTCTTGACGAGCCGTCCTCCGCTCTTGACCCGATTGCCGAGTATAAAATGTATGAAAATCTGATTTCCGCAACCGAGAATAAAACGGTAATCTATATTTCTCACAGGCTTTCAAGCGCCGTTTTGTCCGATAAAATATTTGTACTCGGAGGGGGCAGGCTTATCGAGTCGGGAAATCATTCTGACCTGATGGCGCAAAAGGGAGAATACCGCAAAATGTTTGACCTCCAGTCAAAAAGCTATAAAGAGGAGGTGAGCCTTGATGAGTAAGAATAAAAATAAAACAGAGCATTCAATGCTCTCAAATATATTTTACTTTATTAAACTGTTATTTTCGGTTTCGCCGCTTCTTGTAATCGGAGAGTGCTTATGGGGAATCATACTGACACTTCCGACAAGGCTGATAAGTGTGCTCGGAGTCAAGTATATAATTGATATTGTCAGCAGTAAGGAGAGACTTGAAAGAGTATTTATTGTTATCGCGGTAATAGCCGCCGTGCTTGTTTTCAGCAAGCTGCTTGCGTGGCTGTTCAGAGAATTTTACTGGAATGTTGAAAGGGAAAAGGTATATAAGGGACTGAATACAAAGTTGTATGAAAAGGCAAAATCACTTGATTTATCGTCATACGATGATCCTGATTTTTACAATAATTTTATTTTAACTATTGAATCGTCATCTGACAGTATTCAGAATATGCTCGGACTTGTAAGAAACTATATAGGTAATATTATTTCACTGTTTACCATAGGCTCGATTCTTCTTGCGATAGATCCGGTGTGCCTGTTAATTATTCTTGTGTTTGTGGCTGTGTTTACTCCTCTCAGCAGAAAAATAGGCAGTCTTCAGATGAACAGAAGAATTGATAATACAAGATTTCACAGACGTTCCGACTACTTTCAGCGTATTTTTTATTTGCAGGATTACGCAAAGGAGGTACGTATGAACAATATAAAGCCTTTGCTTATTGAACGGTACAATGACGCGGCTGACGATGTAATAAATAATCAGAAAAAGTATTGGTCAAAAATATCACTCTTTTATTTTATACAGGAATCCGGAGTACAGGTTTTAGGCTTTATGTTTATTCTTCCGCTTTATCTCGGATATTGCGTTCTTGTGAAGAAAACCATTTCAGCAGGTGATTTTGTCGCATCCTTTAACGGCGCTTACTCAATCGCAATGTCCTTCAATTTCCTGACAGTGTGGGCTCTTTCGGTATTTTCCGAGCGTGGAAAGATGATTGAAAAATACAGAGAATTTCTGAAGTGCGAAAGCAATATCAATGACGGTGAAAAAACCGCGCGGATAACTGAGCCTAAGCCCATTGAAATTAAAAATCTCTCATTTACCTATCCGGGAAACGATGAGCCGACCCTCAATGATATCAGTTTAACCATCAAGCCGTATGAAAAGATAGCGCTGGTAGGCTATAACGGCGCAGGAAAAACCACCCTCACAAATCTTTTACTGAGGCTTTATGATGCCACCGAGGGCGAAATTCTGATTGATGGTGAGGACATAAGAAACTGTACCGTAGAATCCCACCGTGACAGATTTTCAGCAGTGTTTCAGGATTTTCAAATTTTCTCCTGTTCAGTCGCGGAAAATGTTGCGCTTGACGTTGACCCTGATAAAGAAAAGGTCCGTGAGGCGCTTGGACACAGCGGATTTACCAAGGAGCTTAAGGACGGAACGGATACCGAGGTATTGAGGGAATTTAATGATAGCGGTATTATGATGTCCGGCGGTGAGGCACAGAAGGTAGCAATTGCGAGAGCGTTTTACAAAAATTGCCCTTACGTTATTCTTGACGAGCCGTCCGCGAATCTTGACCCTGTTGCGGAATATAATCTTAACCAGGCAATGCTTGAGGCAGCCAAGGACAAGACGGTTATTTTTATTTCTCACAGGCTTTCAACCACAATTAACGCGGATAAAATATATGTTATGGAGAACGGCAGAATAATTGAAAGCGGTTCCCACGCTGAGCTTATGGAAAAAAACTCCGCTTATGCATATATGTTTAATCTTCAGGCTGAGAAATACAGAAAGGGATAAACCTTTTTTCAATTTTTAATGGTATTAAAAGGCATAATTTAACCCTTACCGATTTTCGGTAAGGGTTATTTTTTATTTCTTAACCGCCTCGACAACACCTTCCGCAAGACCTGCGATGCCCTGAATTTCAGATGGAATAATAATTTTTGTTGCCTGACCGTCGGCAGCCTTTGCAAATGCTTCAAGCGCTTTTAGCTTGATAACAGCCTCTTTAGCGTCTGCTTCGTTTAAAAGCTTAATTGCGTCTGCGGTTGCTGTCTGTACCTTGAGGATGGCTTCAGCCTCACCCTCAGCCTCACGTACCTTGGCTTCCTTAACAGCCTCTGCGTGAAGAATTGCCGATTGCTTTTCTGCCTCCGCCTCAAGGATTTTTGACTCCTTGTGACCCTCGGCAACGAGTATTCTCGATTGCTTTTCACCCTCGGCTCTGAGAATGGACTCACGGCGTTCACGCTCCGCTTTCATCTGCTTTTCCATTGCGTCCTGAATTTCTCTCGGAGGTATGATGTTTTTAAGCTCAACTCTGTTTACCTTAATTCCCCACGGGTCGGTTGCCTCATCAAGAATTACTCTGATTTTAGCGTTGATTGTGTCACGCGATGTAAGTGTTGAGTCAAGCTCAAGCTCACCGATTATGTTACGGAGCGTTGTGGCAGAAAGATTTTCAATTGCCGAAATCGGACTTTCAACACCGTAGGTGTAAAGCTTCGGGTCGGTAATCTGGTAGAAAACTACCGTATCAATCTGCATGGTAACATTATCTTTCGTAATAACAGGCTGCGGCTTAAAATCAACAACCTGCTCCTTGAGTGAAACGATTTTCGCAATTCTGTCAATAAACGGAATTTTAACGTGAAGACCTGTGTCCCAGGTTGAATAATAGGTACCGAGTCTTTCAATAACATATGCCTTTGACTGCGGTACAACTCTGATGTTAGTAAGAATCAGAGCAAGGATTGCAATAACAACTATTGCTAAAATAATAATCAGTGCCATAATATTTCTCCTTTGTCTTTATATTTTTATGAATTATTTGCTTTTAACAATCAGCTTTACGCCCTCAATCCTGTCAATGATTATTTCATTGCCTGCGGGAATATTGCTGTTGTCAGCCGACCTTGCAGTCCAAACCTTTCCGTCAACCTTCACCTGACCTGTGGCTTTTATATTATCAATATCCTCAGCCACGATACCGGTCTGACCGATAACCTTGTCTGCATTAGTATACTCTTTTTTGGGATTAATATATTTTTTAACGAGTGGTCTTGTGATAACAAGAGCCAAAATCGTAACGGCAATAAATATGACTATCTGAATTGGGATTGACGCTCCGAATATAGCTGAAATCAGAGAAGCGATTGCTCCGACTACAAACCATATTGAAACAAGCTGCGCGGTAACCGCCTCAGCTGCACCGAATAAGATAATCGCCGCCGCCCAAAAAATGTACATTGCTGTTTGCGTAATTTCAACCATTGAAATCACCTCCGCCCTTATTTATTTACATTATATAATGCATTCAACACACAATTGATTATCTTGTGTATTGTGGCTATATTATACCATATATTGTGCCAAAATTCAATATATTGCGCATATAAGCGACAGGAATTTACAATCTATTCACAATGGACACAAGGACTTGTATATTGATTTTTCAGATGTTATTCCTGTGGTATACTTATTTTTCGCAAATAATTCACTGATTGACAAAAAATTAACAAAAGTAAAAACTTTACTGTACTTATATTTATGAAATTAATTTTTTAAAAATCTGATATTATATTTTCATATTGAAAAAAGTTTTAATAGAAAAATGAGCAATCTCACAAAATGAGACTGCTCATTTATTTATTAACATATTCTCGGCAGACCCTCGCCGTAAAGCATATTGACCTGCCTTCTTCCTCCTATTGATGTAATCAGCGTTACGCCGGAGCCTCGCTTTACCTCTCCGATAATCTGCGCGTTTTCTCCGTATCGGCACGTTCTGATGATTTCGAGCGTTTTGTTCGCCTGCGCCTTTGGCATAACGGCAACTAATTTTCCCTCATTTCCCATATGAAGAATGTCAAGCCCGAGAATTTTTGCAAACGACCTGACCTCGTTATCAACAGGTATTTTTTTCTCGGACAGTTCAATATTTACATTTGACGCTTTCGCGAGCTCGTTTAAAACAGTGCCGAGTCCTCCGCGTGTAACATCACGCATACAGTGAAGTTCAATTCCGTTTTTAAGCATTTTTCTGACCATTTCGCAGAGGGGCGCGTTATCGGATTTAATATTATTTTCAATATTCATTCTTGCCGAAAGAATGGCGGCGTGGTGGTCGCCCATATTTCCGCTTACTATAACCGAATCACCCTCACGCAGATTAGTCGATACAATGTCCGTGCTTTCCTTGACAAAGCCGACACCCGTTGTGTTTATATATATTCCGCCTTTGCCCTCAATCACCTTGGTGTCACCGCAGATAACAGTAACGTTCGCTTCTTCAGCCGTCAGCGCCATTGATTTTGCGATTTTTTCAAGTGTATCGGTATCGGCGCCCTCTTCAATAATGAATGCTGATGTAATATACTTAGGAACGGCGCCCCGCATAAGCAGGTCATTAACCGTGCCGCAGACAGACAATCTGCCAATGTCACCGCCTTTAAAAATTAAAGGGGTTACAACGAAGGAGTCGGTAGTAACGGCAATTCTTGACGCTCCGTCAACAACGGCGCTGTCCTCCATCATATTAAGTATAGGGTTTGAAAAATGCTTTGCAAAAACCGAGTTAATAAGGTCGGCAGTCGATTTTCCTCCGCTGCCGTGAGCAAGTGTTATTTTCATAATTTGTTTGCTCCTATTTTCTGTTGTTAATGAAATAATGAAAGCAGGCGCCCTCGTTTGACACCATACACGCGCCCTGAGGATTTTCGGGTGTGCAGGCGCTTGCGAAAAGCGGACATTCACGCGGTGAAATACAGCCTGTTATAACTTCGCCGCAGCGGCATCCTTTGTTTTTTATGTTGTCATTTATCAGCTCACAGCTACCCGCGTCATAATAAATATACTCTTTTTTCAGCACCATGCCGGAGTCTTTTATCTGTCCCATTCCTCTCCAGGCGGCGTCACACGGCTCAAAATATTTATTTACAAGCGCTTTTGCTTTTTCATTTCCGTTATCTGTTACGGCTGATTTATACAGGTTAAGAACCCTGCCATTATTTTTGAGCTTAACAAGCGCATAGATTGCGGCAAGCAGCTCTTCACCTTTAAATCCGCTGATTACAAACGGGAGATTATATTTTTCCGCAAGCGGCGTAAATTCGTTTGCCCCTGTAATTACGCTGACGTGTCCCGGCGCAATAAAGCCGTCAATTTTGTTGTCTGCCTTACAAAGAGCATCAATAGCGGCAGGCATAGTTTTAAGCGCTGTCAAAAGTCTTACGTTTTTAATATTCTCCTTAATTACTTTATCAAGAAGAACAGCGTAAACAGGCGTTGTGGTTTCAAAACCGACCGCTGCGAAAACAAAGACGGTTTCGCTGTCTCTTTCGGCAAGCCTTAATATATCAAAAGGGGAGTACACCATCTCAATATGACCACCCTTTGATTTTGTTTCCTGTAAGGAAGAAACAGACCCCGGAACTCTTATCAGGTCGCCGAAGGTAACAACGCAGGTGTTCTTCTCAAGAGCAAGCCCGCAAAGTTTGTCAATATAGCTTGCTACCGTAACGCAGACGGGACATCCCGGACCGCTTATCAGTTTTATTTTATCACTGAGCAGGGAGGGGATACCGTTTTGGCTTATTGATGCGGTATGAGTTCCGCACACCTCCATAAATGAAAGCGCCTCGCCGTCGTATTCACTTAAAAATTCAGTAATATCCTTTATATTCATCAGGATAATTCTCCAAGCTCATTAAAAATATCAATCATATTTTTTGCCTCATCTTCAGGAATTACCTGAATGATAAGACCCGCGTGAACAAGCGCGTAGTCACCGATTTTAACATCTACTATGCCTTTGCTTGTGTTAATTTTGTTTCCGTTATAGTCAATAACGGCGGTACTGCCGTTTATTTCTATCACCTTTCCGGGTGCAGCTACACACATTTTCAGTCCTCCAAACTTGCTAAATATGCCTGACCAAGGGCAATGCCGCCATCGCCGCAGGGTACTTTTTCATTAATATATACCGAAAAGCCTTTTTCTTCAAGTGCCGAAATTGCAAAAGAGGTTAAAATTCTGTTGTTAAACACACCTCCGCTCAGTACAATCTGATTTACACTCTGTTTCTTTCTGTATTTTTCGGCAGTAATGCATATCAGATTGCAAAGCATCATATGAAAGCCGAGAGCAAGCTCCTCTTTTTTTACCGTGTTTAAAGCATTTTTAATTTGATTTAATATTATTGCAGGGTCAAGAGAGGGCGCCAGATTATATGGCTTGTCAGCTTTCTTTGCGGCACTTTCAAGTGCGCAGGCGCATTCGCCCTCATAGGAATTGTAATGCTTAATGTCAAGCAGAGAGCATACTGCGTCAAAAAGCCGTCCCATACTTGAAGAAAGGACGGTATTAATATTATTTTCAAGCGCTCTGTCAACAAGCTCATTACCGCCGAGATAGCACGCAAGAGCAAGTCTGCCGTTTTTTGAAACCTCATCAGACGCGAGCATTTTTGTATATTTTAAATGCTCAACACGTTTAAAGTCATTTTTATTGATTAAGAATACCTCACTTCCCCAGACAGCACCGTCATCACCGTAGCCTGTGCCGTCAAAAGCAAACGCAAGTATTTTTCCTTTCAGCTTATGCTCAGCAATCACAGACGCTGCGTGGGCTTTGTGATGCTGTATTTTTATAATGTTTTTATAGATGTTTGACGAATAGTAACCGGGATGTGCGTCAGCCGCTGTTATGTTTTGCTTAAAGCCGTGAAGAGACGCAAAGCGCTTGATATTTGACTTGTAGCTTTCAAATACACCGCTGTTATCAAGGTCGCCAAAGTGCTGGCTGAGGAAAACATATTTGTCCCTGTGAAAGCCGAATACTGCCTTTAGGTCGCCTCCGAGGCACAGCGTGTCTGCTTTTGCACAAGTATCTATCTCAATTGACAGGGGAACATAACCTCGCGCCCTTCGTATAAACTGAGTTCTCCCCGCGACGACGCATACTACGCTGTCATCGAGTGGAGTTAAAATTTCACGGTTATGTGAAAGTACATCAACACCGAACTTATTTATATCATTGTCATTAATGATTATAGGCTCTCCGCTTAAATTTGCGCTTGTCATAACAAGCGGAGATACACTGTCAAGGAGCATAATCTGAATTGGATTGCACGGGAGAAAGGCGCCTATATAGTCACTTTCGCCACAGACTGATTTATCAAAATCCCTTATTTTTTCAAGCAGTACAATCGGGCGGGCAGGTGATTTGAGCAGTTCCTTTTCCTTTTTATTAACCTTGCAGTAATTTTGAATTTCATTAAGCGAGGAAAACATAACGGCAAAAGGCTTTGTTTCCCTGCCTTTTATTTCTCTGATTTTTTTTACGCTTTCGGTCTTGTCCGCCCTGCAGGCAAGATGATATCCGCCGATACCCTTTACCGCGAGTATTTTACCTTGCTTTAATATTTTAACGGCAGTTTCAATTGAAATATTTGTTTCGGGTCCGCAGTCATTGCAGGCAATCGTCTGTGCGTGGCACCGCCTGTCATATACTGATTTATATTCCGTTTTACAGTCGTCACACATATCAAATTCCGACATTGTGATATTTTCTCTGTCATACGGCAGTTTATTGATAACGGTATATCTCGGTCCGCAGTTTACACAGCTTATAAAGGGATGGTGATATCTGCGGTTATTTTTATCCGTAAGTTCAGCTTCGCAGTCCCTGCACGTCGCAAGGTCGGGGGTAAGAAAGGGAGTATCGTCATCATTCGTTGAGTGAACAATTTTAAAGCTGTCAAATTCCGCATGGTCTGTATTTTCAATATCATATTTCTTTATATTAAAAAGGGTAATAAGGCGTCGGACAAATTCGTCCAACGCCTGTTTTTCACCACTGATTATAAGCTTGACATTTCCGCCTGAGTTTTTAACCTGACCTTTTATATCAAGTTCCTTTGCGATACGCTGGGCGGCTGGTCTGAAACCGATGCCCTGAACAATACCGTGAAAGGTTAATTTCTGTGTCATCAGGATTACTCCTTGTGTAGTGTTACGATTCCTTTTTCACCGTCATCATCGGCTGTGCTCAATGCCTTGAACTTTATGCAGGCGTCAATGCAGGCGCCGCACTGAACGCATTTGTCACGGTCAATTGACCAAGTTTTTTCACCGGTTCTGTCAACTGTAATACATTCCTGTGGACATTTTCTTGAGCAAAGTCCGCAGAGAATACATTTTGACATATCGTTTACAATCTTACCGGGCTTAGTCTCCGGAACAGGCTTACTGTATGTATCAACAGTTTTTTCCGTCGACGGTGAAGAATAGCCGGGATGCATTGAAAGACATTTTTTCGGGCACGCATTTACACAGGCAGAGCACTGTACACAGCCCATTCTCTCAATAGTCCATGTTTTATTCGTTCTGTCAACCGTGATTGCGCCTGACATACACTTGCGTGAGCATATTCCGCACATAATGCAGTCGTCAATATTAATTTCAATGTGACCTCTGCTCCTTTCGGGATACTGTCTGGCAACGGCAGGATAGTCAGCGGTAGCAGGCTTTGAGATTAAATTCTTTAATGCCGTGAATGAGAAATTCATAATTGCCATAAAACTCTGCCTCCTATCTTTCCGTACAGCTTATGCAGGGGTCAATTGTAAGTATCTGAAGCGGTACATCGGCAAGCTCAGAGCCGGGAAGAATGTGGATAAGCGCCTCAATATTTGTAAAGGTGGGAGTACGCACCCTGAACCTTTCAAGGAATTTGGTGCCGTTAGCCTTGGCGTAATAAATAGCCTCGCCGCGCGGCTGTTCCGCTCTTACAAATGCCTCGCCGTCGGGATTTCCCTTAATCTGTATTGCAATCGGTCCGTCGGGGATTTTATCAACGAGCTGTCTGATAATATTGAATGACTGGAAAACCTCGCCGATACGTACCGCGCATCTTGCATATCCGTCACATTCATCCGATGTGATTATATCAAAATCAATCTTATCATAAGCCTCATAGCCTGTTTTACGCGTATCTATTTCAATACCGGCGGCTCTTGCCATAGGACCTACTGCACCGAGACGGACCGCGTCCTCCTTGGTGAGAATTCCTACGCCCCTTAAACGATATTCAACCGTGTAGTCTTTAAGAAAAGTATTTGCAAGCTTTTTGAAATCCTTTTCCATATCGTCAAGGATATTCACAAAGCCTTTCAGCATGGAGGAATCCATATCCTTAAGAACTCCGCCGATTTTATTGACGGAGAAAATCACTCGACCGCCTGTCGATGCCTCAAACATATCGAGAACTTTTTCTCTCATCCTCCAGCACTGCATAAAGAGCGCGTCAAAGCCAAAGGCGTCCGCTAAAAGACCGAGCCATAGAAGATGTGAATGAATACGGCTCATCTCTCCCCAGATAGTTCTTAAAAACTTTGCTCTCTCGGGAACCTCCGCGCCGAAGATTTTTTCTATTGACTCACAATAGCACATGCCGTGCTTGAAGGAGCAGATACCGCATATTCTTTCAATAACATACTGGTAGTCGTTAAAATCTCTTTTTTCCGCAAGGCTCTCAAGTCCTCTGTGAACAAATCCGATTGACGGAATTGCCTCAATTACCTTTTCATCTTCAAGAACTAAATCAAGGTGAATAGGCTCAGGCAGAACAGGATGCTGAGGACCGAACGGAATTACTGATCTTTCGCCCATTATTTTTCAGCCTCCTCTTCTTTTTTGATAACCTTTATTGCTTCCTTGACTTCCTTTTTGAAAGGGGTTTTCTTTGCTATTCTGTAAAGCTTATTGTTATAGTCGGGATTTATTGACTTAACTTTAACATCAAAAAGCTCCTTCATTTCATTTTCATAGAGCATTGCTGACGGGAAAAAGTCGGATATTGTGTTAATTTCCGTATCAATCGGAACAATTACCTTATAATTTTCAAATGTATAATCCAAAGCCACTGAGTAGATAACCTCATTGTAGCCCTCAAATGCGGTTGCGCAAATCTGTACAAGACGATAGCCTGCTCTTTGCTTTTCAAGCATGATTCTGTAAAGGGTAGGAATATCGACTGTTTCAAGAGTATATTGCTCGCTCATCTATTTACCCTCCTTGAGCTTTAGGCTTTTTTCCTTAAGAAGCGCAAGCGACTGAACCACACCGTCAATGATTGACTCGGGTCTTGCGGCACATCCGGGGACGTAAATATCAACGGGTATAACCTTGTCAACACCGCCGAGAATATTATAGCAATCCTTGAATACTCCGCCGTTGCAGGCGCAAATTCCGATTGCGCACACAACCTTCGGTTCAGTCATCTGCTCGTAAATCTGCTTTACAACATCCTTGTTCTGCTCGTTTACAGCACCTGTAATAAGAAGAATATCCGCGTGCTTCGGATTACCCGTGTTAATTACGCCGAAGCGTTCCACATCGTAAACGGGAGTTAAGCAGGCAAGAACCTCAATATCGCAGCCGTTGCAGCTTGAGCCGTCGTAGTGCATAATCCAGGGCGATTTAGTTACGTCAGCCATTCTTATACCCCCTTAATAAACACTTCAAGAATAAAGACGTTAAGCGCGCCGATAATGATTGTTGTAAGCCATGAATTTTTTAACATCTTCTGCCACTTAAGTCTTGAATTTGTATTGTCAACAATAATAAGAATAAAGTATATAACAGAGATTGCAACAAGCGCGATTAAGATGGTCCACCATTTTGCATTGATGAAAAACAATGCAATAACGCCCATAAGAAACACATTTTCATACCAGTGGGAAATTTCTACAATGGCAAACATTTCGCCCGAAAATTCAGTTGTAATGCCCTTTACCATCTCCTGATGCGCATGGTGGCTTGTGGCGAGGTCAAACGGATGCTTTCTGAGCTTTATTGTAAGAATGAATACAAATCCCACGAATACACCGGGAAGTAAGATAATAGGGAGAATGCCGTCATTTGTGACAATTTCCCTTACCTTAAATGTACCTGTTGAAAGATAAAAGCCAACTGCGGTCAAAAGCACCATCGGCTCATATGCAAGCATCTGTACCATTTCACGGCTTGCGCCCATGCTTGAATAAGGTGAATGACTGCTCGTTGCCGCAAGTATAAGGAAAAGGTTTGCGGTCGTAAGCGCAAAGAACACAAGGAGCAAATCAAATCCGCCGAAGAATAAGCAGCCTGTAAATATGACGAAAACAAGAAAGATTAAAAGATAGAATATCTGAACGTGATTTACTACTACGGTTTCTTTTTTTAATAGCTTGATTACATCATAAAAGGACTGTAAAACAGGGGGCCCTTGTCTGCCCTGCATACGCGCGGTGATTTTTCTGTCAAAGCCTGACATTAAACCGCCGATAAGAGGCGCAAAAAGAATATAGGCAGCAATACTGAGAATAATTTTTACCGTACCTGTCATCAGAACGCACCTCCTATTGAAATAACCATAATTGCAATAATAAATATGATTGAAATTATGATTGACGGATTCCAAAGCTTTTTCTCGCCGAAGATATCCTCCATATACCAGTTGGCAAGGAAGAAACGTCTTTTTTCACCCATTGAGTCAATATAGTTCATCTGGTCGCCGGCATTGACACCGTTTATGTAACGGTCAACCTTTCTGTATTTGGTGTGACGCGCGGAAATCCATGATACGCCCGGAATAACAAATATGGCAATAAGCATAATCATCATAATGATGATGTTATCATTTGAGATAACCTGCGACGCGTCATTGAATACCATATGGATATAAGGCATAATAACCTTTGATGAAATGAAAGGGAAAGCGAAGCAAAGCAAAATCATAAACGCGGAGTGGATGAGAATTGACACCCACTGATTAGCGGAAGTTGTATTTTTTGCCTTAACGTCATTATATTTTGACGCAAGCACGGTTGCAATCCACTTCATCCAGTAAAACAGCGTTGTTGCGCTTCCGAAGCATACAAAAAGAATAAGTATTATAGAGCCGCTGTCAATAAATGCTTTAAGGGCAGCCCATTTTGAAATAAGCATACCAAACGGAGCGAGGAACATACCTGCAATACCGATAACAAGCGTCCACGCAAGGTGAGGATGACGGCGGACAAGACCGTGCATTGTTTCAATATCCCTTGAGCCTGTTGCGTTTTCAATCGCTCCGACTGTCTGAAACAGGAGTGATTTTGAAACAGCGTGGAAAATCAAAAGGAATATGCCCGACCAGACGGTTTCCTCAACACCTATGCCTGCGCAGGCGGCAATCAAGCCGAGGTTAGAAATTGTTGAGTAAGCAAGTACCTTTTTACCGTCGCTGACAGTGATTGCGAGCATTGACATAATAAGAAACGTAAAGCCGCCTACAAGGCTTACCATTGTACCGGCATATGTTCCTGCGAGAACAGGCGATAACCTTAATAGCAAATACACGCCCGCTTTAACCATTGTTGCGCTGTGAAGAAGCGCGGAGGAGGGGGTTGGAGCGACCATTGCGCCGAGAAGCCATTTTGAAAACGGGAGCTGTGCGCTCTTGGTGAGAGCGGCAAACGAAAGAAGTATAACGGGAATAATAATGATCGCGCCGTCACAGAGAATGAGACTTTGTATATCGGTTATTTTAAAGCGAATTCCCGCGAACACGATTGCAACCGCAAAGCCGCAGCCTCCCAAAAGGTTCATCCATAATGCCTTGAAGCAGTTATGAATTGCCTGGGGCGTTTTTGTATATCCGATGAGGAGGAAGGAGATAACGCTTGTAATTTCCCAGAAGAAATACATCCAGATAAGACTGTTTGAAAAAACCAGTCCGAACATTGCTCCGAGAAATACATAAAGCAGAGAAAAGAAATATTTTCTCCTGTCCTTAACTTCTGTATGATGATTATGGTAATCCTTCATATATCCGCACGCATAAACTGTGATAAGCGTACCTATAAAAGCAACGATAAGCACCATAATTACCGTAAGGTTGTCAACATATATTTTTTTGATTTCCTGGTGCGGAGCGTTTCCTCCGAGTTCATACCAGAACATCAATACAGTTTGAGCGACGGAAAGCAGAGCCGCAAAAAACTGCTTGTATTTAAAGCTCAGTACCGTTACAAGCACCATCAGAAATGCTTCAACGCCTATCATGGCGTAATCAATAATTTCAGTCTGAGCAAAAAATGATAAGCCGCTGCTTTTTGATATAAAGTATTTTGCTGCAAAAGTCACAGCTACACCTATTATTGCGACACTGCTTAAATATGTAATAGTTTGTCTAATTTTGTCGTTTTTGAATATGCTCAAAAGCAACGAACTCAAAAAAGGAAAACAAATCAGTATAATGATTAAACTTTCCATTCAAGCGTCCTCCTATATAAAAGCTTTTTTATATATAATATGTTTTAAATATTTAATCAATAATATATTAATATAATATCACTAACTTTATTTACGGTCAACTTAAAACTGCTAAAAAATGATTTAATATATTCATCAATTTTACACAATGTAACCAAATTTTAACTTTATTGTAATTTTTGTTGATTTTTGTAATTTACAGTATTATACTTTTATTATAGTATATTTAATTTTGTATTGGATAATTTGACTGGGAGATGAAATCTTGGCAAAAAAAATAAAAATATTTACCGGTATTATTATTGCCTGCATTGTTATAGGCGCCTGCACGGCAATTATAGTTGTCAACGGAAAAAGTATTGATGTTGTAAACAGCCTTGAAATGGCGGAAAGCACAAGTAATTCCATCAGCATTAAATGGAGTGAGGTCAAAAATGCTGAAGGATACTACATATACTCGCTCGATGAGAAAAGCGGAAAATCCGAAAAAATCGCAGATGTTCAGGACAGTACGGTCTGTTCTTATGAGCTTAAAAATGTCGAAAGCGGTGCAATATATAAGATAAGGGTAACCGCATACAAATTTTTTAACAATAAAGAGTATGAGAGCGAAGAGGCTCAGACAATAACCGTATATGCGCTTCCGTCTGCCTTTGCTATTTCGGCGGCTTCGCCTGAAGAGGGTATTCTCACTGTAAAATGGGAGAAGCAGAAGAATGTGGCGGGATATGAGCTTGAATACAGTAAAAATAAGGATTTCAGCGATTGTATTACTAAAACACTTACCAAAAACAGTTTTAAAGCGGAAAAGTTGAAACCAAAGGATATTTATTATGTCAGAGCGAGATCCTTTATAAAAATTGACGATGAAAATATTTACAGCGAATGGTCTGAGGTCTGCAAGACAGAAATTAAGGAAAAGATTGTAATGCCTGCCAATATTGACCCTAATAAGCCTATCGTTGCGTTGTCGTTTGACGATGGGCCTGCGTATGACCAAAACGGAAAAAATTCTACTGAGGAAATTTTAAAGGTTCTTGAGGAATACGGAGCAAAGGCAACCTTCTTTATGTGCGGTTCAAGAATAGCTGAATCGAATAAAAAATGCCTGAAAAAAGAACTTGAAATCGGATGTGAAATAGGAAACCATACATATGACCATACACACTACGGGAAAAGTGTAACGGCAAATGACATAAGAAAAGGCAGTAATGCGATAAAAAAGGCGTGCGGACAGAATCCCACGATTTTCAGATGTCCGGGCGGTATGATGACCTCGACAATTCAAAAGGAATGTGAAAAAGAAGGTATGCCGATTGCTTACTGGTCGGTTGATACTGAGGACTGGAAATCAAAAAACGCAAATTCTGTCTATAAAACCGCAGTAAAGTATGTTTATGACGGTTCTATAATTCTTATGCACGACATATATCCGTCTACCGCCGAGGCGGTTAAAAAGATTGTGCCAAAGCTTATTGAAGACGGCTATCAGATAGTCACCGTCAGCGAAATGCTTGCTGTAAAGAACGGCGGCAAGGCGCCGAAGGCAGGTCAGCAGTATATTGACTATAAAACAATAAATAATAATACATAAAACTAAGTTTTAAAAGTCAATGACTATTGAAATTCGCGCAAGTCCGTGAAAACGGAAAATAGAAGAAAGAATGAGGCTGTCTCACGGGAGTGAGGCAGCCTCAATTAATCAGGAGATAATAGAGTAAAACAGCGATAGTTTTGGAAAAGAGAAAATAGTTTTTATACATCATTGAAAATCCGGTATGTCAGTTTATTGTATAAAGCTCAACATCCTTTATTAAGTAGTCTTTTTTGCACTTTCTTCATAGCTTGTGGCAGTTTATTTCAATAGTCATATGATTTTACAGTATGGATTTTAAAAACTGCTGAAGTCTCGGGTCCTTGGGAGCAGTAAACATAATCTGCGGACTCGCTTCCTCAACTATTACGCCGTCCGCCATGAATATAACTCTGTCGGCGACCTCGCGAGCAAAGCCCATTTCGTGAGTGACGCAAATCATTGTCATACCCTGATTTGCCAAATCCTTCATAACATTAAGCACCTCACCAACAAGCTCAGGGTCAAGTGCTGATGTCGGCTCGTCAAAAAGCATTACATCAGGATTCATAGCGAGCGCTCTGACAATAGCGACGCGCTGCTTTTGACCGCCGGAAAGCTGTGAGGGATACGCATTTGCTCTGTTCTCAAGTCCAACTTTTTTAAGCAAATCAAACGCTGTTTTTTCAGCGTCTTCCTTGCTCTTCTTTAAAAGTTTTATAGGGGCGTGGGTAATATTTTTTAAAATTGTCCAGTGCGGAAAGAGGTTAAAGTGCTGAAAAACCATACCCATTTTCTGTCTGTGGATATTTATGTTCACTGAGGAATCCGTAATATCTGTTCCCTCAAAAATGATGGAACCGCTTGTCGGTATCTCAAGCAGGTTTAACGAACGCAAAAGCGTACTTTTACCGCTGCCCGACGGACCGATAATAACAACTACTTCGCCCTTTTCAATATCAATGCTTACACCGTCAAGCGCTTTTATTTTTCCGCCGTTATAATGCTTTTTTAAGTCCCTTACTTGAATGATTGCATTATCGTTCACTGTTTTTCAGCCTCCTTTCAAGCAGGTTTACCAATTTGGTAAAGAAGATTACCATTATCAAATATATAATAGCAATTGCTATAAGCGGAAAGAAGCTTTGATAAGTAATTCCGCGTATGATATTTGCTGCGCCTGTCAAGTCGATGACGCCTACATAGCTTGCAACCGATGTCTCCTTAAGCAGAACAATAAACTCGTTTGCCAGTGTTGGCAGAATATTTTTAAACGCCTGCGGCAGAACGATGTACCACATCGTCTGTATGTAGTTATAACCGAGAGAGCGTCCCGCTTCTGTCTGCCCCTGGTCAATGCTCATAATACCGCTTCGGATAATTTCGGCAACATATGCGCCTGAATTGATACCAAAGGCAATAATTCCGCACAGAATTTTATTTTTAGAGCTTGCCATTATTACGAAGAAGATAATCAAAATCTGTACCATAACAGGAGTTCCGCGGATAACGGTTAAATAGATTTTGCAAATTTTATCAAAAAAAGCAAGCAGACCCTTTCCGATTCCTTTTTTAAGCTGTGAATACTGCTTGTCATATGTTGAACGTATCGCGGAAACAACGATACCTATGACCACACCCAGAATTAAAGAAAAGAAAGTTAAGAGCAGGGTATTGCCCAAGCCTTTTACAATGTATTTCCAGCGGTCGTCCGTAATGAAAGCCATTGTAAACTGTTCGGCAAAATTTTGTAACCAATTGCTCATTTTTTACCTCCTCTTAAAGATTTATAAAAGGGCAAAGGTTGAAAAACAACATTTGCCCTTAATAATTATAAATTATTATTAATTATGCAGCAGGAATGTATTTGTCAATAATTTGCTTAACAGTACCGTCCGCAATTAATTCGCCGAGCGCAGTATCAAGCTCTTTAAGGAGAGCGTCATTGTCTTTGCTGACAGCGATTGCGTAATCCTCTTCAGCGTATGTGCTGTCAAGAAGCTTAAGCCCTTTGTTCTTTTCAACAAATACCTTTGCAGGCTCATTGTCGATAACAACGCAGTCAACCTTACCGGAGGTAAGAGCCATTACGGCGTCGGCACCCTTGTTGTATCTTTCAACTGTACCGAGATTTTCTTTTTCAATATCATCTGTGCAGTATATATCGCCTGTTGTACCCTTCTGAACACCGATTGTTATGCCGCCCTTAGAGAGGTCATCGGCAGTTTTAATATCTGAATTTTCTGTAACAATAATTGCCTGGATACCGGTTGCGTAGGACTGTGTGAAGTTTACATTTTTAAGACGGTCCTCACTTGCTGTCATACCTGCCATACCGAAATCATACTTACCGCCCTGAACGCCCGGGATGATTGAGTCAAAGTCGATATGCTCAATTTCAAGCTTATATCCGAGTTTGTCGCATATAGCCTTTGCGATTTCAGCATCTATGCCTACAATCTGCTCGTTTTCAAAATACTCATAGGGTGGGAACTCAGCATTTGTAGCCATTACAAGTGTTTTTGCGTCTGTTTTCTCCGTGTCTTCGGAAGACTCAGGTTTTGAACAGCCGGCAAAGCAAGCGGCAACCATAGCCACGGCAAGTACAGCGACTAAAATTCTTTTTGCCAATTTCATTTTTAATTCCTCCGATTAAAATTATAAATTTAAGGACAGGGGCGTCACCCTGAGACTCCCTTGCCCTTAATGTAAATTTATCATAATTGTTTTGCAAAGTCAATAAAAATAAGAAATATGTTGGTAAATATATACAAATGAATGCTCAGTCGGCATTTGCAAGCCATTCATATTCGGGAACATAAATTCTTGTTTTGTCCCAAGGGTCGCCGTCAATATGGCGGATGAGCCATACATAATACATTTCGTATCCGGGCGCCGTTACCTGTTGATGCGCGTTTCCGCCTCTGATACAAAGGCAGGTGCCGTTTTCCGTCTTATACGGAGTGTCCCCCTCAAAGCCCGCGCCGAAGCCTTCGGGGTGGTCAAACTGATAATAGTAAAGCTCGGGCTGCGGATGATGGTGCGGAGGGTAGCTCGACCAGCGTCCCGGCTGATTAAACACCTCGCCCATTACCATATTTGAGTACGGGGCATTATCAAGGTCAAACATGGTTGATACGATTCTGTGACCTGTGCCGTTCCACTGCCCCTTGCCGAATTCCTGATAAAGGCAGTTTTCGGGATTATAAAATACGGGCTCCCATGTTCTTTCGTTATCTGTCATCTGTACAAGAATTTCGCTGTCCTCAAGAGCGGTTACAACAGCCTTTGTTTCTTTGCAGAAATGAACGGCATACGGCGTTTTTTGAAATGGGTTTTCTCTGTGGCAATTTTCGTTGATTTTTTCGCCGACAGTGAAATTAACGCTTCCCGACAGAAGCAGAATCGCACACTCATTTTCCTTTTCGTAAATTGTCAGGGTATCGCCGTTTTTCATTTTTTGGACGTAAATATCCATCATCATTTCGGAATTAATACCATTCATCTGGCAAAGAATTTTTTTGCCGTTTTTATCATAATCGGGTTTAAATAACATTTTGAATACCTCTTTATTTTTAAAATTAGGTGTTTGCCCATAACAATTATATTGTTGTGACAGAGTATTTAATAACTTTTACGGTTAATAGAGAAACGCAAAAGTTCAAATTTAATTATCAGCCGGGTGATAATTAGGAACAAAAAGCTTCAGCTTTTCTCGTACATTATCCTCGTTGATATCTCTTAAATTTTCAAGCATTTTGAAAAAATGTCCTGTGTTTATTTCAGTAGGATGGTTTACAAAAATCTTTTCGTTTGCGGTTTTCTGTCTTGTTTCAAGTTCAGTATCCATTGAAAGCTCCTCGTAGAGCTTTTCACCCGGTCTGAGACCTGTAATTTCAATCCCGATTTCCTCAACTGTAAAGCCCGAAAGCTTAATTAGATTTTCCGCAAGGTCCATAATTTTTACAGGCTCACCCATATCGAGTACAAATATTTCTCCGCCCCTTGCGAGACCGCCTGCCTGGCAGACGAGTTGAGCCGCTTCGGGTATTGTCATAAAATAACGAGTGATTGCCGGATGCGTTACGCGGACGGGACCGCCGTTTTCAATCTGTTTTTTAAATATGGGGATTACCGAGCCGTGAGAGCCGAGAACATTTCCGAAGCGAACTGCCGCATATTTGGTGCTTTTGCTGATTTCATTCATATTCTGAACAATCAGCTCGGTAATTCTCTTTGTTGTACCCATAACGTTTGTAGGATTAACAGCCTTATCTGTTGAAAGAATAACCATTTTAGGCACCTTGTATTTGTCTGCCGTTACGGCAACATTATATGTACCAAATACATTGTTTTTAACAGCTTCGCAAGGGGAATCCTCCATTAGCGGAACATGCTTGTGAGCCGCGGCGTGGAATACAACATCGGGGTGAAACTCATCAAATATTTCTTCAAGTCTGTCAATATCACGAACAGAGCCTATTCTTACCTGAATGTTTATACTGTCGCCGTATTTTTCTTTCAGCTCATTCTGAAGCTCAAAGGCACAGTTTTCGTAGATGTCAAAAATAACAATAGTTTTAGGATTATATCTTGCGCACTGATAGCAGAGCTCTGAGCCGATTGTACCTCCGCCTCCCGTAACAAGTATGGTCTTGTCAATCAGGTATTTGCAGACTCTTATGTCAAGCTTGACCTCGTCACGTGAAAGCAGGTCGGTAATTTCAACATTACGGATTTTGTGCATATTTGCACTATCCTGCAAAATTTCCTGCATCGACGGAGTAGTTTTAACGGGTCTTCCTGTTGAAATGGCCATTTTCGCAATTTCATTCTGCCTTTTATTTGAAGCGGACGGCATACATATAATTATTTCGTCAACATTAAATTTCTCAACTATTTCAGGTATTTGCTCACAGTTGCCCGCAACCTTAACACCCTGAAGTCTTTTTCCCTTTTTTGCGGGGTTATCATCAACGGCAACAACCGGAATATACTTATTGTAATGATTAGTTTTAATTTCGTCGATCATCGTGTTGCCCATATAGCCCGCGCCGACAATCATAATTCGTTTCGCGTGATTATTTTTAATGTGGGCAACAGGATAATTTAAAAATTCGTTTCTTAAAACACGGTAACCTATTCTCGGCAGACAGGTACAGAAGGTTATAAATAAAAAGCTAAGCACATATGCGTATAGCGGGAGAGTTTGATAATGGAAAATCAATTTGAATATAAGCCTGTCCACCAGATAAAGTGCCAAGGTGTCAAAAAACGACGCAGCGGTGCAGCTGACGATTTCCTTTGTGCCTGCAAACGTCCAGATACTTTTATAGAGCTTGAATAAGTAATTGACGATAACAATGATTATACTTAAGATTATGAGATGATAGGCGTTAAATATAACGTCGTCATAATAAAAATCGTCGAAATCTCCGCCGTTAATAATATAACAAACAGCAATGTTTGATGCCGCAAATAATGCTATATCAATAAAGGCAAGCAGCCATTTCTTTATTATTCCCACTTTTTCTTTTTTTCTTAAATCCATATTTATTCCTCATTTTAAAGTTTACAGAGCCTATTAAATTATCTGCGTTTAACTTTTTTTACAATAGCCAAAAATACCGAAATAAAAAATGTAACCGCCGCTATTGTGAGCGGTATAATGTAAAGCTGCTTGTTTTGGCTTAACGCGTTTACATTAACTCCCATATTTGTCAGAACGCTTTGAACACTTTTTTGCGTCGTAATAATTTCTGCCTTTGTTGTTCCTACGACATTCCTTTCTTTTCCCTTATGTGTCGTAACCTCTCCGACAGCTTCGCCAACAGTAAAGTCGCACTGCTTGTACAACTCGTTATTCGCGCATACCACAACGGTAGCCGTTCCTGAGCCGATTGCTTTTATATTTCCGCCGGCACCGATTTCAATAATGCCCTCCTCATCACAGAAGTAACCGACAACGGCAGGAGCGTTTTCCGGTTCAACAGAATAATTCAGCTTAACTGTATCCCCGACCTGCAGTTCATATGTCGGTGCGTTAATTGAAAGATTTTCAAGAGGGGTTGACTGCGTTGTTTCTGTTTCGGTAGTTGTGAATGCAGTTTCTTTTTTCTTCGTTGTTTCTTCCTTTACAGAGGGACGCGTTGTTGATTTTTTTGTTGTATTATTCTTTTCGGGTGTTTTAGTATTTGTGCGTTTCTTAGTCGTCTCGGTTTTTTTGCCGTTGCCTTTGCTCACGGATGAAAAGTCAGGGGAGGCATAGCCCATAATCGAGCTTATATTGTTATACGGCTTTGAACCGCTTGAGGTGTATTCTCTTGACTTCACCTTACCTGAACAATTTCCTTCAATAGTGTAAATGGTACTGCCGGATGTTCCTGTGACGATGCCTACGTGCTGTGACGAGCCGTTGCCGCTCCAGTCAAAAAACACAAGGTCGCCGTTCTTGGGCTTATATCCGCTTGAACGGGTATAATATCTGCCCTTGTTTGTAAACCAGCTTATCATGCTGTTGCAGTTACCTCCGCTCGGAACGATGCCGCCATACAGCTTGACTCCGTTATTTGTACCTGCTTTATTAAAACACCATAGCACGAAGGTTGTGCACCAGGAGCCTTGATAGCCGTACCAGTCACCGTATTTTGAATAAGTGGAGGTGCCTGTGTATCCAACCTCCCCTTCAGCTGCGGATATGACGGCGTTCCTGAGAGTGTTTTCTGAGGCGGCATATACAGGCATCGGTATCAACATCACAAATATAATTATAAGTGAAATTATTACAGATAAAAATTTTTTAATGAATCTCATAATAATTCCCATAGCCTTTCAGGCTGTGAATAGCCAATTAAAATTTCTGTATATCCTAATTAGACGGATAAGGAAATAGAATCAAATCAATGCGATTTCAGACTGATTTACTTCCGATTTCAATTGAAATATGATATTAGGCATATTTATTATACTATTTTGTATCAAAATGTCAATTTATATTTTATATTTTCTTTATATAAATATTATTGAAATAATGTCTATTATGGAGTAAAATAGAAATTGTAGAAATATATGTATGGAGAGGGATTTATGAAAAGGTTAGAGAAGTGTCAGCTTGAACATACTACTCCGGAGGCAGTCGGTGTTGACAGCAGGGTTATTACCGCGTTTATAAATGAAATTAATGAAAAGAACTTAGCCCTTCAGAGCTTTACCGTTGTAAGACACGATAAGGTTTGCGCACAGGGATTTTTTAAACCGTACGGCGCGGATATCCCTCATGTTCTTTATTCAATGAGTAAATCCATAACATCAACTGCGGTAGGCTTTGCCGTAAGCGAGGGACTTATAAATCTTAATGACAGAGTAGTTGAGTATTTCCCCGAATATGCAATGAGCAAAAGACCGTTTAACAGAATGCTTACCATACGTATGCTTTTAACGATGCATTCCGATAAGCTGATAACCGTTCTGGAGGAAAAGGGGCAGAGAGATTGGATAGCTAACTTTTTAAACGCTACCTTTTTGCTTCCGCCCAACACAAAATTTAATTACATATCCGAAAATACGTTTATGCTTTCCGCAATCATTTCAAAGGTAACGGGTATGAGTATGCTTGATTACCTTTACCCGAGGATTTTTGAACCGCTTGGAATAGAAAAGCCGTTCTGGGAAACAGACGGTGAAGGCAACAACGCGGGCGGCTGGGGTCTTTATATGAAGAGCGAGGATATTGCGAAATTCTTCCTGCCCTATATTCATGGCGGCAAATGGATTGACGGCACACAGATAATTCCTGAAATCTGGGTAAAAGAGGCTACCAGAAAACAGGTAAATTCAGTGCGTGACGGCTTCCTTGACAATATGGAGGGTTACGGCTATCAGTTCTGGAGAAATCCCATCGCAAACAGCTACCGCGCAGACGGATTGTTCGGTCAGCGCTGCTTTATGTTTCCCGGCTATGACGCGCTTGTTGTTCTCAATTGCGGTGAGGCAGAGGACTACAAGGTCATGAAGGTTTTCTGGGAATATTTTCCTAACTGCTTTGGCTATGAGCCTCTTCCAGAAAATAAAGAGGCATATCATGAAATGCTTTCCGTAATTGATAATTGCAGTGTGGAGGATTTGCCCGAAACAGAAAGAAATACCGAGCTTGAAGAAAAAATATCGGGCAGACTTATTAAATGCAAAACGTCTGAATTTGTTTCGGTTGTTACTGTTTCAATCACTCAAATGCTTTATAATAAGCCGGGCGAAATCAATGAAATGAAATTGACATTTGATAAGGATAAGCTCAGCTTTTACTGGAAAGAAAAGGAATATGAAAACACGATTGATGTAGGTCTTGACGGAGAGTATATGGTATCCGAAATCACATTAGGCGACCTTCATTATCACACATATTCAAAGGCTTCCTGGCAGGAGGACGGCTCGCTTAAGCTGTGGATAAGACCGATTGAGACAGCCCATGTAAGAAAGTTTACCTTCCATTTTAAAGATGACGGCACCGTTAAGGTAGTTAATGAGATGACGCCGAGGCTGGAGGATTTGGTTATCTACTATATGACCTTTACAGGTCACCCGATTAAAGGCGAGATTACCGAGGATGTTGTTAAGAGCGCTGTTAAAACTCTCGGGCTTCCGATTATTGAGCCTGATTTTAAAGGAAAATTTGTTGATGAATAAGTTAAAATAAAAATGTGCCGAAGAGATTTTTCTCTTTGGCACATTTTTATTATCTTATCTTAATTCTTCCGCAGTAGGATATTTTAAGTCCTCTTTCGTCCAATCCTTAATCACCTTTAAAAACGCTCTTGATTCTTCCTTTGCCTGGGGGAGATTGTGCTCGGTGCAGTTGCCGCATTCTCTCGGAGAGGCGCCGGGGATAACGCCCCAGTAATCAGCTATGAACTGAAACGCTTCTTTTATAAGTCCTATTGTGTAATTGTCGCTCAGACTTCTTGTAAGAAAATAAAAACCTGTCCGGCATCCCATAGGACCAAAATAAATGATATTGTCACCAAATTCCGTGTTGCGCACATAAGTTGCGAAGAGATGCTCGATAGTGTGAATCGCGGCGTTTGTCATAACAGGTTCTTTGTTAGGCTCTCTCATACGTATATCGTATGTTGTGATATCGTCATCAATTCTGCTGATATAAATTCCCTTTTTCAAAATATTGTGGTCAATCTGAAAGCTTGGTATAGTTTTCATTCTGCTTCAACTCCCGTTAAAAAAGATTTATTTTCAGTTATTTCCCCGCAGCTTTTCTTTTGCTGAAACGAAATTATCATTCTCTTGGCGTCAGCCTTTGAAAGCTCAAATAATTCCTCAAAGCACTCATTTCTTATATCATTGCTGTAAGGTGATTTCCATTTTCTGTTTTCTATATTAGCATACTTTTTTGTTTTTTCCAAGTCCCTCGGGCGCATCATCGCAGTAAATTTAAAATTACGGCTGAAGGGAGCGCATACGGTTTCAAGTACGGACAGGATATTCCTTTTATATCCCTTTTTGTCAAGAGTAAGACTTTGTATATGTTTCGTATCCCAAATTGCCGTTTCTCCCTGTTTTGCGCTTATCTGTTTGCCGATTGTTTTCGGAACAACGTATTCAAGCAGTCTGCCTGTTTCGGCAATAACCGTTTTATCGTTTGTAATCGTCGACGCCGTGTCAAATTTAAACGGCTCATTAATACCGAGATGTTTGTATAAAAGAAATGAATCAAGCGAAAATTCAATGGTATTATGCGCTGTGTGGGGATTTGTAAGTCTATGTGCTCTTGTAATTTCATTTTGCAGAAAATACACATACGGATGACAGTTTCTGTCTAACGAATAGTGAAGAATAAATCCGTAGGCATATGATTTCGCAATATCAGGATAATATGAAATTTTGCAGTATTCACGCATATTTTCAAACAGTATTTCAGGCTTTGAACGGTGTATCATTGAACCGTATTTCATCAGGGATTTCCCTGCCATCCACGGAAAAATTCTATGAAAGAAAAAGATATCAGGTCCCTGTGCGCCGAGTAAAACGGCGTCCTCATTTATTTCAAAGTCAGCCGTTTCCTTTAGAAAGGGGAGAAGCTCCGTTGCAAAAATGTAGTGTGTTGAAAACGCGGGCATTATATCAGTCCTTTAAAATCTTTAGGAAAATCACAGTCAATTA
The DNA here is from genome assembly GCA_947627725.1 of uncultured Clostridia bacterium. GTDB lineage: Bacteria > Bacillota > Clostridia > Oscillospirales > Acutalibacteraceae > Eubacterium_R. The sequence goes on along the minus strand of CANQXE010000006.1, from coordinate 46,308 downwards.
CAGTCGGTTTTTCACTTATCGGATGATTAAAATAAATTGTCTTGCAGTGAAGCGCCTGCCTTGAGATTTTTTCGCAGTCTCCGCCGTACAGGCTGTCACCGAGAAGAGGATAACCGAGATGTGAAAAATGAACTCGTATCTGATGTGTTCTTCCTGTTTCAAGATTAATTTTAAGTAAAGTGTTTATTCCGTTATTTTTAACAGCATACCAGTGAGTGACGGCTCTTTCGCCGTTGCCAGATACACCGCGTTTAATAATGCTGTCACTCATTCTTTTAATAGGAAGGTCAATTGTGCCGCTTCCTGTAAGTATGCCCTTGCATACGGCATAATAATCCTTCTTTATCCTGCCTGCGAGCTTACATGCCGCAAGCTCGTTTTCAGCGATGAGTACAAGTCCGCTTGTGTCCCGGTCGAGTCTGTATACCGCACGAAATGCGGTATCGCTTTTCATATAGCATGCGGCTGCATTTGCAAGCGTGTCACCCTGATGATTTCTGCTTTCGTGTACGGGCATCATAGGCGGTTTATTGAGGACTAAAATGTCCTCGTCGCCAAATACCTTTTTAACATCATTATTTATGAGCATCGGCGGCATTTTACCCTTATTTTCAATGGAAATTGAAAGATGATCACCTGTGTGAATTTCATCAATGGCTCTTGCAAAACTGCCGTTTAAGGTGATACCGTTTTCTGTCCTTTTAAGCTTTGCGAGGAGCGACGCCGACACGCCGAAATCACGGAGGAAATCCCTTATCTGTCTTTTGTTGTCCTTTTCCTTAATTTCAAATTCAATAACTCTCATAAGCAAAAATAACAGCCCCGTAAATTCGGGACTGTTATAAATCATTCAATCAGTCGACCTTTACTATCCAGCCCATATCATCCGGCTTTGTACCGAACTGTATACCTGTAAGTGTGTCGTAAAGCCTTTGTGTAAGCTCACCCGTCTTGAAATTATTAATCTCAACAGTTTCATTTTCGTATGTGAGACCGCCTACGGGACTGATAACAGCGGCTGTTCCCGTGCCGAATACCTCTTCAAGCTTACCGCTCTTAGCAGCGTCCATAATGAAATCAATTGTAAATCTTGTTTCGTTTACTTTATATCCCCATGCTTTGAGAAGGTCAATACAACTCATTCTTGTGATACCGGGAAGAACGGTTCCGATTGTCGGGGCGGTGTAAATTTCACCGTCAACCTTGAACATAATGTTCATTGAGCCGACTTCCTCAACATATTTTCTTTCAACACCGTCAAGCCAGAGCACCTGTGAATAGCCGAGCTTGTGCCCTTTTTCGGATGCTATGATAGACGCGGCATAGTTACCTCCGCACTTTATGTAGCCTGTACCGCCGGGAGTAGCTCGTACATATTCATCCTCAACGTAAATTTTAACAGGATTCATACCCTCCTCATAGTAAGCGCCTGACGGCGAGCATATAATGATGAATTTATATTCATCTGCGGCTTTAACGCCGAGAACAGGCTCGGTTGCGATTGTGAACGGACGGATATAAAGGCTCGTCTCAGGCTCGGACGGTACCCAGTCCTTTTCAACGCTTACAAGCGCTTTTACAGCCTGAACAAAATCCTCAACAGGAATTTCGGGAATGCAAAGTCTCTGATGTGTGGACTGCATTCTTTCGGCGTTCTTATCAGGTCTGAAAAGCTGAACGTCTCCGCTCGGTGTTCTGTATGCCTTTAATCCCTCAAAGCACTCCTGCGCGTAGTGGAATACAAGCGCTGACGGGTCAAGAACAATAGGCTGGTAAGGTACAATTCTTGCATTGTGCCAGCCCTCGCCTGTCTTGTAGTCCATAATGAACATATGGTCAGTGAAGATGCTGCCGAAGCCAAGCTTACCCTGTGGTTTTTCCTTTGGCGTTTTTGTGAGTTCGTACTTGATTTCCATTTTTATATTACCTCTTTTATAATAAAATTACTAATTGCTAAAAGCTGTAGGAAACTATAATTCCTCCGTTTGACGCGTAAAGCGAATTAAGTCCGGATGCTTTAATAAGCTCAACTCTTCCGAAGCTTACCTTTTCTGCGATTTTGTCGGCGACAAGCTTTGCCCTGTCCTTGCAGCACACGTATGAAATATAGAGCTTCTTTTCGCTCAAATCCTTGCCGGCAGTATCCTGCGCTATAATGTTTGCCATTTTTATTAACGCCCTGTTAATAGTTATGTCCTGACCCGCAAGGGAAATGTTGCCCTCAAGAGTTCTTCTGCATACAAGCTTTACCCTTATCTTTTCAAGCACTTTTGCGGCAAGAGCGAAAAGCCTGCCGTTAGATTTTAATGCGTCAAGACTTTCAAGGCAGAAATACAAGCCGGTGTGATTAAGAATATAATCCTCAACGTATGCGACTGTTTCATCAAAGGACTTGCCTTCTTCACATGATTTTTTAATCTCCTGCGCAACAATTGTTTCAAGACCGGAGGTTGCGAGAGAGTTGAAAACATAAATCTTTTTGCCGTCCTTGTGCTCCTCTTCATAAAGAGCCTTACCCTGAAGGGCGCTGTTATATGTTCCGCTGAGCTTGTCGGTAATTGTCAGCACGTAGACTGCGTCATAGTTGCCCTCATATGCTTTTTTGAAAGCGTCGGGAGCGGGGCAGGCGGATTTTGCCAGACCGCCGTTTGCTTTCATTCTGGAAATAAAATCGTCCTGGTCAAAATTCTCGTCGTCATATATGCTGTAATCAGCGACTTCAAGCAGGAGCGGTACGATTTTAAAGTCCGTCCATTCTTTCATTTCAGCTGTTAAATCACAGCAGCTGTCAACAACGATTTTACAACGCATACGCTTCTTACCTTTCAGTATTAATGATTTATATATAGAAATATTATACTCTTTTTCAGTATCTTAGTCAATAAAAATGAGACGGAATATAAAATTTCCGCCTCACAGATTTTATTTAATAATACTTCTTGCCATTGCTATCTGGTCGTCGACGCTTTTTGCGCTCGGACCCCCCGCAACAAGTCTGTCGTTCACGCATTTTTCCAGATGAATAGCGGTATAAACATCATCGTCAAATAAACCGCATACCGCCTTGTACTCCTCAATTGGCAGCGTTTCAAGAGTCAAACCCCTGTCAATGCATACGGCAACAAGCTCTCCCGTTGCTTTATATGCGTCACGGAAGGGAAGTCCCTTTCCTACAAGATAGTCCGCACAGTCGGTAGCGTTAATAAATCCCTTTGCTGCGGCGTTTCTCATATTATCCTTAAGAACAGTCATCGTGTCAATCATCGGAGTGAACGCATTAAGGCACATTTTAACAGTATCAATCGCGTCAAATATTGCCTCCTTGTCCTCCTGCATATCCTTGTTGTACGCAAGCGCAATGCCCTTCATAATAGTCAGAAGAGCAGTTAAATCGCCGAAAACACGTCCGCTTTTTCCTCTAACAAGCTCCGCTATATCGGGATTTTTCTTTTGAGGCATAATGCTTGAGCCTGTTGAAAAAGCGTCGTCAAGCTCAATGAACTTGAATTCCCAGCTGCACCACATAATAATTTCTTCGCTGAATCTTGAAAGATGAACCATTATTATTGACAACGCTGACGCAAGCTCAATGCAGAAATCTCTGTCGGACACGCCGTCAAGACTGTTTGACGAAATACCGTCGAAACCGAGCAAATCAGCGACCATATTTCTGTCGAGAGGGTAGGTTGTGCCTGCCAGTGCGCCGCTTCCGAGCGGAAGAATGTTCATTCTGCGTTTAACATCACCGAGCCTGTCCAAATCTCTGCAAAGCATTGAGCAGTATGCCATAAGATGATGCGCAAAGGTGATTGGCTGCGCTCTCTGCAAATGAGTGTAGCCCGGCATAATTGTGTCCTTGTTTTCCTCTGCTTTTGCGCATAAAACCTCAATAAGCCCCTTGAGCTTTCGGCTTATTTCGTCAATTTCCTTCTTCAGCACCATTCTTATGTCAAGAGCGACCTGGTCATTCCTCGACCTTGCGGTATGGAGCCTTTTGCCTGTCTGCCCGAGTCTTTCGGTAAGCTCTCCCTCAATAAAGGTGTGGATATCCTCAGCCTCCATATCAATAGAAAGTTTGCCGCTTTTTATATCGTCACATATTTCACTGAGTCCCTGAACGATTTTCTCACTCTCGCTTTTTTCTATTATTCCGACAGCGCCGAGCATAGTTGCGTGCGCTATGCTTCCCTTTATATCCTCCTCAAACATTCTGCTGTCAAATTTAATGGAGGAATTAAAATCGTTTGTTTCCTTGGCAAGCTCTTTTTTAAATCTGCCTTTCCATAATTGCGCCATAACCTTACCTCACACAATATTAAAAATATGTACAATCGGGGAAATATCCTCGATTGTACAAGCTTTTAAATTCATTATTCCTTATTTTCTCTTTCAGCGTCAAGGATTGCCTTAACCTTGAGCGGAAGACCGAAAAGGTTAATAAAGCCGGCGGAATCATTCTGGTCATAAACCTCGTCGGCGTCAAATGTCGCAAAGTCCTCGCTGTAAAGGCTGTACGGAGATGTAACGCCTACATTTATTATGTTGCCCTTGTAAAGCTTGATTCTTACATCGCCTGTTACCCTCTTCTGGGTTTCCGTAACAAATGCGGAAAGAGCCTCGCGCAGAGGAGTAAACCATTGACCGTAGTAAACAACCTCGGCGAATTTCTGAGCTATAAGGAATTTGTAGTGCTGGGTTTCTCTGTCAAGACAGATTTGCTCAAGAGTTTCATGCGCTTTGTAAAGGATTGAACCGCCGGGAGTTTCATATACGCCTCTGCTTTTCATTCCCACAAGTCTGTTTTCTACCATATCAACAAGACCGCAGCCGTTTGCGCCGCCAAGCTCATTTAGCTTTTTAACAAGCTCAACGCTGTTCATCTCAATACCGTCAATGGCGGTCGGCACACCCTTTTCAAAATGAAGCGTGAGATATGTCGGTTTGTCGGGAGCTTTTTCGGGGGAGACGCCCATTTCGAGAATCTCATCGTATTTCGGCTCGTTTGCCGGGTCCTCAAGGTTAAGACCCTCGTGGCTCAGATGCCATATGTTTTTGTCTTTTGAATAGTTTGTTTCCCTGTTTATTTTAAGAGGAATATTCATTTTTTCCGCATATTCGATTTCTTCCTCACGGCTCTTGAATTCCCATGTTCTCCATGGTGCAATGATTTGCATTTCAGGTGCGAACGCCTTGATAGCAAGCTCAAATCTTACCTGGTCGTTACCTTTACCCGTGCAGCCGTGGCAGATTGCGTCGGCGCCCTCAGCCTTTGCGATTTCAACAATTCTCTTAGCAATGATAGGTCTTGCAAAAGCGGTACCTAAAAGATACTGGTTTTCATAAACCGCTCCTGCCTGCACGGTAGGGATTACATAATCGTCGATAAACTCCTGATTCAAGTCCTCAATGTAAAGCTTTGACGCGCCTGTTTTCAGCGCCTTTTCCTCAAGACCGTCAAGCTCCGTACCCTGTCCCACATTGCCGGATACAGCGATTACCTCGCAGTTGTTATAATTTTCCTTGAGCCAAGGAATAATGATTGATGTGTCAAGTCCTCCCGAATAGGCAAGGACAACCTTCTTTATCTCTTTTGCCATAATTATTTCTCCTTAAAATATTTTAACTGATAACCATTATAATAATCTGCCTGCCCATTTTCAACCCCTTTTATCAACTTTGTATAAATATTCAAAAAACGCACGATATATGCAGAAAAATTGTATAAAATTACAACCTCGAATTAAACGCAAAATTGTAAATGGAATTTTTTCCGTGTTCGTGCATACATTTATAAATATTGTATAGCAAATCAGACGGATAATAGGCGCTTGTTTGGCATTATGTCTAAAAATATTTTGTAAACAAATTGTAAAGTTTTTCCCTTGATTATTTTTCAAATCCTGTTGACAATTTAATCACAATATGATATTATAAATCCGTATAAAAGGTTTAATAGGGATTTTGTGCCCTATTGCACAAGATTGCTCTTCGTTAAAAACGGTATCTCTGTGTCCGAGGTTGGTCAGAACTGAAGTAACTGTTTGATTCTGTTGTTGATTTGGGGCTGATATTATAAAGGAGGAAAAATATATATGAAAACAAAACTTTCCAAAAGAATTTTGTCCGTGCTTCTCTCGGCATTGATGGTTGTTACATCCATTCCGCTTGTAACATTCACCGCGTTTGCTGACGAGTATGAAGACCTTGAGGCTGCCATGGAAGCTTTTGACGCTAAGCTTGCTGCGGAAGGTGTCGCTTACAGTAATGTCGGTCCCGCTTACGAGGCTTATGTCAATGCGCAGAAAGCACAGGACGCTTACAAGTACGGCGGTGCAGACAAAGCTGTGTTGACAACTGCTCTTAGCAGTCTTAACGACGCTATGGGTCAGATGGTTGACTTCAAAGGCTATACAGGTACTGCAATACCGACCTTCCCTAATTCTGCTGCAGGTGATATGGATGATTATGCCGGCGTTGCTTATAATAATGTTCTTTATGCGCCTCAGGCTGTGTCAGTAACATCACCAAACAAAGTCGGTAATGTTTATCACCATATGTATTATTCAAATGATGCAGTCTTGCTTTATGACGGCACAAACGATACGATTTTACCTGTTATGATGTCTGCTGATATTGAAGTTAACAGCAGCGGATATAATAAGACTAGATATATTTGGTCGTGTTATCCGAGCGACGCGGCGGGAAATGACGATGCTAACTGGGGTTTTGACCAACAGTGGAACAGCGGTAACGGCAATGACCCTAACTGGAACTGGAACTGGTGGTCGGGTGCGAGCAACGGCTCAAATTCCCACGCAGGCTATAACCATTCAACAGGTTATTACGGAATATATTCGGCAAATATGAGGAGCGGTGAACTTCCTCGTGTTACTCGTAGCGGTACTCCTGGTTTTTACAAATATGGTGGCGGTGGTCCGCTCTATATGTCGAATGCTCTTAAGTTTAAGGGTGTTCCTGCCGACTATGGTCAGGAATATACTTTGACTTGGTACACCACTACCGGCGGCGACAACAATAATGATATTTCAACAGTTGCAGCTTCCTCTCCTATTAAAGTTGTTAACTACAAGACGCTTCTTGATGCCATTATTGCAAACGGCGGCAAGATGAAGAGCATTGACTTTGACCATTACAGTGAGGGCGGTTTAGTCGACTATATTAATGCAATGGACGCCGCCACGGGATTCGACCCTAATACCTATTTCGCATCAGGCAATAATTATGACGGCTGTATTGCCGAAATGAAAACTCTTGTAAATAATATGAATAATGCGTCAACTGACAATCAGGATGCGGCAGGCTATCAGAGTCTCCGTGATGCTATGGACGCTAAAATGTCCTCATGCAACGGCGGTGTAAACAACGGTTATACCGATGAATCTTGGAACAAGTTCGTTGAAGCGTATAATAAAGCTCAGGGAGTTATGAACGCGGTATCTTCAGCCGGATATGTTGATCCCGAAGGTGCTCAGCAAGCTGCCGACGCCTTGAATGCGGTTGAGTTGCAAACAAAGGTTTCAAAAGCCGATACATCCGCACTTGAAAGTGTTATAGACAAATTCTACAGCTATGCGAATATCTTTACAGCTGATACTTATAGTGCAGTAGAGTCAGTTGTTAATACTGCAAAGGAAACTGTATGGGGTTCGGTTGACGATTATAAGAACGCGGCTAAATCTCTTGATGACAATGAAGAAAATGTTGCGACTATTGCGGAACAGGTATCCGCTGTTGAGGCTGCTATATTGTCTCTCCGTATTGACCCTGACGCATATGTAGTTACAGACTACGGCAGATATTCAATTAATTCGGCAATTGAGCTTAAAAATTCGGCGGGCAATCCGCACGATTATTCAAACTATGTTGCCTTTGAAACGGCAGTCAATAACGCAACTGACTACATTCCTCAGATGGCTGCTGAGAATTTAACTGATTATGATACACAGTACGCCGCGTATGTTGAAAAGATTGTTGCGGTTATTGAGGCATACAACAATCTTGAATATGCGTTTACGGCTATACCTGACGGTACAATTGCGAAGGCTGCTTCATATACTAGTATTACTACTCTTGAGAAGCATGTAAACGATAACAAATATAATTGGTATTTTGATTTCCGTTATCCGTCTTCGAGTGTTATTTTCAGAACAACTCATGATGCCAAGACAGTTAATTACGGTGACGCTGATTTAACCTATAGAATCAATATTGATAATAATACAGGTAAAGACAATAACTCTCTTGACAGTATTACGATTAACGGTACAGCGGACGCGGTCGATCAGATAAATTCTGCCAGTCTCACCTCCACACCTCCTGCCCTTTCGGATGAGCAGAAATCGACATATGCAGGCGGTCTTTCCAGTAACGGCTTCTCACTTAATAATTTCAGAGTAACCGGTCAGACAAATAACAGGAAAGATTATTTTGGTATTGATGCCGGCGGTAATAGTATAAACACTTTTGAATCTGAAACAGACGAATATACAAAGATTCTCGGCACAACCGAAGGTAACAGCAATGATCCTTCCTGGGGTACAATCGGACTTCAGCCGGCTAAGAGCGGTGACGCTTCAATTACACTCACAGCTGATATGAATGTTGATATTCCATCAACCACTGCAAATGAGCTTTCCGCGTCAACTGTTCCGACAATGTCATATCAGACCTTATCGGGAGGATATTTCGGCGCGACATTTGTTTGGAATACTCAGCCGACAGTACCTTTTGCGGGCTTTGCTTATCTGACATCCAAGTCAAATAATGAGCAGATTTCTTCAAATGTAACAGTTATAGATATTTCATATCTTGTTGAGCTGTGTGATATGATTGAAGATGATATAGTACCTAACAGTCATGCGTATACTGATGCAAGCTGGGCAACTTTAGAACAGAGGCTGGAGGAAGCGGAAGAAAATCTTGATTACTCAAGCTCAGGAATGACGGCAAATACTATTTTAAACCGTTGCGTAACAAGATATAATAACCTGTGGCAGGCATATCAGGATCTTGAATATAAAGATATACCGGTTACGTTTAGTTACAAGACTGCTGAAGGTGCAGACACATCAACAGTAATAGAGGTTAAATACGGCGATACGCTCAGTAATCATACTGACGAGATTAATGCTATTGAACCTCCGACATACTATTCTGAAGATTATGTAACATCTTATACGTTTGATGACTGGCAGACAGAGGATGGTACTTCAATTGATCTTGAAGCTCCTGTAGTCTATCCGGTAGTTTATATAGCACAATATCAATCAGCGGTTAACAAGGCGGACTTTACGGATTATAACAATGCAAAGGCTGCGCTTCTCGGCAAGCTTGTTGATGATAAATATACGGTAAAGGATCTTGAGGCTCTGAATAAAGCTATTTCTGAAATGACATATTTCAATATGCCTGAAGATCAGAAGAGCGCTATTATGGGCGAGGCTCAGCCTGCAATTAACGCTGAGACACAGAGAATAAATGAACTTGCCGAAGGTCTTACACCTTCCACACTTGATGTTTCGGCAGCTCAGGCTGCGGCAGAGGCTGCAAAGGCAGGCAGCGATGAAGATGTATATGATGTCAGTGCGCTTGATTTTGAATATAAGAAGAATGTTAATGTAGGCGGCGAGGATGTTGAGGGTCTTCTGTTTGCGACTCAGCAAGAGGTCGACGCTGCAATTGCGGAGGTACTCAGCAGCTTAAGCAAGCATACGTACACAATTTATCTCAATGGTAGTCAGGTCGGCACGGCTGAGTACGGTACAGCTGTTATTGTTGACAGTAAGGGAACATTTACTGCTAATGTTCCGGATACAACAGTAGATGATAGTGAAAGCGATTTAGTAGCTTGGTCATACAGCTATGCCGCACCGTCAAGAGAGAATGTTCAGACCGAACCGAAATATATGGTGACGGCTAAGTCAATAGGCTTTGTTGTAAAAGGCGATACCTATCTTACAACAGCCAAAGCTTCTTCACAGGAGGAAGGCTATGTTGTTACCTTTGTAACTGACAGCGGAAAGGTATTTGATGTTCAGTACACGGTTGACGGTCAAGTTACAATGCCGGCGGCTCCTAACTATGCTTTCTATAAATTCACCGGATATGATAATGGTGCAGAGGCTGGTGATCAGGTTACTGTAGACGCTGATACACAGATTACTGCAAATTATACTCCCGAAACATTAAACACTTATACAATCAGCTATTTTAATTCTTTCCAGGATGATTGGTGGGGCGAATCACCGACAAGAGAAGAAACAGTACCATATAATACCCTTGTTTCTTTCTCAAATCCGGAGGCATATTGTTGGACAATTGCAGAAAAAACTGATAATGAACGCTATGTTGTTGTAGCATATGGTACAGAATATTCATTCTATGCTTGTGAATCATTTGATTATTCAGCTGATTCAAAGGGATTAGTTCCATTAACCTATGATGATTACAAAATGCTTGTTGAATATCAGACAGATCCATCAACTGGTGAGCATGCCGAAGGCACAGAAGATATGCAACTCGTTGATTCAAACGGTGATTATATTCTTGCAGATGTTGACCCGCTTATGGGTGAGCTCAAATATAAAGATCCGCCTCCAACAGTTTCAGTTCTTGATAATGTAGTTCCTATCTATGATTCGGAAAGCAAGCTTGAAAAGTTCTCAATGATAGGCACATTTACCCTTCCTGAAGGATATACGATGGTTGAAACAGGTTTCCTCTTCTCATCAGATCAGTCAGCTGATTTGAATGTTGATAATGTAGGTAAGCAGGGAGTTGCTCGTATGAAAGCGTCAAGACACACCTGCGGCAATCAGTTTGTAGTTAATGTTAAGGCTCCGTCAAGCGGCGGAACAGTTTCATTCAAATATGCTGGCTACGCTATTATTAAGGATGCAGACGGTAAATTAACAACAATTTATTCTAAATCTGTATCAACATCGACTGAGGGTCTTTAAGAAAGGAGGATGATAATTATGAAAAAAGCGTATGAAGAACCAATTATTGAAATTCGTAATTATGCACTCCCTTTAAGAGATGTAGTTATGACATCGGATATCAACAGCGGCGGCTCAGGCGGTACTGAGGGCGGCGACCTTGGCGACGGTGACGACTTTGATTATTTCGGATAATTAAACGAACTAAAGGCTATGGAGAAATCCATAGCCTTTTTTGTTTAGGTAATAATAAACAATTAATTAATTTATTAATTTTTACCCTTTTGTTATTTGACTTATTATAAGTTATATATTATTATAAATATAACTATCTATTTTAAAGGTGCTTCTAATGAATGTTTTAATTGTCGGTCTTGGCTTAATCGGTGCAAGCCTCGCTAAAACCTTAAAAAAGAATACGTCTCATATGGTTCTTGGGTGGAACAGAACAGAGACCGTTTCATCTCGTGCAATTGCCGACGGGGTTATAGATAAAACGGGCGCGCTTGAGGAGCTGATTCCTCAGGCTGATATTACTATTGTAAATTTCTATCCAGATGCAATTGCTCCGTTTATTATAAAAAATAAGAATTTATTTAAAAAGAACAGCATTGTTACTGATTCATGCGGAATTAAAACAAAAATTTGCAGAGGACTCGAGAAAGAAAACTTTAATTTTTATTTTATAGGCGCTCATCCTATGGCGGGACGTGAGGTAAGCGGATACGACAATTCACTTGCTACGCTTTTTGACGACGCGTCATTTATCTGCACCCCGTATGAGAACACACCGAGAAATAAGACAGATGCTCTCGTAGGTCTTGCGCAAGAAATGGGATTTGCAAGAACTGTTGTAACAACGCCTGAGCACCACGACGAAATGATTGCCTTTACCTCTCAGATTGCTCATGTACTTGCGTGCTCATATGTTCTTTCTCCTTTAGCGCCCCAGCACGCCGGGTATTCGGCAGGCAGCTACCGCGATGTCAGCCGTGTTGCAAGAATTAATGCAGATATGTGGACAGAGCTTTTTATTGATAACAAAGAGCCGCTCGTGCGTGAAATTGACGATCTTGTTTCAAACTTAATGAAATTCAAGTACAGTATTGTGAACGGTGATGATAAAACGCTCCACGAATTAATGGAAAAGGGTAACAGGATTAAAGAGGAAATCGGATAATGAGAAAGCTTACGGTTAATGTAGAAAACGGTTATGATATTTTAATTGAGAAAGGACTCCTTGCCAAGGCGGGCGAACTGATTAAGTCTGTTTTGCCGTCTAACAAGATAACGCTCATAAGCGACTCAAATGTTTATAAGCTTTACGGTGATAAGGTTAAAGCAAGCATAGAAGCACAGGGATATCAGGTTTTTACATATATATTTACGGCGGGAGAGGTATCAAAAAAGACTGATACTGTTATTGATATAGTCGAGTTTATGGCGGACAAGGGACTTACACGAGGCGACGGAGTAGTTGCTCTCGGCGGAGGTGTGTGCGGCGATATGGCAGGCTTTGCCGCCGCGATTTATCTCAGAGGTATAAAATTTGTTCAGATTCCCACATCGCTTCTTGCGCAGGTTGATTCCTCAGTCGGCGGAAAAACGGGGGTTAATCTTCCTCAGGGGAAAAATCTCTGCGGTGCGTTTCACCAGCCGAGTATGGTTATTATTGACCCGAATGTTCTTGACACATTAAGTCCGCACTCATTCAGCGACGGAATGGGCGAGGTAATTAAATACGGATGTATAAAATCCAAACCTCTTTTTGAAAGGCTTGCTAATGAAAATCCGAATGATTTTATTGAGGATATGATTTTTGAATGTGTTGATATTAAGCGGGCTATCGTTGAAAATGACGAGAAGGAGCAGGGAGAAAGAGCCCTTTTAAATTTCGGTCACACCTGCGGTCACGCTATCGAAAAGCTGTGGAACTTTGAAACAATCAGTCATGGGGAAGCTGTCGGAATCGGTATGGTGATGATAAGCAAAGCCAGCGAAAAACTCGGCTTAACCGAGCAGGGTACTGCTGATAAAATCGCGAATGTGCTGAAAAAATATAATCTTAAAACGAAGGATATACACGGTACAGATGAAATTGTAGGCGCAATGAGCGCCGATAAAAAGAGAACGGGCACGGGTATAAAGCTTGTTATGCTTAAAAATATCGGTGAAAGCTTTATAAAGCCTGTTTCCAATACAGAAATAGCAAAAATATTCGGAGTGCAAAATGAGTATTGTTAAAATTAAAAAATCAATACTAAACGGAGAGGTGGTTATTCCGCCCTCTAAATCAGCCGCCCACAGAGCGCTGATTTGCTCTTTTCTTTCAGGCGGAGGTACAGTTAAGCCTATTATTAATTCTAAGGATATGCAGGCGACAATCGGTGTTATTGAGGCTTTTAAGCAGGGTAAAAGTACACTTGACTGTATTGAAAGCGGTTCAACGCTTCGTTTTATGATTCCTGTTGCCGCAGCGCTTGGAAGAAATGTTACCTTTACAGGTCAGGGAAGTCTTCTTGACAGGACAATCGGTGAATATCTTGAACTGCTGCCAAAGCATAATGTGTCCGTTAAAAGCGACGGCACTCTCCCGATAGAAATCAAGGGTCGGCTTGAAAACGGCAGCTACGAGGTATCGGGTGATGTCAGCAGTCAGTATATAACAGGACTGCTCCTCGCGCTTCCCAATCTTGACGGGGACAGCGCAATTCTTCTTAAAACGCCTTTACAGTCAAAGCCGTATGTTGATATGACAATCAAGGTTATGAGTGATTACGGTGTTGAGATAAAAGAGACCGATTTCGGGTATCTTATCCACGGCGGTCAGACCTTTAAAAAAATTGATTATACGGTTGAGGGAGATTGGTCACACTCGGCGTTTTTCCTTGTGGCAGGAGCTATCGGCGGAGATGTTACGGTATCGGGGCTTAATATGGATACTGCGCAGGGAGATAAGGCAATACTCAGTGTACTGAAGTCCTTTGGCGCACAGCTTGAAATAAATGACAGCTGTGTAAGATGTGTAAAAGGTAAGCTGGAGGGTACGGAAATTGACGCAACCGATATCCCCGACTTAGTTCCCGTTATAGCTGTTCTCGCTGCTTTTTCAGACGGACAGACGGTAATTAAAGGCGCTCAAAGATTAAGATTCAAGGAGTCTGACAGAATTGAAAGCGTTGTAAAAAATCTCAGACTTATCGGAGCTGATGTTACAGAAACTGACGACGGAATGATTATTAACGGAGGAGCAAAGCTTCATCCGGCTAAGCTTAAGGGATATAATGACCATAGAATAGTTATGGCGTTTTCCATTGCCGCGCTTTTTTTGGACGGCGAGACCGTAATTGATGATGCGCTTAGCATTAATAAATCATATCCCTCGTTTTTTGAAGATTATAACGGAATTGGTGGTAAGGCAGATGTCATCTGAGTTTGGTAAAAATATTAAGCTTTCCATTTTCGGCGAAAGTCACGGAGAGGCAGTCGGCTGCGTTATTGACGGTATGCCGGCAGGAATAAAGCTTGATATTGATAAAATATATGTTGATATGAAAAGACGCGCCCCCGGTCAGGATAAGTCAGCTACACCGAGACTTGAAAAGGATATTCCACATATTCTTTCAGGTGTTCTTGATAATGTTACGACAGGCGCGCCGCTTGCGATGATTATTGAAAATACGAATACAAAAAGCGGCGACTATTCAAATTTAATGACCGTTCCAAGACCGTCTCACAGTGATTACCCCGCGTATGTGAAATATGAGGGCAACAACGATATACGCGGTGGCGGTCATTTCAGCGGCAGGCTTACGGCACCTCTTGTTTTTGCGGGCGCTGTGGCAAAGCAGGTACTTGAGAAAAAGGGAGTAACTATAGGGGCGCATATTGCGAAAATAGGCGATGTACGTGATAAAATGTTTGATAAAAATAACATTTCTTCGGAGCTTTTAAATTCGCTTTCATCTGTTCCTTTTTCAACAATATCCGATGACGCACAGAATAAAATGAGAGATTATATTGAAAGGACAAGACTTAAACAGGACAGTGTCGGTGGAGTAATTGAATGTGCCGCCGTCGGACTTCCCGTAGGTGTCGGGGCAAATATATTTTCGACGGTTGAAGGTCACCTGTCGTCAATTATTTTCGGTATTCCTGCCGTAAAGGGAATTGAATTCGGCGCAGGCTTTGATTTTGCGGATATGTCAGGCTCACAGGCGAATGACGCTTACTGTATTAAAGATGGAAAAATAGCGCTTAAAACAAATAATAACGGCGGTGTTCTCGGCGGTATGACAACAGGCGCACCACTTGTTTTAAGTGTTGCTTTTAAGCCGACCCCGTCTATATCACAGCCGCAGCAAAGCGTAAACCTCCGCACTATGGAGGAGGAAACCCTGGTTATCAAAGGGCGTCACGACCCTTGTATTGTTCCGAGAGCCCTGCCGGTAGTTGAAGCGGCAGTTGCATTCGGACTGCTTGATATGATGATGTAATTGAAAAGGATAATATTTGATAATGGATTTATTAGGTCTGAGAAAAGAAATTGATGATATTGACGAACAGCTTATACCTCTTCTTTTAAAGAGAATGAGCATATCGGAGCAGGTCGCAAAATATAAGGTTGAGCGAGGTATACCTGTACTTAATTCCGAAAGGGAGCAACAGATACTGAATAATGTTGCCGAAAAATGCGGCAAGCAGGGAGATACGATAAAAACGGTTTTTTCCGCTACAATGGACGCGTCAAGAGCCTTACAGCACAAAATTATCGGCGGGGGCAAGGAGTTAAGAGATACTATTACAAACGCTGTTACCGACAAAAGACTGACAGCAAACGGCGAGGCGATTGCCTGTCAGGGTGTTGAAGGCGCGTACAGCTCAGTTACGGCAAACAAACTTTTTCCCGAATCGCCCATAAAGTTTTATAAGCAGTTTGAGGATGTGTTTGAAGCAGTAAACAGAGGAGAGGCAAAGTTTGGTGTTATTCCTGTTGAAAATTCAACGGCAGGCTCGGTACACGAATCATATGACCTTATTATGAAATACAGATTTTATGTTGTGGGCGCTTATGATTTGAAGGTTGAGCATTGTCTTTGTGCCAAGGAGGGCACGAGATATGAGGATATTACTGAGGTTTATTCTCACCCGCAGGCGCTTTCACAGTGCAATAATTTTTTAAAAAGCTTTGATTTTACAGGAGTTAACTTTACTAATACGGCTGCGGCCGCAAAATTTGTCGCACAAAGCGGTAAAAGCAATATCGGTGTTATCTGCTCTCAGCTTGCTGCAAAAAAATACGGTTTAAAGATTTTAAAAAGAAATGTTCAGAATAATAATAATAACAGAACAAGATTTATCGTAATTTCAAAAGAGCTTGTAATCGGTAATGACGCTGATAAGATATCGCTCATTTTTTCCCTTGCTCATAAAACAGGCTCGCTTTACCGTGTTCTCGGAAGATTTTCAATGGCGGGGCTTAATCTTACAAAGCTTGAGTCAAGACCTATTGAAAATGCGGATTTCAGTTATTATTTCTATGTTGATGTTTTGGGCTCGGTCAGGGACGAATCAACGCTTGATTTGATATGCGCGCTCTCCGATGAGCTTCCCGAGTTTGAATTTCTCGGTAATTTTTACGAGAATAAATAACATTCCTGACATCAACTGATTTGGAGATGACTTTGTGAGACAGCAAAAACGCCATCAGACAAATTTAATATCGTCAATAATCGTACTGATAACGGCAGCGCTTTTGGTTTTTCTGTCAATTGTGCTTTATAATCACTCCAGACTTGAGGTAAGATTTGATACGCTGATCAGCTGGCTTGAGCAGATAGACGACGCAATAGTTAAGCTCGACTCGGATACTGAAATTATAATCTGCATTTTTGCCCTTTATATTGCAAAATGCCAGCTCCCTATCCCTATGGGATTCCTCTGCGTTATTTCCGGTATCGTTTTTCCGATGACGCAGGCGGTTGTTATCAATCTTGTTTTCTGTGCTTTCTTCTTTTCCGTAAAATATGTGGAGGGGAAGTTCATCGGAGGCGGCTGGACCGGAATGATTTTAGGCATAAAGCAGCTTCACTTTGTACGTGACTGGATACAGTTCAAGGGTACGGGCAATCCGTATGTACTTTTTGTATCAAGGCTTGTACCGTCTATTCCGCTCGGTATGGTATCAAAATATTATGGCTCAATGAAGTATGACTTTATTTATTATACCTGTTTGAGCCTTTTAGGTTTTGCTCCGAGACTTTTTATTTACACAAAAATCGGCGCGGCAATTTATAATCCGTTTTCGGTACAGTTTATAGTGCTGTTGATGATTGTTGTTGCGTTTACAGGTATATCAATCATTACTTTTAATGTATTTTACGGAATTAAATCAAAGCAAATGAATCAGACGCTTTTGCTTTATTCTGAAAAAGAGAAATATAAAATTGTTTTATAGGAGAATAAATATGAAACCAAAAGAGCTTATCAGTAAAATTAACGGCGGAGAAATGGACGCCTGTATGAAAAATGTTTATGTTACCGATTCTGCCGTTGAGGCTCAAAAGCCTCGATACATAAGAACAATTCAGAAATTTATTGAGCTTTTCGGTGATGACAGAGATGTAATCATTCTCAGCGCTCCCGGCAGAACAGAGATTTGCGGAAATCATACCGACCATAATAACGGCAAGGTTCTGGCGGCTTCAATTAATCTTGACGCTATCGCGGTTGCAGCAAAAAATGATGATAATGTGGTCCGTGAAAAATCTGAGGGTCACGGTATGAATACTGTCGATTTATCAGACCTTTCGCCTGATGAAAAATGCTTTGGTAAATCTGCCGCAATGATTAAGGGCGTCGCGGCAGGGCTTAAAAGCAGCGGCTATGATATAGGCGGCTTTGACGCCTGTACAACAAGCGATGTTATGGGCGGTTCCGGTCTTTCTTCGTCGGCTGCCTTTGAGGTGCTTTTGGGTACGGTTATGTCATATCTTTATAATGAAGGGGGTATTGATGCTGTAACAATAGCAAAAACGGCACAGTACAGCGAAAACGTATTTTTCGGCAAGCCGTCGGGACTTCTTGACCAGATGGCTTCATCGGTCGGCACGTTTGTAACCATAGATTTTAAAAGCACCCAAAATCCTGTAATCAAAAAGGTTGATTTTGATTTTGCAAAATCAGGCTACAGCCTTTGCATTGTTGATACGCACGGCAATCACAGCGATTTGACTGATGATTACGCCGCTGTCCGCAGCGAAATGGAAAATGTTGCAAAGGCACTCGGAAAAAATGTTTTAAGAGAGATTTCTTTTGATGAATTTTTCAAAGCAATACCAAGTCTTGTAGGCAAGGTTAATGACCGCGCGCTTTTGAGGGCAGTTCATTTCTTTAACGAAAATATCAGAGTGGAAAAGGCAGTTGCGGCTCTTGAAAGCAACGATTTTGAGTCATTCAAGCAGATGATAACAGAGTCGGGATTTTCTTCATTTTTATATAATCAAAATGTATTTACACCTAATAATCCGACCGAGCAGAAGCTGTCGCTCGCACTCTGCCTGAGCCAGCAGATTCTTGAGGGCAAAGGAGCGTGGAGAGTTCACGGAGGGGGCTTTGCGGGAACGATACAGGCATTTGTTCCTGATGAGCTTTTAGATGAATACAGACAAACGATGGACGCTGTATTCGGCGAAGGCTCCTGCCTTGTTTTGATAATAAGACCTGTCGGCGGAACAAGAGTTATGTAATTGTTTTAAACAGAGGAGTAATTAAATTGAAGTACATATTTGTTGTTAATCCCATTGCAGGAAACGATAATAAGCAAAGGATTTTTTCCAGAATGAAGTCAACATTTCGCCTTCTTGAAGACGAGATGATTATTGAGGAAACCAAATGTCAGGGAGATGCCCGGAATATTGCCCGACGTTATTCGGAAAAATACGGCAGGGAATGTGTCATTGTATCGTGCGGAGGCGACGGTACCGTTCACGAAATAGCAAACGGACTTGCTCATACAGATACGCCTATGCTCATTTTACCTCTCGGCACAGGCAATGATTTTGCGAAGAAAATTTACGGCACAAAGAAAATAAATGTTGAGAATGTAATCAAAGCATTCGGCTTTTATAACGGCAAGATTCAATATGACATCAAGCCTATTGACCTTATTGACTATAACGGTGAAAAATGTATCAATGTTATGAGCTACGGTCTTGATACCAAGGTCGAAACAATAGGAAGGAAAATAGTGAATAAGGCGCCGTTTGTAGGTCATCAGGCTTATAATATTGCGATTATACCCGTACTTTTAGGTTCAATGAAATATCAGATTAATATTGATTTAAACTGTATTGACAAGGATGGTAATGAATATAATCTGCACGAGGAACCGCTTGATTACACGCTTCTTGCAATCTGCAATGCCAGCTATTACGGCGGTGGATTTTGTCCTGCGCCTAATTCAAAGCTTGACGACGGACTTCTTGATTTTGCTCTTTGCCATCCAATAAAGCTTTTTGAGGCTCCGCCTCTTATTCCGAAATACAGTGCAGGTAAGGTTGACGAAATTAAGAAGATTGATACCGGCTTTGTTACGGGTGGACGTATCTGGTCAGTCGACGGAGAGACGCTTCTCGGTAATTGCGACGGTGAAAACTTTGATTATAACGAGGTTAATTTTAAGGTTGAACATAATGCGTTAAAGATATGCTTTTTAAAGGGACTGTAATATGAAAAAATTTTTAAAGGTACTGCTTGCGGCAGTTATTTGCTTTGTATTTTTAATTGCGCTTTGCGCGGGCGGTTTTTTTATATTTTACACACCGAGCCTGACTGCCGATATGAGCGTGAAAACAGGTGATGTTACTACAGGTGCGTCGGGTTATCTTTACGGTATAGCCGAAGAGGGTGTTCCGTCAAAAAATATGACGGAGAGTATTGATATTTCGACTGCTTCGCAAAAGGTTGCGGGCGGTTTTCAGCATCCCATCGGCGATATCTCGCACGTTTATACTCAGCTTGAAAATACAGATTATAATGTTGTATATTTGCAGGATGTTTATTCCACATGGTATTACGAGCATGACAACATTGAAAAACAGCGCAGCGAGGGCAAATACGACTGGAAAAAATTTTTGGAAAATGATTATCTTCCGAAGGTGAAGAAAGCTGTACAGTATCTTTCGTCTGCACCGTATGGAAATAAGGTTGTTTATTGTATTTATAATGAATGTGATAACGGCGTCTGGTTTGGAGAAACAAAGGAAAACGAAAACAATACTTACGGCGTTTACGGTGAATATAATTCTGTCGGCGAGCAGAATTTCTTTGAGGCTTGGAAAATCACTTATGATTTTGTTAAGTCGATTAATCCGAATGCATTAATAGGCGGTCCGGGCTTCTGTGACTATGAAAGCAGCAAAATGGAAAATTTTATGACATATTGTGTCAAAAATGATTGCGTGCCTGAGATTATGATTTATCATGAGCTTAATGACTATTCCGTTTATCACTGGCAGAAGCACGTTAATAATTACAGAGAACTTGAGAATAAGCTCGGTATTGACGAGTTACCTATAATTGTTACGGAATACGGCAGAATGCAGGATAACGGACTGCCTGGGAAAATGCTTCAGTATATTACACAGATAGAGCTTACAAAGGTTTATGCGGATAACGCTTACTGGAGACTTGCCAATAATCTTTGTGATGTTGCCGCGGACGACAATTCACCCAATTCAAACTGGTGGCTGTACCGCTGGTACGCGGATATGGACGGTCAGACAGTCGATATTAAGTATCAGGATTTGTTTAAATCAAATTTTGAAAATGCCTTTATTAAGCGCAAGGATGACTATACCTCACAGGGCTTTATGGGCATTGTTTCCATAACCGATAATGAGGATGAAATAGATGTAATCTGCGGCGGAAGGAGCGGCTCTTCAGTAGTTAAGCTGAAAAATATTGATGAAACCACTCTTGCTGGCAGGAAGGTTAATGTAAAAATAGAGGAGACAGTCTATAAGGGAATTTCAGGCATTGTAAATTCTCCTGTTGTACTTAAGGAATATACTACGGTCCTTAAAGGATCGAACCTAACCATTGATATGAATGATATGGACGAGGCAAATGCTTATCATATCACTATTACGCCCGTCTCGGACAATGAGGAAAAGGATTACAGCAACGAAAGCTATATTGAAAGATACGAGTTTGAAGAAGGCGAGCTTTTAGGCGGCGCTTATACATATGACAGCGCATATGCCACGACAGGTGAGCTGAGCGGTATGGTAGGCGGTATGGAAAAAGAGGGTGACGGAGTTCAGCTTACTTTCAAGGTGCCTGAGGACAATAAGTATAATCTGGATATTATCTTCGGTAATTCAAACGACGGTGAATTCAATGAAGAGGGCAGACAGAATCCCGATGACAGAGTGGATTCCACCTCTATAATGACTCTTGACGGACAGGAGACAACATTATCACTTGCAAATACAATTAAGAGTGAATATACAGACTGTATAACATTGTCATACGAGCTTGAAAAAGGCGAGCATACAATCAGCTTTAAGCATGATACAGGAACAATTGTATTGGATTCACTTCTTGTTTCAACTGCTGACGAGAGCGAGAGTATAGCATTTTTAAAGGATTCTGACAGGACAAATGAGTCAAATCAGTCCTATCTTGCCATAGCTCCCGCTGACGGATATTATAATGTGCATATAGTCGGAAATGATGTTTCAAAGGCATATGTAAATAAGCAGGAATTCAGCGCTTCTGACGAAAATACGGTTTATCTTATGAGAGGTCTTAACTACATTGACATTAATACCGGTGAAAAATTAAAAGATTTTAATATTACTTATGCAAAAAATGCTGAAAAACCGCTTGAATTTTATCCCCAGAACGCGAAGCTTTCAGGCGGTGCAAAAACAGGTGTTAACGGCTCTGAAGAAAGCAGTATAAAGTATTTGTATAACATTTCATCTAAGGGCGGTAAAGCGGAATTTAACGTAAAAGTTTCAAAGACAGGCACATACGCGCTGACGCTTAAATATGCTAATAATGATGAGAATGGAAATCACGACTATAATGTCGACCTTATTGAGCGTTATGTGACTGTTACGGCAGGCGGTGAATCACAGGATGTGTATTGCAGAAATACGTATAGCTGGGATACATATAAAACCGTTACATGCTATGTGCATTTAAAGGCGGGTAATAACAAAATAGCCTTTACAAACAGCGGCAGCAATAAGTTTGACAATCGTGATACTTATATTCCTTATATCGCTTCCTTCACAGTAAGTGAAATCTGCGTGTAAATGAACATTTTATAAACTCCTTCATAGTATGATACTGAAGTTAGGGGTAGCAACAGACAAACGGAAATAGGCGTATTTAATTTCTTTTGTTATCCCATTTCAATATAATTATGAAGGAGTTTTGTTATGCCTGACAATCCGATTTTAGAAACAGGTGAAAGACGAATAAATGAGGCAGTATGTATAGACACAAAACGTATTTTTGATAGCTGTGTAAGTAAAGACTGCTTAGAAGATTTAAGGGTTACATTTTTCTCGCGCAGCCAGCGCCTTATTGACGAGGCTGTTACTGTAAAGACGCGCGACTGCTGTATTGAAGAGGTAAGCATTGATGTTGAAGAGGTGCCTTTTAACAGAGGCTTTTACAGCGTAGACATTACATTTTATTTCAAGCTGTGCTTTGACACATACGCATCACCATGCACCACTCCGCAGATAGCAGTCGGCTTTGCCCAGTTTAATAAAAAATGTATCCTTTACGGCAGCGACGGCAATGTAAAGGTATTTGTTTCAAATCCTACAAGCGAAGCGCTTGACTGTCCCGTTGCTCCGCAGTATACAAATCCTGTAGCAAAGGTGCAGGCGGTTGACCCTGTTATTCTCGCAACAGATATCTGTGACAGTTGTGACTGTAATGTATCGTTGTCATCATCATTTCCTCAGTCTATTCTTAATTCAATTGAAGACACGATGCCGTCCTGCGGCGCGTCAAAGGCAATTCTTGTCACTCTCGGTCTTTTCTCAATTGTTCAAATGGAGAGGGATGCACAGATTCTTATTCCGGCTTATGACTACTGCGTACCTGACAGAGAATGTAATTGCAACACATCCAATCCCTGTGAAACCTTCCAGTCCATTGATTTCCCTGTGGATGAATTTTTCCCTGTTGACAGAGACTCAAGCGGATGCTCGCCCTGTTCGGCTGATTCCAACGGACAAAACAATTAAAAATCAGCGTAGGTTTGTCCGTTGTTTATAAAACAGTATAAGACATAGAGGATGGCGCAGTCCCGAAAACGGGGCTGCGCCGTTCTCATGCAGTAATCCATTGAAAGATCCGACACTTTGTGGTATTATTAAGATAAGTCCTGAAAATTCTGTAGTAAAAAGGAGATTACGTACATTGGAAGAGATTTTGTCGGATAATCTTGAAAACAAGCGCACGGGAATAAAGTGCCTTAAGGCGTTGCATTTGAAAATATTGGCTTGCGCGCTGATGCTTTGTGACCATATATGGCTTGCTCTGTTGAACGGAGAGAATTGGGAATGGATGACCTGTGTGGGGCGTCTTGCGTTCCCGATATTTGCTTTTCAGATAGCCGAAGGATTCCATTATACTAAAAATTTCAAGAAATATCTCGTGCGAATGTTTATATTCGCGCTTATTTCGGAGATACCGTTTAACCTTATGAACAGCGGTTCTGTAATATATCTTGAGCATCAGAACGTTATGTTTACCTTCTGTCTGTCGCTAATCTGTATGTATCTGCTTGAAAAGGCAAAGAAAAAGAATGTGCTTGTGTTTATCCTGTCAGCCGTTTGCATACTTGCGGTCAGCTTTTTGCTGGGCACTTTTACCTTTGTCGATTATGGCGGTTACGGAATATGGATGGTACTGCTGTTTTATTTCACAAGAGATATCCGCTTTGGCAAACTCTCACAGCTTGCGGGCATGATTATAATAAACGGCATTATGATAGGCGGACTGTCATTCCCGATAGAAATTTTAGAAAAAACCTTTTACTTTCCGGAGCAGGCATTCGCGGTGTGCTCCCTTGTCATTATATGGCTATATAACGGCAAGCAAGGTTCAAAAAACAAGGTCATACAATATTCCTGCTATGCGTTTTACCCCGTGCATATGTTGATACTCGGTATTATTGCGCTTATTTCAGCCGGATAAAAACCGGACGGGACCGGGCAAATCCTGACATAAAAAGCGGTGCGGCACTTTTGGTGCCGCACCGCTTTTGTAATGATAAAATTTTACCTTAATCCTTTGAGTTCTAAAGGCAATCGGGGGGAGAATTCTGATGCCGGTGAACAAAATCGTTTTTAAAGCGAATACCGTATTTTTATATTTTAATTCTTTATTCAAATACAGGATACATTCTTCTGTAAAGAGAATTGATTTTTTTGAAATATTCGCTGTCAATTGATTTTATCGTGTCCATTGTTGTGCGAAAACGCCAGTTTTTCTCAGGTACTCCGGGAATATTCATTCTCGCGTCGCTGCCAAAGCCGCACATATCCTGAAGCGCAACAATTGCAACATTTGATGAGCTTTTCCATACTGCCTCAATAATTTTTCTGCAGGAGGGGCTGTAGTATCCGCCCTCACCCCAGTTATCGCCTGTAAAGCCCGCATAGTCAAGCGCAAACCTGCGTTCGCTTTCGCTTGCCTCCCAGAGCCAGCCGAGTATAGTGTTATTGTCGTGTGTGCCGACATAATTTACGCTGTTTTGTACGGCGTTATGAGGCATATGCGAGGAGTCCGAATCAGGGTCAAAGCCGAATTGTACAACCTTCATTCCGGGAAAGCCGGTGTCCTCCAAAAGCTGAACAACATCCTCACCGAAAACACCGAGATCCTCCGCGATTATCGGTGCGTTAGGATCTTCCTCAAATACCTTGTCAAAGAGCTTCATTTTCGGTCCGTCAACCCATTCGCCGACCTTTGCGGTATCGGAATCGGCAGGCACCTGCCAATATGACGCAAAGGCTCTGAAATGGTCGATTCTGACGGTGTCATAGGTTTTCAATGCGTTTTTAAGACGTGAAATCCACCACGAAAAATTATCATCTTCCATCACCTTCCAGTCATATATCGGGTTGCCCCATAGCTGACCGTTCTCACTGAAATAATCCGGCGGGACGCCCGCAACCTTTTCAACCTTAAGCGTCTTTTCATCAATCAAAAACATCGGCAGATTTGACCATACGTCAACGCTGTCCATAGCCACATAAATCGGCATATCGCCTATTACCGCGATACCCTTTTTGTTGGCATATTCCTTAAGCTCAAACCACTGCTTAAAGAAAATATATTGTACGAATTTCCAAAATGCGGCAGACTCTTCAAAGGAATAAATATCCTTGATGCAGTCAAAATAATGCGAATGTTTTTTGTCCCATTCCCACCATGGCTTCATTCCCTCAGCCTCCTTTACAGCCATAAATACACTGTAATCGGTGAGCCATGGGTTATCAAGCTCAAATGCTTTTATCTCCTTTGCCAAATCGTCATTAATATTTAAAAACGCTTTTTTCAGCGCCGCAAGTCTTTTTATGCCCGCAAACTCATAATCGGCAGTGTACGGTGAGCCTGAGTATATATTGTCTTTAACATCATCGTCGCTGATTAAACCCATCTCTCTGAGTCCCTCAGGATCAATAAAAAGATAATTTCCCGCAAACGCTGACGGTGAGCAGTACGGAGAATTTGCCCCGTCAAGCGGATTAAAGGGCAGCACCTGCCAATAGGTAAAGCCCATTTCCGCAATCCGGTCAATGAACTCTCTCGCGTTTTTATCAAAAACGCCGACACCGTAATCGGAAGGCATGGAGCTTATATGAAGTAAAACCCCCGCGCCTCTTTTATTTAACATAAAATCACCTTAAATTTTGTATATAATGACATAATCTTATCATTATTCAAATAAAAAATCAATCGTATTTGTGAAATTTGCTAATCACATTTGATATTAAAATTATTATTTTATTAATAATTATATATTGATTATAGAACAGTCTTTTGTTATAATATTCTCCATATAATGAATAAGTATGTCCGGAGGTGAGGCGCTTGAATGAAAGCACAAGAAAAACGGCGGTTGTAAGCAATGACGAGCTTGAAAAGCAGAGGCGGTTTATGCACAAGGTCAGCGCCGTCATCACAGCCGGATACAGTGAAAAGCCAAAGGCGTGCGTAATCACCTACGGCTGTCAGCAGAATGTCGCGGACAGCGAAAAGATTAAGGGTATGCTTGAGCTTATGGGCTATGATTTTACCGATAACCGCCTTGAAGCAAAGCTGATTATCTTTAACACCTGTGCTGTCAGAGAGCATGCGGAGGACAGAGTTTTCGGAAATGTCGGTTCTCTTAAAAGCTATAAGCGTGAGAACCCTGATATTATAATTGCCCTTTGCGGCTGTATGATGCAGCAAAAGCATATCGCGGATAAGATTAAGCGGTCATATCCGTTTGTGGATTTGGTATTCGGAACTCATGTTATCCATTGCCTGCCTGAGCTTTTGTACAGAGCTCTTACCGGCAGAAAAAGAATTTTTGAAATTCCCGATATGGACGGCGCTATTGCCGAGGGAGTTCCCGTAAAGAGAGATAATGATAAAAAGGCGTGGCTGCCGATAATGTACGGCTGTAACAATTTCTGTTCCTACTGTATTGTTCCGTATGTGCGCGGCAGAGAACGGAGCAGGGAAAAGGCTGATATTATCAATGAATTCAAGGAGCTTGTGTCACAGGGATATAAAGAGATAACTCTCTTAGGACAGAATGTAAATTCCTACGGCAAGGATTTGATTCCGCAGGTTTCGTTTTCTCAGCTTTTGCGTGAGCTGAATTCCCTTGACGGCGATTTCAGAATACGCTTTATGACAAGTCATCCCAAGGACTGCACGAAAGAGCTTATTGAAACAATGGCATCCTGCGACAAGGTGGCGCAGCATCTTCATCTTCCGTTTCAGAGCGGGAGCAACCGTGTGCTTAAGGCGATGAACAGGCATTATACAAGAGAGCAGTACCTTGAGCTTATCAATTACGCGAAAGAGCTTATGGGCGATGAGCTCTCAATAACGAGTGATATTATAGTCGGCTTTCCGGGCGAAACCTACGATGAGTTCAGAGAGACGCTTTCACTTGTTGAGGAGGTTAAGGCTACCTCGCTTTTTACCTTTATCTATTCCCCGAGAAAGGGTACTCCCGCGGCAGAGATGGACGACCCTGTTTCTTCCGAGGAAAAGTCACGTTGGTTTAAGGAGCTTACCGATTTGCAGGAGAAAATCAGCGCACAGCAGATGGCTTTACATAAGGGTAAGACCTTTAAGTGTTATGTTTACGGTAAAGGAAGGCTGGCGGATAATTACGTTGCCGCAAGAAATGACGGCAACCTGATTATAGAATTTGAAGGGGACGAAAGCCTTATCGGAACCTTTCAAAATATAAAAGTTATCGAACCTCTTACATTTGTTATGAGGGGAGAAATTGTAAAGGAGAAAAACTATGAGTATTGAATCAGCACTCAGAGAATTAGGCAAGGAAATTCAGAAGGATGAGCGTTTTATCGCACTTCAGGCTGCTGCAAAGGCAAATGACGGAGATGAAAAGCTCCAGCAGCAAATGCAGGAGATGCAGCTGCTTTCACTCAAATATCAGCAGGAGAATGAAAAGGGCGAAAGCGCTTCACAGGAAAGAATTAAAGAGCTTCAGGACCAATACCAGAAGCTTTACGGCGAAATTATGGAGGGCGAGAATATGCAGAAATATTCTGCCGCCGCATCTGAAATGGAGAAAATGGCTCAGTATATCAGTGGAATGATTGGTCTTTTCTTTGACGGTCAGGATGCGGAAACCTGTGAGCTTCCGAAAACGGAGGAAGGGTGTACACACGATTGCTGTACCTGCGGCGGCTGCCACTAAAAGCTGAATTTTTACGTGCTGTCGGATAAGTATATGCTTCCATGTATCTTGTCCGACCGCCTTAAAAAATAATTACATTGATGAAAGAGGGAGAATAAATGGGAAATACGAATACTAAGCTGTCACCGATGATGGTGCAGTATTTTCAGATAAAAGCTCAGTATAATGACGCTATTTTATTCTTCCGCCTCGGTGATTTTTATGAGATGTTTTTTGAGGATGCAAGGATAGGGGCGCGTGAGCTTGACCTTGTACTGACAGGTCGTGACTGCGGACAGGAGGAAAAGGCTCCCATGTGCGGCGTTCCTTTTCATAGCGCCGACAGCTATATTGCAAAGCTTGTTTCGCGCGGCTATAAGGTTGCTATCTGTGAGCAGATGGAGGACCCCGCAACAGTTAAGGGAATTGTCAAAAGAGATGTCATAAGAGTCATCACTCCGGGTACGATTATTGAGAGCAATATGCTTGATGACGGAGCAAACAATTATCTCTGCTCAATTTTCAGCGGAAGCAAGGATATGGGTATTTGCTTTGCGGACGTATCCACAGGTGAATTTCATATCACTGTCTTAGACGGTGATGAAATTGAAAATAAGCTTGTAAACCAGCTTTCCACGTATTCACCGAAGGAGCTTATAATAAACTCAAAATCACTGGATTATAATCAGCTTGAGGGCTTTGCCAAAAGGCTTGACGCGAACGTTGAGGTGCTTGACGACGATAAATTTGATTTTGATAATGCAACGGCTCTTATTATTGAAACGCTGAAAAAGGAAGAGATTTCTTCTCTCGGCATAGGACACAGCCGTTCTGCCGTTTGTGCGCTCGGCGCCGTTATAGGCTACCTTAGAGAAACTCAGAAGAGGAATGAAATCGAGGCTCCGTCTGAAATTGAGTTTTATGACGACGAGCAGTATATGAGGCTCGACATCAGCGCAAGAAAAAATCTTGAGCTTACAAAATCAATGATGACAGGTGATAAAAAGCATTCACTTCTCTGGGTAATTGATAAGACAAAGACGGCAATGGGTAAGCGTATGATTAAATCGTGGATTGAACGTCCGCTTATGTCAATCCCGAAAATTGTTAAAAGGCAGAACGCCGTAGGCGAGCTTGCTGACAATCCGATGATTCGTGACGGAATTCGCGAGGCGATGACAGGTATCAATGATATTGAAAGGCTTATGACGCGTATTGTATACGGCACGGCAAATGCAAAGGAGCTTAAATCACTTCAGTACACGATTGAAAAGCTGCCTGACATCAAGTCAATACTTTCAGGCGTATCGACCGCGCTTTTAAAAGAGATACATAACGGTATAGATTTGCTTGACGATGTACGTTCGCTTATTGACAGAGCGATTACGGACGAGCCTCCGTTTTCCGTTCGTGAGGGCGGTCTTATAAAGACCGGATACAATGAGGAAATTGATTCTCTCAAAGAAATAATGAATGACGGTGCTGGGATTATCGCGTCAATAGAAAACGAGCAGAGAAAGCTAACCGGAATTCCTAAACTGAAGGTAGGCTATAACAGAGTATTCGGCTACTATATTGAGGTATCAAACTCATACAAGGAAATGGTGCCCGAAACGTATATAAGAAAGCAGACCTTAACAAACTGCGAACGATTTATTACACAGGAGCTCAAAGAGCTTGAGGGAAAAATTGTAGGCGCTAAGGAGCGCAGTATTGCTCTTGAATATGAGGTTTTTTCATCTGTAAGAAATCTTGTGGCGGATGAAATTCAAAGGCTTCAGACAACTGCAAAAAGCCTTGCGGCGCTTGATGTTTTAGCGTCTCTCGCGCAGACTGCCGTTAATAATAATTACACCTGCCCCGTAATTTCAAATAACGGTGTTATTGAGATTAAGGACGGACGGCACCCTGTTGTTGAAGCTCTTCTCAGTGACGCACCGTTTGTTCCAAACGATACAATACTTGATACTGACGAAAACAGGTGCGCGATTATTACAGGACCGAATATGGCAGGTAAGTCTACATATATGCGCCAGATTGCGCTTATAACCCTTTTGGCACAGATCGGTTCCTTTGTTCCCGCAAAGAGCGCAAAAATCGGCATTGTCGACGCAATCTTCACACGTGTGGGCGCAAGCGATGACCTTGCAACAGGTCAGTCGACCTTTATGGTTGAGATGAACGAGGTTGCGTCAATTCTTAAAAATGCCACGTCGGACTCGCTTATTATTCTGGATGAAATCGGCAGAGGTACATCGACCTTTGACGGTATGAGCATTGCGAGGGCGGTGCTTGAGTTTGTATGCAAGAAAAAGAGCTTGGGCGCCAAATCCCTTTTTGCTACGCATTATCATGAGCTTACCGCGATGGAGGGTATGATTGACGGAGTTAAAAATTACTCGATAGCGGTAAAAAAACACGGCGATGATATAACATTCTTACGCCGGATTGTAGTCGGCGGAGCGGACCAGAGCTTTGGTATTGAGGTCGCCAAGCTTGCCGGAGTACCCGACAGCGTTGTCAAGCGTGCCAAGATTATTCTTAAAGAGCTTGAGAAAAATGCCGTTCAGATTGAATTTAAGGCTGATGACAGTATTATTGAGGAAGAGGATAACGATATACAGTACAACTTCACCGCTAACGGACGGCAGGAAATATTTGAAATTCTAAAAGCGGTTGATATAAACACCTTGACACCGATTGAGGCAATGCAGACGCTTTACGATTTAAAAAAGAAAGCACAGGAGCTTTCTTAATACTATAAAGACGATTGAGGGGAGGGATGCTCGGTGCCTAAAATTAATATTTTACCTAAGGAAATATACCAGCTTATTGCGGCAGGCGAGGTCGTTGAGCGTCCGTCGTCAATCGTCAAGGAAATGATTGAAAATTCTGTTGACGCGGGCGCAAAAAATATTACCGTCGAAATCAAAAACGGCGGCTCAACATATATCCGTATTACTGACGACGGCTGCGGTATAGAGAAGGGTGAAATAAAAAAGGTTTTTGTTTCCCACGCTACGAGCAAAATTTCCGATAAAGAGGATTTGAATTCCATTTCTACTCTCGGCTTCAGAGGAGAGGCGATGGCGTCAATCTCCGCAGTGGCTAAGGTTGAGCTTTTAACCAAGTCCGAAAATGAGAATATCGGTACGAGATATGAAATTTCAGGCGGTGAGGAAATTTCATTTGACGATGCAGGATGTCCGAAAGGGACAACAATCGTTGTGCGTGATATTTTCTATAACACCCCCGCGCGAATGAAATTCTTAAAAAAGGATGTTACGGAGGGTAATGCGGTTGCGGGCATTGTGGACAGAATGGCAATATCCCACCCCGAAATATCCTTCAGATTTATCAGAGACGGTAAGCAAACGCTGATTACCTCAGGAAACGGCGAGCTTGTTTCGGCAATATATTCCGTATTCGGCAAAGAGGTAAGCGAATCGCTTATTCCTGTTGATTACAGCTATGAAAATATGAAGCTGACGGGCTTTGCCTCAAAGCCTGCCTCATCACGAAAAAGCAGGGCAATGCAGTTTTTCTTTATAAACGGCAGGCTTATTAAGTCACAGACCGCAATGGCTGCTCTGGAACAGGCTTATAAAAACTCAATTATGGTCGGAAGATTTCCTATGTGCGTTTTAAACATAGAAATTAATCCGTCACTTGTTGACGTCAATGTTCACCCGGCAAAGATTGAGGTACGATTTGCAAATGAAAAACCGATATTTGATTTGATTTATTACGGAGTAAAAACCGCGGTAGAGGCGGACCGCTCTGTCAAGAAGGCAGAGCTTACTCCAAAAATAGAGCAGGTTTACGATATACCCAAAAAGACTTATTCCTCTAAGGTTGACTTCTTTAAAAAAAAGGAGGACTCTCCCGTTCAGCAGGCTTTCAGGCTTGAACCGAAAAGGGATTTCCGGCAGGTAAGCTCACCCACGCTTGATTTTACAAATCATGGGGACAGGGAGTCAGAGGTAGTTAAAATCCCCGTCATTCAGTCAAAAGAGCCTGATGCATTTTTGAAGAAAAACGAGCAGGGCAATGAACAGACGGCGACAGTTGACGAGAAAGAAAATATTTCTTTCCGCTTAGTCGGCGAAGCGTTTAATACATATCTTATTGCCGAGATTGACAAGGAGCTTTATTTTATTGACAAGCACGCGGCGCATGAGCGTATGAATTATGAAAAGCTGAAGGCTCAGAGTACGGTTGAGGTGCAGATGCTTTTATCGCCTGTGGCAGTTGCTCTTTCAAAGGATGAATTTGAAGTGATTACCGAAAACAGCGACCTTCTTGTCAAATGCGGTTTTGAAACAGAGCCTTTTGGCGAAAGCACGGTCGTTGTGCGTGCAGTACCGTCGCTTGTCGGTGACAGCGACATTAAAGATTTGATAACGGAGATAGCCCAAAAACTTCTTGAGCATAAAACAGATATAACGCCCGATAAGATCGACTGGATTTATCATTCCGCATCCTGCAGAGGCGCGGTTAAAGCGGGCGACAGAACAACTCCCCGTGAGCAGGAGCTGTTTATTAAAAAGCTTCTTTCCATGCCGAATATACGCTTTTGTCCGCACGGCAGACCTGTGTTTATTAAAATTTCAAAATATGATATTGAAAAACAGTTTGGCAGAGTATAGGTGGGATAATGAAAAAGAAAATCATTGTTGTTGCCGGTCCGACCGCCTCGGGTAAGACGAGCCTCGGTATAGAAATTGCAAGAGCGGTAAACGGCGAAATTATTTCAGCCGATTCAATGCAGGTTTATAAAAATATGCCGATTGCAACTGCTTGCCCTACTGACGAGGAAAAAGAAAAGGCAGTCCACCACCTAATTGAATTTCTTGACTGTGATGAAGATTTTTCGGTCGCAATGTGGTGTAATCTTGCAAGACAGAAAATTGATGATATAATAAGCCGTAAAAAAATTCCGGTTGTAGTAGGAGGAACAGGACTTTTTATAGACAGTCTTGTTGACAATATTCTTTTTGAGGATATTGAGATTGACCGTAAGCTGCGTGATGAGCTTATGAAAAAAGATGCCGATTCCCTTTATGAAGAGCTTTTAAATGTTGATTATGATTCGGCGCAGGAAATACATAAAAACAATAAAAAACGTGTTGTCAGAGCCTTGGAGCTTTACTATTCGGGAGTGAGCAAAACCCGGCAGAATATTAATTCACGCAGGCAGGAATCCCCGTATGACGTACTCTATTTCGTTCTTGATTATGATAATCGTCAGATTCTTTATGACAGGATTAATAAAAGAGTCGATAAAATGATAAAGCTTGGTTTGGAGCAGGAGGCAAGAGATATGTTAAAGAGAAACGCAGGTACCTCCGCTCAGGCAATAGGTCATAAGGAGCTTATGCCGTATATTAACGGAGACTGCGCGCTTGATACGGCAATTGAAAGTCTTAAGCAAAAAACACGCAATTATGCCAAACGTCAGATAACTTGGTTTAAAAGAAGAAAAAACGCGATTGTACTTAAGCCCGATGTTCTCGGCTTTGAAGAAACAGTAAAAACAGCGATTCATTATTGCGAGGATTTTATAAATGGAAGATTCCAAGAAGGAAAAAGTGAATAAAAATCCTAAGAAAAAGCACGGCAATATTGCCGCAATTATTGTGGTTTTGCTGATTATTGCAGGATATATTTTTTATGAGTGCTATACCGCAACCCATGTTGATGTGGAAACAATTACGGCTGTAACGTCAACCGTGTATGAAACTATTGAGACGAAGGCGCTTGTGGTAAGGGATGAGCATACCGTAAGCAGTAAATCCGAAGGCGTTATTGTGCCGAGCGTTCAGGACTGCGAAAAGGTTAAGCTCGGGGGGAATGTTGCGATGCTGTTTTCATCAGAGGACAACGCAAAGGCATATTCCACACTACTTGATTTACACAGCCAGCTTGATTATTATCTTGAGCTTGAAAGCAAGTCAGCCGGTATGGCGACTGATATTGAAAGTATTGACAGGGATATTCTGAGTGATGTTAATGATTATATCCGTACTGTCAACAGTCATTCATTTACCGCCGTTTCTGACTGCTCGGAGGAGTTAAACGATAAGCTTACAAGACGCCAGATGATTATCGGCAGGGACGTTGATTTTTCACAGATTAAGCGTGATTTACAGTCTCAGATTAACGGTATAAATATTGATGCCTGCAAGCCGACAGGATACGTAACCGCTGATGAATCGGGAATTTTTTCCTCGTATACCGACGGGTGCGAGAGTTTATTTGACTATAATAACATTAAGAATGCCGATGTAAAGACCGTTCAGAGCTATATTGAAAAGGTATCCGGGCAGCAGAAGATCCAGGACAGCTTTGGCAAGCTTGTTACAAGCTACGAATGGTATTTCTGCTGTGTGGTTAATGCAGATGATGTAAAAGACATCAGCAACGGCGACACCCTGAATGTAGCTCTTAAGGATAGCGACGAGGTGCTTAACTGCAAGGTTGTCAGCGGAGCCGATACTGATTTAGGCGTGAATGAGACAGTGCTGGTTTTGCAATGCTCGCAGATGAACAGCCAGATTACTTCAATGCGTCTTGAGAATATAGAGATTCGTTATAATGAGTACACCGGCTTCAAGGTACCCGCGTCCGCGATTCATATTGACGGTGAGGGTAACAAGTGTGTTTATGCTCTTATTTCAAATCAGGTATCAGAGAGAAGGGGAGAAATAATTTATTCCGCAAAGGATTTTGTGATTTTTAAAAATGACCCCGAAAACAGTAATTCTATCCGATTTTACGACCAGATTATAACGAAAGGAAAGGATTTGCATGATGGAAAGGTTTATAGCTGATGAGGCAAAACTGCAGGCAGTAGAGGATAACTACAAGGCTGTCAAGTCAAGAATTGAGGAGGCGGCGATTAAGGCAGGCAGGAATCCAAAAGACGTAAGGCTTATGGCGGTTACCAAAACTGTTGAAAGCGTGTATATAAACAAGGCGATTGAGCTTGGAGCCGATTTGATTGGCGAGAACAGAGTTCAGGAATATCTCGGTAAAAAAGATGAGCTGAAGCTTGACGGTGTGGAAAAGCATCTTATAGGCCATCTTCAGACGAATAAGGTAAAACAGATTGTCGGAGAGGTCGATATGATTGAATCGGTTGATTCGGTTAAGCTTGCAAAGGAAATCAACCGTGTGTCCGCAAATAAAGGTCTGACAACGAACGTGCTTATTGAAGTTAATATCGGCAGGGAGGATTCAAAGAGCGGTATTTATATGGAACAGCTTGAGGAACTGCTCATTGAAATTGCCGGAATGGACAACATAAAAATCAAAGGACTTATGACCATACCTCCGATTTGCGATACGGAAAAAGAGATTAATGAATATTTCAGCACAATGTATCAATCTTTCATTGACATTAAGAGTAAAAATATAGATAATATAGATATGAATATTTTGTCAATGGGAATGAGCGGAGATTTTGAGTCCGCGGTTTCCAACGGCTCAAATATAGTCCGTGTTGGCTCTGCCATCTTCGGCGCGAGAAAGTATTTTTGAGGAGAGGCGAATATGGGATTTTTAGATAAAATTAAGGATATCGTTACAGATAACGACGATGACGATTTTGACGATTTTTATGATGATAACAACTCCGGCTCCTTTGGTATTGAACCTCCGAGAGAGAGAACAGGCAGACGGGAAAGGAATTACGACAGAACAGAGAAGGAAGAACGCTTTACAGAGCGTCCACGTATGCGCCGGCATGACAGCGACAAGGTAGTCAATATTCATACTACAACACAGCTTCAGGTGGTGCTTGTAAAGCCTGAGCGTTTTGAGGAGGCTGCGTCAATTGCAGATAATCTTAACGCTAAGAGAACGGTCGTGCTGAATCTTGAGAGCACAAACCGTGATATTGCACGCAGATTGCTTGACTTTTTAAGCGGTGTTGCGTACGCAAGCAACGGTCAGATAAAAAGAGTTGCAAACAGCACGTATATAATCACGCCATATAATGTTGACGTTATGGGCGATTTGATTGACGAGCTTGAAAATAACGGAATGTTTATGTAATTGATTTATTAAATACTGATGAAAATAAGGCGGAGGAGAATAAGTGATGATTACACCAAGTCAAATCAGAGAAAAAAAGATTTCAACAGTTGAGAGCGGCGGCTATGACAGAGATGAGGTTAACGAGCTTCTGCTCGAAATCATAGAATCCTATGAGGCTGTATTTGATGAAAACAAGGAGCTTTATCGTAAGATGGAGATTCTTGCAAACCGTATTGAGGAATACAGAGCTGACGAGGATTCTATAAAAACCGCGCTTATAACTGCACAGAAAATGGCAACTCAGGTAACGAGGGAGGCAAAGGAAAAGGCAGAGCAGTCTCTCGCAGATTCAGCCGCTTCCGCGCATCAAACGGTTGTTGACGCGCAGGAAAAAGCGGAGAAAATTATCGGCGAAGCGAGAGCGTATGTGGCAGGTCTCACAAAGGAGAAGGCACAAGCAGCCGACGAAATAATTTCAGAGGCGCAGAAGAAAGCAAACGAAGCTATTGACGGCGCAAAGGTTGTGGCGGATAATGCGCTCATGCAGGCAAAGAAGCTTGCGGACAAAATAGTAAATAAAGCAAAGGAAGAAAAGGACTATCATTCTGAAATTGTGGCAAAGCTTAAGAATGAATCAAAGGATTTCAGAGCAACTCTTGTAGACCTTTACGAAACACAGCTTGATAAGCTCAAAAATCTGGCGCACATTCCGGAGAGCAGTGATGACGAAAATGAAAGCATTGAGGAGATAGAAAAAGAGCTTAACACTTTAATGTCTGCTATTACTGATGTTATAGGTGAAGGGGAGAAAACAGAGGAAGAGGTCACGGAGGAAGCTAATGAACCTGAAGGTGACGAAAGTCTTGCCGAAGCAGATGATGTTGAAGAAATAGACGAGATTGACGAAGAACCGGAGGATGAAGTAACAGAGCATGAGGAAAGCACGGATACCGAATCAGAGGAAAAAAATGAGTATAAAATCGAAATGGATGAGGTAGACGAAATTATTGACGAGCTTGAATCAGCTAATACATATGAAGAATCTCAGGAGGAAGATGAGTCTCCCACTGAGGAAGAGGTTTCAAACGCTCTTGACGCGTTTTCAACCGACGAAATGACTCCTATTGACGAGAGTGTAAAAACAATTCCCATAATAGATGAAGAGCCTGAATTTGAAAACGCAATGCCTTTTGAGAGCTTTTTTAATGTAAAAAAAGAAACCGAAAGAACAAATGAAACCATCTCTTTAATTCCTCCGGAGGAAGAGGAAGACGACGGCGACAGCTCAAAATTCAGAGGCTTTTTTAAAAAGAAAAAATAATCTAAAGCGGGCAAGTGAAGTTTGAGGTTAAATAGCTTTTCTTTTGCCTGCGTATTTAAGGAGCAGATATAATGGATTATAATCAAACACTTAATTTACCTAAAACCGAATTTCCCATGCGTGCGGGACTTCCGACAAGAGAGCCGGAATTTCTTGCACGCTGGGAGAAAAATGACCAGTACAGAAGACTTATGAAGCATAATGAGGGCAAGCCGCTCTTTGTACTTCACGACGGACCTCCGTATGCGAACGGTGATGTTCATATCGGTCACGCGCTGAATAAGACTCTTAAGGACTTTATCGTAAGATATAAGAATATGACAGGCTTTCAGTCTCCGTTTGTACCCGGCTGGGATACTCACGGACTTCCGACAGAGCTTGCCGCAAGAAAAAAGGCAGGCATAACGGCGGAAAGTAATATTTCCGATTTGGAGCTGAGAAAAATATGCCGTGACACAGCCTTGAGCTATGTTGACCTTCAGCGTGAGTCATTTAAAAGACTCGGTGTTATAGCGGAGTGGGATAATCCATATATCACTTTAAACAAGGAGTTTGAGGAGGAGCAGATAAAGGTATTCGCAACAATGGCGTCAAAGGGCTATATCTACAAGGGATTAAAGCCTGTTTACTGGTGCGCTGATTGTAATACCGCCCTTGCGGAGGCAGAGATTGAATATTCCGAGGATCCATGTCATTCAATTTATGTTAAATTCAATGTAACGGATGATTTGGGCAAGCTCACCGCAATGGGTGCGGATTTATCAAAAACATATTTTGTTATATGGACAACAACAACATGGACGCTTCCTGCTAATGTCGCGATATGCGTAGGTCCTAATTACGAATATTCATTGATTAAAGCAGGAGATGAATACTATGTAATGGCAACGGACCTTGCACCTGCGGCTATGCAGGAAAAGGGCGTTGACGATTACGAAACAGTAGGTATAATCAGGGGCAGTGAGCTTGAGTATATGAAAACCCGTCATCCTTTCATTGACCGTACCTCCCTTGTTATTGTCGGAGACCACGTTACGCTTGAAAGCGGTACGGGCTGCGTTCATACAGCTCCGGGTCACGGTGTTGACGACTTTATTGTTTGTAAAAATTATCCTGAAATTCCGATTATTGTACCTGTGGACGCAGACGGTAAGCTCACCGAGGAGGCAGGACAGTTTGCAGGTCTTTCCACTGAGGAGGCTAATAAGCCGATTGCGCTTCATCTTGAAAAAATCGGCGCGCTCTTTGCTCTTAAAAAAATTAAGCACCAGTATCCGCATTGCTGGCGATGCCATAAACCCGTTATATTCCGGGCAACAAGCCAGTGGTTCTGTTCGGTCGATGATTTCAAGGCTGCCGCCGTTGAGGCTGCTGAGGATGTTAAGTGGTACCCTGAGTGGGGCAAGGACAGACTTCAGTCAATGATTCAGGAGAGAGCGGACTGGTGTATCTCGCGTCAGAGAAAATGGGGAGTGCCTATTCCCGTTATATATTGTCAGGACTGCGGCAAGGAAATTATTGATAATGACGTTATGATGAAGATTTCCGAAATTTTCGGCAAAGAAGGCTCAGACGCTTGGTATGCGCACGATACCGAGTATTTTCTTCCTGACGGTTTTAAGTGTCCGCATTGCGGAAACGCAAATGGCTTTGATAAAGAAAAGGATATTATGGATGTATGGTTTGACTCGGGTTCCTCACACGCCGCTGTTTGTAAGAACAGACCGTACTTAAAGTATCCTGCCGATGTTTATTTGGAAGGCGCCGACCAGTACAGAGGCTGGTTCCAGTCATCACTACTCACCGCTGTTGCCGGCGGTAAGCGAGCTCCTTATGAGCAGATTATAACTCACGGCTGGACGGTTGACGGAGAAGGCAGAAAAATGTCGAAGTCACTCGGAAACGGTATTGACCCTCAGGAAATTATAACTCAGTATGGCGCAGATATTCTCCGTCTATGGGTTGCAAGCGCGGATTACCATGCCGATATCCGTATCAGCAAGGAAATTTTAAAGCAGATTTCCGATAATTACAGAAAGCTCAGAAATACTGCGAGATACTGCCTCGGTAATCTTTATGACTTTGATCCCGACAAGGATATTGTTGATAACGATAAGCTGGAAGAGCTTGACAAGTACGCTCTTATGAAGCTTGACGAGGTTATTAAGACCGCGCGCAGGGGATATGAGGAGTACGACTATCACACAACGGCTCACGCTGTTCACAATTTCTGCGTAGTTGATATGAGTAATTTCTATTTTGATGTGCTCAAGGACAGACTTTATACATCTGCTCCCGAAAGCGCAACAAGGCGCGCGGCTCAGACAGTTCTTTATAAGGTGCTTGACGCGCTTACGCTTTTGCTTACTCCCATTCTTGCGTATACTGCTGATGAAATCTGGCTCGCAATGCCTCACGATAAGAGCAGAAACAGCGAATCGCCTCTTTTTAACGATATTCCGACGGCGGATTATATTGAGACGGACGACGCATTTATAGCAAAATGGGATAAAATTCATTCCGTAAGAGTTGATGTTCAGAAGGCACTTGAGCTTGCAAGAAACGAAAAAATCATAGGAAAACCGCTTGAAGCAAAGGTTACTCTTTACGCTGACGGTGAGCTTTACGATT
This sequence comes from uncultured Clostridia bacterium, assembly GCA_947627725.1. Lineage (GTDB taxonomy): Bacteria > Bacillota > Clostridia > Oscillospirales > Acutalibacteraceae > Eubacterium_R. The sequence goes on along the minus strand of CANQXE010000006.1, from coordinate 6,392 downwards.
TCTTAAAATCTGTTGAGGCTGACCTCCCCGAAATATTCATTACCTCAGCCGTTACTGTTGAAAACGGTGAAGGAGAGGTTAAGGGCGAGATTGAGGGACTTTCAGTTTCAGTATCCAAGGCAGACGGAGAAAAGTGTGAACGCTGCTGGAAATATTCGGATACTGTCGGAAGCAGCAGTGAACATCCTACGCTTTGCTCGCACTGTGCAGATGTAATGAAAAAAATTTGCTGATCTAATAAGGCACACGGCTTGAAATAGTTGTGTGCCTACAATAATATTATTTTGTATTGACCTGATGAACAGCCTGAAATGGAGGTCTTTTGTGAAGCTTAAGAGTAAAAATTTCTGGTCAGTTGTAATGATTATATTCATCATTGCCTTTGACCAGATAACTAAATATTTCGCAAAATCAGCGCTTTATCCCGACAAGGCTAAGAATTTTATAAAAGGCTTTGTTGAATTTCGGTATACCGAAAATACAGGAGCCGCCTTTTCGCTTTTCAGCGGAGGAAGATGGTTTTTTATAGCTTTAACGGCATTGGTTGCTGTATGTATTCTGGTTTATATGTTTACTAAGGCTGAAAAAAATCTATGGCTTTTCTGGTCTTTGGGTGTAATTTTTTCGGGTGCTGCCGGCAATCTTATTGACAGAATTTTTCTCGGCTACGTTATTGATTTTATCAATCCTACCTTTGTCAATTTTGCGGTTTTCAACATTGCGGACTGCGCTGTAACTCTCGGTACGATCAGCCTTATTGCCTGTCTCGTTTTTGATATGTTTAAAAAAGGAGAACGGGAATGAGTGAAACGATTACTTTATCCGTTGATAAGGACGGCGCTGGCACAAGAATTGATAAATTTATCAGCGACAGTATTGAGACTTTTACACGAAGCGGAGCATCAAGGCTTATTTCAGACGGCAATGTGACGGTTAATTCATCATCCGTTTCTAAAAATTATAAGTGCAGATTAAATGACAGTATAACCGTTCTCGTTCCCGATGCGGTTGAGCTTGACGTAAAGGCGGAAAATATTCCTCTTGATATAGTGTATGAGGATAATGATTTGCTCGTTGTCAATAAGCCGAAGGGCATGGTAGTTCACCCCGCGGCAGGAAATTACAGCGGAACACTCGTAAACGCACTGCTTTATCACTGTAAGGACACGCTAAGCGGTATTAACGGGGTTATCCGTCCCGGAATAGTACACAGAATTGATAAGGACACATCAGGGCTTTTGATTGTTGCAAAAAATGATACGGCGCACTTGAATCTTGCAAAACAGATTAAAGAACATTCCTTTCACCGTGCATACCAGGCTGTATGCTATGGAAATATAAAGGAGGACACAGGTACAATCCATCAGCCAGTCGGACGTCACCCGAAGGACAGAAAAAAGATGGCTGTAACAGATAAAAATTCAAAGGACGCCGTAACTCACTTTGAGGTGGTTGAAAGATTCGGCGGTTTTACGCATATCCGCTGTGTTCTTGAAACAGGAAGAACTCACCAGATAAGAGTTCATATGTCATATATCGGTCATCCGCTTGCGGGTGACAGCGTTTACGGTCCGAGCAAGGTCATAAAAAGCCTTAACGGTCAGTGCCTGCACGCAGGTGAAATTGGCTTTGTCCATCCGAGAACGCAGGAATATATGCACTTCACCTCTGAATTGCCTGATTATTTTACACAGTTTTTAAATAAAATCAAAAAAGAAAATTAATATAGGAGAATATAATGGGGAAAACCTTTGAAAATTGGCTCGTTGTTTCCGACATTGACGGAACACTCAACAATAAGCTGAGGAAACTGCCTAAAAGAAATTATGACGCTATAAAAAAGTTTACTGATTTGGGCGGTAATTTCACTCTCGCTTCAGGCAGGCTTCAGTCAAGCCTTGAAAGAAATTATAATCGTATAACGCCTAATCAGCCTGCAATCGTTCTCAACGGCGCGGGTATATATGATTATAATAAAAGGGAGATGCTCTGGAGAAATACCATAGGCGAAAAGGGTCAGGAATTTGTCCGACGGATTGCAAAGGAATTTAACGATATTTTCAAAAGCGTTGATATTGGCGTTTATTTTGACGATTATGTGTATATTGTCAAAAGAGGACTTCTTTCGCAGGGAACGATGTACTTTGATAAGGCAAGACATGAGTGTGTCAATTCGATTGACGATGTTCCTACGGAAGGCTGGATGAAGGTAATATTCTGGTCTAATCCCGTTACGATTAACCGTTTAAGAGAGGTTATCGACAGATTACCTAATCCCGACGCTAATTTTATGGCGTCATCCCTGTGGAGCATGGAAATGCTGGAAAAGGATACGCATAAGGGTGTCGGAATTATGAGGCTTGCCGATATGCTCAAAATTGAAAAAAGCCACGTTGCGGCAATCGGTGATTATTACAATGACTGGGATATGCTTAAAACGGTAGGTTTGCCTGCCTGTGCGGGTCAGGCGCCGTCTGCTATACATAAAATATGCAAGTTTGAGGCGTGCCATTGCAACAAGGGCTGCGTTGCGGACCTGCTTGAATACATAATGTCCGGTAGGGCTGAAGAAGATATGGCAAAAGAAAATTTGCCGAAATAATTAAAAGAGGTAAAATTATGTTAATTATAGGAGCGCACTTGAGTGCGTCAAAAGGCTATACGGCTATGCTTAAGCAGGCACAGGAAATCGGCGCAAATACATTTCAGTTTTTCACCCGCAATCCGCGCGGAGGAAGTGCAAAGGCAATTGATGAAAAGGATGTTGAAACCTTTTTGGATTTGATGAAGACGCAGGGCTTTCCCGTAATTCTTGCGCACGCGCCGTATACGCTTAATTGCTGCAGCGCAAAGCCTGAAACAAGGGAGTTTGCGATAAATACTTTTTCAGATGATTTAAAGAGAATGGAATATACGCCTAACCAGCTTTATAATTTTCATCCGGGCTCACATGTAGGACAGGGCGAGGAGTTTGGCATTGAGCTGATTGCCGATGCGCTTAACAATGTTCTGTTTGAGGATATGACGACAACCGTCCTGCTTGAAACAATGGCGGGCAAGGGTTCGGAAATCGGCAAAACCTTTGAGGAGCTGAGAGCAATAATTGACAGAGTGGAGCTGAATAATAAGTTAGGTGTCTGCTTTGATACCTGCCATGTGAATGACGGCGGATATGATATAGTAAATGAGCTTGACAATGTGCTTGATGAGTTTGACAGGGTGGTAGGCATAGACAGACTAAAGGCAGTCCACCTTAACGATTCAAAAAATCCTTTAGGCGCGCACAAGGACAGGCACGAAAAAATCGGGGACGGATATATCGGCATAGACGCGTTTGAAAGGATTATCAACCACCCGTCACTTAAAAAGCTTCCGTTTTTCCTTGAAACGCCTAATGAGCTTGACGGCTACGCAAAGGAAATAGCGCTTCTTAAATCATTATATAAAGAATGAAAAAACCGAAGGTCTGCTTATTTGACCTTCGGTTTTTCTGTCAATACCTGATTGACTATTAATATATAGTGTGATATATTAATATTGGGAGAAGTTAAGCATTTAAATGGGGGAATATGATGAAAAAACAGTTATGTTTTATTTTGTCAATCCTGATGGTGTCGTCGGTTATTGCACCGTGTCAGAGTGTAATAGCGGCGGAGGCTCAAAGGCGTGATACAAGTCGCTTTTGCAGTCTTGTAAACAATATTAATAACGAGTACAATTCAGACTCCGAAATCCCTGTTTTTTCCGAAACAGAAGGAAATGAAAACGGTAATTTGAATTATACTGAAAACCGTTTAATAGTTCAGACTAAAAAAGAAATCAAGAATACTGAGGCAATAGATTCTGCCTACGGTCTGGAGTATGCTGTTTTGCAGTATGATGATAAAGGAACAATGCTTGAGGAATATGAAGAATTAACCGACAGAGGTTATATGGTTGAAAAAGATAAACGTTTCTTCTTGACTGCCGATGCTGCTGACGGCTCTGAAAACGAGCCGTCAGCAGACTGGGCATATGACATAACAGACACCGAGTATGCAAAAGCAAATGCAAACAGTGATAAGGAAATAGTAGTGGGTGTTTTTGACACGGGTGTTGATTATACCAACGAAGACCTTGCAGATCGTATAACAGATACAACAATCAACCTTTCATACTCAGGTGAGCGCGGCGACAGTATGGATGATCAGGGACACGGAACTGCCGTTGCAAGTATAATAGCTAAGAGTACGCCTGATAATGTAAAAATCAAACCGTATAAGGTAATGGATTCAGACGGATATGCAACATTATCGGAAGTAATAGCCGCTCTTGAATATATTCTCGACGAAAAAGATAAACCTGATGTATTGAATATGAGTATCGGAGGATATAATTTTGATGGGGAAAGCAGTATTGAAACCCAGCTTGTTGCGGAATTAATCGAGCAAGGCGTTACCGTATGTGTTGCCTCAGGTAATGATAATATTCCTGTTAAATACTGCACTCTCGCTGATTGCGAAACGGCAATAACAGTGGGCGCATTTGATAATACAAACCATATCTGCACCTTTTCAAATTACGGCAGCGAGATAGATGTTGCGGCTCCCGGATATAAAATTAATGTAATAGATTTTTCAACAGATAAATATACAACCAATTTTACGGGAACATCTGCCGCAACACCTTTTGTAAGTGCGGCTTGCGCATATATTCTTATGCAGGTTCCGAAATTATCTCCCGATGAAGTGGAAGAAAAACTAAAATCATCGGCAGTTTATATGGGTGATGATGAACGGGATTATTACGGAAGCGGAATGCTTAATTTTGCAAATCTTATTGATGATAAAACAGAAAGCGTACAAACTCCAAGCGTAAAAGGAGGCTTGTATAACGATACGCAGACTGTTGAATTTAACAATATTCCCGAAGGCACGCAGCTTGTCTATACTCTTGATAAGTCAATACCGAGCAGTACAAACGGCACAATATATTCTGAGCCGATAACTGTAGACAATGAGATGCAGATGAATTATGCGTTAATTAAAGATGATAAATATGCAAGCAATATTTCATCGCAGTATTATACGGTTCAGTATTATCTTGACGGCTCTGAATTTGAAATATCCGACGATGGACAAATTACGGCATACAACGGCGATAAAAACAATATTGTTGTTCCTGACACAATAAACGGAATTACTCCGATATCAGTTTATAAAAGAGTGTTCAGCGAGAGCAAGCTCACAAGTATTGTACTTCCAAATACTATTAAAGAGTTGAGAAACGGAGCCTTTAGAGACTCTGTTGATTTAAAACATATTATTGCAAGAGGAATCACTGACTTGGATAGCAATATTTTTAGAGATTGCATAAGTCTGCAAGATGAAGTTATGCCTGTACTTAATGAGGCAAGCGGATATGTATTTTATAATTGTGCAAAACTACACAGTATAGATTTTGATAAAAATGTGACATATTTTGCATCTTATTGTTTTGCGCATTCAGGGTTGATTGAAGTAAATCTCACGAACTTTGACAACCATTATGGTTCTATGAATGCATTTCAGGGCTCAACGCTTATGTACTGTAATGCTCCTATACTTGAAAAAACATCGCAATATTATTTTGCCGACTGCTATTTTTTGCAGGAATTAAATGCACCTAATATTAAGCAAATGGATAACGGTTCAATACGGGACTGTTATTATCTAACCGAATTTGAAACTCCGAATGTTGAAACCTTCTATCATGGAGCTTTGGCATATAGTCACATTGATACTTTATATGCTCCTAAATGTACTCATATACAACGCGGTTCCAGCTCAATGGGGCTTGGACAATTTGCAGAAATACGGGTTATAGATATGCCCGCATTAGTTTTTGACAATGATACTATTGCTTATAACCAATTTTATGATATGTATGTTGAAGAGCTTTATCTCCCAAGTGTTACCAGAATGGTGTTTCATTCGTTAACTAATTTACCAAATTTAAAAATACTGTATATGCCTAAAGTAGAGAAATTTTATTTCCCTGAAGTAAATAGCCTGGGAATGATTCCCGCAAGAGGTCCGCTGGAAATTTTATGGATTCCAAGTGCAACCGATATTGAAAACGCTTGGGTGCATGATACAACAAAACTTCTTTATGCACCAAACACAACATATTTACCTTTGTCGTATACTGATGCTACAATCGTTGTTTCTGAAAAATTGACTGACATTAAATTCCAGTACCCATTAGAGAAAGAAATTTTCCCGACAATTATTGCACCGGGAGGCTCTCGTGCCGAAGAACTGGCTCATGAAGAATCGGACTGGGACATTAATTTTGTTGATTCCGACAGTATGGCAACCGCATTAGGCGGAGAAATCAGAACAAGAGATAATGGATTACGGTTAGGATTTAAA
>CANQXE010000005.1 GCA_947627725.1 uncultured Clostridia bacterium | reverse complement strand
ACTTTCAGTCGGCGAGCCAGTAGGCGGCCCTTTTAGGGCCTGTGCAAACCACCAGTTCAACTGGTGGTTATGATTTTAATTATCTTTTAATGTCGTCCCATTTAACTCCGTCAATATGGAATAAATCATCAAATTTATAAACATTATGCTCATCTTTATTGTGGCTCGGATACCAAACCTGTGCAAAGAATGGATTCGTTTTAGCGACCTCGTCATAATTCCACTGCTTCTGAGGAATGTAGCATTCAGGACACCAATGACCGCCGAGAAGAATAAGAGCGGGAGACGCCTCAAATTCCGCGCCGCAAAGACCGCATTTCCACTTGAGCTTGGTTGCCATATCGCCTTTGGTCATTGTTTCGCTTAAGCACTCGCCGCCACGGAATTTAGCGGCAGTTTTCATATCCTCAATGTCAAGCTCCGATTCCGGCTTTGTTTCATCATAGCCGTGGTCAAGCTTAAACTGCTCAGCAGCGCTGTTATCCTTATCAAATTTAATGATGTTGAAATCTTCCCATTTCTTAGGTATTTTTTCCCACTCAGCCTTTGAGCCGAAATATGCGCTCATACGAACCTTATTGTCCTTTTCAACCCAGTCGAGAGTACCAAAGTCAGGAGTAGACGCAATCTTTTTCATAAACGGTTTAGCACAGGCGGCAACGAGATTCTTAGGTAGATATCTCGGTATTTTAAAATAAAATTCAACCTGTGTAGCAAGTCTGTCAAAATAATCCTGAATAGGAAGATTTTCACGGAAGTGAAGGAATTCCTCAAGCTTGTCACCGTCCGCATAGAACTGACCGTGGAAATTCTTTGTAATAAACCAATTAGGCTCAAACAGCTTTTCAGGACCGGCAAGACCGAGTGTGCCGAGCAACAGACACTCAAACTCATAGTTGGAAATTCTGTATTCTTTACCCGAACCGATATTGAAGAAATGATTCCAGAAATCAGAGCCGAGATGTCCTGCCTTATCCTCAAGAACAAGGTTGCACATGAGACGTCCTGAATCCTCAACAGTACACCATTCGAGAACACCGTTAATTGGTACATGGAACATAATCGGATCCATATTTTTTAAAATGTTAGGATAGAGAATACCCGACTGACGCATAACAACCCAGTTTTTAATGCCGCTTTCAACAAAGGTGCGCTCGGCAACTGTTTTTGAAATAGCATAATGGTCATAGATAGAAATTTTAATCGGGTCACCGCAGCGTCCCCAATGGATAGGATAGTTACGTCCGCCTGTCTCTGCAACCGTACCTATGTAGCAAACCTTAATCGCATCCGGATCAGGCTGTGCAAGAACAGCCTTGCATATGTTCTGCGCCGCACCGATATTTGTTGACTGCGTTCTGTATGGTTTCCAGTCCGCAGTAGGGGATACCATACCGCCGACATGAAGAATGTAGTCAGAGCCTGTTACACCCTCAAAAATTGAATCGTAGTCGCCGAGGTCGCCCCATACGATTTTAACATTCGGCTTAGCCATAAGGGGTTTTAATTTTTCTTCATTCTTAGGGCTTTTTCTTGCAAGCATCTTGATATTTATGTCACTTGGATGCTTCAGCATCTCCTGAACTGCTGCCCAGCCCATATTACCGGTACCGCCGGTAATAAATACGGTTTTTTTAGACATTATTTTTTCCTCCTTAAATGCGAAATATTCACAACTATATTCATATAAATTATAAACTAATTATAAACAAATTGCAACAGTATTGATAAAAAAGATAAAATATAATCTTATTTTTTAGTTAATAATTTCTTAACTTTGTTTATAGTTATTTAGCTGTTGACAAGTCCGTGATGATGATGTATTATTAATAAGAACTGAATATCGCTTATCAAGAGTGGCGGAGGGACAGGCCCATTGATGCCACAGCAACCTGCTTTATGTAAGGTGCTAATACCTGCGTATACCGAGTGATGAGGTGAAATCTGCACATACTTCGGTATGTGTTTTTGTTTTTATTAAAGGAGAGGATATTTTATGTCAAAATTTTTATTTACAAGTGAATCGGTTACAAAGGGTCATCCCGACAAAATATGTGACCAGATATCCGATGCTGTTTTGGATGAAATGCTCAGGCAGGATCCAATGAGCCGTGTTGCCTGCGAGACTACATGCACAACAGGTCAGGTTCTTGTTATGGGCGAAATTACAACTAACGCGCAGGTTGATATTCCCGCAATTGTACGTAAAACGATTTGCGATATCGGCTATGACAATGATAAAAAGGGCTTTAACGGCAACACTTGTGCCGTTCTTACAGCGCTTGATAAGCAGTCGGCGGATATTGCTATGGGTGTTGATAAATCTTATGAGCTTAAAAATATGCAGGAGGATGAGTATAATCTTAACGGTGCGGGCGATCAGGGAATGATGTTCGGTTATGCCTGTGACGAAACTAAAGAGCTTATGCCTCTTCCGATAAGTCTTGCTCATAAGCTCGCCGTAAAACTTACCGAGGTAAGAGAGGACGGAACTCTCCCTTATCTTTATGCCGACGGTAAAACACAGGTTACGGTTGAATATGATGACGGTAAGCCTTCAAGGGTTACGGCAGTAGTTGTATCGAGCCAGCACAGCGCTGATATTGAACTTTCACAGCTCCGTGAGGATATAATTGAAAAGGTTATAAAAACAACAATTCCCTCTGATTTGATTGATGAGAGCACTACATATTATGTTAATCCGACAGGCAGATTCGTTATCGGCGGTCCTAATGGTGACTCGGGTCTTACGGGACGTAAGATTATCGTTGATACATACGGCGGATATTCACGTCACGGCGGCGGAGCTTTCAGCGGAAAGGACCCGACAAAGGTTGACAGAAGCGCCGCTTACGCCGCGCGCTGGGTCGCTAAAAATATTGTTGCCGCAGGTCTTGCAAGCAAGTGTGAGGTTCAGCTTGCATATGCAATCGGCGTTGCTAAGCCGGTTTCGGTAATGGTTGATACATTCGGCACAGGCAGAATTTCAGATGAAAAAATCAGCGGAATTGTAAATAAGGTGTTTGACCTTAGACCATCCGCTATCATTGAAAGACTTGACTTGAGAAAGCCTATTTACAAAAATCTTGCCGCATACGGTCATATGGGCAGGGAAGACCTTGATGTGTCATGGGAAAAGACAGATATGGTCGATGAAATTAAAAAGTATTTGTAATATTATAAAACAAAAGCTCCCTGATAAATCAATCAGGGAGCAGTTTTTATAATTTTTTATCCTTATCAAGCGCCTTGTCAACAGCGTTGTGTACCGCGCTTTCAAAGCCGTCAGCCTGTAGTGAGATTATGCCCTCAATAGTTGTTCCGCCCGGAGAGCATACATTGTCTATCAGCTTAAATGGGTGTTCGTCGGATTCCAAAATCATTTTTGCGCTGCCGTAAACTGTCTGCGCTGCAATTTTAAGTGCGTCGTCCTTTTTCATTCCATTCTTAACTCCTGCTCTTGCAAGAGCGTCTATAAACATATATGTAAAAGCAGGGGCGCATCCGCCGAGAACACCGAAAAGCGGAAACGCGCTTTCATCAAGACACTTTACCTTTCCGAATGATGAGAGAAGTGTTTCGACTGCTTTTTTATCCTCATCAGTGACAAGGCTGTTAAAGCAGTAAGCGCTCATTGCTTCTCCGACCTTTGCGTTAATGTTCGGCATTACTCTGACTATTCTTGCGCGCGAGTCAATACAATCTTCCAAAAAGGCGAGTGTTTTTCCGGCGGCGATTGAAATAATAAGTGGCTGTTTTTCTTTAATGACATTATCAATTTTTTCAAGAACAGATGATATGACATTGGGCTTAACAGCAAGGAAAACTATATCGGAATTTTCCGCAACGTCGGACTCGCTTTCACAGACGGATACGCTAAAAGCACTTTTTACATTTTGAGCGGCAGGGGAGCAGATATCAAAAACAAGTATGTCTTTACTGTCAACACCGCCGTTTGTGATTATACCTTTTATTATTGCGGTTGCCATATTACCGCAGCCGATAAAACCGATTTTCATTTTAAACTTCCTCTTTATTTATATGATATTTAATTCTATCACCAAGAGATAAAAAAATCAATTATTTTTCATTTCACTGTATTTTTTCTTAGTGGCGAGACCGCCCCTGATATGTCTTTGCGCCTTGTTTTCTTCAAGAACAGCCTTTACCTCGCTGCAAAGCAGGGGATTAATTACAGAAAGCCTTTTGGTTACATCATTATGTACTGTGGATTTGCTTATGCCGAATACTGACGCTGTCTGGCGGACTGTTGACTTTGTTTCAACAATATAATGTCCTAAATCAATGCACCTTTTTTCTACATTACCAATCAAGTGTTTTCACCTTCCTCAGTAATGTATATGTGGTGATGAAAAAAATATAACCCTGTGCCATTGCACAGGGTGTATTTTTATTCAGCTGCGGTAGTTGTTTCGTTGCTTTGTTTGTATTCTCCAATTAAATCAGCAAGAGATTTCTGGTTGAGCTCATCAACTCTGTCATATTTGCTGACATCCTTGCCTTCGGATTCCTCTCCGTCCTCTTCAATAACTGTTAGTGACAGCTCCTTTTCCGTAACCTTGTATTTAAAAACAATATCTTTATTTGTGGTTGGATTTCTTAAAATCAGTTTGTTTCCGTCAAGCTCATACTCTCCTTTAAAATTAGCTGTTGAGATATAAGAGTCATATGTTCCGTCATCATAAAATACATAGGCGGTAAGTCCGGGATTTTTCTGATTCTGCCATTTGCCCACAATCTGGACATCATCAGAAGTAAAAATACTCTTTGCCGCTTCCTGGGGATTCTGGTCAGTAGCAACGCAGTAAACGCCTCCCGCGATGATTAAAGCAAGGATAACGCCGATAATTACGCCTATAACGATTTTCCATTTTTTTGATAAACTGTTTTTTGCCATTATTTTGCCTCCTTTAAGCCTTTTTTTATGAGCATATTTTTAATTCTGTCTGAGGAGTCAAGAAGCGAAGAAACTGACATATCGTGATTGAGCGTATCAATAAAATACGCTGTATACTTTGAAAGTTCAACGCTTACATACCATTCTCTTGATAAAAGCTCCGGAGACTGATAAACGCCGTTTGTTGTGAATACCTTATCAAATATACCGTCATTATATGCTTTGTCAAATACATCAAGACCATTGCAGAACAAACCGAATGTCGTGCATACAAAAATTCTTGAACAGCCGAGCTTTTTAAGCTTGCTTGCTACCTCAAGCATAGATTCACCCGATGAAATCATATCGTCAACAATAATTATATCCTTGCCCGCGACAGAATCACCGAGATACTGATGCTCAACAATGGGATTGCGTCCGTTGACAATTCTTGTATAATCCCTTCTTTTATAGAACATTCCGAGATTTACGCCAAGCTGTGTGGCAAAATAAATACATCTGTGCATTGCGCCCTCGTCAGGGGAAATAATCATCAAATGCTCGGGATCAATCGTTAGGTCATCAACATTATTTACAAGCGCTTTTATCATCTGATATGTAGGCATTACATTTTCAAAGGATTTGTCAGGAATGGAGTTCTGCACTCTCTGATCGTGAGCGTCAAAGGTTATAATATTGTCAACTCCTAAATTCACAAGCTCCTGCAAAGCCATAGCACAGTCAAGGGATTCGCGGGAGCTTCTCTTGTGCTGTCTGCCCTCATAGAGCATAGGCATAATAACGGAAACCCTTTTAGGCTTTGAAGATAAAGCGTGAATAACCCTCTTTAAATCAGCAAAGTGGTCGTCAGGTGATTTCGGGACTGTCATCCCGTACATATTGTATGTACAACTGTAATTAAAGACGTCAGTAATAATATAAATATCATAACCGCGTACAGAGTCAGAAACTACGCCCTTGCCCTCTCCGCTGCCAAAGCGCGGAACGGAAATGTTAATTTTATATGTATCCCTTTGATATCCGAAAAAAGCTACATTTTGCTTATGCTCGGTTGCCTGTGTTTTTCTCCATTTAACAAGATATTTATCAATCTTGTCCGTGAGTTCCTCACAACCGGGCATACCAATGATGCCGACGGGTCCTACCGGAATTGTATTAATGCTTTCAGCTGTTTGTCTTGCCATAAGTTTTGAAGCTCCTCTCAAAATTTACACGACTATTTTACAGCAAATGTATATTATTGTAAATAATAAATTGTAAAAATTTGCGGATAATTAATAAGATTTAAAATCACTTATCTGTTCGTCGGAAAAAGTTTTTCTTTTTCTTTTTACAGTGATAAATATTATATATCCGCAAATTCCCGCAATGCTTGCTGCAGAAATAATAATGCCGTAATTTAAACCCTTGGGAGTGTAAACATACTCCACAGTATGTTCGCCCTTTTTAATGGCTGCGGCGAGTACCGCGTCTCCAAGCTCAAATGTGTCTGCTTTTTCGCCGTCAATTAAAACACTCCAGCCCTCGTCATACGGTATTGATGAATAAAGTATGCTGTCCTCGTTTACTTTAATAGCGCCTGAAATTTTTGTGTCGCTGTGCGAGTCCACGTTGAGTGATGATTCCTTTAATCTATTATATCCGTTTTTTAAGACATCTTCGTCAACCGTGTAAGCATATATCTCGGCATAGGTTTCAGTTGTTTCAATAGATGTGCAGTCGAGAGATACTTTAATTTCCTCTCCTTCTTCACAGTAGCCGAGGTCAAGAATATACGGTTCACCGATAGTTTGAGTAAAGCCGGTAAGATTATTACAGTTAATTTCAATTGTTTCGATTTCAGGAGATGTGATATAAAGATATGTGCTTCCCGACTGCTTCGGCGTGAATATAAAATCGACATAGCCGTAGTTGTCGTCAGTATTGTTTTTCTTAAACCAGAAGGTGCCGTTCTGCGTGATTTTGTCTCCGCTCATTGAATCAAATTCGGTTGAAAGATAATCAACTTCATTAAACACATTATCATAACCTGTCGCGAGGGAGAAAAAGCTGTTTTGCACATCAAAGGGATTACCCTCCTCGGTAACCCAGTTTTCGGTATTTTTGTTTACGGCAAATGCGATGGGAAGAAAATATTTGTTTTCGTAAACCGCTGTTTTATCGTCCGCTGTTGAAAAGCTGTAATTATAGAAATTCTCCGATGGGTCAAGGCTGATATCCGACTTAATCAGATATTTAAGATTAAACATCATATTGTAAACAGGCGTCTGCGTATTGTAGGTATAACTGTTTATCCTGTTACCAAACATACCGAGGCTGTACTGAAACTGTGAATAATTTTCATACGCCATTGATGAGAATACTGACATTCCGTTATAACCGTAGTAGCAGGGGTCCATTCGTGTTTCAAGATAAGTCAGTTCTTCTCTGTAAAAGCCGTCATCTGAGGAATGTATTTTATTAACCGCCTCGTCATACTGTGAGAAATTCTTTGAGTAATCGCTGTTTGACTGCGTAATTAAAATTGAACCCGTATCGGCAATCAGTACCTCACTGAACACGATTACAACCGCCATTGATGCAAGAATAAACCTGTCGAGCTTTCCTTGTTTTAAAAGATATAAAAATCCTGTCCACACAATAATAAAGCCTATGCTGATATATATAGTAGTTTCGGACATTTTTGTTGTTGCCATTTTCTGCGCGATGGCAATGAAAAATACCCATGCCATACCGACAAGACCGATATCTTTGATTGTAATCGACTTTAGGCATGTAATACACTTGTATCCACAGACAAGAATGATGAATGAGTACATATAAGAAAATCTGAACGGCAAATCGTTAGGGAAGTGAAATGCGTGCCAGATAAAATTAAGGCAGTTATTGTCAAAGCTGAAAAGGAAAAGCAAAAGCATCAAAATATAAGCCGTCTTTTCCTTGAAACGGATATTTTTGTTAATAACAAACAATGGAAGCAGAATAACCGCGAGCATACCCGAATAGATATTAGGCAGCACATCATCACCGCTGCTTCTTATAGTCGTTTCAAGACCTGCGAGGTGAGATGTCAGAAAATCAAAAATGTTGTAATAGGAGGTAAAGGAATCAGGAAATGTATCGGAGGTAGCAGAGCTTGATGTGAGTATCATAAATACTGGCACGAGCGTAAATGCGCATACTCCCGCCGCCGCAATACTGCTGATTGCAAATCTCAGACCGCGGTTAAAAAACTTATTATTCAGAAGTGCTTTAAAGGAATATTTCTTTTTAAAGCGGGCGTTTGGATTGATTTTTTCTCCTGCCCTTGATGATATGAGATAGTAGCCGAGAAAATAAATGACCGCAAAAATGCACATCATAAATCCCATATAATAGCTTGAGAAAAACAAAATTACAAATGAAATAATATAGGTTGTACTCTTTCCGCTATGAATAATTCTCTCAATTCCAAGCGCAATAAGCGGCAGAAGAATCATTCCGTCAAGCCACATAATATTCCAGTAGTAAGCAAGAAAATATGCGCTGAAGGCATAAAGTACGCCGAATACTGACGAAAGGACATTGTGCTTTTTCTGCGACGCTTTGAGATAATACGTAAATGAAGCCGATGACAGTATGCATTTAACGGAAACAATAAAGGAAATTGCAAAGGAAATATCCTTCTTGTCAAAAAGGAATATAAGAGCGGAAAGAGGGCTTGAAAGGTAGTTAAAATAGTTTCCTAAAAAGCTGCTGCCTCCGCCCGAAAACCACGAATAGAAAAAGCACTGATGATTTACAACTCTCTCGTAAAGCTCAGCAAACAGGGGACCGTACTGGTGGTAAAGGTCCATTCGCATAACTGTATTGTCCCCGAAAGGAAATACAGAATAAATGATATAAATTACCGATACAGATAATGCGGCGACCGCGGCGGATAAAACAATATATCTGTTTGAGTAAAAAAGCAGATATATTTTTGAATACTTAATTTCCTGAGCCTTGTAATTACAGTCAAAAAGCAAAAGCCTGTCAAAGAAATAATTGAAGAAAAATGATGTAGAAACAGCAACAAGCCATACAAAAGAGTCAGGCATATCCAATATATTGCCAAAGGCCCCCTCGGCGAGCTTGTAAAATCCGAAATCAACTGCCGCCCTGAATACAAACATTAAAATTTGTTTACTATCGGAGGACAAAACATTTTTTCTGAAAACAAATCTTTTTTCGAGCAAAAAAGAAACAATCTCAGCAATAATAAATGCTATTAATACTGAGATTGAAGCGGAAACAGAGAAAAAGACCTTTAAAATCTGCTTGATGGCTATAAGTAAAAAAACAGAGAAAAGTGCACTAAGTGTATAGCTTACAGTTTCTCCGTTGAATATTTTATTTGTTTTAACATTAATTTTATATTTGGAAAAATCCATTGTTCCACCAGATTCTAACTAAATATTTAACTATTAATATAATAGCACATAACTTCCGAATCTTCAACATAATATTTTGTGATAAATGTACTTAAGGCTGCATAGATTTTATCGAGGTGATTTGTTGGACAATATCACATATTTCATTTCACTGATGCCGAAATATCTCAAGGATATTTTTAACAGCTTTGATAAAAACATTATATCTTTGATAACCGAAATCAGGTTAAGAAGAAACAAGGCGGTAATTGTCTATCTGAAAAATGTTCCTTATTTTATCAGCATCGGCGGTCAGCTTGTAAACAGCTATTCAGAGAATACTGTTAAAATGGACGATGAAGCCTTTGACATCATAACAGACAGGCTCTGCAACCATTCGTACCATACCAATATGCACACCATGATTGACGGTTACATAACTGCGAAAAACGGCTCACGTGTGGGAATCGGCGCTTCTGCTGTATATAAGGACAATGAGGTTACATCGGTTAAGGATATCAATTCAATAAATATAAGAATCGCAAAGGAATATAAGGGCTGTGCAAGAAAAATATTGAATCTCCTTTATACAAAATCAACGCCGAGCATTATTGTTGCCGGTCCGGTCCTTTCAGGTAAAACAACTTTTCTCCGAGATTTTTCAAGGCTAATATCAAGCGGTTTTGCTGGCAGGTACAGAAAGGTAAGCATCGTTGATGAACGGCGCGAAATTTCATCAGGCTTTGACGTGGGAATAAATACCGATGTACTTGTCGGTTTTGAAAAGGCAAAGGGAATTGAAATCGCGACAAGAACATTATCACCGGATATAATTGTCTGCGATGAAATAGGCAACGTCAATGAACTTAATGCAATAAAATACGGCTTTTCAACAGGCATAAGCTTTGCGGTTTCAGTCCATATGAAAAATGAAAAACAGCTTTTAACCAATAAAATTATTGCGGGACTAATAGCCACAGACGAGTTTGATTATATAGTTTTGTTGAAATCGTTTACGGATGAATTTGAAATTATTGACCTTACGGAGGAAAAAATTGAAAGCAGCGGGAGCGGTAATGATAATCCTTTTCTCATTTTCCCTTGGATTGACGGCAACGAGGTTTAAGAAAAGGCAGATAGATTATATTGACAGTCTTATATATATCGGAGAAAAAATACTTCTTATGCTCGGCAGTACCTCTCCCGAAACAGAGGAGATTATGAAAGAGCTTGAAAATGACGAAAGACTTAATAATTTTGATTTGTCTTTAAGCTCTTCAAGCTCGCCGCTGCCGCCTAAGGAAAATGAGAGGTCACGTCTGCTGTTAAACACAGTAGGAAAATATGAGCTTTCGGCTCAGATTAATTATATAAATCAATATCTGGGATATTTTAAAATGCTGAGACAGCAATATCAGGATTACTACAACAGTCACTATAAGCTATATCTGGTTTTCGGACTTTTCTCGGGTGTTTTTGTTTCGGTCTTACTGATATAGGAGGATAAATGGAAGTTGATTTTATTTTCAGGATAGCGGCAATCGGAATAATTGTTGCGGTTTTAAATACGGTGCTTATCAGGAGCGGAAGAGAGGAACAGGCAATGCTTACAACGCTCGCGGGAGTGATTGTTGTACTGATGATGCTTGTACCTGAAATAAGCGACCTTTTCTCAACCGTAAAGTCGTTGTTTGATTTATGATAAGGATTGCGGGAATTATACTGATATCCCTTTTGCTGATTATTATTTTAAAGGAAACAAAAAAGGAATTTGCAATTATCCTGTCAATAGCGTGTGCCGTTATTTTATTTGTAACTGTTGCAAATGACTTTTTCAATATTGTCCAAAGAATTTTTGATTTGTCAACAGGGATTGATAATCTTGATACGTATATTTCGCTGATGATGAGAATACTCGGTATATCTCTTATCGCGCAGTTTATTGTTGATTTGTGCCATGACGCAGGGGAAAATGCGCTTGCCTCGCAAACCGAAACCGCATCAAAAATTTTAATTCTGATGATGACGCTTCCTCTGTTTGAAACGGTTGTAAATATTATTACAGGACTTTTGAAATGAAAAGATTTTTAACAGTTTTTCTGATTTTGCTTTTAATTCCATTTTCAGCCTTTGGCGCTGAAGAGGACGAATATAACGAATACCTGAAATCCTTTGATCTTGACGCCTTTGAGCTTCTTGACGACGATACTACGGAATTTTTAGACTCACTCGGCATACTTGATTTTAACTATGAAAATTTAACTGATATTTCAATAGCAAGCGTTTTCGAGCATATATGGGGCGTGATAACTCAAAGAGTGAACGGACCGTTGAGGTCGGGACTGATTGTAATTGTATTCATTCTCCTTGCATCGTTTTTCAGGTCATTCAGCTTTGAGCTTAACAAAAGTGATATTTCACAGACATATTCCACTGTTTCAACGCTGATTATTTCCATTTTTCTTACATATAATTTAACAGATTGTATCGGAATGTGTTCATCAACCATTAAGCTTTGCTCAAATTTTGCTTTTGCGTTTTTCCCCGCGTTCTGCATAATTGTCGCAACCTCGGGCTCAACGCTCACATCTTTTTCAGTGAACACAACCCTGCTTGTTCTCGCACAGGCATTAAACTATATTTCCGAACTGATATTTATTCCCATAACAAATTGCTTTTTAGCGCTCGGTATATGTTCGGGAATACGCCAGGAGCTTAATCTCGGCGGAACAATATCGACTTTAAAAAAGGTTATTACGACGTCAATATCGACAATTTCAGCAATCTTCGTTTCAATACTCTCGGTAAAAACGGCAGTTGCCTCAAGAGCTGACGCGTTGGGACTGAGGTCGGTACGATTTGCCATCAATTCAGTTGTGCCTGTTATCGGAAGCTCAATCAGTGAAGGTCTGCTTTCAATACAGAGCTATTCAAGCCTTATAAAAACAAGCGTAGGAATTGTCGGAATTATAGCGGTAGTCTCTATATTTCTTCCGTCGCTTGTTGAGGTGAATATGTGGAGACTGATATTGTCTGTCGCTTCAATAAGCGGAGAAATTTTCGGCGATACAGCGTCTGTTAAGGCTGTCGAAACCTTCAAGGACGTACTGCTTATAATTGATGTGCTTTTAATACTCACAATGGTCACAACTATTATTTCAATCGGTATACTTGTTGCGGCAAAATCGGTGGTATAATGGAATTTTTAAAGGAATGGACTTATACAATTTGTATAACGCTTGTTATTTCCGTGGTGTTTTCAATACTGACACCAAAAGGAAATATGGGCAAATTTTTTAAAATTATTCTTGCCGCATTTATTTTTCTTTCATTTATTTATCCGCTCAAAAGCTCCGAAATTGATTTATCCTTTCCCGAGTTTAATATAAGCGAGATTGAAGACAGTCAAAGCGATGCGTATAAAAATACAATTGATACACAGGTAAATCAGACTCTTGAAAAGGGAGGTTATTCCTCCTGTGTAATTAAAAGTGATATTGATTTTAAGGATAACGAAATTTACATAAAAAGTATTACTGTATCGATACCGAGCGATTATAACAAGGAAGAGGTAAAGAGCTATCTTTTTGACAGCCTGGGAATTTTAGCAGAGGTGTATTATGTTGGCGAGTAAAATTAAGGACGGTTTAATGAACTTTATTTCAAGCGACAGTAAACATATTAAAATTATTGTTGCAATAGGTCTTGTGGGAATAATTTTGATTTTTGCGTCTAATTTGTTTGATGCCGATGAAAAGAAAACGGAAATTAACGACACGAGCATAAGCTACGAGGAGTATACGACCCAGCTTGAAAAAAGACTGAAAGACCTGATTTCTTCAATTGACGGAGTAGGTGAATGTCAGGTTATGATTACTCTTGAAAACACGACAGAAAGCGTTTACGCAACCGATGTTGAAATTAAAAACGATGATGAGACAATAAACCAGAAGGATGAATATGTGATATATGATTCTGAAAAGGGTGAGACTCCTATGCTGATAAAGGAATATCTGCCAAAGGTACAAGGTGTTACGATTGTCTGCTCGGGTGGTGAAAACAAAGCAGTCAGGGAAAAGGTTATACAATCCGTAACATCATTGTTTAATATATCAACAAACAGAGTATCTGTTTCAAAAATAAAATCATAAAGGTGATAAAAATGAGCAAAAATAAAACAAGCAAAGAAAAAAAAGAAAAGCCTGTACTGACCGAAAGCGAGATTCAGAAGAAAAGGTCAAGAAAAACAAAGATTGCCATATCCTGCTTTGTTCTTCTTTTAGGTGTCGGAGTAATGGGTAATTGGTATTGGGAAAACAGCGACCTTTCAACAAAGGTAAGTACCCTTTCAACAGCTAAGGAAAAGATTTTAGGAGAGGCAAAATACGTTGACGCGACAACAGAGCCGACCACTGAGAATGAGTATTTTTCATCAGCGAGAGTTGACAGGCAGACCGCAAGAGACGAGAGTCTTGAAAAGCTGCAGAAAATAATTGACTCTTCAAATGAGAGCAAGGAAGCGCAGAAAGAGGCTTCCGAAAAAATCGCAAAAATTTCTGACATCATTAATATTGAAAATAAAATTGAAACACTTGTTACTGCAAAGGGAGTAAATAACTGTATTGCCGTAATCAATGAAAATTCGGATAAAGTAGATATTATCGTAGATGTTGAGGAGCTGACAGATACTGTAATATTGCAGATTAAAGAGATTGCTACAAGTCAGCTTGGTTGTTCATATGAGGATGTAACAATTATTCAGTCAAAATAATCTTGTATATTTATTCAGTATATGTTATAATAGTTAAAATCAAGGAGGCTTAAATATGGAGATTTTATCAAAAAGTTCAATGGGTGAGCTTGTTATTTCAGACGAAGCGGTATCTTCAATAGCCATAAATGCTGCTAAGGATGTTGACGGCGTTTCCTCCTTTTTTAACGGACCTGTTGATGTTGTCAGCACAATTAAGCAGAGAAGTTTAAAAGTTATGAGTCCTGTAAGAATTATTCAGGATGGTGACAATTTCAGCATCAGCATTTATATTAACATTTCGCCCGGAAAGAAATTTCAGACAGTCGCAACCGAGGTACAGTCAGCAGTTAAGGAGTCTGTTCAGAATATGACAGGCAAGCTGGTTAATAAGGTTAATGTTATTGTTGCCGGAATTGATTTTGACGACCCAGCCCCGCAGGAACCTTGTGAAACTGAAGATTAACAAAATCTGCCGGCAAATTAATATTTTGTCGGCATTTTTTTAGGAGAACCTTATGAAGAGAAATGAGATGAGAGAGCAGGCGTTTTTCCTCACTTTTGAAAATCTGTTTGAAATAAATGATAATCTTGAAGAGCTTATTAAGCTTTATTCTGAAAATGTTGAACAGGTTTGCGATTATGCCGTTGAAATTTCCTCGGGAATCAGGGACAAGCTTGACGAGCTTAACGGCATTATTAATACATACTCAAAATCATGGAAAATTTCGCGTCTGCCAAAGGTAACGCTTGCCATTTTATACGTTGCGCTTTATGAGATAAAATATGTTGAAAGCGTACCTGAAAGCGTTGCGATTAACGAAGCGGTTGAGCTTGCGAAAAAATACGCAAGCAGTGATGACGCTTCATATATTAACGGCATTTTAGGCGCCTATTCAAGAGGACAGTAAAATGTATCTCGGTTTTGACACAAGCAATTACACAACCTCCGTCGCTTTATTTGACGGAGTGAAAATGTATCAGGAAAAACAGCTTTTGACAGTCAAAAACGGCGAACGCGGTTTACGTCAAAGTGACGCGGTCTTTCAGCATACGGTTAATATGCCTGTGCTTTTAGAACGCCTTAACTTTCAGGATACGAATATTAAGGCGGTCGGCGTAAGCACAAGACCGAGAAATATTGATGGAAGCTATATGCCCTGCTTTCTTGTCGGGAAAAATAATGCCGTAAGCGTCAGCCGCTTTACAGGCGCAAGGCTTTATGAAACCTCTCACCAGGTTAGTCATATTCTTGCGGCGCTTTACTCAGCGGACAGGCTTGACTTAATTAATGAAAGGTTTATTGCGTTTCACGTCAGCGGAGGGACTACCGAGGCACTTTTGGTTGAGCCTGACGAAAGGGAGCTTATTAAAAATAAGGTCATCGCTCAAAGCGCTGACTTAAAAGCGGGACAGGCAATTGACAGAGCAGGTGTTATGATGGGATATTCTTTTCCCAGCGGAAAGATTCTTGACGAGCTTTCAAAGAAATCTGATAAAAACTATAATATTAAACCGGTAATGCTTGGTCTTGACTGCTCCTTGTCCGGAATTGAAAATAAGGCAAAAGCAATGTTTGAAAGCGGCGAGTCCGAACAAAATATCTCTAAATTTGTTCTTTGCAGCATATCAGCCGCTATTGATAAAATGACTGAATTATTACTTGAAAAATACGGTGATCTGCCGCTTCTTTATGCGGGCGGTGTTATGTCAAACTCTCTGATAAAATCAAATATAATGCGTAAATATAATGCATATTTTGCCGAGCCTGTTTATAGCTGTGACAATGCGTGCGGACTTGCGGTTTATGCGTATCTTAAGGATAAAAATGAATAATACGGTTACAGTTACACAAGTAAATAATTATATCAAGGCGCTGCTTGATGAAAGCGCGCCGCTTAAAAATATTTTCGTTGTAGGAGAAATCAGCAACTTTAAGTATTACTTTCGCAGCGGACATATGTATTTTACACTTAAAGATGAAAATTCTCAGCTAAAGGCTGTTATGTTTTCATCTTATGCCCAAAAGCTGAAATTTAAGCCTGAGGACGGAATGAGGGTAATTTGCAGGGGCAGAATTTCTGTCTATGACCGAGACGGAGTATATCAGCTTTACGCTGTGGATATGCAGCTGGACGGTGTCGGAGCTTTAACCCTTGCTTGTGAACAGCTAAAAAATAAACTTAATGATGAGGGTCTGTTTGATGATATAAATAAAAAGCCTATTCCGAAATACCCGAGAAAAATAGGCATTGCCACATCAAATACAGGCGCCGCCATTGAGGATATAAAAAATATAACAAAAAGACGTTATCCGCTTAGTGAGCTTGTTATAGTACCGACAATTGTTCAGGGAGAACAGGCGCCTGACGATATAATAAAATCAATTAAGATGCTTGACTGCATTGAAGACGTTGATGTTATAATCGTCGGCAGAGGCGGAGGCTCAATAGAGGATTTATGGGCATTTAACAGCGAAAAGGTCGCAAGGACGGTTTTTGAATGTAAAACACCTGTAATTTCAGCAGTAGGTCACGAAACCGATTATACTATCTGCGATTTTGTTGCAGATTTGAGAGCGCCTACTCCGAGTGCAGCTGCCGAGCTTGCCGTGCCTGATATTAATGAGCTGATTAACTTTGTTAATCATGCGGAATATACTCTGTCAATGCTTCTGACAGCAAGACTTGAAAGGGAAAATCAAAAATTTGACGATATAGTTAATAACAGCGTTCTTGCCGATGTATCAGGATATTATAATTCATACCGTGATGATATTAAGGCATATGAAAGCGATTTAATAAAAATTTTTAACCATACAGTTAAGACAAGCACGCTTACACTTGCACAGTTTGCGGGAAAGCTTGACGCGTTGAGTCCGCTTTCTGTTTTAAGCAGAGGTTACAGCGTTGCAAGAAATGATAAAAAAGAAATCGTTAAAAGCGTTAAGGATTTGAACGCAGGCGATAATCTTGAAATAAAATTTAATGACGGTACTGCAAATTGCACCGTTAATGAGGTGGCATATGAATAACGATAAGGAAATGACATATGAAACAGCAATAAAACGTCTTGAGGAAATAGTCGGCATACTTGAAAAAAACGAGGTTTCGCTTGACGAGAGTATGAAGCTTTTTGAAGAGGGAACTAAGCTTACCGCGTTTTGTTCCGCTAAACTCAAAGAGGCTGAACAAAAAATAACTGAGCTTACTAAGGAGTAGATATGACTGACTTTGAATTTGATAATATATTTAAAAATGATATAAGAAAAGTAAATAATTCTCTTCTGTCATTTATTCCGGATGCTAAGGACGGGCAATACAAGGTAGTTGAGGCAATGAAATACAGCCTTAAAAACGGAGGAAAAAGGATAAGACCTGTTCTCGCTCTCGAATTTGCGAAGGTATGCGGCGGCTCAAGAGATGATTGTGTTCCGTTTGCGTGCGCCGTTGAGTATGTTCATACATACAGTCTGATTCACGATGATTTGCCATGTATGGACAATGACGATTTGAGACGCGGAAAGCCGAGCTGCCATAAGCAGTTTGACGAGGCAACAGCACTTTTGGCAGGTGACGCTCTGCTCACTCACGCTTTTGAAATAATAAGCAATTCCGATTTGTCCGATGATAAAAAGGTTATGAGCATAAGTCTGCTTTCGCAGAACTCGGGAGTGTCAGGCATGCTTGGCGGACAGGTAATTGATTTATTATATGAACAGGGAAATCCCACACTCAAGGAACTTCTTACAGTTTATAAGCTTAAAACAGGGGCGTTAATTTCCGCCGCCTGCCTTATTGGATGCATATGTGCAGGTGCAGACAGCCATCAGCTTTCCGCCGCATCAAAATTCGCGTATTCACTTGGTATCGCGTTCCAGATACAGGATGATATTCTTGATATAATCGGCGACGAGGAAAAGCTCGGAAAGCCTGTTGGCTCCGATGCCGGCAACAGCAAAGCAACATATGCGTCAATTGTCGGAATCGACAAGGCAAAATATGATGTGCAAAGGCTTACGCAGAATGCCGTTAAGCAGCTTGAGTATTTTGATGATACTGAATTTATCGAGCAGCTTGCGTACAGGCTTGTAAACAGGGACAAATAACTTATTTTGATTGAAAAGAGTTGTGATTATATGTCTATTCTTGACGGGGTCAATACCCCGAAGGATATAAAGAAGATGAATATTGACGAACTCAATGAGCTTTGCGCTGATATACGTAAAATACTGATTTCAACCGTATCGGAAAACGGAGGTCATCTTGCTTCAAATCTCGGCGTTGTTGAGCTTACAGTTGCGCTTCACAAAGTATTTAACAGTCCTGCTGACCAAATTGTTTTTGACGTAGGACATCAGTGCTATACACATAAAATTTTGACAGGCAGAAAAAAAGATTTTTCTACGCTTAGAACCGAAGGCGGTATAAGCGGTTTTACCAGACCTGATGAAAGCGAACACGATATTTTTTCCTCGGGACACAGTTCAACATCAATTTCCGCCGCCGCCGGTCTTGCAAAAGCAAAGCAACTAAAAGGGGATAAGGGGAAGGTTATTGCGGTTATAGGCGACGGCGCCCTTACGGGCGGTCTTGCCTATGAGGCGCTTAATAATTGCTGTGATGACAACAGCAATCTCATTGTTATTTTGAATGACAACAATATGTCAATCAGCAAAAATGTCGGCACAATGGCAAAGAATTTAACGACAATCAGAACATCGCCCCGTTATGTTACTTTTAAATCACGTATCCAAAGAGGACTTGCGAAGATACCGAAAATCGGTGCGCAAATCAGCCGTACCTTTACCCTGCTTAATGCGCAGCTCAGAAAGAAAATATATCATTCAACATTTTTTGAGAATTTAGGCTTCAGATATTACGGACCGATTGACGGACACGATATTGACGCGCTTATTGATGTCCTTAAAGTTGCAAAAGCGCATACGCATTCTGTTTTTATTCATATCAACACGGTTAAGGGTAAGGGATATAATCCCGCAGAAAAAAATCCAACACAGTTTCACGGCATCGGCAGGTTTAATATTAATACAGGCGAACCAAAAAGCAGCGGAAAGAATTTTTCCTCCTCCTTTGGTGAAACAATGTGCGGATTTGCTGAAAATGACAGCAGAATCTGCTGTGTTACCGCTGCGATGGCAGAGGGAACGGGACTTTGTGAATTTTCAAAGAAATTCCCGAAAAGATTTTTTGATGTTGGAATTGCAGAGCAGCACGCTGTTACATTTTCAAGCGGTCTTGCTAAAAACGGTATGGTACCTGTTTTTGCCGTGTACTCAACATTTTTGCAGAGGTCTTATGACCAGCTTATTCACGATGTTTCAATGCAGAAACTTAAAGTAGTTTTCGCTGTTGACAGAGCCGGATTTGTCGGTGAGGACGGTGAAAGTCATCAGGGTATATATGACACCGCCTTTCTTAATTCGGTTATCGGCTTAACTGTTTTTGCGCCTTCTTATTATGCAGAGCTTGAAGCTATGTTATATGAGGGAATTTATAAGGTGCACGGAGCGGTCGCAGTCCGTTATCCGCGTGGTAATGAAAGATATAAGCCTGAAAATTATGAATATAAGCACGAGCCGTATTATATTTTAGGCAGTACAAACGCAGAAAATTGTATCGTCACCTACGGCAGATTATTTTCTGAATGCGCCAAGGCTTATGAATCACTTGAAAACACTTTTGTAATTAAACTGAACAGAATCAAACCGATTGACGAAAATATATTTGACTCCCTCTGGGAAAGTAAAAAAATATTCTTTTTTGAAGAGGGAATTAAGAGCGGCGGAGTCGGAGAGGTGTTCGCGTCTATGCTTGCCGAAAAGGGTATTACCGCTCATTTTAAGCACGTTGCTGTTAATGACGAATTTGTTAAACAGGCATCTGTTGACAGGCAGCTTTCTCGTTATAAACTTGATTGTGATTCAGTTATTGAAGAGGTAAAAAATGCCTAAGGAAAATAAAATAAGGCTTGATGTTGCTCTTTTTGAAAGAGGATTGGCGCCGAGCAGGGAAAAAGCAAAGGCAATTATTATGTCGGGCATAGTCTATGTCAATAATCAGAAATCGGATAAGGCCGGCAGAGAAGTAACAGCACAGGACAATATTGAGGTAAGAGGAAGTACTCTTAAATATGTCAGCCGCGGCGGTCTTAAACTGGAAAAGGCTATGGAGTGCTTTCCTATAAATCTTGAAAATAAAATATGCATGGATGTCGGAGCGTCAACAGGCGGTTTTACTGACTGTATGCTGATGAACGGTGCAAAAAAGGTTTATTCCATTGACGTCGGCTACGGTCAGCTTGCTTGGAAGCTAAGGACTGACAAGCGTGTTGTTAATTTAGAAAGAACTAATTTCAGGTACGTAACGGAAGAGCAAATACCTGATAAAATTGATTTTTCTTCAGTTGATGTTTCTTTTATTTCACTCAAGCATATTTTACCGAATTTATTTGAATTTCTAAAGGATAACGGTCAGGCTGTTTGCTTGATTAAGCCTCAGTTTGAAGCAGGCAGGGAAAAGGTCGGCAAAAAGGGTGTTGTAAGTGATTTGAACACGCATATTGAGGTCGTTGAGAAAATCATAACTCTCTGTTTGGATAACGGCTTTTCTGTAAACGGACTTGAATTTTCCCCCGTTAAAGGTCCTGAGGGAAATATAGAATATCTGATATTTATTGAAAAGGGAAATCAGCCTGAGCTAAACAGTACAATTGACGTAAAAGCTCTTGTCAGCAAATCACATGAGGAATTATTATGATTATTTCGGTTTTTCCAAATTTACAGAATAACGGTGTTGAGGAACTAAGCCGTAATGTATTTTCGGCACTGTCCAATCTGAATACGAACGTATATGTAAGCGGCAGCCTTGCGGATAAATTTAAAGGGTGCGGCGTCCTTTTCGACTGTGAAGAAAAAATAATTGAACTCTGCGATATTGCCATTGCCATAGGCGGTGACGGTACAACGCTGAGCGTTGCAAAGAAAGCAGCGAAATACGGCAAGCCCGTCTTGGGTATAAACGCCGGCAGACTCGGCTTTATGAGCGGTCTTGAACAGGATGAGCTTGAGCTTTTGAAAAATGTTGTCACAGGCGATTACGAAATTGATGAGCGCCTGATGCTTGAAGCGGAAATCGTAAGAAACGGTGAAACTGTTTCGGTTCATAAGTGTCTTAACGACGCTGTTATTTCAAGAGGTAATTTTGCAAGACTTATTGATATCAATATTACCTGCGGCGGCAGGAACGTGTCAAATATGCGCGCCGACGGAGTTATTATATCCACTCCGACCGGCTCCACGGCATATTCAATGGCGGCAGGAGGTCCTGTTGTCAGTCCGCAGGCGGAATGCATACTTGCAACGCCTATCTGCCCTCATTCTTTAATGGACAGGAGTATTATTTTCTCTGCTGACAAGGAGCTTGTTATCAGTGCGCATAACGATAAAATGAATTTTCCCGTTCTCACAGTTGACGGAGAGGACGCGATTGAGCTTGATTTTAACAGCGAGGTCAGAGTGAAAGCGTCAAAAACAAAAACAAGGCTAATCAAGCTGAAACCTGAAAATTTTTATGAAATTCTTAATAAAAAGATTATTGAGAGGAGAGCCTGATGAAAAAGAGAAGACACGCTAAAATTTTAGAGCTTATTAATTCAAAGGAAATTGAAACGCAGGAGGAGCTGCAGACATATCTCCTTAAATGCGGTTTTGAAGTAACACAGGCAACAATCTCACGTGACATAAAGGAACTGCGTCTTGTCAAGGAATTATCCGACAGGGGACGATATGTATATTCAACCGGCAAAAGAGCGACAACAGACGCTGTAAGGAGAACAGGCGGAATATTTGCCGATTCAATAGTCAATGTTGAACACGCTTTAAACACTGTGTGCATTAAATGCTTTCCCGGTATGGCAATGGCTGTCTGCACAGCGATTGAGTCAATGGAATGGTCGGGTGTTGTCGGCGCTATTTCAGGTGATGATACAATCTTTGTATTATGTAAAACAGAGGACTTTGCTAAGATATTCACGATGAATATGGAGAAGATTTTAAATGTTAAAAACTCTTGAAATTGAGAATATTGCGGTTATTGAAAAGACGACAGTTGATTTTTCCTCAGGCTTGAATGTTTTAACCGGTGAAACAGGCGCAGGTAAGTCAATAGTAGTTGACTCAATCAATGCGATACTCGGCGAAAGAACATCTAAAGAGCTCGTTCGCCACGGCGCTGAAAACGCTTATGTCAGCGCTTATTTTGAAGATATTTCAGAGAATGTCCGCAAAAAGTTAATCGAGCTTGGATTTGAAAGCGAAGAGGATAATTCTCTGCTTATAACAAGAAAAATCAGCGCTTCCGGTAAGTCAGCCTGCAAGATTAACGGTAAAAGCGCAACGGTTTCGATGCTCAAAGAAATAGGCAATGTGCTTGTTAATATCCACGGTCAGCATGACAGTCAGGCACTGTTAAACCCGGATTTTCAATATAAATATATTGATATGCTGTTTGATGATTGCTCTCTTCTTGATGAGTATAAGAAATCTTTTAAAGAGCTTATTTCTGTTCGCCGAAGGCTTAAAGCGCTTACTGCTGATGAAACTGATAAGGAGCGTAAACTTGAACTGCTTGAATACCAGATAAAAGAACTTGAGGATGCGGACATTAAAATAGGAGAGAGAGATGAGCTTTCTAAAAGGCGGTCATTGATTAACAAAAGCGAGGCTGTTTCAGAGGCTCTTAATAGCTCACTCCTTGCTGTAAACGGAGACGAGGAAATCGACGGAATACAATCACAAATAAACGATTGTTATAACTCTCTTTCCGCCTTTGAAGAGGCGAAGGATATTTGTGAGCTTTTTACCGATATTAACGACAAGCTTGAAGACGTAAAAGATAAAATCGACTTGCTTTTCTCCTCAATTGATTTTAATCCCGATGAGCTTGAGGAGATTGAGGACAGGCTTGATTTACTCTACAAGTTTTCAAGCAAGTACGGGGAAACTGAGGAGGAAATGCTCGCTTATCTTGATGACGCGAAAGCTAAGCGCAATTCAATAATTTATTCCGATGAGGAGCTTGAAAAGCTGAATGCACAGTATGATAACATTTTTGAAAAGACGGTGGAGCTTGCTCAAAGGCTTTCAGATAAGAGAAAGAAAACTGCAAGGACGTTTGAGAAAAGTGTTAAGAGCGAGCTTGAATTTCTCGATATGCCGAAGCTTCAGTTTGTTGTCAGTTTTGAAAAGGGCAATTTATCATCAACAGGTTTTGATAAGGTTGAATTTTTAATCTCGACAAATCCCGGTGAGCCGCCAAAACCTCTTTCAAAGATTGCGTCGGGCGGTGAGCTTTCAAGAATAATGCTTGCAATCAAAAACATATTATCGTACAATGATACAATCGGTACGCTGATTTTTGATGAAATTGATACAGGCGTCAGCGGACGAGCGAGCCAGAAAATAGGTCTTAAGCTAAAATCAGTTTCTAAAAATACTCAGGTTATCTGTGTTACGCACTCTGCCCAGATTGCCTCAAATGCCGACGAACACTTTTTAATTCAAAAGGAATTTATCGGTGACAGAACATATACAAAGGTTACAGAGCTTGATTATGAGTCAAGGAAAAAAGAGCTTGCGAGAATTATGGGCGGTTTGGAAATAACCGATACGCTTTTAAAGAGTGCGGAGGAAATGCTTTCATTACAGGAGGATATACAAAATGGGAATTTATGAGGAATTAACTGCGCGCGGACTGATTGCGCAGGTTACTAATGAAGAAGAAATAAGGGAAATGGTAAATAACGGTAAAGCCGTATTTTATATTGGATTTGACTGCACCGCGGACAGTCTTACAGCGGGTCACTTTATGGCGCTTACGCTTATGAAGCGTTTGCAGATGGCGGGTAACAAGCCTATCGCACTTATCGGGGGCGGTACTACTATGATAGGCGACCCTTCGGGAAGAACGGATATGAGGAAAATGCTCACCCGTGAGGATATTGACCACAACGCCGCCTGTTTTAAGAAACAGATGGAGCGTTTTATAGATTTTTCTGATGATAAGGCTTTAATGATAAATAACGCTGACTGGCTTTTAAATCTTAATTATGTTGAACTTCTGCGAGATGTCGGCTCTTGCTTTTCGGTAAACAATATGCTTCGCGCAGAATGTTACAAGCAGAGAATGGAAAGAGGATTGTCCTTCCTTGAGTTTAACTATATGATTATGCAGTCCTATGATTTTTATTATCTATTCCAAAATTATAACTGTAATATGCAGTTCGGCGGAGATGACCAGTGGAGCAATATGCTCGGCGGTACTGAGCTTATCAGAAAAAAGCTTGGAAAAGACGCGCACGCTATGACTATAACGCTTCTTACCGATGCTCAGGGAAATAAAATGGGTAAAACAGCCGGTAACGCGGTTTGGCTTGACCCGAATAAAACCTCACCGTTTGAATTTTATCAGTATTGGCGCAATGTTGCCGACGCAGACGTATTAAAATGTATCAGAATGCTGACTTTTCTCCCGCTTGATGAAATTGAAAAAATGGATTCATGGGAGGGCAGTCAGCTTAATGCGGCAAAAGAAATACTTGCCTTTGAGCTTACTAAACTTGTTCACGGAGAAGAAGAGGCAATGAAGGCTCAGAACGCCGCAAGAGCGCTTTTTGCGGGCGGCAGCGACAATTCGGATATGCCTACAACTATACTTACAGACAATGATTTTACAGAGGGTGAAATTTCAGTTCTTGATATGATGCTGAAGGCTGAAATGATTAAATCAAAGGGTGAGGGCAGACGTCTTATTGATCAGGGCGGTGTCAGCGTCAATGAGCAAAAAATAAGCTCACCGCTAACCGCGTTAAAGCTGTCCGATTTTGACAAGGATGTAATCATAAAAAAAGGTAAAAAAGTTTTTCATAAATTCACGAAATAATGCACTTAAACCCTGACTGTGGTCAGGGTTTTCTTATATATTTCTTTATATATTTATTGATTAATTACAACATATGTGATAAACTAAAATGAATAATGTATTTGGTGATAGTATGACTGAAATTGAAAAGAAAATTGAAAAACTCAGAGCCGACCTGAGATATCATTCCGATAGATATTATAATGACGACGCACCGGAAATTGAGGATTACGAGTACGATATGATGATGCGTGAGCTTAAGAAATTAGAAGAACTTTACCCGGAATATGACGCCGTTGATTCCCCCACAAAAAAGGTCGGCGGGAAGGCTGATAATTCCTTTGAAAGCGTTATACATTCAGTAAGAATGGAAAGCCTTCAGGACGCATTCAGCAAAGATGAAATACGTGATTTTGACAAGCGTGTCGCGGATACCGTAAGTGAAAGGCATTATGTGGTTGAGCCTAAAATTGACGGACTTTCCGTCAGTCTTGAGTATCGTGACGGCGTTTTTGTGCGCGGTTCAACACGAGGTGACGGTGATGTGGGCGAGGATGTAAGCGGTAATTTGAAAGTAATTCATAATGTTCCGCTTAAACTGAATAAGCCTGTGCCCTTTATTGAAGTTCGAGGCGAGGTCTATATGCCGAAAAAGAGCTTTGATAAAGTAGTTGACAGACAACTGCTGAACGGTGAAAAGCCATTTAAAAATCCTCGAAACGCCGCCGCCGGCTCACTCAGACAAAAGGACAGCACTGTGACGGCAGGCAGAGGACTGGACATTTTTATTTTCAATATTCAGCGCATTGAGGGAGAATCTATTTCATCCCACAAGCAGTCCCTTGACTATTTAAAAGAACTCGGTTTTAACACAATTCCTTTTTATAAAAGAGTTTCCGATATTGAAAGCGCGCTTGACGAAATAGAAAAAATAGGCGAATCAAGAGGTACACTTGAATTTGATATTGACGGCGCAGTTATTAAGGTTGACGAATTTTCAAGCCGTGAAATTCTCGGCTCCACAGCAAAATATCCGAGATGGGCTGTTGCCTTTAAATATCCGCCTGAGGAAAAGCAGACAAAGCTTATTGACATTGAGATTGCAGTAGGACGTACAGGCGTATTAACTCCCACCGCTATTTTGGAAAGCGTACACCTTGCGGGTACAACCGTAAGCCGTGCAACGCTTCATAATCAGGATTTTATAACTGAAAAGGGGATTGCAGTCGGCGACATTGTAACGGTCAGAAAAGCCGGTGATATTATCCCTGAGGTGCTTTGCGTAAATGAGCATAACAGCGACAGCGTCTATAAATTTCCTACCCATTGTCCCTCCTGCAATGAAAAGGTAATTCGTGAGAACGGCGAAGCGGCTATAAGATGTATCAATCCCGAATGTCCGGCACAGCTTTTAAGAAATCTTATTCACTTCTGTTCGCGCGACGCAATGGATATTGAGGGACTCGGTCCCGCGATTATTGAAACGTTCGTTGACGAGGGACTGATTAAAAATACGTTTGATATTTATAATCTTGATTATGAAAAAATCGCCTCACTTGACGGCTTTAAGGAAACAAGTGCGAATAATATAAGAAAATCCGTTGAAAAATCCAAATCAAACGATTTGTCAAGGCTTATTTTTGCTTTGGGAATAAGACATATCGGCGCAAAGGCAGGCAAGCTCCTTTCTGACCATTTCAGAACAATTGACAAAATTATGTCGGCCTCAGTTGATGAAATACTTCAAATTGAGGGATTCGGTCAGATTATGGCTGAAAGCGTTGTCGGCTATTTTAAAACCGATTCCGCTAAGGAACTTATTGAAAAGCTCAAATTAAGCGGTGTCAATATGAACGCAACGTCTGAAATAAAGGACGAACGCTTTTCAGGTATGACATTTGTTCTGACGGGAACGCTTCCTACATTAAAGCGAAACGAAGCGTCAAAGATAATTGAATCCTTCGGCGGTAAAACCTCATCTTCTGTATCTAAGAAAACAACATATGTCCTTGCGGGCGAAGAGGCAGGCTCAAAGCTTGACAAGGCAAACGCTCTCGGTATTGAGGTAATCGACGAAGAAACTTTTATGGGAATGATAAGATGAGAGAATTCAGAAAAAAGCAAAAAAGGTTTTACAATCTTTTAAAGGCTGTTGTAATTATCGGCGCGGTTTTTATGTTTACTTATATCGGTATTCAGCCGTATGTTGTGAAACTGAGCAGTCTTGCTGCCGTGATATGTAACTATATCTGCGACTTTTTGGTAATCGGAATTATGGTTATCGTTTTTCTGTATTACACAAAATACGGAAAATGCGATTCATTTTTAACATCGGTTGAAAATGAAATTTCCGACGCAGGATATTATTTATCATCACGAACAGAAGATGAGCAGTCGTCATATATAAGCAGTATGTATAATGATTTGCGGGAGTGCGGTTATCTGATGAGCAAGAATATTGAAATCAATGAGTTTCTCTTTGATTTCAGGGCGCTCAAGAAAAAGGAATTTTTTTATGCATGCGCTGTTGACAGCGTTGACAAGAATGATGTTCTCGCATATCTTGACGCGGTAATTTACGACCTGACTGTTCAAAACATTTTCAGAAGAGGAAGTGCTGTTCTCTGCTTTGTTACCGATACTGCGCAGGAGAGCGCAGTCGCGCTCAGTAAGATGGTTACCACGCTCGGTAAGAAAGAACAGCTAAAGGTCGCGATTTCCATCTGTGAGCTATCAACAGACAGAGTTTATTTTCTCGGAAATGTAAAAACAAAGTGTCAGCAAATGATAACAAATTTTGTTATGAACTGCGAACTTCCTATTAAAGAGGAATACATAGGCAGGGAGAAACTGCCGTTTCAGGGTGAGCTTGAGGAAAAAATGAAAGCGTTTAATCTCAAAGATTTCAGGGCAGGTAATTTCACAGCGCATTAAGGAGATATTATGAACGAAAAAGCAAAACGATATTTTGATAATTTAAAAGGCAAAAAGGTTGCGTTTGTCGGTATGGGCGTTGCAAATGTCCCGTGCGCCGAATTTTTAGCTAAGCAGGGAGCAGAGGTCTATGCCTGTGACAGAAAGGATAAAGAATATATTGGTGCTGAAATATGCGGTAATTTAGAAAAGCTCGGAGTGATTTTTTCTCTCGGTGAAGATTACTTGGACGTTCTTCCTGATATGGATTTGATTTTCCGCTCCCACGGAATACTGCCGTTTCAGAATCCTTGGATAGGGGAGTGTATAGAGAGAGGACAGAGGGTTACAACGGAAATGGAGGTATTCTTCAGGCTGTGCCCCTCAAAAATAATTGCCGTTACAGGCTCAAACGGAAAAACCACGACTACAACTCTTATTTCAAAAATGCTTGAAATGCAGGGATATAACGTATATCTCGGAGGAAATATAGGCAAGGCATTAATGCCGGAGCTTGAAAATATTACTGAAAATGACATAGCGGTTGTCGAGCTTTCCTCGTTTCAGCTTCTTACTATGGGCAATCTTGTAAACAGTCCCGATATTGCGGTTGTTACCAATATTGAATGTACGCATCAGGACCATCATATCAGCCTTGACGAATATGTTGATGCAAAGCGTAATATTTTAATTTACCAGAATTCAGATTGCAGAACAATTCTTAATGCGGACTGCGATTATTCAATCGGTAACAGGGTTTACCACGATATGAGATATGATGTAAGGGGTCAGCTTGCGGAATTTTCAATTAAGCATTCTGTAAAAAACGGCGCATATATGAACGACTGCGGAGATATTGTATACAGCGATAACGGCAGGGAAACATATGTTATGTCGAAAAATGACATTATTATTCCCGGAAATCATAATATTGAAAATTACTGTACTGCAATCAGTGCCGTATGGGGACTTGTTGAGCCTGAAAATATGCTTAAAGTTGCTAAGACGTTCGGCGGAGTTGAGCATAGAATTGAATTTGTCCGTGAATACAAAGGCGTAAGGTATTACAATGATTCAATAGCGACCTCTCCTTCAAGAGTTATAAGCGGTCTGCGTGCCTTCGGCAGAAAAATTATTGTAATTATGGGAGGCTCCGATAAAGGCAATAATATGAGTGAAATGGTTCCCGATATATTAAAATATGTTAAGCTCCTTATCTTAAACGGCGCAACCGCGGATAAAATTTATGATACTGTTGTAAATTATGACGGGTATGAAGGCTCCGGTCTTGAAATGATCAAAACAGATAATTTGGAAAATGCGTTAAATACGGCAAAGGACAGAGCTGTCAGCGGTGACATTGTATCGCTTTGCCCTGCGTGTCCTGCTTTTGACCAGTTCAAAACCTTTGAGTACAGGGGAAGACGTTTTAAGGAATTAGTAAACGGATTTGATGAGTAATGAAAAATACAATTGAGTTATTAAAGGAGCTTACAGAAACAGTCGGCGTATCCGGCTGTGAGCATAATATTGCGGAACTGTTATCAAAAATTCTTGAACCGTACGGAGATGTTACGGTTGATTGTATGAACAATGTGTTCTGCACTTTCGGCGAGGGGTATCACTTCCTTTTAGACGCGCACCTTGACGAAATAGGTCTTATCGTCACGGATATTACTGACGATGGATTTATTAAGGTTGACAAATGCGGAGGAATTGACACACGCTCTCTGCCGGCGCTTGAGGTTTCCGTATGGGGAAAGAAAGAGGTCAAGGGTATAATTTCCACCTTGCCGCCGCATCTTCAAAATTCAGACGAAGAGAAAAAGGCGCCTAAGCTTTCCGACCTTACGATTGATACGGGCTACACTAAATCACAGCTTGAAAAACTTGTTTCACTCGGCGACAGAGTTACATTTAAGCGTAATTTCACGCCGCTTTTAAACGGTCTTGTTTCCGCCTCATGTCTTGATGACAGGGCGGGAGTTGCATCAATTTTGATGTGCCTTGACGAGCTTAAAAGTCTGCCCTGCAGAATTACGGTTATGTTCTCATCACAGGAGGAAGTAGGCACGAGAGGAGCGTCTGTCGGACCTTATTCAAAAAATATTGACGAGGCAATCGTTGTTGACGTATCATTTGCTTACACCCCCGGCTGTGATAAGAATGACTGCGGGGAAATTTCAAAGGGCGCAATGATAGGCTTTTCACCGACGCTTGATAAATGTATGTCAAGAAAGCTTGTCAAAATTGCCGATAAAAATAATATTTCGTATCAGCAGGAAATAATGTCAGGCAGGACAGGCACAAACACCGATGTCATAACCGTATCCGAAAGCGGAATTAAAACCGCTCTTATTTCTATTCCGCAGAAATATATGCACCAGCGTGTCGAGGTTGTTGACACATCTGATATAGAAAGCGTCAGCAGGCTTATCTGCGCATATATCAGAGAAAGGGCAGGTGAGATGAATGCTTAAGGAGCTTTGTCAGTTAAACGGTACGTCAGGTGATGAAAAAGCGGTACGAGATTATATTATCAGTCAAATCAAACCGCACTGTGAATACAAAATGGATAATCTCGGTTCAATTATAGCCTTTAAGAAGGGGGCAGGCAGACCAAAGAAAAGGGTTATGCTTTGTGCTCATATGGACGAGGTAGGCTTTATTATAAGGGATATTGATGAAAACGGATATTTGTCCTTTGACGCAGTAGGCGGAATTGATTCAAAGGTTATTGCGGGAAGAAATGTTACTGTTAACGGTATTAACGGCGTTATCGGTCTTAAGCCCGTTCACCTGCTTTCTGATGAGGAAAAGGGTAAGTCGCCTTCAATAAAATCAATGAAAATTGATATCGGAGCAAAAAGCCGTGAGGATGCACAGAAATTTATACATCCCGGGGATTATGCTTATTTCAGCTCCGATTACTATGAGTTTGGTGACGGATTTATTAAATCAAAGGCGCTTGATGACAGAATAGGCTGTATGCTTTTGATTGAGCTTATGAAATCCGATTTAAAATATGACACCTATTTCTGCTTTAATGTTCAGGAGGAGGTAGGTCTGCGAGGAGCAGCCTGCACCTCATATCAGGTACAGGCAGATGTTTCCGTTATTTTAGAGGCTACAACTGCCGCCGACCTCTGCGGTGTTTCAGGAGGCGACAGGGTTTGCGTTCTCGGTAACGGAAGCGTTATCTCCTTTATGGACGGCAGAACTGTTTATGACAGAGAGCTTTATAACCTTGCTGTTAAGACTGCCAAGGAAAACAATATACCCGTCCAGACTAAAACCGCAATTGCGGGCGGTAATGACGCGGGCGCTGTTCAGACAAGCGGTAAAGGCTCAAAAGTTCTTGCTGTTTCACTTGCGTGCAGATATATTCACTCAGCGGCAAGCGTTGTTAAAAAGTCAGATATTGATGATACAAGAAAACTATTAAACTTACTTTTACCCAAGCTTTATGATTGAAAAAATTAATGATATAAGTAAACTTGACGGATTTATTAAGGATGATATTTATTTTATAAGAATAATGTCGCTGATTAAGGCGTACGGGTGTAAATACGATTTTGCGTCCTTTTACAGACAGCTTGATGAAAATAATGTGATTACAGCAATCATATCAAGGCTTGACTCTGATTTCACGCTCTGCTTGAATGATAATTCGGATATAAACGAGCTTAAAGAATTTTTTACCCTGATAGGATACAATACACTCCTTTGTGAAAACTCATTTGAATTATCAAGCATATTTGACGAAGGAGTGGTAATGAGCGCATCTAAAAGAATTGAGTTTCCACGTCCCTACGCAGAAATAGATAAATTCCCTAAACTGATGGAGTTATATAATTTTATTGATTATGGTACTCTTGATTTTGAAGCCTGGTATGTTGATATAAGCCATAGAATAAGGCACGGCTGCGCAAGAGCGTATACGCTTAATATTAACGGTGAAATCGTTTCAAGCGCAATTTACTCGTCAATTTATAACGATTCGGCAATTCTGACTGCTGTTTCAACCGCATCGGCGTTTCGGAAAATGGGATACGGCTCAGCTCTCGTTTCCGAAATGATGAGCGACATAAAAGGAAAGATATTTCTTATGCGTGAGGAAAAGCTTAACGAGCAGTTTTACATACGGCTCGGCTTTGAAAATATCGGAAAATGGAGAATGTATAAATGATTCCTTTTTTTAATATAAGCGAAAAAATTGAAAAAGCATCAGATAAGGCTTTACTTCTCTGTAAAGAGCAGTTTGAATATATTGATGAAATAACTGAATTTAATCAGCTTAAAGTTCAAAAAGCGTTTATTGAATACGGCGTTTCGGAAAGTCATTTTTCAGGTACAACGGGCTACGGTTACAATGACAGGGGCAGAGATACTCTTGATAAGGTGTGGGCAAAGGTTTTCGGCGCGGAGGATGCGCTTGTGCGCCATAACTTTACCTGCGGAACCCACACGCTTGCAACGGCGCTTTTCGGCGTCTTAAGACCCGGTGACAAAATGCTCTGCGTGACAGGAACACCATATGATACGATACATAACGTAATCGGTATCAGCGGTAAAAATATGGGCTCGCTTAAAGATTTCGGAATAAGCTATAACGAAGTTCCGCTGAAAAACGAACGCCTTGATTATAGCGCGATAGAAAACGCTGTCGATAATGAAGTGACAATGGTTTATATCCAGCGGAGCAGGGGATATGAATTAAGACCGAGTCTTTCGGTAGACGAGATTGAAAAGGTTTGCAAAATAGCAAAGAGAAAAAATCCTGATGTTATTATAATGGTTGATAACTGCTACGGAGAATTTGTTGAAAAGCGTGAGCCGACTGAAGCGGGAGCAGATATTATCGCAGGCTCTCTTATAAAAAACGCGGGCGGCGGAATCGCGGTTACAGGCGGATATATCGCAGGCAGGAAGGACCTTGTTGAAAAGTGCGCATACAGACTCACTACGCCCGGCTTGGGCAGGGAAGTGGGCGCATCGCTCGGTCATAACCGTGAGCTTTATATGGGGCTTTTTTATGCGCCGCACACAGTCGGAGAAGCGCTTAAAAGCGCAGTTTTTATATCCGCTTTGTTTGGCGGCTTCGGCTATGACGTAACTCCAAAATATAACGAAATCAGGCACGATATAGTTCAGTCGCTCGGTCTTGAAAATTCCGAGAGCCTTGTGGCGTTTTGTCAGGGTATTCAAAGCGGAAGCCCTGTTGACAGCTATGTTCTGCCTGAGCCGTGGGATATGCCCGGATACGACAGCAAGGTGGTTATGGCGGCAGGCGCGTTTACGCTCGGCTCTTCTATTGAGCTTTCTGCCGATGCGCCTATCAGGGAGCCGTATTACGCTTGGATTCAGGGCGGACTTAATTTTCACAGTGCAAAAATTTGCGCGCTGCTTGCTGCGCAGCAGATGGAAAACAGAGGATTATTAAAATGAATGAGTATAACTTTAAGGGAATAAAAGCCGAGAGTATTCAGCTCCTTTGCGAAAACAGATTTAATGATTCAAGGTCGTTTTATCAGGAGCATAAGGAAGAGCTTAAAGAGGGTATAACAGTCCCTATGAGACAGATAATGCTTGATTTAAGCGAGCTTATGCTTGATATTGACGATATGATGCTGACAGACCCAGTCAGATCGGTTGCTCGTATTTACCGTGACACAAGGGGTCACAGAAACAAAATAAAGTACAGGGAAAACCTGTGGATGTTTTTCAGACGGTACAAAAACGAGTTTCCCGGAGCGCCGTTTTATTTCTTTGAATTTTATCCAAACAGCTTTGGTTACGGTCTTGTCTTCTGGCTGTACAGACCCGCTCATTTCAAAGAGGTGCACAAGCTGATACTCAAGCATCCTGACAGATGGCTTGACGCTGTCAAAGCGTGTGAGGATGCCGGCTTTGCTTACGAATGCAGCGAGGAATATAAAAAAGAGCTGTATCCCGACGCGCCTGAGGAGCTTAAACCGTATCTTCGCGCAAAAAATATGTCCTTTACATATTACAGCAACGACCTTTCAAGAATCGCGTCTCCCGCGCTTATTGACGAATTAAAGCTTGCTTTTGATATAGCAAGACCTATGTACGATTTTTTTATTGACGCTTATGAAAATATGATGCATGAAGGGCTTATCAAGCCTGAGGATTATTACAGATAACAGGTGGCTTATGCTTAAAATGGTTTTCGGCCGTTCAGGCTGCGGCAAAAGTGAATATGTGTTTAAGCAGATTAAAAAACTTGCTGATGAAGGCAGGAGGGATATTTTACTCCTTACCCCCGAGCAGTATTCGCTTGTCTGCGAAAGACGCCTTTTGACCGATTTGGGAGAGGGTGGGATATCAGCGGTTCAAAATTGCTCTTTTTCGAGTATTTCAAATGACGTTAAGAGGCAGTACAGTGGTGGAGATGTAATTCCTGTTCTCTCAAAGGGCAGCAAGGCAGTTTTGATGATGCAGGCTATTGAAAACGCAAAGGAAAAACTGCGCCTTTTCAGCAGAAGGATTGATTCCTCTGCCTTTGTAAATTCCATGATAAAAATATACGATGAAATGAAATCCTGCAACCTCAACTCTGTGCAGATAACAGAGCTTGCAAAGGGGATTGAAAATGAAATCTTATTTAATAAGCTAAACGATATCGCACTTATCATGAACTCCTATGAGACAATTATAGCAAACAGATTTCTTGATACCGCTGACGATCTTACAAAACTCTATGAAAAAATCAGAGATAAAAATTATTTTAAAGGAAAGCTTGTTTTTATTGACGGATTTTACGGCTTTGTTGCACAGGAATATAAGATTCTTGAATTGGTCATTAAAGAGGCTGAATGTGTTACAATCACACTTTGTTCCGACTCCTTTGAAAGTAACGACAGATTTAATCTTTTTACATATGTAAACGATTCAGCGGGAATTCTGAAAAAAATCGCTGAAAAAGCAGGTGTTGGGTACAAAAGTCTTGCTTTGAATAAGAACTTCAGGTCGCAAAACAGCGATATTTCTGCGATTGAAAAAGGTCTTTTCTCTGAAGATAATTTTGTTTCCGACACATATTACGGAAATGTCTTAATTTATGCATCTAAGAATATTACAGACGAATGCTGTGAGGTTTCAAGGCAGATAAGAAGGCTTTTAAGAAACGGTTACAGAGCAAGTGACATAACTGTAATTACAAGAAATCTTGACAAGTACAGAGCTGAGCTTTCCTCTGCGTTTAAAAAGTATGAAATACCTTTTTTTAACGACGAACGCCAGCCGATTAAATGCCAGCCGCTCGTTGTTTTTATTGAATATCTTTTAAGATGCGTAAATTTTTCGTTCAGAAGCGATGATATTTTAAGCCTCGCAAAGACAGGCTTAACTGATATTTCCGATGATGAAATAAATAAGTTGGAAAATTATATTTATCTCTGGAAAATAAACGGAATGAAATGGACAAAACCTTTTGAAAATTCGACAAAGGGCTTTGTAAGCGAAATAAATGAAAGTGATAAAAAACTTCTTGACGAAATAAATCATACAAGAGAAAGGCTTATCGCGCCTATTGTTAAATTTAAAAAGGCAGTAAAAAATACAAATGCTAAGAAGATTTGCGAACAGATTTATTATACTTTAATTAATTTTAAGGCTGATGAAAAAATAAAGGAATACGCCGTCTCGCTTTCATCAGCGAACTGCCATGCGCTTGCCGTTCAGCAGGGTGCTGTTTGGGATATGGTTATGGATATTTTAAGCTGTCTTCCCGAAACGCTGGGCGACAAAAATATTACCTTAAAAGATTTCGCAAAGCTGTTTACCATTGTCATTTCGGCTGAGGACTTGGGTACTTTGCCGGGCGGAATTGACAATGTACAGATTGGACAGGCTGACAGAATCAGAGCCGATAATCCAAAGGCTGTTTTTGTACTCGGAGCAAATGAGGGAGAATTTCCGCAGGCGGTCACAAGCGGCGGTCTGTTATCTGAAAATGACAGAAGAATTCTTCTTAATAACAATTTTAAGCTCTATTCCTATGGTGAAATACTTAATTTGCAGGAGCGTTATTTTGCGTATATGGCTTGCGCCGCCCCGAGTGAAAAGCTCTTTGTTTCTTACCTCGGTAACACGGGGAGGGATTCGTCACCGTCAGAAATAATTGTATCAATCAGAAATAT
Source organism: uncultured Clostridia bacterium (assembly GCA_947627725.1). Taxonomy (GTDB): domain Bacteria; phylum Bacillota; class Clostridia; order Oscillospirales; family Acutalibacteraceae; genus Eubacterium_R. The sequence goes on along the minus strand of CANQXE010000005.1, from coordinate 107,609 downwards.
TTTTCTTGAAATAAAGGAATATTCTTATTCGGATATCAACGATATGGATTTGATTGAGACTGAAAAAAATGCCTTTGAGCTTATGAGCGAAAGGTATCTTGTTAATGACGAGTTTTCATCATCTCTCAAAAAGTATTTTGAAAATGATGAAAGATACACCTCAATAAAAGCGCTTGCCGAAAACGATAAGGTACAGATTAATAATTCTGACCTTGCAACATCGCTGTTTAATTACAATATGTATATTTCCGCTTCACGGCTTGAGGATTTCTATAACTGTTCGTTTAGATATTTCTGCAAATTCGGTCTTAACGCCCGCCCGAGAGCAAAGGCGGAAATGGACCCGATGCAAAGGGGAACGCTTATTCATTATGTCCTTGAAATGATTTTATCAAATTACGGCACTAAAGCTCTTTCGTCGATGACCGACAATCAGATTAAAGCAATTGTTGACAAATACGTTTCAGATTATTTTGAAAATAAAATGGGCAATGTTTTAGATCTGACAATTCGATTCAGATATAATTACATCAGGCTTTCAAAGCTGATTTACAGCGTTGTTATACACCTTGCGCATGAGTTTTCACAATCCGATTTTGAGGCAAAGGCGTTTGAGCTTGATATTGACAAGGATGGTCAGGTAAAGCCTGAGATTTTAACGCTTGACGACGGCGGAACAATACAAATCAGAGGCTCTATTGACAGGGTTGACACTTTCATTAAGGATAATCAGCAGTATGTCCGCGTTGTTGATTACAAATCGGGAAATAAAAGTTTCAATTTATCAGATATCATGTACGGTCTTAATCTTCAGATGTTTGTATATTTATTCTCGCTGAGTGAGGATAAAAATTCAAAATTCAGCGGTATACCGTCGGGCGTTCTGTATATGCACGCCTCAAGAGGCGTTTTATCCTTTGACTCAAAAGGAGAGGCTCTTGACACATACGCCTCAAAGGAATCAACCACATTAAAAATGAAGGGTATTGTTATTTCCGACTATGACGGTGAAATAGCAATGGCTATGGAGCATGATTTAAACGGAAATTATATTCCTGTTAAAGTAAAGAAAAACGGCGACCTTACAGGTAATCTCGCAAGCCTTGAACAGCTTGGAATGATACATAAAAAGATTCATTCGCTCATCACGCAGATGGGTATGGATTTACATACGGGCAGGATTGAGAGAAATCCTGTAAAGAACAAAAACCATAAGAATACTTGTGACTACTGTGATTATTCGGATGTCTGCGCTAATGCAAAAAATATTGAAAAGCGTATCGTTTCCGACTTGTCAGACAGCGAGGTTAAAGAAATATTAGATAAGGAGTATGGTAATAATGCCGCAGTGGACTAAGGCGCAGAACGATGCAATAACTGCCAAAAACAGAAATATTCTTGTAAGCGCCGCCGCGGGATCGGGCAAAACTGCGGTTCTTGTCGAAAGAGTCAAGCGCCTAATTATCGACAAAGATAACCCCGTTGACATTGACAAACTGCTTATTGTCACGTTTACAAATGCGGCTGCGGCTGAAATGAGATACAGAATTTCAAAATCTCTTTCCGCCTGTATTAAAGAAAACCCTGCCGAGCAGCTTTACAGAAAACAGCTTTCGCTTTTGCCGAATGCCAAAATCTGTACCATCGACTCATTTTGCGTTAATCTTGTAAAAGAGTATTTTTATGATTTGTCAATCGGTCAGGACTTTTCTGTTCTTGATGAAAGCGAGCTGGACTTATTAGAAGATACAGTCATTAATGAAGTGCTTGACGATTTCTTTGACAGGGGAGATAAAGCGTTTATGTCCCTTGTTGAATCCTTTACTGCGCCTGATGATGACAGGCAGTTTATAAGCTCCGTTAAAAAGTTGCTGAGATTTATTTATGCTCAGCCGTTTCCTTATATTTGGCTTGAGAATGCCGTAAATAAATATGACGCAAATATTTCTTTTAAAAATTCAATTTGGTATAAATATATAAACTCACAGCTTGATATGCTTTTTGACTTGGGTATTAAACTTATTAAGGAAAATATATCTCTTGTCGGATTTGACGATGAAAAGCTTAACCAAAAGCTTATTGCTGTTTTTGAGGACGATTTAACGGAATTTACCAGATTTAAAAACGCGTATGATTTATCGTGGGATAATTTGATAAACGAACGAAAACCGAGCTTTATGCGTATGCCTGCGTTAAGCAAGGCGGATGTAAAAACTGCGGCTGTACTTAAGGACAACAGAAATATTTATAAAACGATTCTTACAGAGGATATTTCGCAGTTTCTTATATCGGATACTGAAGCTTACAGCAACGATATGAAATCACTTACGGCACAGCTTAATGCTCTTACAGACCTTCTGAAAGAGGTTGACAGCAGGCTGATGCTTGAAAAGAGAGAGCGAAACGCATACTCCTTTTCGGATATAGAGCATTTTGCGATTAAGCTGCTTTTTGATGTTGACGAAAACGGCACTATTATAAAAACACAGCTCGCAGACGATTTATCGGCAGGCTTTTATGAAATACTTGTTGACGAATATCAGGACACTAACGAGGCACAGGATCTCCTGTTTACATATCTTTCAAACGGAAAAAATCTTTTTACGGTCGGGGATATAAAGCAGAGCATTTACCGTTTCAGGCTTGCGATGCCTCATATATTTAATGAAAAGAAAAAAAGATATAAACTCTATGATTCTGCTGATAATGAAAAAAGCTCAAGAATTATCCTTGATAAAAATTTCAGAAGCAGAAAAGATATTTGCTCATATGTCAATTTCGTTTTTTCAAATCTTATGAGCGAAGAGCTCGGCGAGCTCGATTATAACGAGGAGGAGTATCTTAACTGCGGCGCGTCATATAATGAAAATGACGTGCTAAGCGCACAGATAAAAATACTTGATGGCGTAAAAGGGGAGGATACTGACAAAAAAGAGGCTGCATATATCGCACGGACTATAATTCATAAGGTCAGCTCACGGGAGCTCATCAAAGACGGCGATAATTACAGACCTGTTGAATACGGTGATTTTGTTATTCTTTTAAGAAAGCTTAAAAATCATATAAACGATTATTCAGAGGTTTTGACTGAGTACGGTATTCCCGTAATATGCGACAATTCAACAAACCTTTTTGAAAATAACGAGATTAAAATGATTATGTCACTGCTACGCGCAATTGACAATCCGATGCAGGATATTCCTCTGCTTGCAACAATGATGTCGCCGTTTTACGCATTTTCCGCTGACGAAATGGCGCAAATAAGAGTTGATACGAGCGGGAAAAGCCTTTATTCAAGCGTATTTAATGCACAAAGCGATAAGGTCAGGTCATTTATTAAGGACTTAAGCAATTTAAGAAAAATAAGCGTTACTATGTCCGTTGCGGGGTTTATCCGGTACATTGTTGAGGAAAAGGGACTTATTGCCTATATAAACGCAATGGGCAACGCTGAGCAGAGGTATCAGAATATTTTGAAGCTGATAACCTTTGCCCAAAACTTTGACAACGGGGTAAATGTCGGTCTTACTGCATTTATAAGGTATATTGATAAAATAATTTCTTCCGATAAAAGTCTTGATTCAGCATCACTCAGTACAGGCAGTCAGAATGCTGTCACAATTATGTCTGTTCACCATTCTAAAGGACTTGAATTCCCTATTTGTATTTTTGCCGGAGCAAACAGGAAGTACAATAAAAGTGATTTAACCGATAAGCTTCTTCTTAACACCAACTTCGGCTTAGGAATTAAATGCCATAATGAAGAGCTTATGTATCAGTACAAATCATTTCCTTATTCGGTTATAAAGGATAAAAATTCTGTTGAGCTTATGAGTGAAAATCTTAGGGTTCTGTATGTTGCAATGACAAGGGCAAAGGAGCAGTTTATTACCTTCATTACGTGCGAAAATATAAATAAAAAGCTAAAAAGTCTGTCGGCAAATATTATTAACGATAAAATCAGTCCGTTTATGCTAAGGAAAATCATACGCGACGCTGACCTTTTTCTGCTGACAGCACTTCTTCATAAAGACGGTGAAATTCTCAGAGAAAATATTGACCGAGAGATTAAAATAAAGCCTTCCGATTTCCCGCTTTCAATTGAAATAACTGATGAAATTGAGGTTTCAAGTAATCTTACTGACATAGAATATGTAAGCGCAAATGACGATACAGTTAAAGAAATTGAGCAAAAGCTGAATTTCTCATATAAACGCAAAGAACTTGAAAATGTATCCTCAAAGCTTACCGCCTCGTCGCTTGACAGCGCTGAAACAGGCTTTGAATTTATCACTTCAGCAAAACCTTCATTTATGAATAAAACCGGCTTGACGGCGTCACAGCGCGGCACGGCAGTGCATACTTTTATGCAGTTTTGCGTCTATGACAATGCACGGGACGATTTGGAAAAGGAAATATCAAGGCTTGCGGAAAACGGTTTTATTTCTCGCGAGCAGGCTGACAGTCTTGACAGAAAAAAGCTATCCGCCTTCTTTAGCAGTTGTTTTTCCGACAGACTTTTTTCCGCGGACAGGATATACAGGGAATTTAAAGTTTCTTCATTCATTAAGGCAAATGAAATTTATGATACTGATTATGAGGATCCGGTTCTTGTTCAGGGGATAGCCGACTGTGTATTTGAGGAAAACGGTGAGCTTGTTCTTTTAGACTATAAAACAGACAGAGTTACGACTGAAGCCGAGCTTCTTGACAGATATAAAAAGCAGATTATGTTTTATAAAAACGCTGTTTCGCTCACACTTAAAAAGCCTGTCACGGAATCAATCCTTTATTCCTTTCATTTGGGCAGACCCTGTTATTACAAATAATTTAAAAAAATACTTGCATTTTACAATATCTTGTGTTAATATAACAAAGCATAATTACATTACTTGCAAAGAGGTGAAAGTAAATGAAAGACGGTATTCATCCAAATTACGTTCCATGTACTGTTAAGTGTGCCTGCGGCGCAACATATGAAACAAAGAGCACTAAAAGTGAGTTAAAGGTTGATATCTGCTCAAAATGTCATCCATTCTTTACCGGTAAGCAGAAGCTTGTTGATACAGGCGGACGTGTTGACAGATTCAATAGGAGATACGCCAGAAAAGGCTAATCTGTTTAATCAGGGCGACGGTATTTTATCGTTGCCCTTTTTTACGGTGATTTTATGAAGGAGTACAGAACAGTTGAATATGAGGCAAGTGATGAATTTGTTGAGAAAAAGTCACGGTTTATTGGCTATGTCAAGCCTGTAAAAACTCAGCAGGAGGCGTCAGCTTTTATTAACTTAATTAAGTCAAAGCACTGGGACGCTTCACATAATGTTTCCGCATACGTTTTAAGGGAAAATAATATTCAGCGTTCCTCAGACGACGGTGAGCCGAGCGGTACGGCAGGCGTCCCTGTTCTTGATGTTTTGCTGAAAGAAAATCTTGTTGACGTCTGCGTCGTTGTAACAAGATATTTCGGCGGAACACTTCTCGGAGCGGGAGGGCTTATCAGAGCATATTCTCACGGCTCAAAGATTGCCGTGCAGGCAGGAAATATAATTACAATGGCTCCCTGCAAAATTATGTCAGTCTCAGTCGATTACAGCTTTTATGACAGACTGTGCGTACTTCTTAATGATGTCGGCGCTAATATTGAAAACAGTGAGTTTACTGATAAAGTGACCGTACATTTCACGCTTAAAACGGAGCTTGTTAATTCTCTTTCCGAAAAGCTGACCGAGCAAAGCAACGGAAAATTTATTCTTAAAGAGCTTGGTGAAAAATTTGCCAAGGTATAAAATTGGAAAAACCTGCCAATGATTATTCTGAAAGGCAGGTTATTTTTATGAAAATTTCAAAGGTGTTTGTTCCGCTTTTTATGATTTTGACACTTTCAATCAGTATCTTTCAGCCGATAATCGCGACCTCGGAAAATATTAGTGACAAGGTGCTGAGGCTTCACATCTTAGCAAATTCCGACTCAACTGAGGATCAGGACATAAAGCTGAAAGTAAAAAATTGCTTTTTGGAAAATACATCTGATTTGTTCGTCGGCAAAACGCTTGAGGAAAATATTGAAATAGCTGAAAGTAATATTGATTATATAGAGAATATTTGCAATAAATGTATTTTAGATAACGGATATGATTACAAATCAAAGGTTACGGTACTGAAAGAATATTTTGACACAAGAGTATATGATGACTTTACATTGCCCGCCGGAATATATAATTCGGTGAAAATTGAATTAGGGCAGGGGAGCGGTCACAACTGGTGGTGTATAGTTTTTCCGTCAGTCTGCCTGTCAGCCTGTACCAAGTCAATGAGCGATTATCTTACCGAGGATGAAATGGAGTTAGTGCGTGACGGCTATACTCCGAAATTTAAAATTATAGAAATCTATGAAAAAATAAAAAGCAGACTTGATATTTAACTTTCAAGTCTGCTTTTTATCCTAACCTTAACGGAAGAATATAACAACATTTGGATATTAAATTTATACCGGTCCTGCAGCATTTACCATCATAGCAGTTATGATAGCATTCATAGTATTTATAGTAGCTTGTGCCACCTTTACTTTTTCTGCAATTTCTGTATCTTTTATTTCTTCTAATCTCATATTTAATTTTTCTTTTTCATATTTATTGAAAATACTTTTCAGAAATTTAGTAGAATTCAACAAAGATGCTAATAAAATCGACTCATCTGTTAAGTTTCCGTTTTCCAAAAATTCTACTCTTATTTCTTCAATAGTATCTTTAAATTTATTTTCATCTGCATTTATTACTTCTTTATAACCAACCAATCCCTTTTTTGTTTCCAAAGTAATCAGCTCATTTTCCAGCATTCTGTCTTTTAATAAAGCTATTATACTTTTTAAGTTTTTAGTTGAAAATCCGAAGCAAATAGAGCTAAGAATGATTCTTAAAGATACTTTATCTTTTTTCATATCTTTTATAATCTCATATAATTTTTTATTATAATTGACAGTCGCCATTTTGTCACAAAGAACTACTTTATCTTTATCAGTAATTTCTAAGTTTCCATTTAACAGCATTTCTATTATCATAGATGCAATTAAATACGGTTTTACCCTTTCTGCATATAAATTCTTTTTTTCTTTTATCATACATAAAGCAAATTTTTCAGTAATATTTGCATTATTCAAATATATTGCTCCTTTCAGCTTTTCGCTCTTTTCTCTGTTTAGTTTTGTAATAAATTTTGCAATAAAAAATACCATTCTATTTTAGAATGATATTTTAATTATTGATTTAATTAGTTTAAACAGAAAAGTTATTGGTGCCGGCGGCGGGGGTCGAACCCGCACCCTGTTGCCAGGACTGGATTTTGAGTCCAGCACGTCTGCCAATTCCATCACGCCGGCATAAATACTTTTAATATTTAAGGCATAGTAACAACATATCGGATACTATGCCTTAAATGGTGCTGGTGACCGGACTTGAACCGGTACGGTATTGCTACCGAGGGATTTTAAGTCCCTTGCGTCTGCCTATTCCGCCACACCAGCGTGCAACAGATATGATAATAGATTTTTAAGATAAAGTCAATAGTTATTTATAAATTTAAAATTATAAAAATACCATTCTGTTATTTGTTTACAACATTCTGAGGTGTGCCGTTTATGTACGCTTCAAGGTTCTGTTCCAGTATTTTAAGCAGCCTTTCGCGCGTCTCTTTTGCCGCCCAGGCGATATGGGGAGTAATATAACAATTTTTCGCTGTGAGCAGGGGATTGTCTTTTTTAGCGGGCTCTGTTTCAAGCACATCAAGTCCGGCTGCGGAAATATCACCGTTATTGAGAGCATCGGCAAGGGCCTTTTCATCAACTACGGAACCTCGTGAGGTATTGATAAAAACAGCTGTTTTTTTCATCTTAGCAATAGTATCTTTATTGATAAGTCCTCTTGTTTCATCTGTCAGCGGACAGTGGCACGTAATAATATCACTTTCAGAAAGAAGCGTATCAATATCCGTAAACTCAACGGATTTTAAACCGCCCTTATCCTTTGGTCTCGGCGTATAGACAAGGACCCTCATATCAAATGCTTCCGAAAGTCTTGCGACTCTTTGACCTATAGAGCCAAACCCTATTATACCTATTGTTTTGCCTGCAAGCTCTGTGAGAGGTTTTTTCCAGAAGCAAAAGTCGGGACAAGTACACCATTCGCCGTTTTTGACTGCATCCGAATGAAGTGTAACCTCATTAGTTACCTGCAAAATAAACGCAAAAACAAGCTGAGCCACGGCATTAGTTGAATATGACGGAATGTTGGTAACGGTTATTCCAAGCTCCTTAGCATATTCGCAGTCAACAACATTGTATCCGGTTGACTGCAATCCGATGTATTCAAGCTCGGGTGAAAGCGCGTCAAGTATTTCTTTCGTAATAATTGATTTATTTACAATCAGCGCGTTAGCTCCCTTGGCCCTTTCAATTATTTGGCTGGGAGAGGTCCTGTCATAGTATGTATAATCCCCAAGTCTTTTCATACCGTCCCAGCTTAAATCTCCGGGATTTGTTGTGTGGGCGTCAATATTAACAATTTTCATAGAATCACTCCAATAATTTCTAATTTATTATATCTCTAATATCATAAAAAAGCAATATTACCTTGATAGTTTTAGTATAATAAGCTATAATTACATCATAGATATTAACGGTGATAGTATGAAAAAAATACTCGTTATTATCTTTACTTTTATTTTTACCTTTGTAAGCTGTGTCGGCATTAATTATGTTATGCGTGAGGTTGTTGAAATCAATAACAACAGTATTATCAGCGACAGAATAAATCTTGTGATTGACGCAGGTCACGGAGGTATTGATGTCGGGACTGTCGGCGTTGATAATGCCTACGAAAAGGATATTAATTTAAGTATTGCTCTTATTCTCTATGACTTTGCTATGGTAAGCGGAATTTCAAGCTTTTTGGTGCGTGACGGTGACTATCTCGTCTACAATGAAGAGGAAGAAAAAGGTCGTTCAGACCTGTATAACAGAATGGATTACATAAACAGCATCGAAAACGCAGCTCTTATTTCAATTCATCAAAATCACTTTGAAGATGAAAAGGAATGGGGGATGCAGGTATGGTACTCTCCAAATGATGATAAGAGCAAAATCATTGCTGATAATATTCTTAATTTAACAAAGTCAAACATTCAGAAGGATAATACCAGATTAAATAAAAGGTCTGACGACAGCTATTATCTTCTCTATAAAGCAGAGGTTCCGTCAGTAATGGTGGAATGCGGTTTTATGAGCAATAGCGAGGAAAATAAAAAATTACAGGATGATCACTATCAGAAACAGCTTGCATATTCTATTATGCTTGGCTTTTCACAGTATTTAGTTGAGGAGTTATAAATGTCAAAATCAAAACCTATTTATATTTGCAGTGAGTGCGGTTATGAATCGCCGAAATGGTTTGGTAAATGTCCCGGGTGCAATCAATGGAACACTATGAATGAGGAGCTACCCAATTCTACACCGCTTGGCAAAAGTAATATTACCGGCTCTTCATCAAGTCAGATCATGGCGCTTGACGATATAACAGAAAATGTTGAAAAACGCATTTCGACAGGCAATAACGAGTTTGACCGTGTGCTCGGCGGGGGGATTGTATCGGGAAGTCTTGTACTTATCAGCGGTGATCCCGGAATCGGCAAATCTACTATACTTCTTCAGATTTGCCATCATCTCGGCAAAAATCTCAAAGTGCTGTATGTAAGCGGTGAGGAATCTGCCAATCAGATAAAAATGCGTGCAAACCGACTTGGTGTTACTACAAATAATTTATTTATCCTGACTCAGACAGATGTGTCCGTTATTGTTGAAACAATCAAAAATGAAAAACCTGATTTGGTTATTATTGATTCAATTCAGACAATGGTTTACGAGGAGGTTACATCCTCAGCAGGCTCCGTTACTCAGGTCAGAGAATGTACAAACATTTTTATGCACACCGCAAAGGGACTTGGTATTCCCATCATTGTTGTCGGCCATGTAAATAAGGACGGCGCAATCGCCGGTCCAAAGGTTTTGGAGCATATTGTTGATACGGTTCTCTATTTTGAGGGAGAAAAAAATTACTCATACAGAATCCTCAGAGGCGTTAAAAATCGCTTCGGCTCCACTAATGAAATCGGAGTTTTTGAAATGACAGGGGAGGGGTTAAAGGAAGTTTTAAACCCCTCGCTTATGATGATTTCGGGCAGACCGAAAAACACTTCAGGAACGTGTGTAGCGTGCGTAATGGAGGGTACAAGACCGATACTTGCCGAGGTACAGGGGCTTGTCTGCGCAACAGGCTTCGGCACTCCGAGAAGAATGAGCACAGGATTTGATTATAACAGAATGAGTATGCTCCTCGCAGTCCTTGAAAAAAGAGCGGGATACTTTTTCAACAATATGGACGCTTACATAAATGTTGTCGGCGGATTAAGACTGGACGAGCCTGCGGCCGATTTGACAGTCGCCCTTGCGCTTGTATCGTCGCTTAAAGACAAAGCAGTAGGCGATAATATTCTCGCTTTCGGAGAAGTAGGACTTGCAGGCGAAATTAGGGCAGTAAGCAACTGTGAGCAAAGGGTTTCCGAAGCTTACAGACTCGGCTTTGAAAAATGTATTATACCGTTTCATAACTATAAATCACTAACAAAAGAACTGAAGATTAATATGGATATTGTTCCTGTTAGAAATATCCGTGACGCCTTTTCAGCTTTGGTTGAAGAATAATTAACCCGCAGGTCATATGCCTGCGGGTTATAATTTATCTAAAAAATCATTTTTAATAAAAAAGTTAAAAAACTTCTTTAGTTTGTGAAATTGGGTAAATGAATAATTTGGGGTAATTTTCATCATAATTTTTATTATTTACATTTATATGTTGACTTTTAGTTTCAATGGGTTATAATATAATTAACGTACGTGATTACGAACGCATATTTTGTAATAGGAGTTGATAAAAGTGTATAACGTAAACATAACAAACGCAAGAAGTGATTTATATAATCTCGTTGATATGGCAATTAATTATAGTGAGCCTGTAAATATTGTTACGAAAAAAGGCAATGCGGTATTAATTAGCGAGGCTGATTATAATGCCCTTATGGAAACGCTTTATCTTTCATCAGACCCGGAATTTAAAAAATCACTTATCGAAGGTAAAAATACACCTATTGAAGAATGTTTTGACGAAAGTGATTTAGAATGGTGATATACACACTAAAATTTACTAAGCTTGCTATCAAAGATAGTAAAAACCTTAAATCTGCCGGACTTGATGAAAAAACAAAGAAGCTATTAGAAATAATAAAAGAAAATCCATTTCAAAATCCTCCGCCATATGAAAAATTGCTTGGCGACCTTGACGGTATGTATTCACGCAGAATTAATATACAACACAGACTTGTATACACTGTTAATGAAGAAAACAAGATAATAACAGTTCTTCGTATGTGGAAACACTACGAAACGTAACATAACATCCGTGAGATTGAAAAATCTTTCGGATGTTATTCATTATTGAATATTATTTATAAGGGATTCCGATAATGGCAGACGGCAAACAATTTTGGCGGGTTCATATATCACTTATAGTAAATTTGAAACAAAACAAAATTATTTGCTAATAAAAAAATAGCAAAAAATCCTTGAAAGCAGGGAAAATTTTTGATATAATTATACAAAATTAATATTTTGTATAATTTAGGGGAGTTATAGAGTAAATTCAGTTAGAATTTTGTTGTTTCCAGCCATTCAGTTTTTTTCAGACAAGCTGAGCATCATTTTAAAAATTTCTGTTTGATAAATTTTCAAGTTATACTATTATTCCAGTAGTTATACTGAAATTAATATATTTAGAAAAATTCAATACTTTTAAAAATATCAATTTTTTATACTTTTTTATAATAAATTTTAGGAGCTGATTATATTTGCGCAAAGAAGAATTTATTTATCTGCCAAAGCTTGTACAGCAATATTTGATTTACATTGAAGCTATTAAGGGTCACAGCGAATTATCCGTAATTGAATATGCATCTGATTTAAGAACCTTTTTTAGATATTTGGCACGGACAAAAGGATTATGTTCTAAGGATACTCCCGATGAAAAAATTGACTTATCCCCTATTGATTTACAATTTATACAGAATGTAAATTTAACTAACGCCTATCAATTTTTGATTTATTGCAAAAATGAGCGTAACAATAACGAAACCACAAGAGCAAGACGAGTTGTGGCAATACGTAGATTTTATACGTATTTATCAGATAATCTCGGTCTTATGGAAAGTAATCCCATGAAGAGCCTTGACGCTCCGAAAACAAGAAAGGCGCTCCCTAAATACCTGACATTAGAGGAGGCGGAAAAATTACTGTCTGTAATCGACGGTAAGTTTAAGGAGCGTGACTATGCAATGATTACGCTGTTTTTAAACTGCGGTATGCGTTTAAGCGAGCTTGTATCCATTGATTACAACGACATTAAGGAGGACGGCTCTCTTACGATTGTGGGTAAAGGCAATAAGGAACGGATTGTTTACCTTAATCAAGCCTGCATTGACGCAATTGTCAATTATATGAAGGTCAGACCAAATGACGGCGTTAAGGATAAGGCTTTATTTTTGAGTACAAGAAATCAAAGAATCAGTCCGAAAACAGTTCAGCATATTGTATATTCATATCTTACAAAGGCAGGTCTTGGCGACCGAGGTCTGTCTGTTCACAAGCTGAGGCATACCGCCGCAACGCTTATGTACCGTCACGGCAATGTTGATTTGCTATTGCTGAAGGAAATTCTCGGTCACGAAAATCTCGGAACGACAGAAATTTATACACATATAAGTGACGACGCTTCAAGAAAAGCTATTGAGTCTAATCCGCTGTCAAAGGAAAAGGCTAAATGGTAACGACAGTAAATAAAAGGGCTGTAAGACTTGCGTCAATAAGCGCTGTAACAGTAATGCAAAGCGCAAGCAAAAGATATTTTTTTATATAGGGTTTAATATTAAATTCCTTATGCTCATCGGTGTTCTTGGTAATACTGATGAGCTGCTTTGATAATTGAGAGCTGAGCTTTATAGTGAAAGAAAGAACGGTTAATAGTAATGCAGCATAAGGAACAAGCATCACCAGCGAATATCCTATTCCCTTTACTGAATAATTTAAATAAAGATATGATGATTTGATTCCGGTAACTATTCCTATTACAGTCGGTATAATATTTATAATCGGGTAACCGATTAAGCAAAATCCCAAGAAAACAACAAGGACAAATAACGAAAAATAGATGCAAAAATTTGAAATAAAAAGGTTTAACATACTTTCTTTCTCAGGCTTAAGAAGTGAATTAAGAGTATCGCTTGATGAGATTTTGTAAAAATATGCTCCTATAAAAAGTCCGAAAGAATAAAAAAGCGCAGTATAAATAATTGACTTATTCTCATTGAAATCAAATGAAGGTTTATTCTTTTTTTTCTTCTTTTCCTTCTTTTCTTTTTTTATGTCATTTTCAAAAATAACTAAATCTTCCTCTTGCATATGCTCACCTTGACTTCTTGCCGGACCTAATTAAAGAGACTGCTAACGCGCAAAGAATAACTCCCGCCAGCTTAACAATAATAAACACCGTATCCGTTTTGTTTACACAAAAATTCACTACAGTATAAACTAAAAGAGGCAGAACGGAAATCATTGCGAGAACAAGAAAATTATTCTTGAATTCCGTTGTACTGATAAATGAAATCAGAAATGCCGAAGCAATGCAGACTCCTGTGCCAAGATACTGTAAAACATTCAAATCAATATCAAGCTTAAGTACAATGAATGAACAGACAGAGCTAAGCAGAAAAATACTGAAAACGGTTGACAGTGCGATTTTAACGGCAAATTTGATAAGAAGCGCGCGCGTATTTCCAGAAGATGTGATTTTACGCATAAAAATCCCTCCGAAAATTAATATTCGGAGGGATAATATTTTAGAACGAATGTTATTTAATTAATCTTTTTTATCTGTCTTTGTTTCGTCAACAATTTCTTTCTTGGATTTTTTGTCTGCTTTCTTAGCCTTTGCAGCCTCACGAGCAGCCTCAATCTCTTTCTGATGCTGCTCCATCTTTGTCTTATTCGTATTGACTGCCCAGCGTTCAATCTTCATTTTATTTCTGTCCGAGCCTGTTTCAATAACAATATCGTTTTCACGGATAGTAACAACCTTTCCGACAATACCGCCGATTGTTACGATTTCGTCGCCGATTTCAAGAGAAGCGCGCATTTCCTGTTCTTCTTTCTGACGCTTTTTCTGCGGACGAATCATAAGAAAATACATAACTGCAAATAATACAATCATCATAATGATAAATGATGTTGAAGAGCCTGTACCGCCTGCGGCTGCTCCTGATGACTGAGCAAATAATATAATTGAATTCATAAATTTGTCCTCCTAAATTGATAAAAATATTATATTAGAAACAATCAGAATTTGCAAGCCTTTTCTATATTCTGGTATCAAGTTTTTCACAAAATTCATTTTTATAGTCAGAAAATGTACCGTTGTCCAAATTTTCACGAATTTCTTTCATCAGATTATTATAGAAGTAAAGGTTATGAATAACGGCAAGCCTCATACCGAGAATTTCATTGCTCTTGAATAAATGACGGACATAACCGCGTGAATACTTTTTGCAGGTCGGGCAGTTACATTCTTCGTCAATCGGAGCGCTGTCTCTTTCATACTTGGCATTATTGATATTCATTATACCTTTCTTTGTAAAAAGCTGACCGTGCCTTGCGTTTCTGCTCGGCATTACGCAATCAAAAAGGTCCACTCCCCTGCTGACACTCTCAAGAATATTTCCCGGCGTTCCGACCCCCATTAAATATCTCGGTTTATCGGCAGGCATATAGGGCTCAACAGCAGATATTATTCTGTACATATCCTCCTTCGGCTCCCCTACGGCTAAACCGCCTATTGCATACCCGTCAAGATCCATCTTTGCAATTTCCTTCATATGCTCAATTCTTAAATTTTCATATACACAGCCCTGATTAATACCAAAAAGCATTTGTTTTCTGTTAATTGTGGTATCAAGAGAATTTAGCCTGTCCATTTCAATTTGACAGCGTTCAAGCCAGCGCAATGTTCTCTCGCAGGCTTCCTTTGCATATTTCGGAGTCGCGGGATTTTCAACACATTCGTCAAATGCCATTGCAATAGTTGACGCAAGGTTTGACTGAATCTGCATACTTTCCTCGGGACCCATAAATATTTTTCTCCCGTCGACGTGAGAGTTAAATGTGACGCCATCCTCCGTAATTTTATTAAGCTTTGCAAGGCTGAAAACCTGAAAGCCTCCGCTGTCAGTAAGAATAGGTCTGCCCCAGTCAGTAAATTTGTGAAGTCCGCCCATATCATAAATCAGTTTGTCAGACGGTCTGACATGAAGATGATATGTGTTGCAGAGCATTACCTGACATCCGATATTCCTTAAATCATCAGTTGAAAGTCCGCCTTTGATTGCCGCAGATGTTGCAACATTCATAAATGCGGGTGTTTGTATCATACCGTGTACTGTCTTAAATTCGCCGCGTCTTGCAAAGCCGTCCTGTTTTATAAGTTTATACATATGCACCTCAATAAATAAACATTGCGTCTCCGAATGAGAAAAATCTGTATTTTTCATCAACGGCAACTTTATATGCGTTCATAACATTATCATAGCCTGCGAAGGCGGATATCAGCATAATCAGCGTACTTTCCGGCAAATGAAAATTTGTCACGAGCGCGTCAATACACTTGAATTTATAACCCGGATAAATAAAGATTCCCGTATCATCTTCATCCGCACAAATACAGCCGTTTTTATCCGCAACAGATTCAACCGTTCTGCAGCTTGTAGTTCCCACACAGATAACACGCTTGCCGTTCATATGCGTTTCATTTATCAAATCAGCCGTTTTCTGTGGCATTATGTAATGCTCCTTGTGCATAATATGCTTTGTGATATCATCGACCTTAACCGGTCTGAAAGTGCCTAAACCGACGTGCAGAGTAACATAACCTATGTTAACGCCTTTTGATTTAATATCATCAAGCATTTCAGAAGTAAAATGAAGTCCCGCGGTCGGAGCGGCAGCGGAGCCGAGATTTTCGCTGTATACTGTCTGATAGCGCTCCTTGTCCTCAAGCCTTTCCTTTATATACGGAGGAAGAGGCATTTGTCCGATATCGTCAAGTACGGTATAAATATTTTTTTCGCACTTAAATTCAACAATTCTGTTGCCGTCGTCAAGAATATCGGTTACAGTACACTCAAGCTGTCCGTCACCGAAAACAAACTGTGTGCCTGTTTTAGCCCTTTTGCCGGGACCGCAAAGACATTCCCAAATAAGATTTTCCCTCTGTTTTAAGAGCAGAAATTCAACTACCGCACCTGTATCTTTCTTTACACCGTAAATTCTTGCGGGAATAACACGAGTGTCATTCAAAATCAGGCAGTCGCCCGGGTTAATATAATCTGTCAAATCGCTGAAAATTTTATGCTCGATTTCGCCTGTATTTTTGTTTAACAGCATAAGTCTTGATGAGTTTCTCGGCTCAATCGGTCTCTGCGCAATCAATTCCTCAGGCAAATCATAATAAAAATCTGATGTTTTCATTTATTTCTCCATAATTATAATTGACATATATATGTAATAAGTGATATTATATAAAGCATAAAAAATTGAAATATCAATAAAAAATACTGATTTCACTTTTAGTATTTATATATTATATTGCATATCATTTTGTTTTACAAGGTATTTTTTAAGGAGTTTTACTTATGGAAAAAAAGTTTAATGTAGGTATTGTCGGTGCAACGGGTATGGTTGGTCAGAGATTTGCCACTCTTCTTGACGGTCACCCGTGGTTCAATGTTGTATGCCTTGCGGCTTCTTCAAGAAGCGCCGGAAAAACGTATAAAGAAGCTGTTGGTAAAAAATGGTGTATGGATGTTGAGATTCCCGAATCAATGCAGGATATTATTGTTATGGACGCAACGGGAGATATTGAAAAAATCACTTCAATGGTTGATTTTGTATTCTGCGCCGTTGACATGAAAAAGGATGAAATAAAAGCGCTTGAGGAGGAATACGCAAAGCATGAATGCCCTGTTGTTTCAAACAACAGCGCTCACCGATTTACAGATGATGTTCCTATGGTTGTGCCAGAACTTAACGCTGAGCATATAAATATAATTCCCGCTCAAAGAAAACGGCTCGGTACAAAGCGTGGATTCATTGCGGTTAAATCAAACTGCTCGCTTCAGTCATATGTACCCGCTATCTTCCCTCTGCATAAAAAATATGGTGTTAAAAATGTCTTGGTATGCACATATCAGGCAATTTCAGGCGCAGGAAAAACATTTGATACATGGCCAGAAATGGTAGACAATGTTATTCCTTTTATCGGCGGTGAAGAGGAAAAGAGCGAAAAAGAGCCTCTTAAGCTTATGGGTAAAATTGACGGAGATGTTATAAAATCAGCGGATAAGCCGAATTTTACTGCACAATGCATCCGCGTTCCGGTTTCAAACGGTCATCTCGGCGCAGTCTTTGTTGACTTTGAAAATAAGCCCTCAGAAGAAGAAATAATCGAAATATGGAACAATTTTTCAGGTCGTGCGCAGGAGCTTAATCTCCCCTCAGCACCAAAGAAATTCTTACATTATTTCACGGATGATGACAGACCTCAAATTAAATCCGAAAGAATGCTTGAAAACGGTATGGCTGTTTCAATAGGCAGACTCAGAGAGGATACTCAGTACGACTATAAATTTGTTTGTCTTTCACACAATACATTGAGAGGCGCTGCGGGCGGTGCCGTTCTTCTTGCGGAGCTTTTAGCCGCAGAGGGTTATATGGACTAATCTTAAATTTCTCAGCAATAATTTGAACTAAAGGAGAGAATATACATATGAAAAATCCAATTTTTACAGGTGCTGCTGTCGCAATCATCACACCTATGAAGGATGACGGATCGGTAAATTATGAGGAATTCGGAAGATTTATTGATTTTCAGATTGAAAACGGTACTGACGCAATTGTTGTATGCGGTACAACAGGCGAATCTTCAACTTTAAAGGTTGTTGAGCATAACGAGGCAATCAAATGGTGCGTTAATTATGTAAATCACAGGGTTCCTGTTATTGCGGGCACCGGCTCAAACTCTACTGCCTGCGCCATTGAAATAAGCAGAGAGGCTTGCGATGCAGGTGCAGACGCGCTCCTGCTCGTTACACCGTATTATAATAAAACAAGCCAGAGAGGTCTTATTGCGCACTATACCGCAATTCATGACGCAACAAATCTGCCTATCATTCTTTACAATGTTCCGTCAAGAACAGGTCTCAATATCAGCCCCGAAACAGCTTATGAGCTTTCAAAACTGCCGAGAATCAACGGAATTAAAGAGGCTTCAGGAAATCTTGAGCAGATTAAAAAAATCAATGAGCTTTGCGGTGATGAGCTTAATATCTGGAGCGGCAATGACGATCAGATTTATGATATTATGGAGCTTGGCGGAAAGGGCGTTATAAGCGTTCTTTCAAACATCTGTCCTCAGGAAACACACGATATCGTGCAGAAATATCTTGACGGCGACAAGACAGGCAGCAAGAATATGATGGATAAATACTTAAAGCTTGCAAAGGCTATGTTTGTTGATGTTAATCCTATTCCCGTAAAAGAGGCGGTAAGCCTTATCGGTTTCAGCGCGGGTCCGTGCAGACTTCCGCTTATTGAAATGGATGATAAGAATAAGGCATATGTTGCCGATACAATGAAGGAATACGGTCTTATAAAGTAATATTAAGGTTTAAGAGGAATTATAAAATGACAAGAATTATAATTACCGGCGCAAACGGTAAAATGGGCAGGGTGCTTCAAAGCGTTATATCGGCGCGTGAGGATTGCAAAATCGTTGCCGGTGTTGATTTGAATAATGAAGCAAATGCTCCCTTCCCTGTTTATAAGACAATGGATGAAATCACCGAAACGGCTGATGTTATAATTGATTTTACAAATCCTGTCCTGCTCGATGATTTATTAAGCTACTCAAAAAAGACAGGCACACCGCTTGTTATTGCTACAACAGGCTATGATGAAGAACAAAAAATGAAAATTAAGGAAACGTCGAAATCCTCGCCGATTTTCTTTACCTACAATATGAGTCTCGGTATCAATCTTCTTGCAAACCTTGCGAAGAAGGCTGTCGAAATACTCGGAAATGATTTTGATATTGAAATTGTGGAAAAGCATCATAATCAAAAACTCGACGCACCGAGCGGCACAGCATTAATGCTTGCTGACGCAATATGCGAGGTTACACCTAATCATATGAAATATGAATATGACCGCCACTCAAAGCGAGAAAAGAGAAGTAAAAATGAAATCGGTCTCCACTCAATAAGAGGAGGCACCATTGTTGGCGAGCACGATATTATTTTCGCGGGACGTGATGAAATTATCACCCTTTCTCATTCAGCAAGAAGTAAAGAAATTTTTGCCGTAGGAGCAGTTAACGCCGCAATATATATGAAAGGCAAGACAGCTGGACTATATGATATGAAGGAGCTTATTGACTGATTAATAAAAAACGCACAGTACAAATTATATCTGTACTGTGCATTTTTTTATTTAAAATATTTTGGAATTGTATCTTTCATAAGCTCGGGAATTTTTATACTCTGCGGACAATGACCCGCGCATTTGCCGCAGGCGACGCAGGCATCAGCTTTTATATCAATACTGTTATAAAGCTCTAATCCCTGCTCCTTTGTAAGCTCACCTGTTTTAATATTGTTGAATGCTGAGAAAATTGAGCTTATTTTAACTCCCTGAGGACAGTCTGCGCAGTAGTCACAGCCTGTGCATGGTATAACCTCGCTCTTATTAATCATAGCGGCAGCGTTTTCACATATCCTGTATTCCCTGTCACCAAACGGCTCAAAATCAGTAAGTGTAGCGAGATTATCGTTAAGCTGTTCAATAGAATTCATCCCGCTTAAAATTGTTAAAACATTGCTGTGGCTCGCAACAAAGCTGATTGCCCATGAGGCTACACTGCAATCAGGTTTAGCTTTTTTAAACATATCCTCTATGTCTGATGAAAGATTTGCGAGTTTACCGCCTCGAACAGGCTCCATAACGATTACGGGAATACCAGCCTCGGTTAATATTTCGTACTGCGTCTTTGCATCCTGGTTTTTCCAGTCAAGATAGTTCATCTGAATCTGTGCAAAATCCCATTTGTGCGTAGAAACGATTTTCTTTAAATCCTCAACAGTTCCGTGAAAAGAAAACCCGATATTCTTAATCTGTCCGAGCGCCTGCTTTTTTAACAGAAAATCATATGCGCCGAATTTTTCACACTTTTCGAAATTGTCCTTATTAAGAGAGTGAAGAAGATAAAAATCAAAGTAGCTATGCCCTGTTCTTTCAAGCTGCTTGCGGAAAACCTTTTCCATATCGTCCTTTTTAGGACACATCCAAATCGGCAGTTTATCCGCGAGAAAATAGCTTTCTCTCGGATATTTTTTCAACGCAGTACCTATAAATTTTTCACTTTTGCCCAAGTGATACATATATGCGGTATCATAATAATTTACGCCGTTTTTATATGCAAGGTCGACAAGCTCCTGCGCCTTCTGATAATTAATCATAGGGTTTGCCTCACGCTTAAGCGGAGTTTTAGTTGGAAGTCTCATAGTGCCGAGCCCTAATAGAGAAACCTCTGTATCCTTGAATTTTCTTTTATCAACCATAATTTTTACTCCTTTGTCCATGTAACACCCTGCGGTGTATCCTTAAGAATAATTCCCCTGCTCTTTAAATCATCACGAATTTTATCAGCCGTAGCCCAGTCCTTGTTCGCTCTCGCCTCCTGTCTTTTAGAAATAAGCTCTTCAATTTCGGCGTCAAGGTCATTTGACTTTCTGTTATATAGAATACCAAGTACGTCGCAAAGCTCGTCAAATACTTTTGCAGCCGTCCTGCATACATTCACGGAAACATCTTTATCAAGCACTTTTGTATTAATATCCTTAACAAGCTCAAATACTGCAGAAATACCGTCAGCGGTATTAAGGTCATCATCCATTGCGGAGATAAACTGCTCTCTGCGGCTGTTCAAAAGGTCGATAAGACTATTATCATCGTCTACTGTCTTAGCGTTTTTAATAGCAAAGTCAAGACTTTCACGGCAGGTATAGAGCCTTTCAAGTGCGGAGCGGCACTGCTCAATAATTTCAAGATTATAATTAATCGGTGAGCGGTAATGAGATGAAATAAGAAAATAGCGGATGACCTCATATCCGTAAACGTCTGCTATTTCACGCACTGTTTTGAAATTCCCGAGCGATTTGCTCATTTTAACATTGTCAACATTTATATAACCGTTGTGCATCCAGTATTTTGCAAACGTACAGCCGTTTGCGCACTCGCTCTGAGCAATCTCATTTTCGTGGTGAGGAAAAATTAAATCCTGTCCGCCGCAATGAATATCAATAGTTTTGCCGAGATATCGTCTGTTCATTGCCGAACATTCAATATGCCAGCCGGGTCTGCCCTTTCCCCAAGGTGATTCCCAGTAAGGTTCCCCTTCCTTCGCTGACTTCCAGAGGGCAAAATCGAGCGGATCCTCTTTCTTCTCGCCTACCGCAATTCTGGCACCCGACTGCAAATCCTCAATAGGCTGGTGGCTCAGCTTTCCGTAATCCTTAAATTTAAGTGTTCTGAAATATACATCTCCGTCAACGGCGTAAGCGTACCCCTTTTCCTCAAGTGTCCTGATAATATTTATAATCTCATCAATATTTTCAGTAGCCAAAGGATGTACCGTAGCATCCTTGAAATTCAGTCCATGGGCGTCGGTCCAGAACTCCTCAATGTACTTTTTTGAAACTTCCTCAAAGGTTAAACCCTCTTCATTTGCTCTTTTGATTATCTTGTCGTCGACATCAGTAAAGTTCTGTACAAATCTGACATTCATACCGCGGTACTCAAGATATCTTCTGAGAACATCAAAAACGCAGAGAGGTCTTGCATTGCCGATGTGAATAAAGTTATAAACGGTAGGTCCGCATGCGTAAATCTTTATTTCATTTTTATCAACGGGAACAAATTCCTCTTTCCGGCGCGTCATTGTGTTATAAATTCTCATTTAACAGACTCCTTTAAAGCTGTGATTTCTTCTTCTAATTCCTTAATTTTATTTTGGTTTTTTTCAATTGCGTTCATTACAGGGTCAGGAAGGTTAATCTGATCAAGATCATCTACCCTCTCACCGTCAATTCTTACAATTTTGCCGGGAACGCCGACAACAGTGCAGTTTGGTTCAACATTTTTAACAACGACAGCACCTGCGGCAATCTTAGCGTTTCTGCCGATTGTGATAGGACCGAGAACCTTAGCGCCCGCACCTATCATAACGCCGCTCTCAATAGTCGGATGACGCTTGCCAACGTCTTTGCCTGTACCTCCGAGAGTAACTCCCTGATATATCATTACATCATCGCCGATTTCCGTCGTTTCGCCGATTACAATACCGCTTCCGTGGTCAATACAGACACGTTTACCGATCTTAGCACCGGGATGAATTTCAATACCCGTTCTGTGTGCCGAGCGCTGACTGATATATCTTGCGATAAAAGGCATATTATGGCGTAAAAACCAGTTAGCCTTTCTATGACTTCGCAGTGCTTTAAAGCCGGGATAAAGCAAAACTATTTCAATAGGGCTTCTTGCCGCCGGGTCATGATTCATAAAACTCTTTATATCTTCCTTCAAAGAGTTAAACATAACTCATTCTCCCTCCATAATAAAAAATGCCCCTGTCAATGACAGAGGCAATGTAATACTGCGGTTCCACTCTTGTTTATACTCAACTGCTTTCACAGCTTTGCCTTTAACGGAGCATACCGGCTTGGAATACTAAAAATTCCTCCAAGCAACTCAAGAGTGCATTTTGGCAGGTTTACTCATAGACCTCGCAGCATAACAGTCTACTCTCTGAGCAGCAAATATCTGCCTACTTCTCTCTGTCACAGTTTTTAAGTATCAATAATATTATATATGTTTTTCCAAAATTTGCAACTATTATTTTGTTTTTATTAAATGCCAGCCGTCCTTGGCATATATAAGACCGCTTAAAACGGTTATAACCGCAACAATCCAAAAAGCAATCGTACAGTAAATATTAAGCCAAGGGGTACTCATATCAATATCAGCTGCACCCTCACCTATCGCAAGCAACAGGAAGGTCATTCCTGTTGTCGCCATCTGTAAAAAGGTTTTGCATTTGCCAAACGCGTTAGCGGCAATAACCTCGCCTGTTGTGGCGGCAGCCATTCTTATACCCGCAACTAAAAACTCACGCGCAAGCATAAGCATAATGCATATATCCGTATGCCAACCCATATTCATTAAAATTATGTATGCCGCAAATACAAGGCTCTTATCCGAAAGCGGATCCATCAGTTTACCGAAATCGGTAACAAGTCCCTGCTTTCTTGCAATAATTCCGTCAACCTTGTCACTCATACAGGCAATAAAATAGGTGATAAGCGTCGCTACCCAGTGATATGGAAACTCAATAAACGCAAACGCCATTAAAAACGGAATACAGCAAAATCTGAATACAGTAATTCTATTCGGTAAATTCATATTTCTTCTCCTATAAGATCGTAGCCGTCATAATCTGTTATTCTGACATCAATA
Source organism: uncultured Clostridia bacterium (assembly GCA_947627725.1). Classification (GTDB taxonomy): domain Bacteria; phylum Bacillota; class Clostridia; order Oscillospirales; family Acutalibacteraceae; genus Eubacterium_R. The sequence goes on along the minus strand of CANQXE010000005.1, from coordinate 83,834 downwards.
AAATCGCCCGGTTTCAGCACTCGTGATGAAGAAATTATTATACCGCTGTCAATTTCAGGTGAATCGAGATACGACCTGCCGATATAATGTTCTTCTTCCTTTTTATCAATAACAGCCTTATAAATATTACCTACACGGCTTTTATTCGATGCCTCGGTAATTGAATACTGAATATCCATAAGTACCTCGGCACGCCGTTTTTTTACGTCCTCATCTATCTGATTATCAAAATCAAAGGCAGGTGTATCCTCCTCAGGCGAAAAGGTAAAGCATCCCATTTTATCAAACTTGATATCCTTTACAAATCGGCACAGCTCTTCAAACCGCTCCTTGCTCTCCCCCGGAAAACCGACCATAAATGTTGTGCGAATCGCAAGGTCGGGAATTTTTGATTTCATTTTCAGAAGTAAATCCTTAAGCGATTCATATGAGCCGTTTCTGTTCATTGCTTTCAAAATACCGCTGTTACAATGCTGAAGAGGGATATCTATATAAGAACAGATTTTTTCCTCCTGTGAAATAACTTCAATAAGTTCATCTGTTATTCTGTCGGGATAACAGTAAAAGAGTCTTATCCACTCAATCCCGTCAATTTTCACAAGTTCTTTTAACAGTTTCGGAAGCTTGTATTCACCGTATAACTTTATTCCGTATTTAGTAGTATCCTGGGCAATTAAAATTATTTCCTTGATACCCTTGTCCGCAAGGTCTTTTGCCTCAGCAACAATACTTTCAACAGGACGTTCAATATATCCGCCGCGGATTGAGGGTATTGCGCAGTATGAGCATTTATTATCACATCCGTCGCTTATTTTAAGATATGCCCAATGTGACGGCGTAGAAAGCATTCTTTCACCCTCAAGGAAAAGATACTTCTTATCCGGATAAAAACTCGTCTGAATACCTAACAGAGCCTTCTGACAGACCTTTACTATATCTTTGTCTGCGCCTATACCGATTACGGAATCAACCTCCGGTATTTCCCTTAGAATTTCGTCCTGATACCTTTCAGCAAGACATCCCGTAACAACAATTGCCGAAATCAGCCCGGCAGTCTTGTATTCGGCAACCTCAAGGATTGTTTCAATCGCCTCACGCTTCGCGTCCTCAATAAATCCGCAGGTATTGATAATCATAAGGTCGCTGTCCTCAATCGACTTTGAAATTTCAAAACCGCTCTTATTCAGTTTTTCAAGCATAATCTCGCCGTCAACCTGATTTTTCGGACAGCCGAGTGAAATCATACCAACCTTAAAATTCATCCTGTTCCATCCTGTAAAACGCCGACTTTATATCAGAATACGAAAAGCCCTTGCGCTGTAAGGCGGCAATAACTTTTTCTTTTCCGTTTTCCTGCTCAAGCTTAGATAAATACTTTTTTTCAATAAGGTCAATAATTGTGTTTGTATTATCAACATTGAAATTTTCAAGCACACGGTTAATAATATCGCTGTCAACGCCGCGCTTATAACACTCCTGCTTTACATGGTTTGTTGAATACTTTTTTACGTTATAAAGGTATTCGACAAGGCTTTCGCAAAAATGCTCGTCATCAAGATATCCTGCCTCAAGGTACCTCTTGATTGCTTTATCTGCGCTCTTCTCATCAACAGTTCTGAGAAGTTTTAATCTCAGCTCTTTAACCGAATGCTCACGCCTTGACAGCAGGTCGGCACACTTATTAAGCGCCTTTTTATAATTAATACCCTCAACAAGCCTTTGCCATTCCTCTTCATCAATATCTGTCCCGTCAGCAATATAATGATCAAGCCAGAAATTGATATCGGTTGTAATTACATATTCATCATCAAGGAGCAGATGAACCTTGTTTCCCCTGCCCCTTTGGTGTTTAATAATCATTAGTCCTCATCATCTTCAACAGCTATATCGAGCTTTGCCCTCGCAGCTGCGCGTGTTGTCTTAGCGGGAGCTTCTTCATCATCTGTTTTTGCCATAGGAGCTGCTTTCGGTCTGTACTTGTGGTCTGATTTTTCCTGTATCTCAGCGAGCTTTTCTTTAATTTGATTTTCAAGCTTTTCAGCAAATTCAGGGTCATTTTTAATCATTTCCTTAACATTGTCCCTGCCTTGTCCGAGCCTTTGATCGTTGTATGAAAACCAAGAGCCGCTCTTATGTATAATATCGTACTCGACAGCCATATCAAGAATTTCTCCGTCCTTACTGATACCTGTACCGTACATAATGTCAAACTCAGCAGATTTAAACGGAGGGGCTACCTTATTTTTAACAATCTTTACTTTTGTGTGTGAACCTAAAACCTCACTGCCGTTTTTGATTTGCTCTGCCTTTCTTACGTCAATTCTGATTGACGAATAAAATTTAAGAGCCCTACCGCCTGTTGTAACCTCAGGGTTACCATAAATAACACCGATTTTTTCACGAAGCTGATTGATAAAAATTATAATGCAGTTTGTTTTATTAACAGTTCCTGCAAGCTTGCGAAGCGCCTGCGACATAAGACGTGCGTGCTGACCGACGTGGCTGTCACCCATATCTCCCTCAATTTCGCTTTTTGGAACAAGGGCAGCAACAGAATCTACAACAACAATATCAACAGCGCCGCTGCTGACAAGCTGCTCGGTAATCTCTAATGCCTGCTCGCCGTAATCAGGCTGTGAAACAAGAAGCGAATCAACATCCACACCGAGATTAGCCGCATAGACAGGATCAAGCGCATGCTCCGCGTCAACAAATGCCGCCTCGCCGCCGAGCTTTTGTGCCTCCGCAATACAATGAAGGGCAAGCGTTGTCTTACCGCTTGACTCGGGACCGTAAATTTCAACAATTCTTCCCTTTGGAAGACCGCCGATACCGGTTGCTATGTCAAGTGAAAGCGAGCCTGTGGAAATAGCGTCAACCTTTAATTTTGAATTTTCGCCAAGGCGCATAACCGCACCTGCGCCGTATTTCTTTTCTATTTGTTTCAAAGCGGATTCCAAAGCTGTTTTTTTATCTGATGCCATAATCTGCCTCCTAAAAATCATTGTGTATATTATACTAAATATTGTATTTAAAATCAATAGTTATACTAAAAAGAGTAAAAATTAGCTATTTTTGAAAAAACGATAAAAAAATACTTGCTTTTTAGAGGTAGTTGTGATATTATACCAAATGTTCTAAGTATTTAAGGAGGTGTTCGCAAATGGCAAAATGTGAATACTGCGGAAAAGACGTATCTTTCGGCATCAAGGTTTCTCACTCACACAGGAGATCAAACAGAGCGTGGAAACCAAACATTAAAAAAGTTAAGGCTATTGTAAACGGCTCTCCTAAAAGAGTTTATGTGTGCACAAGATGCCTTCGTTCAGGTAAGGTTGAAAGAGCATAATAATTTCGCATAATACAGCACTGAGTAATCAGTGCTTATTTTTTATACAATTTTGGACACTTAACAACATTTATTCGTCTTACTTATTGAACGGACCGTTTAATAATGTAAAATTTAAGGAGAATTTATATGTTCGGAAAAAAAGCAATAATTAATTCAGCCTTTCTTGACCTAAGGAGTTACTCATCCGATGCGCTGAAAAAAATAAAACTGATAAACGCGGCGACAATAGTCCTGCCGTCTGATGCTGATAAGGAATTTTATGATGCTTTTGCGGAAATTAAAGTAAATTCGGCAAGCCGTATTAAAGCGGGAAAGGATGAAAATATCTGCACATTCAACGGCTCGTCAATAATTGACGGCAATACTGTCAATCCAAATACCATCTATGTCATAAACGGAAGTGCAATCATACATTCAATTCCACAGGAGATTTCTTTAAAAATATTTGTTAACGGTATGGCTGTTATTGATAAAAATTCTGATGTTGAGGTTATTTCGTCAAACGGAACAGTATTCAAAACTGACTTTGATATAAATAATTCAAAATATTATAATAACAATCTTCAAATTGACAAACAGTTTATTTCATACTGTGAAAAGGGATGCACAATAATTGCAGGAAATTCCCTTACCTTCACTCCTGACGTTACAACCAAGGATTTGGAGGAAAAGGACTTGCATTTTTTTGTCGGTAACAGCATAAAGTGCAATAATTTAATATATGGTTATGTTGCCGCTAATTCACATTATGGTAATAAGATTATATGAAATTGCGTAGTCATGACAATATTATAGAACAATTTAATTCTGTTTATGAGCGTTACTGTAAAGCTGTAAAATCCTATTTTTTAAAAAGATTTGATGCTGACGAGGCTGATGATTTGACTCAGATTACTTTTATGAAACTGTGGGCTTATCTGCCTAATCAGAAGAACATCAAAAATGAAAAATCGCTTATATTCAGTATTGCCAAAAGCGTGCTCTGTGACAGACTGAGGCAGAGGGATATTGAAAAAAACGAGCTTTCGGAAATTGATTTTATTGACAATGAGGATTTTACGGCAAGTGTTGAGCTTCAAATCCTGATTGGTCATCTGCCACAAAAAGACAGAGAACTTTTAGAGCTTAAAAGAATAGGAATGTCAAGCCGTGAAATCGCTAAAATCCAGAAAACAAATGCGTCAACAGTCCGCTCAAGACTTCAGCGTATTAAAAGTGATTTAAAAAAATTAATGAGTATCTGAAAAAAGACAGTGATTAGAAAACTAATCACTGCCTTTTTTATTTGATTTAAAATCTATTTTGTTTTCAGTATGATTTATCAGCTTTTTTATATTTTCTCTGTGAGCAACAATTACAATTACGGTAAAAACAGAAGCAATAATTGTAAGCGCGGTACTTCTATGTAAAAGAAAAATTAATACCGGATAAAACAAAGCAATAATTATACTTCCAAGTGAAACATATCTCGTAACTGCAACAATAATCATTAATACTGCAAGAAGAATTAATCCGATTCTCCAGTCAATCGCAAAAACCATTCCTCCTGAGGTCGCAACTCCCTTTCCGCCTTTAAATTTAAAATAGCAGGGATATATATGACCGAGAACGCAGAAAAAGCCCGAAAATGATTTAATAAACATATTTACGTCAATTGCGCCAAGCGGAGAAGAATCAATTTCGGACATAAGCATCGGGGTATAAGTAATTACCTGAATGGCAATAAATATTGCCGCAAAGACCTTTAACATATCACCGACTATTGTAAAAAACGCTGCTTTTTTTCCGTATTTTCTAAGCATATTCGTTGTTCCAGCGTTGCCGCTGCCGTAATTTCTGACGTCGTCATTTTTAATTTTTCTTGAAAGAATTACACCGAAATTAAGACTGCCCAAAAGGTATGATATCAAAGCAATAACAATAAACGAAGCTATCAACATTATTTTTTACCCTCTCCCCTTTCACGAATAATGAAACGAATAGGAGTACCGTCAAGTCCGAAAATCTCTCTTATCTGATTTTCAAGATACCTCTGATAGGAGAAGTGAAAAAGCTCTGTATTATTAACAAAGAAAACAAATGTGGGAGGACGGGTTGACGCCTGTGTCATATAGTAAATTTTAAGCCTTTTGCCCTTATCGGTCGGGGGCTGAACACGTGCCGTAGCATCTGCGAGAACCTCGTTGAGCTTGCCTGTGGAAATACGCATTGAATTTTGCGAATGAACAAAGGCTATCATTTCAAAAAGCCTTTCAATTCTCTGTCCTGTTTTAGCGGAAATAAACATAATCGGAGCATAGCTCATAAAGGAAAAATCGTTTTTAAGTTTATTTCTGTATTCATTCATTGTATTGCCGTCTTTTTCAACGGCGTCCCACTTATTGACTGCGATGATGCACGCCTTACCCTGTTCAATGGCAATGCCCGCAACCTTTGAATCCTGCTCGGTAAAGCCCTCAACTGCATCAATCATAATAACACATACGTTAGTGCGTTCAACAGCCATTCTCGCACGGATAATACTGAATCGCTCAATACTGTCATTAACTCTGCTTTTGCGTCTTAAGCCGGCAGTATCAATAAAATTAAACTTACCGTACCGGTTTTCGATAAATGTATCCGTAGTATCCCGTGTTGTGCCTGCGATATCAGATACAATCGCTCTTTCCTCTCCGCTTATTTTATTTACAAGAGAGGATTTTCCGACATTTGGCTTGCCTATAACCGCAACATGAATAACCTCTTCATCAACAATATCGTCTGATTGCTCCGGTAAAAACTTAACGACCTCATCAAGCAAATCGCCTGTACCGTGACCGTGTGTCGCGGAAACAGCAATCGGATCGCCGAGTCCGAGATTATAAAACTCATAAAATTCAGGATCCGTTTCCCCTATGCTGTCACATTTATTTATGCAAAGAACTATCGGCTTTCCGCTTTTCTGGAGCATAGAAGCAACCTCATAGTCGCTTGCAACAACACCGTCACGAATATTTGTAACAAGAATGATTACGTCAGCCGTATCAATTGCAATTTCAGCCTGCGCGCGCATTTGACTTAAAATAATATCATTTGTATTAGGCTCTATTCCTCCTGTATCCACAAGAAGAAATTTATAATTGAGCCATTCACAGTCACCGTAAATTCTGTCGCGTGTTACGCCGGGAGTATCGTCAACTATTGACAGCCTGCTTCCTATTAACTTGTTAAAAAGTGTCGACTTACCTACATTTGGTCTTCCGACAACAGCAACTACCGGCTTAGACATAATGTTCCTCCTGATAATAAGAAAGACGGACATTTATGTCCGTCCGCTGATTGTAAAAATTATGCTTCTTCCTTAGCGATAACCTCTTTGCCGTTATAATAGCCGCAGCTCTTACAAACCTTGTGTGATACTGTATATCCGCCGCAGTTAGAGCATTTTACGAGCGTCGGAGCATCCATTTTCCAAACACTTGAACGTCTCTTATTCTTTCTAGCCTTTGATGTTTTTCTTGCTGGTACTGCCATTTTGGTGCCTCCTTTATGTTAAAGCATTAATAATTATTTATTCATTATCAAGTAATTGCAAAAGAGCGGAAAGTCTCGGATCTATATCCTTTTTACAATCACATTTACTGACATTCAAATTTGCTCCGCATTGGCTGCAAAGTCCTTTGCAGTCCTCCCTGCACAATATTTTTGTGGGAAGGTTGAGCGAAACCTCTTCATTAACAAGCTCCTCCAAATCAAGAAGTCTGTTTTTTACAACAATATATTTTTCATCGTCATTTTCGTTTTGAAGCTGTTCAACAACAATCTTCTTAACGTCAAACGAGAAATCCTTTTTAAGCTCATCCGCGCATCTGTCGCAGTAGCCGTAAAAGGTAAAGCTTATATTGACATCCAGATAAACAATGTCGGCTTTAGCATAAAGCTCTCCTTTAACAATGACCTTATCCTTTATCGGATTATAGGTACTGTAAATTAAACCGCTTAAATCAGAAGCCTGATTTATTTCTATTTCTTTCTGACTGCCGTTAAATAAGCCTGTAAGGTCAATTTTCATTAAAATCACCTCAAAAGCGCTGCTCGCACTTGCACCTTAGTATTATATATATTAGGTTGCCCTTTGTCAATAGAAATTTTCAAAAATAAATGAAGTAATTAATTCATAAAAAGCTATAAACAGACAAAAAAACAACCGTTGATGTAGTCACCAACGGCTTTGATTTATTATAATATTTCTTCGCAGTAATCAAAGATTTCAACCGGTAAATCCTCTTTGTCACAACTGATAGTAAAATAGAAGTTTACGTCCGTAGCCTCAGAAAGCTCTGAAAGCATCTCAAAAAACTGAGGAAGCTTTTCATATTCTCTGCCGACAATCTTAAATGTCGCGTCAACAAGAATATCAGTCACATCATAGTTACCTGCACAGATTCCTGCAAGAAAGCCGTAAAACGCCTTGTGACCGTTAATAAGGTAAGTTTCTGTTTCAAGGAGACGAGCCTTTGATGAAACATCATATGTAAGCTTTGGCTCCTTTTCAACGCAAACAACATTACCGTCGGAATTTTCAACACAAGTATTTACATAGTCAATTAATTTCTTGGTTTTACCTGCGCCTTTATTGCCTATGATAAGTTTAATCATTATAATTCCTCCAAAGGTGATTTATTTTTCAATTACATCTTAACATATGCCAAGACGTTTTTCAAGACTTTCTTTTTCCTTTTCATATCCCGGCTTTCCGAGAAGAGCAAACATATTCTTCTTGTAACTCTCAACTCCCGGCTGATTAAAGGGATTTACGCCGAGTATATATCCTGAAACAGCGCAGGCTTTTTCAAAGAAATAGATAAGATATCCGATATCCTTCGGGGATATTGAATCGCATTCAATAACAAGATTTCCCACACCGCCGTCGGTATGTGCAAGCAGAGTACCCTCGCGAGCCTTTTCATTTACATAGCTCATTGATTTGCCCGCAAGGAAGTTGAGACCGTCAATATTGCCCTCCTGCTCCGTGATAAGAAAATCATCGTGAGGGTGGTTAAACTTGATGACTGTTTCAAACATCAGGCTGCCGCCGCTTTCCTGAATATACTGACCGACTGAATGTAAATCGGTTGAGAAAATACATGATACAGGATAAAGTCCCTTTCCGTCCTTTCCCTCGCTTTCAGCAAAAAGCTGCTTTAACCACTCGTTAAACATCGCCATGCAAGGCTCATACGAAACAAAGCATTCAAGCTTTTTACCCATATTGTAAAAAGCGTTTCTTATAGCGGCATATTTAAGTACGGCATTCTCCTCAAGATTTTCACTGTTCAGAGAGTCCTGAGCCTCCTTAGCGCCCGCCATAAGTTCATCAATGTCAATTCCCGCTGCCGCAATGGGAAGAAGACCTACCGCTGTGAGAACGGAAAATCTGCCGCCGACATCGTCAGGCACAACAAAGGTTTCATAGCCTTTTGCATCGGCAAGCTCTTTGAGAGTACCCTTTGATTTATCGGTAGTCGCGAAAATTCTTTTTGCCGCTTCTTCCTCGGAATACTTGCTGTAAACCAAATCGCGGAAAACACGAAAGGCAATAGCCGGCTCGGTTGTCGTGCCGCTCTTGCTGATTACATTAACACAGATGTCCTTACCCTCGCAGATTGAAACCAGCTCAGTAAGCATTGACGGACTGATGGAATTACCGATAAAATAAATATCCGGTGTATCCTTTTTAATCACATTATAATTCGGTGACTTTAAGCATTCGATAACCGCTCTTGCGCCGAGATATGAACCGCCTATACCGATTACAATCAAAATATCAGCATTTTCTTTAATATACTCGCTTGCTTTTTTTATGCGGATAAACTCCTCCTTGTCATAGTCGGAAGGAAGAGTAAGCCAGCCTAAAAAGTCATTGCCCTCGCCTGTTTTATTGTGAAGCGCTTCCATAGCCTTAACAGCCTTTGGAGAAAGCTTTTCAATATCCTGCGGTGTAACTATATTTTCTATATGGCTTGAGATAAACTTTATTGACATATATTTCGCCTCTGTTCTTTATATTTGTTTACCTATAAAAGTTAAATATTACTTGAGAAAATATAGTACACTATTTTGGAAAAAGTTGCAATATTTTTTTGATTACTTATCAAATGTTTTTCAAAAGCATCCTGAAAACATATGAAAAATCAATTGTCTTTATACTCATACCTGCTGTGAGAGGAACGGAAGCAACCTGCTCATTTTCACACATTACAAGCACTTCGCCGAGGATATCGCCCTTTTTAACAGGCGCTTTAACTGATTTTTTTATTTTATATTCATATTCAAATTTTCCGGCGTTTTTTGTTACAAGTATACTGTCGGTGTTATTTGAAACGGGAACAATATTTTTTACCCTTCCCTGTTTGATTTTTACAGGAGTTATTTTAGTTTTGTCCAAGGTTATTTTACTCAGCTTGTAATTTGCGAAACCGAAATCCAAAAGTTCTGTAGTTTTCTTAAATCTGTCATTACTTGTGTCTGCACCGAGAACTACGGAAACAAGCCTCATACCGTCTCTTTCGGCGGTAGCGCACAGGCAAAAGCCGGCGTTTGAGGTAGTACCTGTTTTAAGTCCTGTAATTCCGTTATAGGAGTTTACAAGTTTATTAGTGTTATTCAGCTCCGTTTTTCCTCCGCGAAGTGAATCAAGCCAAACGGTTGAGTATTTTTTTACAAGGTCATATTTCATAACCTCTTTTGCGATTACAGCCAAATCATATGCGCAGGAATAGTGATTGTTTATGTCGTCATCAAGACCTGTGCAGTTTTCAAAATTGCTGTTTTTAAGTCCTAATTCTTTCACCTTAGCGTTCATCATATCAACGAATGCAGTTGAACTGCCTGCAACATATTCGCTTAAAAGCGTGCAGGCGTCATTTGCCGAGGAAATAATGACTGCCTTAAGTAAATCATTAACGCTCATCTTTTCCCCGACTTCAAGCCAGATTTGAGAACCGCCCTTTGAAACGGCGTTTTCACTTGCTGCAACCATATCGTCAAGCTTAATTTTTCCGCTGTCAATTGCTTCCATAAAGAGCAGTATACTCATTATCTTTGTTACTGACGCGGGAGAGAGATGCTCATAGGCGTTTTCCTCTTTTATAATATCACCCGTATCCATACACATCAGAATACTTGATTTAACCTCAATTTCCTTTTTCTCCTTTTGTTCCTCGGCAAAAATTGTTGATGGAACGCTCATAAAAATACAGAAAGACACAATAAAAATTATACATTTTTTCATACAATCACCCCTAAATAGTATTAGCAAAATATTGTATTAATGATAAAAATTTGGTATAATCACCAAAAAGATGCTTGGAGGTAGTTATGAAAGCTGCGTTTTACACACTCGGCTGTAAGGTCAATCAATATGAAACGGAATATATGAGCGAGCTTTTAAAAAATGCGGGCTTTGAAATCGTATCCGCAGACGATGACGCGGATTATTACATAGTCAATTCCTGCACGGTTACCGCGACTGCCGACCAAAAGACAAGACAAAATATAAGAAAATTCAAAAGAAAACACCCAAACGCAGCGGTAATACTTACAGGCTGTATGCCTCAGGCTTTTCCCGATGATGCGCGGTCGCTGACTGAAGCGGATATTATTTTCTCGAACAAAAATGACGGTGATATTCTCAGACTGATTAACGAGTATAACCAGAAAAAATCAAGAATTATATATATTAACGAGCATAAAACGGGAGATAAATTTTCCAACTGTTCAATAACAGATTTTAATGACAGAATAAGAGCGTTTGTCAAAATTGAGGACGGGTGCGACAGATTTTGCTCATACTGTATTATTCCGAAATCGCGTGGCAGAGTACGCTCAAAGAATCCCGAAAGCCTGGAAAAAGAGGTAGAAGCTCTCGCGGGTAATTCGGTTAAAGAGATTGTTCTGGTGGGTATAAATCTTTCCGCATACGGCAATGGCGAGGATTTCAATATTGTTGACGCTGTAAAAATATGCGCGGCGACAAGCGGTATTGAACGGGTAAGGTTAGGCTCTCTCGAACCGGATCACATAACCGATAAAATGATTATTGAACTTTCAAAAATAGAAAAATTCTGCCCGCAGTTTCATCTGTCGCTGCAAAGCGGATGCGATAAAACACTTAGAAATATGAACAGGCATTATACTTGTGAAGAGTATAAATCACTTTGTGATAAGCTGAGAAGCACCTTCGTTGATGCAAGCATAACAACCGATGTTATGGTAGGCTTTCACGATGAAAGCAATGAGGATTTCAAAGAAAGCCTTGATTTTGTGAAGAGCGTTAAATTTGAAAAGGTTCACGTTTTTCCATACAGCAATCGTCCGGGAACTGCCGCATCAAAAAGAGGTGACAGCGTACCGAAGCATATTAAAGAAAAGCGTGCGGCTGTAATGATTGAGGAAACAGAAAAAATCAGGAAAGAGTACCTTAAAACCTTGATTGGCAGACAGACAGAGGTACTTTTCGAAAATGAAATTTCCAAAGGAGTATATCAGGGCTACACAAAAACATATCTTCCTGTAAGAATAAAAAGCTCTGAAAATTTAATCGGTCAGCTTTTAACTGTAAAAATTAAAGATTACTGTGACGAGTTTTGCATTGCAGAGTAAAGATTTCTTGTTTCATCATTATCCTTTAGGGAGCTGTATGAAAATATGTAATAACCCTTAACCTCACTCAGCTTTGAAAGATATATCACCTGTCGCGAAACAATATTGTTATTATCGAGAAACTCGTTTATTCCCCTATCTCCCGCAAACTCGTCCTCCTTACCTGCTTTATATAGCGGTAAGGCGACATAGAGTGTACAGTCAGCCATTTGAATCCAGCTTTTTGTTGTTTTCATAAACGGCTGACTTTCATTTTGAAAACCGAAGTAAATCTGAGGGCAGATATAATCAATATATCCGTCCTCCGTACACCATTTATTAACGTCAGCATAAAGGCTTGCATAGTCATTTTCGGCGTTTGAGGCAGGACTGATACCGAAGGTTATATTTTCATTAACTTTTTTTACGGTACTGTAAACAGTTTTTATCATATTGCTGACATTATCCCTGCGCCAATCCGCAAGCTGTTTTTCACCGCCTGCCTTTTTATAAGCGCTGTATGAGGCTTTATCAATCGCGGTATCAGTATCCGGATAAAAATAATCGTCAAAGCAGACAGAATCCACCTCATAGTTTTCAACTATTTCTCTTACTCCGTCAGAAATAAGCTGTGTTACCTCGTCGCTTGCGGGATTAAAATATATTCCGCTGTCGCAAACGATCAGTTTATCCGTATCCTTCCATTCAAGCGCTTTATTATCCTTAGATAGCTCGGAAAAATCTGTTGACGTACTTACTCTGTACGGATTAATCCACGCCTCAATTGAAAGATTATACTTATGAGCGGAGGCGGTCATTATTTCAAGAGGGTCATAGATAAGTTCATTCCCCTGCTCTTTAAAGCAATACGCGCTTACGGGGAAATATTTTGATTTATAAAAGGCGTCAGCATACGGTCTTACCTGGACCGTAACACGGTTAAAGCCGTTTGATTGCAACTCCTTAAAGGTTTTATTTATCTGCTTTTTAAACTCCTGCTCAGTCTTATCCTGAGTAAAGGAAGAAAGCTCGTAATACGTTACCCAGACGGCTTTCACATACTCTTCGGTATTCTTCTCATTTTTTGTTGACTGAGGGAGCGAAAAAGAGCAGCCGGCAAGAAAAGTCATCAATAATATTGACAAAATTATTTTTTTATACACTTGAACACTTCCTAAAATTATAGTAAAATAGCTATGGTGATAATATGGAATACAGACTTGGTAATTCATTGAGAATTAAATCAAGAGGAGATACGGTCGAGCTAACCTGCCCGAACTGCAATAAAAAGGTAAAGTTCGGAGTATTTTCAAATTTTGAAAGAAGACTTGCTCCGAAAATTACTCTCATAGACTGCAACACGGTTTACTTTCTGGTTTGTCCCGAGTGCGCGGCAATTTATACTGTTGATGAAAGCAAGGGAAACAGCTTTAAAAAGGGACAGAAGCTTTCAATCGGAAACTTTGATTTAAAAACTCTCAAGCAGTTCAAAGAAAAGATATGACGCAAAAATCAATTATCATAACGGCTTTGGCGTATTTTGTTGTCATTAATATTATTTCATCACTGCTCGCCGTAATGGATAAGCGAAGAGCGGTAAGGAACAAATGGCGGATACCTGAAAGCGCGCTTTTATTAACCGGTCTTTTAGGCGGCGCCTGCGGTGAATATCTTACAATGAAAAAAATCCGCCACAAAACACGACGTGCTGAATTTATGATAGGTCTGCCTCTTGAATTTACGCTGCATATAGTCATAGTTGTATTAATAATCGCAAAGGTCGCAAATTAATGCGACCTTTTTATTTATAGAATAATACAGATTAAACCGTTACATCCCTCGTTTATTACACGTTCAATTGTTTCTCTGAATTTATTTCTTGCGTCAAGAGGCATACGGTACAGCTTGTTATTGAGTCCCTCGCTGACAAGCTCGTGAAGCGACTTGCCGAATAGATTTGTATTCCAAATATCAGACGGATTTTCCTCAAATTCCTTGAGCAGATACATAACAAGCTCCTGGCTCTGGCTCTCGCTTCCTACAATAGGAGCGACCTCTGTAAATGTATTGCACTTAATCATATGAATTGACGGCGCTTCTGCTCTCAGCCTTACTCCGTACCGTCCTCCCTGCTTCATAATTTCAGGCTCGCTCAGCGAAAGCTGTGACATTTCAGGCATTACAATGCCGTAGCCTGTTTCCTCAACATCGTTAAGCGCCTTTGAAAATCGTTCATATTCCTTTTTCATAGCGACAAGCGAAATAAAGTTGTTCATCAAATCCTTTTCGTCCTTAATCTGAATATGACAGCTTTCAGACAAAATTTGATAAAAGTATGTGTTGTCAACATAAAACTTCATATCTACCGAGCCGTTTGACAAATCCAGAGACGATATTGAGACAGACTCAACATATTCATTTTCTTTAATACAATCCGCAAATGTCTTAATGCTCCTGATATTTGAAATCCGAGATACATTAGCCTTGATTGTATCATATAGGGAAGAACGCAGGTAATTATCCTTTTCAAGATTATTAATCCATGAGGGAAAACGAATACTGACATTTGATACGGGAAATTCATATAAAATATCAGAAAGAATATCATTGACCTCCTGCTCTGTCAGCTCAAGACAATTAACAGGGATTACCGGAACGCCGTATTCCTCAGTCAACCCTCTGCAAAGGCTCACTGTTGAAGGATTCTGCGGCTGAGCGCTGTTCATCAAAACGACAAACGGCTTATCAAGCTCTTTGAGTTCTTCAATAACCCTTTGCTCAGCCTCCTGATATTCATCACGCGGAATTGAACTTATCGAGCCGTCCGTAGTTATTACAAGCCCTATTGTCGAATGCTCGGTTATAACCTTTTTCGTTCCGATTTCAGCCGCCATATTAAACGGTATTTCCTCGTCATACCAGGGAGTCATAACCATTCTCGGCTGATCCTCTTCAATATATCCGACGGAGCTTGGCACGATATATCCGACACAGTCAATAAGCCTTACACGCATTTTGATATTATCGTTCATATGAAGCTCAACAGCATCCTCAGGTATGAATTTCGGCTCGGTCGTCATTATTGTTCTGCCGGCGGCAGACTGAGGCAGTTCATCCTGCGCGCGTTCTCTGACAAAGGCGTCGTCAATATTGGGTATAACAAGCGAATCCATAAATCTTTTTATAAAGGTTGATTTTCCCGACCTTACAGGACCGACAACACCTATGTAAATATCGCCGCCTGTTCGCTTAGAAATATCATTGTAAATGTTATTATTCATAATCTAACCTCACATTCCCGGAACAAGCAGTACCATTTTATTTTCAATAATTTGTGATGACAAATTATTTTCCTCCATAATAAGACTCATATCTGTGGAGAATTTTTTTGCTATATCCCAAATATCTTCATTTTTGCTCGCAAAATACAGAGTAAGTTCAGGCGCACCGGTGTCGCTTATCTCGCCGTTCGCCTCAATATCAGTCAAATAATCGATGTTTTGGCTTTCAAACAAGTATACCCTGTACGAATAATTAAGTCTTAACGCTATTTTATCGGTGCTTTTAATTACAAAATCATAGGAAATTATATTTGCCGTTCCCTCGCCCTCACATTCACTGTCATTAAGCTTAAATGAAAGATCCGCTGATTTTTCATAATAACAAAGCTGTGAGGTATCATCATAATATAAAAACGAGAGTTTTACAGAGAGTTTAACAGTCGACTCTTTAATTGTACAGGATTCAATGCTCGGTTTCAGGTCAATAACCTCAATTATATTTTTATCACTCTCAAATATCAGCTCATCCGACCTGTCGTCATAATAATAAACAGGAGTTCTCTTTATTAATACCTTATCTCTTAAGACATCGGTATTATAATGAGGTATATATGAATCTGTAATGAAATTCTGTTCAGCAATAGTGCTAACCTTGTAATTTATCGCTACAGTACCTACCGTCTCAATTTCATTTAAGACATTGTCAGAATCGGCTCTTGATTTAATGTAAATGCTTGATATCGCAGCCTCAACAAGTGCCTTATCATCCTCGTCACAGTCGCTTACATCAACAATCTTACTGAGTGAAAATGAATTAGAACACTTTTCTATATTGTTATCATCACTCATATATAAAACGGAGACCTCTATCCTGAGCTTAACAAGCATTTTGTCCTTGATAATCTTTGTATCTTCAAGATAACAAATGCCGTAGGAATTAACAATATTTTTTATCTGCGAGCCTGAGCCGGATATGGAGAAGGTCTCGTCAAACTCCGCCGAACAGACACCTGATGTTTTATCTATTAGGCACGGCAGTTTAATTTGCCTTGTAAAAGCGTTTTTACATTCGGAAAGACACTTTCCCGTATTTTTGCGGTAAACGCAAATCCGCGCACACAGCGAGGTGTGAACATCAATTCTTCGTTGATTTATCAGTCGGAAATTGGAATATTTCGTTTCCAGCCTGATATCCGCAAAGCTTGCAAAATCGCCCGAATCTATATCTATACTTTTCGTAAATTCCTCTTCAAAAATATTTGAAAAGGTACACATATCCTTATTCATATATGTAAGGCAAATAATTGTTTTTCCGTGAATGGTCAGCTTTGAGTCGCTCATATCATAATTTGTAACAACGCTGCTGACGCTGCATTTTATCACTCTGTCAATGTCGTCAAGATATTGAGGCAGATTTTCCTGAAAATCAAGCTCAAATTTTTCCGTCAGCCTTTCCCTGCCCTCATTAAAGCTCATTGCTTTGTATTCTTTACACAGCTCCATATTAAGACTCCTTTACTGTTTCTATCAATTACTATGCAAAAGAATAATTAAATATAACAAAAAAATAAGGCTGCCCCGCTTTTTGTGAGGCAGCCACTTAAATTATGTTTCATTTTTTACTTTTTGAATTTTAAATATTGATCTTAAAAACGGCGCTAAAAACTTTGGACTTTTAATCAAAACAACTTTCATAGAAATCCCCCATCACTTTTTGCAGCATAAAATACCGAGTATAATTACTACGATTGCAAGAATTCTTGTTATCCATACAGTCGGGCAGCAAAGCGCGATAACACAGCCGACACCAAACGCTATCCACAGATAGTCTCGACGGCACATCTTTTTCATGTAGTAACACCTCTTTTATGCTGTATTTACTACATACTATGTAAAAGTTTATTAATCGTTACTCAAAATTAAAATTATTTTTCCGTTTTTTATTTCTATTATAACTTTATCATTTTTAAACGCATTACTTTGCGTAAGCTGGGAAGAGGGCTCAAGCTCAACGTTATCAAGGTCATACTGCGCTCCTTTAATTGAAACACCCGTACATTTTTCAAAAAGAGCAAATAAAGAAAAGTATTCATAATCGCACTTTTTAATAACCGTTTCACCGCTTGCTATCGTAAGCATATTTTTTGAATTAACAAGAACGCATTTAACATTTCTTTCAAAGCAGTAATTCACACACAGAATATTTGAATATGTGTGGTCAATTCTTGACCCTATTCCACCGAGAATTACTATATCATTATATCCTCTTGCGACTGCCTCCTTTATGCAGTGAAACGTATCGGTATCGTCTTTTCTGACCTGAAGTTCTATAATTTCACACATTAAATCAGGCTTTTGCGAGGAGTCAAAGTCACCTACGATTAAATCAGGAGCTATTTTTAATGCATCACATTTTTTATATCCGCTGTCAGCACAGATAATATATCTGTCATTAAGGTATTTTTTATAATACGATAAATCACTCTCAGGCGCTCCCGATATAACGGCGCATTTTTTTACTTCAGTTCCCATTCCTTGATATCCTTAACCTCATTGTACAGTGCGGCATAGCTGTTGTGTCTTTCCGATGAAACAGCCCCCTCATTAACCGCGTTAACGACAGCGCAGCCTTTATCGTTAATATGTGAGCAGTTATTCTGAAATTTACATTTACTCAAATACGGCTGAAATTCTCTGAAACAGTATGGAAGCTCTTCCTTTAAAATTCTTTCACAGCGCTCAAAATCAACTGAGGAAAATCCGGGCGTGTCAGCAACATATCCGCCGTTAATTTTATAAAGCTCACAATGTCTTGTAGTGTGCTTTCCCCTGCCGAGCTTTTTGCTCGTCTGTCCCGTTTCTATTGAGAGCCTGCTGTCAACAGCGTTTAAAAGTGATGATTTTCCAACGCCCGTATTTCCCGTAAAAGCGCTGATTTTATCTTTCAGAAGCGATTTTACCTCTTCTGCGCCTTTTCCGCTTTTATTATCACACAGAACAACCTTAAATCCTGCTTTTGAATAAATATCATAATACTTATTATATGAGCCGTCAAGGTCGATTTTGGTAATGACAATTATCGGCTCAATTTCCTTGTACTCGGCAATCGCTATAATTCTGTCAATCACAAAGGTATTAATGGACGGGTCACAGATTGAGGACACAACAAAAAGCCGGTCAATATTTGCAAGAGGCGGTCTTACCAGATAATTTTTACGCTCTTTTATTTCGTCAATAGTGTTTTCAGCGTTTTCATTGACAGTTATTGAAACTAAATCGCCAACAAGGGGTGTTATTTTTTTCTGCCTGAAGGCTCCCCTTGCCTTACATTCATAAACAGCTTCAGCGGTTTCCACATAGTAGAAACCGCCAATACCTTTAATTATTCTTCCGTCTGTCATAAAATCCCTCATTCTACGGGAGTATCATTTGAATTTGCGTTAGGAGCATCGGTGCTGTCTTCGGAAGGATCGGAGGATGATTCCGTTATATTGTTATATGACGAGCTTTTGAAGCTTACGGAAAGATTCTGGCTTTTACCTTTTGAGATGGTTTTTGTTTCAACAACATCTGTATCGGTAAGCGATACTCTTACCCTAACGTCCTTGCTGTTATCAACCGTTATGCTGACGCTGACCTTGTTACCTTTCAGGGTAACATTCTGGCTGAGATAAACCTCACCGTCAAGCTCAACAACGAGCTTATCCTCAACGTAGTCGCCGTCTTCATTTATACATTTAGGGAGAGTCACGGCAAGAGAAACTCTTGACGGCTCCTTTGTCGTTGTGGTCGTGTAACCTGAGGAAATAGTAATATTTATTCTCTCGTCCAATGTCGCATTTGCACCTGCGGCAGGATATTGTGAAAGTACAACACCCTTTGGCTTTTCACTGTCTTTTGTCTCAAAATTAATATTTGTAAAGCCGAGCTTTTCAAGGAACGCTCTCGCCCCCTCCTGCCTGAGACCTGTAACATCTGGTATTGTGATTTGCTTAATTGTTACGGAGGTTGGTCCCGAGCTTACATAAATAACAACCTGAGTATCCGCAGAAACAATACTTCCCGCCTTGGGATTTGTGTAAACAACCATATTCTCTTCAACAGTATCGCTTGGTACCGAGGTTACTGTGTAATTTTTCAAGCCCTCATTTTCAAGTGCCTTTTTAGCCTTATCGGTATCAAGGTTATAGACATTAGGAACGGATATATCATCAGTGCTTGCCGATACAACTAAAGTAACCTGAGACCCGTCAAGTACCTTAGTCCCCTCCTTAGGAGTCTGAGAAAGAACAATGCCCGGCTCTGTTTCCTGCGTTTTTTCCGGCTGCATTATAAATTCGTAATCATACTGATTAGAGCTTATAAGCTCATCATATGACATACCGACAAAGCTTTCAAGACTGTGAGAATTTTTAAATGAAGAGCCGGTAATTCCCATTACAAGAAGAACAATCGCTGCAATTAAAACAATTACGCCTATAATTACGGCAGTTATAACCTTACGCTTATGGTGCGGGTCATAATAATAATCATCTGCATCCTCGTCATATTCATCCGGCTCCTGAACAGGTACTTTTTCCTCAGTATTCATAACATATTTTGTAGGCTCCTTGTCAACAAAATATGAGTAGTCAAAAACAGCCTTCGGATTTTTAATAACCTCTTCAACATCAAGGAGCATCTCCGTTGCAGTCTGATATCTGTCATCAGGGTTTTTCTGCATTGCATGAATACAAATCTGCTCAAGACCGAGCGGAATATCGGGGTTAATTTCAGTAAGTCTTTCAGCATCCTCCTGTAGCTGCATCAGCGCAACCGAAACCGCGCTGTCAGCCTCAAAAGGCACCTTGCCCGCCAGCATTTCATAGAGTACAACACCTACTGAATAAATATCCGCTCTTTCATCGGTAAACTCGCCCTTCGCCTGTTCGGGACTAATATAATGAACAGAACCGATAGCGGTATCTGTAAGTGTTCTGGTTTCACTTCTTGAAAATCTTGCAATTCCGAAATCGGCAACCTTAATATTGCCGTTTGAAAGCAGAATAATATTCTGCGGTTTAATATCCCTGTGGACAATACCTTTATCGTGCGCATGCTGCAATGCTTTTAAAATCTGTGTTGTAAAGAAAAGCGCGTCGTTCCAGGTAATAGCATTCTGCTTTTGAATATACTCCTTAAGAGTAATACCGTCCACATATTCCATTACAATATATTGCAGCTTTTCGCCGAAGCTTACATCATAAACCTTTACAATATTAGGATGCGAAAGAAGGGCAATCGCCTTGCTTTCATTTTTAAATCTTCTTACAAATTCGTCGTTTGTTAAAAATTCATCCTTTAAAATTTTAACAGCGACAATTCTGTCATCAACATTATCGTATGCCTTATATACAACAGACATACCGCCTACGCCGATTATTTCCTGAATTTCATATCTGCCGTCAAGGCGCTTACCCACATAATTATCCATAATTTAAGTATCTCCGAATTATTTTGATATGATAACAACGGTGATATTATCTCCGCCGCCGTTCTTATTTGCCTGTGTAACCAATCGATCCGCAAAGGCATAGTGTTTGCCGTCGCTCATAATCTCAACCATTTCGTCATTGGAAACGTAATTTGAAAGACCGTCAGTACATAAGAGAAGCACATCATCATCAGTCAAATCGACCTGAGCAAAATCAATGTCAATGCTCTTATCGACGCCGACAGCTCTTGTTATAATATTTTTATTTGGATGGTGCTCTGCTTCCTCCGATGTAATCTTACCCCGAGATAAAAGGTCCTGTACCATACTGTGATCGGTTGTAATCTGCCTGATACTGCCGTTGTTTACAATGTACGCACGGCTGTCGCCTGCATGTGCGATATATGCCTGATTATCCCGGACAATCGCACATACAACTGTTGTACCCATTCCTCTGAGTTCCTGCTTTGCCTCAGCAAAGTCGTATACCTCAATGTTAGCGGCAGTCAACGCTGAGTCAAGCATATTATGAATTGATGTATCACGCATCTTTTCTCTGTACGAAGCGTTAATTTTATCACTGATTACCTTAACGGCAAGTGCGGAGGCGATATTACCGCCGGCAGCACCGCCCATACCGTCGCATACCACAGACCAGACTACTTCGTCCGAAAATTCACCGACAGCATAAGCGTCCTGATTTGAATCTCTGACAATTCCTTTATCTGTTTTAGCAACTATTTTCATCAGCATCACCTCGTTTTTTCATATGTCTGAGCTGACCGCAGGAGGCATTGATATCTGCTCCCAAAGTCCTTCTTATTGTAGCATTAATTCCATTTCTTTTCAATACATTACTGAATTTAATGACCGTTTCGGCTGAGGAGCGTAAATGTCCTCTTTCCTTTACATCATTGACAGGAATTAAATTAACATGGCAAAGCGAACCTTTAAGCCTACTCGCAAGCTCAAGGGCATTTTCCTCACTGTCATTAACACCCTTTATGAGCGTATACTCAAAGCTCACACGCCTGCCTGTTTTCTCTCCGTATTTCCTGCACGCATCAAGAAGAATATCAATCGGATATTTTTTGTTGACAGGCATCGTCTTAGAACGGATTTCATCATTGGGTGCGTGCAGAGATACCGTGAGGGTTAACTGCATATTTCTTTTCATTAAATCATAAATTCTGTCAACGATACCGCAGGTAGAAACGGTTATATTTCTCATACTGATATTTAATCCGTTTTCATTATTGACATTTTCGAGAAATAATAATAAGTTATCAAAATTATCAAGCGGTTCCCCTATTCCCATCATAACTATATGAGAAATTCTGATACCCAAATCCTTTTGCGCCGAGTGTATCTGCGACTCAATTTCCCCTGCTGTAAGATTTCTTTTAAATCCCGCGAGAGTAGACGCGCAAAAGGTACAGCCCATTTTACAGCCCACCTGCGAGGAAACGCAGATCGTATACCCGTATTTGTATTTCATTATAACAGACTCAATATATTCTCCGTCGCAGAGTTTAAACAAATATTTTACTGTACCGTCAAGCACGGAAACATATTTCTGTTCTGTCTCACACTTTGAGATGTAATAAATATCAGTCAGCCTTTTTCTTAAATCCTTACCGATATTTGTCATTTCCTCAAAGGATTCACAGCCTGATTCATGCAGCCACTTGTATATCTGTTTTGCCCTGAAAGACGGCTGTGACAGTCCGCCTATGGCAGTATTCAGTTGTTTAAATGTCAATGATTTAATATCAGTCTTCATTTTTTATAAGTACAGCTCTGTAAAATCCGTCTCCGCCAAATAAAGTCGGAAACGACGTTTTTTCTTCGGTTAAAGTAAAATTACTGTTTTTATTCAAAAAAGCGTTTACAACCTTTTCATTTTCCTTTTTATTAAGCGTACAGGTGGAATAAACAATTTTACCGCTCTTTTTTAAATATCGTGAGGATGTTTCAAGAATACGTAACTGAATTTTCGGCAAATCGGCAATGCTGTCAAGCTCCTTATATCTTATCTCAGGCTTGCGACGAATTATGCCGAAACCTGAACACGGCACATCGCAGAGTATTTTATCAGCCTTCGGAATATCCTCATTATATACCAAAGCGTCGTTTACCTCTGCTTTAATAATAGAAATACCAAGCCTTTGCGCACCCTCAATTATCTGCCTTACACGTTGTTCATAGAGATCAAAGGCATAAATTTCACCTTTATTTTTCATTAACCCGGCAATGGTAAAAGCCTTGCCGCCGGGAGCTGAACAGACATCAAGCAGCGTTTCTCCCTCACGAACATTTAACGCACAGGCACAATCATAGCTTGATAAATCCTCAATATGAAAAAGTCCGTTTTGAAACGCTCTGCATTTGTTAAGGTCAAACGCAGATGTAATCATAACAGCATTATCAATTATTTCACCGTCAATTTTATCGCACGCAAGCTCATACAAAAGCTCATCCGCGTCAACAAAAAGAGTGTTGGGGATTGCAAAAACAGGCGGTCTTCCGTTAATACACGGAAGAAATCCCTCAACAACATCTTTGCCGTACTGCTTAATCCACATATTTATAAGATTTTCCGGCACGGAATATTTTACGGATAAATCATCAGGTATAACTCTGTCATCATCAATTTTATGTAACACGGCATTAACAAGCGAAGTATAGTAATCCTGTTTAATTTCTTTAACAAGCCTTACCGACTCATTAATTGCCGCGCTGCTCGGCACCTTATCCATAAAAAGAAGTTGGTAGGCGCCAAGTCTGAGAATAGTCAGTATTTTAGGCTTAGGCTTATGGGTTAAATATTTTTCTATAAAATAGTCGAGCGTTATTCGCCGTTCAACAACACCATAAACAAGCGCATAAACGAATGACTTATTATCATCAATATCCTTGACCGTATTATCAAGCGCTATATTTGAATATGCTTTGTCAAAAAAAATTTTATTAAGTGTTTCAAAAGCAATAAGCCTTGCGCTTTTCATCAATTTCTGTTACCTCTGTTAAGAACTAAGAATAATCTTAAAAGTGTTGCAAGAGCGGAGGCAAGAGCCGCAACATAGGTTAAAGCGGCAGCGGTCAAAACTTTTTTTGCTCCATTATATTCCTCTCCCTCAAGAAAGCCATTTGTCTCAATAGTCCGGAGCGCTCTCTTTGACGCATTAAATTCCACAGGAAGGGTAACAAGCTGGAAAAAGGCAACTGCGCCGTAAAGGATAAGTCCCGCATAGATGAGCGGATTGCTGTAAATAAACATACCGATAAGCGCAAGCGGAATACCGAGAAATGAACCTATTCTTGTTACCGGAATAACTGCGTTTCTTATTTTAAGCGGAGCATATCCCATAGCGTGCTGGCAGGCGTGTCCTGCCTCATGACACGCAACACCGACAGCAGCGACGCTGCGTGAAGAAAATACATCCTCCGAAAGGCATATCTCCTTCGCCTTCGGGTCATAGTAATCTGTGAGTGAACCGCCGATTTTCTTTATCCTGACATCGGTAATTCCGTTAAGTCTCAAAAGCTGATAAGCAGCGTCGGCACCTGTCATACCTCTTCTGTTTGCGACTTTTGAATATTTATTAAACGCGCTTTTTACCTTTGCCTGACAAAAAAGGGCAAAGATAAACACAGGTATCATAATAAATCCCGTAATATAGTATGCAAAGTAAGTACCCATATTTATTCTCCTAACAAATCGTAAATTTCAACTTTATTTCCAAGTAAAAACGATTTTGTGTCCATACGCTTTTTCCCGTCCGGCTGAAGCTCATAAATATCAACGCATTTACCGTCTCCGCAGCAAACGGTCAGTATATTTTTATTATCGACAACCTCGCCTGCTTTATTACCCGTTTTATCGGATAAAGCTGTTTTGTGAATTTTAACAGATTTACCGTTAATTACCGTTGAAGCGCATGGCCACGTTTGAAGTCCCCTTACTTTATTATGCACCTCAAAGGCTGAGGCGTTCCAGTCAATCGGTGAAAGCTCTTTAGTAATTTTATGGGCATAGCACGCACCGTTATCATTTTGTTTTTTAGGTGTAAGTTCATTTTTTTCAAGCTTTTCAAGAGCATTTACAAGGGCGTCCGCACCGATAAAGGAAAGCCTTTCAAAAAGCTCCTCGGACGTTTCATTTATTCCGATTAAAGTTTTTTCCGCAAGTAATATATCGCCTGTATCTATCCCCTCGTCCATCTGCATAATTGTTACGCCTGTCTCGCTGTCACCGTTTAGTACAGACCACTGAACAGGAGCGGAACCGCGATATTTCGGAAGAAGCGACGCATGTACGTTAACGCAGCCAAATTCAGCAGAATTTAAAATGCTTTTCGGCAGAATTTTACCGTAAGCTACTACAATAATTACATCAGGCTTATAGCCGTTAATAATATCAATCACATTATCATATTTTAAGGATTCGGGCTGATATACCGGAATATTGTGCTCCTGTGCGCAAAGCTTGACAGGTGGAGCTGTTAATATCTGTTTTCGTCCGACAGGCTTATCTGGCTGTGAAAAAACAGCCAGGACATCGTGATTATTTTCAATTAATTTATTCAGGCAGGGTACAGCAAAATCAGGAGTACCCATAAAAATTATTTTCATTTTATCACCCTATGAACGACTGTCCTTCAAAGTTTCTCCTTCAACAATATGCGAGGTAAATAAAATTCCGTCAAGATGGTCAATCTCGTGGCAAAAAGCCTTTGCTTTTAAATCTTCACCTGTATACACATGCCATTTGCCGTTTCTGTCCTGCGCTTTAATCTGAACCTTTTTCGGTCTCTTTGTTCTTGCCCATTTATTCGGTAACGAAAGACATCCTTCCTCGGAAATCTGTTCTCCCTCCTCAAATGTTATTTCGGGATTAACAAGCTCGACAGGTCCCTCGCCGATATCTATCACAACAACTCTTTTAAGAACGCCTACCTGTACCGCAGCAAGACCTACTCCGTTTTTGTGATACATTGTTTCTTTCATATCGTCAATGAGAGTAGCGAGTCTTTCGTCAAATTTTTCAACAGCCCTGCTTTTTTTGTACAGAATGGGGTCTCCTAATTCAACAACATTTCTAAGTGCCATTTAAAGTATTCTCCTAATTTAACTCATAAGGATTCAAATCAACTGAAAGCGATATATCCTTATATTCCCTTATTTTATTAATTCTTTTTAAAATTTCATTAAACATCATACGAATTTTTTTTGAATTTCTGCATTTAACGGAAAGACGGTATCGGTACTGATTGTTAAGCTTATAGAGCTTGGCGGGACTCGGACCGAGAACAATCAGCTTTAAAGCACCGTCAGCATTAAGTTCTTTCAATATATCCAAAAACTTTTTAGAACACAAAGCAACTGTATTTTCATCTTCGCCTATAAATGAAACGGAAATGATGTCACAGTACGGCGGATAAATAAGAGATTTTCTCAGCATAATCTCATTTTCAAAAAAGCCCTTGTAATCCTGCATAGCAGCAAATTCAATACATTGATTATACGGATTGATTGTCTGAATCACAGCCTTTCCCCGCGCATCACGTCTTCCGCTCCGTCCGATAACCTGAGTTATCAAATCAAAGGAACGCTCGGCACTGTTATAATTTTCGTCATAAAGTGAATTATCGGCGTTTACAACACCTACAAGCGTAACATCGGGAAAATCAAGACCCTTTGCAACCATCTGTGTTCCCACAAGAATATCATATTCGCGGTTTGCAAATGAGGCAAACATTTTATCGTGGCTGAATTTTGAGGATGTTGTATCAGCGTCCATACGAAGAAGCCTTGCGCTTGGAAAGAGCGCCGAAAGCTCGTCTTCAATTCTCTGCGTGCCGTAACCGCTGTATCTGACATTATCGCTTCCACACTCGGGGCATTTTGTATCAAGGCTTCTTGTATACCCGCAGTAATGACAGGTTAGTCTGTTATTATAGCTGTGATATGTAAGTGAAATGGAACAGTTCGGGCAGGTAATGACGTGTCCGCAGTCATTGCAGGCAATAAATGTATTGTAACCTCTTCTGTTAATAAGCAAAATCGCCTGCTTTTTATTATCAAGCGTTTCCTGTAAAAGCTCTCTTAATTTTGCGGAAATCGGTGTGAAATTGCCGTTTTGCATTTCCGCTTTCATATCAACAGTAATAACCTTAGGCAAATTTGCCTCGCCGTACCGCTCTGTGATTTCACAGAGCGTATATTTTCCGTTCAGCGCATTTGAATAGCTTTCAAGGCTCGGTGTTGCGGATGTCATAAGAAACAGCGCCTTATTATACTTACATCTGAAATTTGCGACATCCTTAGCGTGATAACGAGGAGTACGTTCGCTTTTATAGGTATGTTCCTGCTCCTCGTCCATAATAATAAGTCCGAGATTGTGAAGCGGCGCAAAAACGGCACTGCGTGTGCCGATAACAATTTTAGCCTCTCCCCTGTCAGCGCGCTTGTATTCGTCATTTCTCTCACCCATTGAAAGTCCGCTGTGAAATACGGCAACCTTATCGCCGTATCTCTTGTGGAAGATTGAAACAGCCTGAGAGGTAAGGCTGATTTCAGGCACTAAGACAATGACATCTCTGCCGTTATCAAGGGCGTTATCAATCAGTTTAAGGTAAACCTGAGTTTTTCCGCTTCCCGTCACACCGAACAAAAGACCTGTACCTCCGCCGCCGTTCATAACAGAAAGAAACGTATTGTATGCGTTTTTCTGCTGAGGTGTGAGTTTAATATTTTTTAAGGCGGTATCCGGCTTTATATTTTTATACGGATTTCTGTATTTTTCCTTATTATAAAATGATATAACGCCGTATTTTTCAAGATTTTTTAATACAGCAATACCGACAGAGCAAAACGCACAGATTTCAGTTGCTGAGGCAGTACCTATATCAAAAAGAAGATTGACAACATTTCTCTGTTTAGGGGTGAGCTTAGGCAAATCCTCCTCACGCTGGATAATAAGGTCAACCATTTTTGATGATGAATCCCCGACTTTTCCAAAACCGCGCGGAAGCATTTGCTTTAAGCAGTCATATGTTGTGCAAAAACATCGTTCCTTGAGCCATAACGCAAGCGATACAAGCTCTTCCGTAAGAACGGGTTTGTCACCTTTAACAGAGAGAATTTCCTTAAGCTGAGAGTTTATCGCTGTATATACTTTAACGACAATACCGTCACGGACTATGTTGCCGTTTCCAAATGGTACCTTAACAAAAGAGCCGACCTTGACTGATTTAACAAGCTCATCGGGAACATAATAGTCATAGTCTGACTCTAAATTAAAAAAGGTTTTCTCAACAGCAACAGTAGCAACTGTCCAGTTCATTATTTTGCTTTAAGCTCATCAGGCTCTTCAACAACATACTTTCCCTCAAGAATTTCATCCATAGCTGTTGAAACAGTCTTAACATCAATATGTTCTTCCCTGACAATAGCGTCGCTGCGAATTTCTCTTGCGCGCTTTGCTGTTCCCACAACAAGGCTGTATCGGCTGTTGCAGCCTTTTAAAAGCTTCTTTAAATCCGGATTAAACATAATAATTACTCCTTTAGTTATGCGTTTCGCTTTTTAAGCTCATCGCACAGTATTTTATCAATAGTGTCAACACAAACATCAAGATTATCATTGACAACCGTATATGTATAATTGTCCTTAAAGGTCATTTCAACCTTTGCAATTTCAAGTCTGCTTTTTATTGTTTGCTCATTATCCGTTTTTCTCTTGTAAAGCCTTTGGGCTAATATCTCCTCGCTCGGCGGAACAAGAAAAATTGATACACAGTCGGGAAAAAGCTTCATAACCCTTTGAGCTCCCTGAACCTCAATAATAAGAAAACAGATTTTACCGTTTCTTATAGATTCGTTTACACCCTTTACAGGTGTGCCATAGTAATTCCCATTATACATAGCATATTCAAGGAGACCGTCGTTATCAATCATATGGCGAAAATCTTCCTCTGATACGAAAAAATAATCGACCCCGTTTACTTCACCTTTTCTCGGCTTTCTTGTCGTTGCCGAAACTGATTCAACAATATTATTATGCCTCTTGCAAAGCTCTTTAAAAACAGTATCCTTTCCACAGCCGCTCGGTGCGGAAAATACGACTAACATTCCATTATTCATCTGTATCAACCTCCGTACCGAATTTTGAGGCTATCTGCTTCAGGTCCATATATGAAAGAACAACATTATCACTGTCCGTAATAATGACGCTCATTGTTTTTCTGCCGTGAGTAGCGTCGATAAGAGTACCGTTTGCCTTGCTTTCACGAATAATTTTCTTTATCGGGGCAGATTCGGGAGATACGATTGAAACTACCCTTTCCGCGTTTACGAGATTTCCAAAACCTATATTCACTAAATTCATACTACTCAATATTCTGTATCTGCTCTCTGATTTTTTCTATTTCAGCTTTCATATCAACAACCTTGCGGGCAATATCAACGTCATTGCATTTTGAGCCGATTGTGTTTGTCTCACGATTAATTTCCTGAACAAGAAAATCCATTTTTCTTCCGACAGCCTCATCACCTGAAAGAAATTCTCTAAGCTGTTCAATATGAGAGCGCAGCCTTACCGTTTCCTCTGCAACCGCAACCTTGTCGGCATAAATTGCGACCTCCTGAATAATTCTGTTTTCATCAAGTGATACATCACCGATTAGCTCGTGTACACGTGCAATAAGCTTGTCATTGTATTCCCTGACCGTTTGAGGCGAACGCTCTTCAATAAATGAAACGCAGTTGAGAATAAACGATGACCTTGAGTAAATATCGTCATAAAGCTTTTTACCTTCCGTACTCCGCATTTCAACAAATTTATCAAGAGCCTCAGTGGCTACTTCTTTTACTAAAGACCAGATTTTATCTTCATCCTCTTCGGCTTTCTTTACAATAAGAACATCCTGAAAACGGCTTAGCGTTGACGCGCCGAAATCCTCTTTAAGATTATATGTTTGCGCAATATTCCTGAGCGCCTTAACATATGCAGACGCAAGTGTATTATTGATTTCAACATCTGCCGACTCTGTGTTCAGCGCGTCAATACCGACATAACATTCAACCTTACCGCGCGCAACACCTGAATTAATAAATGATTTGATTTTTTCTTCGATAAAACCATACTGCCTCGGGCAATGGGAGGAAAATTCAAAATATCTGTGATTGACAGATTTAAGCTCAACTGTTATCACATATCCGTCAAGCTCCTTTACAGCTCTGCCAAATCCTGTCATTGACTTAACCATAGCTACTCCTTAAAATTTATTAAAACTATTATATGAATACAAAAATAAGCAGTCAAGGCTTTATTAATAATTTATTTACAATATTAATAATTTATTTACATTTAAATATGTCAAAAAAGCAGTGGGTTTCCCCACTGCTTTTCTTAGTTAAAATTCACGAGTAACTTCGTTGGCAAATTCATCAAGCGAGATATACTCACCGTTATCACCCGTACCGTTTGATGTTGTAATAACGTGATTTCCAACAATGAATTTTTCAATCTCTAACAAAGGAGCTTCATATACCTTTTTCATATAACATCCTCCTTTATCATTAACCGTTGTTGATACAAATATTACCGTAATCAACAGATTGAACCTTTGTATTAGACGAATTCATACCATCGTTATAAGAGTATTTAACATATGCTCTTGTAGCAACTTCGCCGCCGTTTCTTACACCCAAGTAATACTGCTGTGAAAGCTCGTCGGGATTCTTAGCGGTTATAAGACCAACACCTGTGCCGCCAAACCGGAAATTATCCTCAGTAGCGGAAGCGTTATTGCTCTTAATATAGAGCGTACCGAGTTCCGTAATTGCAGCAGAACTTCCATAGGACGGAGCGCTGTAAGTCATATAGTCGCCGTTATTATCCATAAATGAATAGCTGTATACGAACGGGAGCTTGTTGTCAAGCTTTCTGATAAACTCTTTATCAGATTTATCTTCAACAGAAAGCGTTTTGCCATTAACAGTATAAGTACCATCAGTTTCAGTTATTGTATAGAAATCAGCATTACCTACGACATAGAACGGATAATTTGAGGTATTGTAAGAAGCAACATAATATTCATCACCGATTTTAACCGCTATAGCGTATGCGTTATCAACATCTGACGAAAGTACAAACTTTGTATCAAAGTGAGTATCCGTTGTGCTTTGAGTGACACCGTCAACCGTCACCTGAAACCTTAGTGAAATCTGACGGTGCGACCTGCGTCCACTTAGTAGCAGATGCTACAATCAGGATACTTGTTACAATCATCAGAACAGCAAAAATTGAAGATAAAAACCATTTTTGTCAAAAATGTCCAATACTGGATTTATAGACCATTAATTATATACCATTAAAATTGAGCGCGATTTCGCTTTTATCATTTCAATAAGCTCATTAGGAGTGACTACTTCTATATCACAGCCATACTGCATTATCCACGAAACAAGACCGTCGCTGAGCGTTGCTCTGACTGTCGTTTCAAAATGAGTTATATCAACTGCCGTGAGCGGAATGGAAGGACCGAAGCGGTCAAGCATCTCTTCCTGAAGATGAAGCTTACATCTCAATGTAACCTCGCATTCAGCGCCTGAAAACATATTAAACATTTTTGAACTGTAATCCTGAGTGTCAAATTCGTTTTTATATGTACTCACCTCACTGAACGGGCGTGACGGTCTTTCCAAAATCTCAAGTCTTTTCATTCGGTCAATACGCAGGTTCATCAGGTTGTCATATTTTGGATAATTACAAACCAAATAGTAGTGGTCATTTTTCCAGATAAGTGCGTACGGGGACACAATAAATGTCTTTTCTGTATGCTTTTTCAAATTCATCATATCAATGCTTCTGCGCTTGTATATAAATTTTACTTTCTTTTTCTGCATTATTGCGCTGTGCAATCGGTCAATAATTATATATATTTCCTCATTATCGCATTTTGAGCTTTGAGCATCTACATAAACCTGACTTTCCATATCATCTGCCTGACCGTCGGAAAGAAGAGTTTTAAGCTTTTCAACAAGAGATTTCGTTTTCTTCGGAGTAATAAATCCGGCACTTTTTACAGCGTCAATCAGCAGCATAACCTCAGGGGTTTCAAACTTACGTGACGCCATAAAATAGCCGCGTTTAGGTGTTTTTACCGCCATTATATCGCAGCCGAATTCATTAAGCGCCTCAATATCCGCGTAAATTGATTTACGCTCGCACTTTATTCCCCTCTCCTCAAGCATTTCTACAAGCTCTGTTGTAGACAAAGGATTATCCTCATCGCTGTATTTTTCAAGCAGCTGGTACATAATCAGTATTTTTAATTTATTATTTTGCAAAATATCACCTCGAAAAAATTATACTATATATTGTCAAGTTTTTCAACAATAGCACGATATATGGGACAGCAGTCACCGGCTCCGCTCTCTCCGTCTTCCCTCATTATTACAATAGTATACTTTGGGTTTTTATAAGGATAAAAGCCTGCAAACCAAGTATTGAGTACTTCTGTACCATTATTGTATATGCCGCTTTGAGCAGTCGCCGTTTTACCGGCGGACTTACCTTCATATTCTGCGTTAGCGCCTGTTCCGTCCGTAACAACATAACGCATATATTCCCTCAGCGTCCTTGCGGTTTTTTCAGTTATAATTTTGTTTTCTTCAACATCATTTATGTCTAATGTCGGAGAAGAATAATTGCCGCCGTCAGCAATACAGGACACGGCGGCAGCAAAATGCATGGGACTGTCTGTAAGCATACCTTGTCCGAATCCGATTAATGCAAGCTGTCCCGGTGAACTTAATTCACTTTTAGTTGGAAAGGTACCTGACTTTACAGACCAATTTTCGTAAAGTTTAAACGCTTTACCAAAATCAAAATCATTCGCTGTTTTGACAAGTTTTTCACTTCCCAGCTTTAATGCAAGATTTACGAAGTAACAGTTACAGGAATTTGCGAGCGCCTGCTTAATATTTTGAATACCATGAGATTTGTTGTTCTGACAATGGAATTCTGTGTCTGAAACTTTGATTTTGCTCGTGCAGTTAAAAATAGGATTTATGTTATTTTCAATAGCGCACGCACATACAATCAGCTTAAATACCGAACCTACTGCATACGGTGAAATTGCGCGGTTTACATAATCGTCTCCTTTGCTTACCGACGCTAATATTTGTGACGATTCGCTGTCCATTATTACTACCGCACCCTTTGGAAGATTTTTTGAAGCCTCTTCAGCGATTTTTTGAATTTTACTGTCAATTGAAATAATTATTCCGTCATTGCTGTCATAATCATCATTCACAATAGTTCCGTCGTCCCCTGTAAGAAGTCTCCCTACGGCGTCAACAGAATAATTTACCGAAAGCGTACCGAGCTCTTCGCTTACATACTGCTCAAGACCGCCGTATTCTTTTTTAATCAAATGCTTTGCGACTGCATTATCGTCGCTTATTTTTTCTAAAATTTTAATATACTGTGTATCTGCTTTTTTATCAACTTCTCTTAAAACAGGATAACCCTGAGAAAGCTCCTCGGTTATATCAGCGCTTTCCTCCTCGTTAAAAAGCTTTTCAAGCTCGTTCAGGCACTTTTCATTTGGGCGAATTACGGCTATATATCTTTTTGCGTTATTATTAATTTTAAGTCCTGTACGGTCATAAATATTTGTATAAAGCGTGCCGATATTCAGTGTATAACTGTTATAGCTGTCTGAAATCTGATAAGCGTTTCCAAGCGCAATATAAGCGCATCTTCCTGCCAGTCCCGTAAATATTACAGCAAATACGCATATAAGCGTTATAAATCTTTTGCCCATAAAAATATAACCCCCTGTGTAGTTTTCACAAGGGGTTAATTTTTATTCAGTTCTCTGTCTGCGAAGTATAGCATCAGGTGAAACGGGAATATCACATTTAAAAGAATAAGTATTTGTTGCCTTGTTCGCAACGTCTGCCTTTTCATTTTCCGTCTCGTTAAACAAATCCTCAACGGTTATTTTGTAAGGCTTTTTATCAGGCTCAACAACTTCAAGCACTTCTCCCTGATAAAAACGGTTACGCTGGTCAACGATAAGCCGTCCGTTCTTATAGTCGTTATAAAGAGCGCATACGTCCCATTTTCTTATATATCCGCCCGTGTCAAGCACCTGTCCGTTTTTAATAGGTCCGAAATAAAAACCTGTTGTATATTCACGGTGACTCATTTTTTCCATTTCATCAAGAATCCATTGAGAAACTTTAAAATTGTCACTCTGATTTTTCATATACTCATCGATGGCGTTTCTGTAAGCATACGTTACAATTGCTGTGTAATACTCGCTTTTTGCCCTGCCCTCGATTTTGAAGGAATCAATTCCTGCGGAAACAAGCTCGGGAATATGTTCTATCATACACAGATCCCGTGAGTTAAAAATATATGTTCCGCTATCATCCTGATTTACCGGAAAAAACTGATTCGGGCGTGTTTCCTCAACAAGATGATATTTCCATCTGCACGGCTGCGCGCAGTCGCCCCTGTTTGCATCCCTGCCAACCATATAGTCGGAAAGAATACAGCGACCCGAAAAGCTCATACACATTGCTCCGTGCACAAAAGACTCAATTTCCAAATCCTGAGGTGTTTTATCCCTGATAGCTTTAATCTCATCAAGCGAAAGCTCACGGGCTGTCACAATTCTTTTTGCGCCGAGCTCATAAAGCGAATTTGCTGTCTGATAATTCACTATGCCAACCTGCGTTGACATATGAATTTCAACATCGGGCGCATATTTCTTAGCAAGCATCATAACACCGATGTCGGCAATTATGAACGCGTCAATTCCAATATCAGACGCATATTTCAAGAAATCGGGCAGATATTCAATTTCATTATTTCTCGGAAGAGTATTGCAGGTCAAATAAATTTTTTTACTGAGAGAATGCGCAAGGGATACGGCTTTTTTTAGTTCATCCGCACTAAAATTTGACGGATTAGTACGCATACCAAACATTTCGCCGCCGAGATATACAGCGTCCGCGCCGAATTTCAGCGCAAGGCTAAGCCTTTCAAAATCACCTGCCGGAGACAGAAGTTCAATTTTTCTAATGCTCATAATTAATAGTTAAGATACGGTGCGTATGCCTCAATCTTCTCCTTAAATTCCTGATAGGTTTTCGCTGTATAAAGGTTACCCTTGGAATCGTGGAAGAAGAAGTATGCGTCACTGTCTGCCGGATTAAGTGCCGCGTTGATAGCAACAAGACCGGGATTACAAATCGGTCCCTCAGGAAGTCCGACAACAGTTGAACTGCTGTCCGTACTGTAATAACTCAGGTAATAATCCGATGTATGCGCCGACGTTGAAGAAAGAGACGGAGCAACCTTATTTCTGATATAGTCGCCTGTCGACTCACAGCCTATCGACGGATAGTTGGTCTTGTCCGAAAGACGATTATGAAGTACAGCGGAAATAGATTTCATCTGGTCCTCATTGCCTGCCTCCATTTGAATAATAGAAGCAATTGTAATTATATCATGCATTGAATAGCCGAGCGATTCCGCCTTTTTTCTGTATTTCTCAGTAATACGCTTATCACCGTTTGAAAGAAACTTTTTAATAACTGACGAAGCGCTTTCTCCGATAAAGAAGTCATACGTATCGGGGAAAAGATATCCCTCAAGACGATAAGGGACATATTCATCTGCCTCTAAAGAGCTAACGAGCGAATAGGAAAAATCAACGGATTCAATTACAGAGAGGAGCGACGCTTTATCGCAAACCTCATTGGCAACAAGCTTGTCCACAATTTCAGGAACGGTATAGCCCTCAGGGAATGTCAAAGTAACCGTTTCGGCAGTAGCGGAATTACCTTTCATAGCCTGAAGCATTCCTTCAAGTCCCATTTTACCCGACAGGTAGTAGACGCCCGGCTCATAAGGTCCGCCGACATAATACTCTCTGTATTTCGCAAAAAGCTTGCAGAAATTTTTACACTTTATAAGTCCGTTATCCGCAAGGATATCAACAGCGCTGTCAATATCATCAATAGCATCGGTATAGCTTACCGTAACCGTTGAATTTGTTTTTGTAATAGCAAGAACGTCATTCATACAAAAAACAGCATAAACGGAAATAACCATTGAAAGCACGATTACAACAATAAAAAATACATAGGTGCCTGCGACTCCATGACCTTTTTTACGCTTAGGAGGCGATTTTATTATTGCTGTGTCCGCTTTATCAGTATTATTAACCGAAGTATCAACATTTGAAAAATAAACGTCATTATTACTGCCGGCGGTATCAACGGGATTAATACCTGTTTCCTCAAGCTTAAACTCTTCGTTATCCATTATATCCTCCTTACTTAGACAGAAAATACACCGTCCTGCGTGATAATATAATTAACGGGAACATCAAATTCCCCTATAGGCAGATTATCTTGAATCAATTCATTATAACACAGACCGAGAGAAATAAAAGAAAAATTTTGCAAAAATCTGTCATAATATCCCTTTCCGTAGCCAAGCCTGAAGCCTTGCCTGTCATAAGCTAAAGCAGGGACAATACATATCGAGTCTGAAAAATCCGTTACCTCACGGCAGATTTTTATATCAGGCTCTCTTAAACCGAAATAACCGTACTTTAAATCAGAAAGCGTATTTATATAATAAAATTTCATATTACCGTTTTTGTCTGTACAAACAGGTAGTGCGGTTTTCTTTCCTTGTGATATAGCGTTATCAATACATGGGTCAATATTAATTTCATCATCAAGAGCGGCATAAAACAAAACTGTTTCCGCATTTTTATACACATCACAGTTAATTAAATTTCTGCATATTATTTTATCAATATGTGCCTTATTGCTTATATTTCTTCTTTTTACTTTAAGCTCCGTTCTGAGCTTTTCTTTTATCTGCATTGTATTGTTTTTCTTATTTTAGCGGCAGTTTTTTCGTCGGTCAATGCTTTTACGATTTCAAGACCGAAGTCAACAGAAACTCCCGCTCCCCTTGCCGTAATAAAATTACCGTCCTTTACAACGTATTTGTCAGATAAAACCGCTCCGTCAAGTGAATCTTCAAAGCCCGGAAAAGCGGTTGCATTTTTATCTTTTAACAGTCCCTTATGCCCCAAAATTGACGGCGCGGCGCATATTGCGCAAATCAGCGTATTATTTGAAACAGACTTGTCAATTACAGATTGAACAATATCATTATTTTCAAGGTTAAGAGTTCCGGGCATTCCACCCGGAAGAATAATTGCGTCAACATTATTGTATTCAAATTCATCAACAGTAATATCCGCAGTTACCTCAACACCGCATGAGGAGCAGACATTTTTTCCTGTCACACCAACTGTCTTAACCTCCAGTTTTGCGCGCCTTAACATATCAACAGGCGTAAGCGCCTCAATGATTTCAAATCCGTCTGCTAAAAATAAATATACCATTGCTATTCTCCTTTTTTATATACATACGCAAGCGCGAACGGATTTTTAAGAGAGCATCCCTCAAAAAGATATTCCTGAATCTCATCGCGCTCATTAAATAAAATGTCATTTATATCAATTTTATGCTTGAATTTTCTTTTCAAATAATAATTCACCAAATCTTTATCGGCAGGTATTAGAATTAAATTATCATATTTTTCCTGACAGTACATCAGAAGCTTTGACATATACCCTTTTTTTCTTGCACATTCAGCGGTACAGGCGGCATAGATATATTTAAAATCAATGCCATTTACCTTACAATCGACAAGAAAAAGCATTGAACACAGCGTATTATCATATAAGCAAAGACAGCATATATTCTTGGCATTTTGCAGGAAAAATATAACATCCTCTCTGCTGTCACCAAATGCCTCCTGCCAAAGCGCTATAATTTTATCATCATAATCAACAGTTTCAATAATCTTATCCATTATAAACCGCTACACATTTTTCCAAAAAGATTTCAGGATTATAGGACTGCTTGGCTTTTCTGAGTCCATCCAAGCCCAAATCCTCTTCCCTGTTGACGTATTCGTAGCCTGTCAGACAGTTTCTTGTAAATTCCTGATTTATTATAGCATACGCTCCGTGAATGTTCGGAGGCGCCTTTTCAAAATGAGTTACAAATACACTGTCAGAAAGACGCTCACCCATTGTATATGCTATTACTTTGCCATTTGCTCTTATAAGTCCTCCGACAAAGCCGAGCCTGTCATAATTTTCAAATGATTTCAGTACAGACTCATACTCGTATGAATAGTCTGAATCATCGGCGTGGTGTTTAATCCACTCCGCGTGGAAATCAATACATTCATTTATATTGCTTTTATTTATAAGCTCAAAGGACCAGTCAGGATTATCCTTTTTAAAATTGGTTATATGATTACGCTTTGAGTGATATTTTTTACCCTTAAGCTCAGCCATTTTTTCAACGGAGTAAATGTATTCGTTATATCCCTCATCAAATTCAAATAAAAACATATCCGGAAAATACTCGTTAATGAGCTTTTGGTAATACTCCGTTACGCCGTAAATTTTTGCAGAAATACCGGCAGATTCGGCGTCTTCAATTATCTGACTGACCGCGTCCTTAAAATCGCCTGAGCCTATCGGAACGGAATAGATATAATCATTATTTTTACCGCATCTGCATATAAAAAAATCTTTATATCTGCAAATCATTGTGGAATAAGTTGTACTCCATACAAAAACATTTCCGAAAGTATATTCACAGCTAAAACTTTTTAAATGTTTAAAACATTCGTCTACCCACTGTTTGTCATCAATTGCGGGTTCTTTAAAATCAAGCATTAATTAAATTTCCTCTTTTATATATTCAACAATCTTATTATGTATTACATCAATATCAAGCGGAATTTCACCGTCTGAACACGGAATAACTTTCCAGCCCTGCTTTTTTGCCGCGTAGAGCGCTGATTCTCTGCACTTGTTCAGGTACTGAATATCCGCCTCGTGAACATCCTTCTTCTTCTCATCACCGTTATAGCGTGAGGTCATCAGCCTTTGTGAAATCTCAACCGGCATATCCAGAAAAATAACCAAGTCCGGTTTTGGAATACCGATTTTGTTATATTCAAAGTCGGCAGACCATTCAAGGTATTCGTCCCACTTCTCTTTATCAATCTTCTCCATCTGATAAATTGAATTTGATGTGGCGTATCTGTCCGCAAGAATCAATGTACCGTTTTCATAATCTTTCTGCCAATTCCGCTTATATGACGCAAAGCGGTCAACAGCATAAAACGCTCCAGCCGCATAGGCGTTTACATCCGACGGGTTATTACCGAACCCGCCGCCAAGATACATTTTTACAAGAGTGCTTGAAGGGCTGTCATAATCAGGCAGCTTTATTTTTTTATAACCGATACTGCGCGACTTAAAATAATCTTCAAGCAGTGAAATCTGAGTTGATTTACCGCTGCCGTCAAGCCCCTCAATTATTATCAACTTTGCCATTTGCTTTTCTTTTAACCTTTTTCTTGTTACCCTTTTCATCAATAATATAGGTGTTTTCAAGCTGACCTATAAGACTTGCTTTAAAAGAATCAATATATTCTCTCCTAAGTCTTGACTGTTCCTTTTTTTC
This sequence comes from uncultured Clostridia bacterium, assembly GCA_947627725.1. Lineage (GTDB taxonomy): Bacteria > Bacillota > Clostridia > Oscillospirales > Acutalibacteraceae > Eubacterium_R. The sequence goes on along the minus strand of CANQXE010000005.1, from coordinate 44,501 downwards.
CTCGTCAGTCAGCCCGATTGACTTTGATTTACGGGCAAGCTCATTTATACGATTAATTTTTTCCTCTGTCATTAGTCTAAGAAATCCCTCAACTTTTTACTTCTGCTCGGATGGCGGAGCTTTCTGAGCGCCTTCGCCTCAATCTGACGGATACGCTCACGCGTTACGTTAAATTCCCTGCCGACCTCCTCAAGGGTTTTAGGATTGCCGTCACCGAGACCGAATCGAAGAGCAAGCACCTTTTCCTCACGGGGAGTAAGCGTTTTAAGAACGTCCGCCAGTTGTTCTTTAAGCAGGCTCATTGACGCGGCGTCTGCGGGAGCGAGAGCTTCATCGTCCGGTATAAAGTCTCCGAGATGAGAATCCTCCTCTTCGCCTATGGGAATTTCAAGTGAAACAGGTTCCTGTGCTACTCTTAGGATTTCTCTTACCTTGTCAACCGGCATTTCAAGGTATTCGGCAATTTCATCGGGAGTAGGCTCTCTGCCGTTTGTATGAAGGAGCTGGCTGTTTGCCTTTTTCACCTTATTTATCGTCTCAACCATATGAACGGGAATACGTATTGTTCTTGCCTGGTCGGCAATGGCGCGTGTGATAGCCTGTCTTATCCACCATGTAGCATAGGTTGAAAACTTAAAGCCCTTCGTATAATCAAATTTATCAACAGCTTTAATAAGACCGAGATTGCCCTCCTGAATTAAATCAAGAAACTGCATACCCCTGCCGACATATCTTTTCGCAATGCTGACAACAAGTCGGAGATTTGCCTCCGCAAGACGCTTTTTCGCATTCTGGTCGTCGTCAGAAATGCGAATGGCAAGCTCTATTTCCTCCTCCGGAGTAAGGAGCGGAACACGACCGATTTCCTTAAGATAAACCTTTACGGGGTCATCCATAGCAGCGTTGTCATTAACAGCAACAGTATCCGCCGCGTCCGTCTCCTTAGGCAAATCGACCTCAAGGCTGATGCTGTCAAGCGTCTCGGCGGAAAAATCGTCAATAATGCTTATATTTGCACTGTCAATCTGTTCGTTCAGCTTTTCAAGCTCATCAACATCAAGGTCAAGGTCAACAATGAGATTGTCAATTTCCTGTGTTGTAAGATGACCTACCTGCTTGCCTCTTTCAACGAGCTTTTTAAAAGCATTCTGCTTTTTGTCTTCGCTTACAGGCTGATTTGGTGTAAGATTAATTTCCTTCATATAAAGTCTCCTCTGGTATGTATTATCCTTTATTAAACAATTTTCTGAATTCATCATCAGTCATATCCGACGACGAGGGGCTGTTTAAATTATCATACTCCTCGTTTACAATTGCAAGGCAGTCAGAAAACTCCTTTTTTGCATTCCTGCTTTCTCCTGTTCTTGCTATAATTCCCGAAAGTCTTCCTAATTCCTCATTAGTAAGCACACCGCTGAAATTCATTAAGTCAACGTCAAGCTGTGCGTCAAGCCTTGATATTATTTCCTTAAAAATCCGTTTTATAAACGAAGATGAAAATTTTTCGACATTAAAATCACCGCAAAGCTTTCTGCAATCAGGATATCTGAGAAGCAGACTGATAATTCTCTCCTCTGCCTTAATCTGCTTGATTGAGGTGTTATTCTGATAACTTATTTTCCTATTTTCGCGTATGCTTTCATCTATAACAGACTTTTGCATATTGCGCCTTTGGCGCTGTTTATTTTTTCTTGAATAATCAGCAAGCTGTATTTTAATACTCGACTTATCAACGCCAAGCTCATTTGAAAGCCTTGATAAATATAAATCCTGCTCAATAGGACTTACATCACTCAAAACCTTTATTGCTCCGTTTAAAAAATCAATTTTTCCCTGCGTAGTATTAAGATTATTTTTATTTCTTAAATCAAGGAGGGCAAATTCTATTTCATTGGAGGCGCCGTCGAGCATACCCTTAAATTTATCCCTGCCGTATTTTTTTATTATTTCATCGGGGTCCTTTCCGCCTGCAAGTGACGGAATTCTGACTTTAACGTCAGTCTGCTTAAAAAGACCTATCGCCTTATTGAGCGCCTTCTGCCCCGCTTCGTCCGCGTCATAGGCAAGTATGACCTCCTTTGTATACCTGCTGATCAGTCTTACCTGCTCGTTTGTAAGAGCAGTTCCGCAGCCGGCAACCGCATTTGTAAAGCCTGCCTGATGCATTGCGATTACATCCATATACCCTTCACACAGAATAAGAGTGTCACTGCAGTTATCCTTTGCGAGATTAAGGGCAAAAAGCTCATTGGTTTTTTTATACACCAACGTGTCCGAGGTATTGATATATTTTGGCTTACTGTTGTCAAGCACACGTCCGCCGAATGCGATAACATTTCCTCTGACGTCAATAATCGGAGTCATAACACGATTTTTAAAAGTATCATAATAATTATTGTTTCTTCCAACCTTTACAACGCCCGCGTCAACCATTTCTCCAACCTTATAGCCCTTGGATTTAAGGTGCTTCAAAAGGCTGTCCCACTCGTCAGGAGCATATCCTAAGCCGAAGCGTTTAATAGTATTCGCAGTAAGTCCGCGGTTCAGGTAATAATCAAGACCCGCCTTACCCGCAGGACTTATAAGATAGCTGTAATAAAATTTCGCGCTTTCACGATTAATTTCAAGAATTCTACGTCTTTTTTTGGAAAGGCTTTCGTCAAAGCTGTTGTCCTCGGGCATTTGAAGTCCCGCACGCTGGGCAAGCAGCTTTACGGCATCAATATAATCAAGATTTTCAATTTTTTTTATAAAGGTTACGGCATCGCCGCCAGCCCCGCAGCCGAAGCAGTAAAAGGACTGCGTGTCATTGTAAACAGTAAATGACGGCGTTTTTTCATTATGAAACGGGCAAAGGCCTACTGAAGTTGAGCCGCGCCTTTTGAGAGACACATATCCTGAAATAATATCCTCAATATCCGTCTTGAATTTTAATTCCTGTAAAAATGATTCATTTAACGGCACAGACTCACTCCTTTCGTAAAATGGAAATATTATCAGTCAAGCCAAAACATAGGAACAAATAAGTTGTTGAACACCTTTAAGGCATAATTATCACTCATACCCGCAATATAGTCACAGACTGCTCTTTCATCACCGTCCGTTTCGGCGATTTTTACAAACTCTTCAGGCATTTCGTCAATATGCTTAATATAATAAGAATAAATTTTTTGCAGCATATCCACCGCCTTGCTCTCTTCTCCCTTGCATACGGGGTTTGTATAAACGGCGGTAAACATAAAATCGTGCAAATCCAAAAAGGCTGCGTAAAAATCATCGCTCATTCTGATTTTATCGCTGCTTGTGTTTATAACATCAAGCACCATATTATTGATACGCTGAGATTTTGTCATACCAAGCTGCATTCGCAGACTTAGCGGTATATCCTCCTCAGTCATAACATTTGCACGAATTGCATCGTCAATATCATGATTTATGTACGCTATTTTATCGGCAATACGAATTATCTGCCCTTCAAGAGTATAAGCCTCTTCACCCTTAGTATGGCATAAAATACCGTTTTTAACTTCATCTGTAAGATTCAGTCCCCTGCCGTTTTTTTCAAGCTTATCAACTACACGGACACTCTGCTCATAATGCTTAAAACCGTTTTCGCACAGCTTGTCCAGTGCACGTTCGCCCGCATGACCGAACGGTGTGTGTCCCAAATCGTGACCGAGCGCAATCGCTTCTGTTAAATCCTCATTGAGCTGCAGGGCTCTTGCGATAGTTCTTGCAATCTGTGAAACCTCAAGAGTGTGTGTAAGTCTTGTTCTGTAATGGTCGCCGCTCGGTGCTAAAAAAACCTGCGTTTTATGCTTAAGTCGTCTGAAGGACTGGCTGTGAATAATTCTGTCTCTGTCACGCTGAAAGCAGGTGCGTACCGCATCTTCGGGCTCTTTTATTTTACGTCCACGTGAATTTGCCGCAAAGCACGCTCTGTCGCACAGGATGTATTTTTCGTTTTTTTCCGCTAAAAGACGTATAGAATTATCCAAAGTTTTCACCCTTTCAATATACTATACTCAATAATAACACATTTTCCTTTAAATTTTAAAACAAATTTTGAATATTGACTAAAATAAATATTAATTATATTATATTGTCAGGTGATGTTGAATGATATGGTACGCAGCGTCTGCGGTAATAATACTGTTTCTTCTTTTCTGTTATTATCAGAATAACAAAATGGATAAAACCGAATATGAAATAAAAAGCGAAAGTGTGAGCAGGGATATTAAAATCGTTCATCTGTCCGACTTTCATTCAAAGGCTTTTAAATCAGTTCTGAAAAAAGCAAAAGAAATAAATCCCGATTTAATATGCATTACCGGGGACTATATAAATGACAAATGCAGAAATAAAGAAAATATGCTTAATTTCGGAAGTGAGCTTGTTAAAATTGCCCCTGTTTATTACATAACGGGCAATCACGAAAGAAGACTTGACAATTTCACAGAGCTTATGCTGGAGCTTAAGAAAATTGGATTTAACGTATTACTTAACGAAATAGCTTATAGCGAGGATATAACTATACTCGGGCTTGATGAAAATCAGGCGGATTTTTCAGATTATAAAGCGAGAAAAAAAGGTACTTTTCAGTACAAGGATATGAGCAGTCTTTTTGCGGAGCTTGAAAAATCCGATAAATTCAAGCTCGTTCTTTGCCATTTTCCCGAAAATTTTGAGGGAATTAAAGAGGTGAATTACAGCAAATACAATTTTGACTTACAGCTATCCGGTCACGCTCACGGCGGACAATGGATAATGCCGTTATTAGGTCCGCTCTTCTCCCCCGGTCAGGGAGTATTGCCCAAATACGCAAGGGGCTCTTTCGGTGACAGACCCAAGCTGATTATAAGCAGAGGATTGGGAAACTCCGAATTCCCGCTCCGTCTGTTCAACCATCCCGAAATCGTAATAATTAATATTAAAAAAGCGTAGAAATTCAAAAACTTCTACGCTTGTTATTTTAACTTTTTAAAAGCTTTTCGCGCTGTTTATAATCGGGCATATAATGTGAAATCAAGTTATAAAAATCCCTGCCGTGATTATGATACCTGATATGCGCAAGCTCGTGAACAACTACATAATCAACAGCCTTCATCGGATAGTTCATAAGAAAGCAGGAAAAGCAGACGGAGTTTTTAGCGTTACAGGAGCCGAAACGCTTTTTTGCCCGAGTTATTTTTATACCTGTCGGATACAGATTCATTAAAGCGGAAAAATATTCAACACGCTCAGGTATAATTTCCTTAGCGGTTTTGATAAGCGCCTTGATTTCATCTTCACAAAGATTATTTTTTTCAAGCTGTGCCTTTTTACGTTCTGACGCTCTTTCAAGCCATAGCTTATTTTTACTTACAAGTTCATTTATTTCCTTATTTGACACACCGTACGGAGCTCTGACAACGGCATTTAAATCATCGTCAACGGAAAGCGAAATTGTCTTTCGATTTGACTTATAAATTTTAATATCCATACTTTAATCCTTCGGTTTTTTCATTGTCAGTCCGATTCTTTTCTTTTGAATATCGACTGAAAGCACATAAACAGTAATAATATCTCCTACCTTGAGCACATCACTTGGGTGCCTGATAAATTTATCCGATATCTGAGATATATGCACAAGTCCGTCCTGATGAACGCCGACATCAACAAAAGCCCCGAAATCAATTACGTTTCTGACAGTCCCTTTAAGCTCCATACCTACCTTTAAATCCTCAATGCCCATAACATCTGTTCTTAGCATGGGTGCCGGCAGTTCGTCACGGGGATCCCGTCCGGGTTTCATAATTTCCCTGGTAATATCAATAAGCGTCGGCTCGCCTATTCCAAGCTGAGCGGCAAGTGCAGAGGTGCCTGCTGATTCAACATATGTCTGAATACCGTCAACTCTTCCGTTTCTGACATCATCGTCTGAAAGTCCGCAAAGCCTTAGCAGCTTGCCTGCGGCGTCATAGCTTTCAGGGTGAACCGCTGTATTGTCAAGAACATTTTTGCTCTCGCTTACTCTTAAAAATCCCGCGCACTGCTCAAAAGCCTTCGGTCCGAGCTTTGATACCTTTTTAATTTGCTCTCTTGATGTAAAGGCACCGATTTCCTGCCTGAACGCAACTATATTATTTGCAACAGCCGATGAAATGCCCGCAACACGGTTTAAAAGCTGTGCAGAGGCGGTATTAAGGTCAACGCCGACTGAATTAACGCAATCCTCGACAACACCGTCTAAAGCCTGTGAAAGCTGATTCTGCGGCATATCGTGCTGGTACTGACCGACACCGATTGCCTTTGGGTCAATTTTAACAAGCTCGGAGAGAGGGTCCTGAAGACGTCTTGCTATTGACACAGCGCTTCTGAGCGAAACATCAAACTCCGGAAACTCCTCTGCGGCAAGCTTTGAGGCTGAATAAACGGACGCTCCCGCCTCGCTTACAACCATATATGTTATACCGCAGTCAAGCTCTTTAATCACCTCAGCGGCAAATACCTCTGTTTCGTGTGAGGCAGTGCCGTTTCCGATTGCAAACATTTCAACATTATGCTTTTTAACAAGGTCTTTTATAATTTTTTTCGCTTCGTCAACCTTGCTGTGAGGAGGAACGGGATAGATAACGCCTGTATCAAGCACTTTACCCGTCCTGTCAACAACGGCAACCTTGCAGCCTGTTCTGTATCCGGGGTCAAGTCCGAGCGTAATTTTATTCTTAACAGGCGGCTGCATAAGTAGCTGGCGGGTATTTTCGGCAAAAACCTTAATAGCGCTTTCGTTTGCTGAATCTGTCAAAGTATTTCTGATTTCCCTTTCAATTGAAGGGAAAATAAGACGCGAATAGGAGTCCTCAATCGCCTCAATAACCGCATCGGTTGTTGGAGAATTGTTTTTAACGTGAAGATTTGAAAGAATCGTAAGACCTGTGATTTTATCAAAATCAACCGAAACCTTGAGGTAGCCTTCCTTTTCTCCCCTGTTTACAGCGAGTACCCTGTGAGGTGCAATTGACCTGACAGGCTCTCTGTACTCTCTGTACATTTCATAAACACCTAAATCCTCCTTAGCCGCTGTGACTACTATTTCTCCGTTATTCTTACAGGAATATCTTATCATTTTTCTTCCAGACGGATCATCGGAAATCATTTCGGCTATAATATCCTTAGCGCCGTTTACTGCTTCTTCAACAGTTTTTACCTCATCATTAAGATAGTCAAGCGCAAGCTCCGGCGGCGTCTTTGAATTAACATTCTGCTCATATATTGCGTTTGCAAGACCCTGAAGTCCTTTAGCTTTTGCAACAGAGGCTCTCGTTTTTCTCTTGGGTCTGAACGGTCTGTATATATCCTCAAGCTCAGTAAGCGTTGACGCGTTTTCAATTGAAGCCCGTATTTCATCAGTCATAAGCTCCTGCGACTCAATAGACGAAATAATTTTTTCCTTCTGCTCCTCCATATTTCTGAGATATGTTAATCTGTCAGAAAGCGAACGAAGAAGCTGGTCGTCAAGCGAGCCTGTTGCCTCCTTACGGTAGCGTGCAATAAAGGGAATCGTATTTCCGTCATCAATGAGTTTAATAACATTTTCCACCTGCCAAGGCTTAAGTGAAAATTCCTGTGTCAGCTTTAATGTAATGTCCATAAAAATTCCTTTCAAAATTTGTCAGAAATATTTTAACAGATTTCGGAAAAAAAGAAAAGATATCTTTTCTTTATTTATTGTATTTTTAATTTATATTTGCTATCATATAAATATATACGAACGGAGGCTGAATATGGATTTTTCAACGCTTGCAAAAAAACGCTTTTCATGCAGAAAATTTAAAAATAAGGCTGTGGAACAGGAAAAAATTGATATTATTCTCCATTCCGCTCTCGCCGCACCTACTGCGGTTAACAAGCAGCCGCAGAGAATACTCGTGCTGACTGACGGGGATAAGCTTCAAAAATTAAATGAGTGTACAAAATACAGCTTTGACGCGCCGCTGTGCTTTATTATCTGCTGTGACAGGGACAAAGCGTATTCAAGAGGCTATGACGGCAAAAATTCTGCCGAAATTGACGCAAGCATCGTTACTACGCATATGATGCTTCAGGCACAGGATATAGGTCTCGGCACAACTTGGGTTATGGCGTTTGACCCCGAAAAGGCACGCAAATGCTTTTCAATACCTGATCATCTTGAAATAGTTGCCCTTTTGCCGACAGGATATCCTGCCGACGACGCGCCTGTCAGCCCGCTTCACAGCAAGACTATTGATATTGATAAAATGGTTAGCTATAATAGCTTTTAAATTATAAAAAGAAAAGCGCCCCTGTTTCTGTGCAGGGGCGCCGTGTGGATGGAGTATTTTTAAAAACAGACAGAGAAATGAAAAAATTTTAATGAATTGAATGAGGAGAAAACTCTGACTCCGAAAACTGTTTTCCACATGAGGAATGAAAGATATGAAAAAGTAAAAAGTTTTCCAGTGACTAAATAGTACCAAATGAAAATTGCAAAACTGTTAAACCATAATGAATTTTATATAATTATTTTATTGACAATTTGTGAATAAGGAGAATTATAATGGGCAATATTGTTGATTATATAGACCGTTACGGCAGCAAATCATTTAATGAAACCGCATTTAATGAGATTGACGCATTAGTGCTTTCACAGTTAAGCTACGTTGATTTTTCCGCAATAGTATGCAAATTTGACAGCGATGTTGAAATCAGCTTAAGTGAAGCATCTTATCAGTTTTTCAATCTACACGACGAAGAGGAAATACAGAAGAAAATATCAATCGTTTACAAGGCGGCAATGCTCTTAAAGCAATGCGCAAAAACAAAGAGATACAAAAATATCAAGCTTTTAAAATACGAAAACAATATAAACGATAAAATCGACAAGCAGTTTTCAGCTATCACATTTTACATAAGCAGGGATTTAGCCGTGATTGCATACAGAGGTACCGACACGAGTATAACGGGAATAAAGGAATCAGCTATGCTAAGCTATATGTTCCCTGTTCCGGCGCAGATTGAAGGACTTTATTATCTTCAGGAAAGCGGTATGCTTTCTCAAAGGGATTTGATTATCTGCGGACATTCAAAGGGTGGCAATCTTGCTACCTTTGCAGGAGTAAGCTGTTCAAATTCACTAAAAAAGAGAATTAAAAAAATCTATGAATTTGACGCACCCGGCTTTCCCGAACAAATGATTAACAGATATGATTATCTTGAAATGAAAGAAAAAATATTTTCCTACATTCCTCAGTCTTCAATCATAGGCTGTATGCTTTATCACAGCTCAACAAGGAAAGTTGTGAAAAGCACTAATGAAAATATTAAGCAGCATCAGGTATCCTCGTGGCTGATTGAGGATAACCATTTTGAATTTACGGATGAAACTGACGAAACAAGCAAATTTGCGGATAAGTATTTAAAAAAGCTTTCATCGGCAGTCGGTGAGGAAAATATTGAAGAGGTTTTTGAAACAGTATTTGATTTTTTAGAAAGCTCGGGAGTAAACAGCTATGAGGACTTCAAAAGCTTTGATTTTGTAAGGCTTATCAAGGCAATTAATTCTTTAAAAAATATAAGCGACTTGCAAAAAGACTTAATTGAAAGCACAATTAAACAGGCAATCAGAGAATTTTCCCGCCTTTTTTACAAGGATAAGCTGGAATCCCTTGCGGACTCGTTTACAAAAAGAATAACCGTAATTAACGAAGAACAATAATGATTTTAAAATTATGCTGCGGAGGTGTGAATATGGATAATAATGAAAAATATTTTGTCTCTCTGATTTCATCACATATGAATAATACAACCCCCGATGTTCCTGAGAACGTTGACTGGGAGGAGATATACAGGCTGTCCAACATTCACAACGTCTGCGCAATAGTTACAAACCAAATATTGCTTCTTCCGAAGGATAATCAGCCGAAAAGGGATACGCTTATTAAATTCCGGCAGCAAATCGGCTATACCCTTATTGATTATGATAATAAAAATACGGCGCTTAATTTTCTGAAAGGCACAATGAAAAAGGCTGAGATTAATTTTTTATTAATTAAGGGAGCTGTTCTCAGAGATTATTATCCGATTAAAGAGTACCGAACAAGCGGTGATATTGATGTTATAATAAATTATTCGGACATTGATAAATGCCGAGAAATTTTTGACGCTGAAAAGGTAAAAATTACCGACACCCGAAATAATTTCTTTGCTTTTCGCTATCAGGAGCAAAATATTGAAATTCATACCAATTTTGATATGGATCATCCGTATTTTGAAAATATATTTGATATATGTGACAAAGCAGACTTTGAATATAAAATAAGCGATGAGCTTCATCTGCTGTATGTACTGTGTCATATAGCAAAGCATTTTAACCTTTTTGGCGCAGGAATAAAAATGTTTATGGATATTGATGTCCTTATAAGACATATGAAAAACTTTGATTATGATCAATTTTTAAAAAAGTGCAATGAGCTTAATATCGAAACCTTCGCAAAATCCTGTTTTTCACTGTGCAATTACTGGTTTAGCACTCCCATAAAAGCGGAAATTGATTTTAAACAGAATGATGATTTCAGAAAGCTATTTGAGGATGAAATCATCAGCAGCGGGAGCTTCGGCTTTAATAAACGAAATTTGGGAAATTATTATATAAATAAGGGTATAGGAAAAAGCGGAAAAAATAATATCTTTGCGAAAATCAAGGCGTTTTCGGCTATGCTCTTCCCAAAAAAGGAATATATTAAAAGTGAATTTAATTATCTTAAAAAATATTCGTTTTTGCTCCCTTTTGCATATATACACAGATTATTTTTAGCCGTATTTGTCAGAACAAAGCATTCTAAAAATACCATTAAATCAATAATAAGCACAAAAGACGAATCGGAGCAATACAAAAAATTGCTTAACGAACTTAAAATTTAATCAGGTTGGTGCTATGACAAATATAACCGATAAAATAAAATATTTTATTTTTATTGTTACATACACGCTTTCATGCTTTACTGTTACAACAAACAGAGTAACAGGATACTTTTCCTACAAATCAACGGATATGCTGATTGTTAAATTTATAATTGTATTTCTGTTTGTTTTCGCATCGGTTATTTTAAACCGGCGTAATTTAAAGTATGTGATTAACTATTCAAGTATTTTTATTAATATACTGCTGGCATTATTTATTTTTGATTATTTTATAACAAATTTCAGCGGAACTGACAGCTATTACAGAATGTGGTGGCTCAGTATAATCTACATTGCAAACGCGGGACTTTACATAGCGTTTACTCTCGTATGCAGAAATGATTTTGAAATACTTTCAAAAAAATTCTGGCTGTCATTTTTACCGACATATATATTCACATTTTTACTCGTCTTTGCGAGAAAACCAAACATATACTATGACGTTAATCTTAAATTCGGAAACGGATTGCTGAGTTCGGTTGATTATCTGATAAGCCATTTTCACATAAACACATGGCCTCTGTTCAATTTCGTAGGCAATGTTGCGTTTTTTATCCCAATTTCCTTTATTCTCAGAACATTGTTACCTAAAATAAAAAATTATCAGATATTTTTAATAGGTATCTTAATCCCGTTTTGCGTAGAGGGATACCAATATATTTTTAAATGCGGAAGCGTTGACATTGACGACATTGTTTTTAATTTGTCAGGCTTTCTAATCGGATTTCTTTCAATGCACATTGAGAACAAAATACATTATAGCTAAACGAAAAAGATGTCCCCTGCCTCTATAGGCTTGGGACATCTTTCGTTTTTCAGTGAGAGTAAACCCCCACCGAAACATTAAATGACAGCGCTATGCGCCTTATTGAAAATGCTGCACAGGAATTGACCTATGAAGCATTTTACATTACTTTTCCAAATCTTTCATCAGTTTGTTATGAAATTCAGGCTGCTTGTTCCTGACGATTCTTGCAGGAATAAAGCAAAACAGCATTACAACTGCCGCACCGAGAAAAAGCTCCATAGGATAAACAATCTCCGAATCGGAAACTCCTCTGTTTGATACATTTATAATTGTCTGCGCTATCACAGGACCGACAATCATCGGAACCAGAACATACATCACCATTCTACAGCCCTGAAAAAGACCTTCCTTACCCTTTGGAATATAATCTCTGTAAGAGGCTGTAAACAGTCCTGCCATAACAAGGCTGACTCCGATTAACAGGATACCTCCTATAATAAGTACGACGATAAGGACTGTTTCATTTTTACCTATAAGAAATTTTGACGCCCATACAACAATGCACCCGATTATTCCTGCGGTAATTGTCGGATAGTAAAAGTGCTTTTTGCCGTGCTTATCCATAGCGGACGAGACAATAACGGAAACAACGGCGGAAACGACCATAATGATACCTACGGGGATAATATAATTTTTAATTCCCATTGTTCCCTCAACAATATTAAAAAGATAGTTTACATATATCTGATACGCGATTGCCGATATAGCATTGCCCGCAAGGCAAATATAAAGCATTTTGTTTTCCTTAATTATCTTAGGCTGAAGTGAATATGTAAAATCGGACAAAAATGAATTTGCTTTATTAGGCGCAATTCCCTTTTTGTCATTCATCATAAACAGTCCGATGATACCGCCGATACTCGGAATAATTCCAAGTATGATAAAAAACTTTTTCCAGTCATCAGTAGTTGCGTTTGCATTTGTAAGACTGTCAAATCCGCCGAATACAACAGCAAGAGCAAAAAGCGGCATAATGGCGAGAACGGTATCTACTCTCGCTCGGTTCGCTGTGTTTGAAATATCGGTTATCCACGTATTAAATGCGGCGTCATTGCTGATTGAGCCGATAACTGACATAATGCAGTCCATAGCCACGACAAGTATTACAAGGGGTAAAACCTTTTCGGCGGTCGGCTTCATTGGTACAAGCGCAAACATCATAATGGTAAAGCCCCAAATCAGATATCCCCAGCAGATAAACAGCTTACGCTTTCCTGTCCTGTCACACAGAGCTCCGCCGATAAGCGTAGAAACCGTGGCAAATATTGCTGAAAATGCAACCAAGAGTGTTGTTGCATACGGCGCTCTTGTTATTTCATTTTGCATAAAGCGTGAAAAGTACATATTTTCAACAATCCATGCAATCTGACCGATAAGCCCGAATAGTATTACATTTGCCCAGATACGAGCTCCAAGCGCGCCCGCGCCTCTGCTTTTACTCATAAATAATCCCCCTACAAATAATAGAATAAGCCTTAACATATTTATTTTAGCATTATTATATTTTGTTTTCAACAAAAAAAGCTCAGTGAATATTAAATCACTGAGCCTGTATGCTTTTATCTTCCTTTTTGAAAGGAGCGTACTCTGAAATGCGCACCCGTTGACTCGCAAATAAGTCTTGCCTGCTCAATATCCTCCTCGGGTATTACGTCAACAACAGTCATTCTTACGTCCTTACAGTATTTAACGCACTCGCGCGTGAAGCTGAGCATTGCGTCAAATGCCTTACCCGGATAAATATTTCTTGTAATTTTATCATATTTTTCAGAATTCGGCTCATTAAGCGAAATTGAAATTGAATCCAAATGCTCTGAAAGCTCCTTTGCGGTAGGTTTCTCATTAATTAAATCAGAAAGCCCGTTTGTGTTGAGGCGAAGCCTGATTTTCGGGTGCTTTTTTCTTATATACTTCGCGGTTTCAAGTAAATTGTCATATGCGTTAGTAGGCTCGCCGTAGCCGCAGAAAACCACTTCGTTCACATCGGTAAAATCAAAATTATCAATTGCGGTCTTTATTTCGTCGATAGTAGGTTCTGTATCAAACCACAGCTTTTCAGCGTCACCGACAGCATCGCCCTTTGAACGTATGCAAAAGGCACAGTTGCAAGGACATTTATTTGTAATATTAAGATAAACTCCGCCCTCAAGAGTATAAACTATATCAGCCATTTTTTCACTTCTCATCAATAAATAATTTCTTTTTTATTTTTCCGGAATCAAATGCAGCAGCAAGAATAATAAATATTACCGCACTTCCTGCCGCCTGAATTAAATTACCGGGAATATTTACTACCGCATATGCCTTATCAATTATCAAATCGGTAATAAAGTAACCTCCGATCGTTATTATTCCTGCCGGTATTGTAAACAATGCAGTAATCGGTGTCAAGATTTTTTCGCTTTTTTTATTTACAGCAACAAAAGGAATTGCAATTAAAGCCTTGACTATAAGAGTTGCGGGAGCATATGTAAAATAGCCGTAAGCAACATCAGCAAGCATCTCTCCTACTGCGGCGGCAAATATTGCCCACGGACCTCCGAGTGTTGACGCCGCAAGATATACGAGCGCGTCACCGAAATGAACATATCCTGTTGCAACAGGTACCGAAACAAAGCGAGTTAATACAAATATCATTGCGGTAAACATTGCGGTTACTGCCATTTTAAAAATTTTTTTGTTTCTCATAGTAAATCCCCCAAATATTTTTCAAAATCAATTCCGTCATTACAGTTTGTATTTTGACTGCTATTTTCCATACCGCATATAACTCTGCTGATAAACTTACCTGCAAGGCTGACGGAATCAAATAATGACATTCCTCTTAAAACTCCGCCGATAACGATTGACGACAATATATCGCCCGTTCCGCTGTAATAACCACCGTAAAGATTTGCTTCGGCAATATTTATACCGCTGTCATCAAAAACAATATTGGAAATTTTTTTATCCCTTTTATATCCTGTAACAACAATACTTTTCATTCCCATGCTTCTAAGCTTTAAACCATATGATTCTATATCGTCAGGATTTTCCGAATATTTTTCATTTGCCAAAAAAGCAAGCTCGGCAATATTCGGAGTTATAATATCAGCTTTAAAACATATCTCTCTTATTTTTTCACACATACTGCCTGTATAACCGCTGTAAAGTGAACCGTTATCAGCCATAATGGGATCAACAAGCAGAATCGTTTTGTCAGTTTTAAATTCTGTAATAAATGAGCTGATTATATCAAGCTGTCTTTCGTCTGTCACAAATCCCGTCAGTATTCCGTCAAAATCAGCATTCAGCTTTTTCCACTCAGAAATAAATTCAGGCATATCGTCTGTAAGAGGTACAGATTTATAACTGTCATATGCTGTCTGATTTGAAAGAACGGCAGTAGGAAGCGGATGCGCCTCAATACCCATAACGGAAATTATCGGTATTCCAACACCGAGTGAGCATTTACCGAAGCCTGACAAATCATTGATTACAGCGCATTTTTTCATTACATTCACTCCCCCTCTTGTTTTTTTTACAACATCATTATATAATGTAACTGTAATCAGTAAAATACACAGTTTTAATATTTTTTTAAGGTACAGTTATATGAAAAAATACACTCAAATTTATAATACAATTAAAGATATGATTCTGTCAGGCGAGCTTTGCTCCGGCGAAAAGATACCTTCTGTGAGAAAAGCGTGTAAAATATATGATGTTTCAATGACAACAGTTCAGAATGCTTATTTTGATTTGTGCGCGGACGGCTATATTATTGCTCATAACAAGAGCGGATATTTTGTATCTGAAATTGCAAAAACCCAGCCTAAGGAAGAATATTTTGCTGAGGAAAAAAATATTGAATTTGACCTTACGGGAGGCTCTGCCGACGAGGAAAGTTTTGATTTTACTCTTTGGCAGAGGTATATAAAGAGCGCCTTAAGGCAGACTGACAGACTTCTTTCATACAGTCAGGCAAAGGGAGAATATGATTTAAGGTGCGCCGTTTCTCAGTATATTAGAGAAAAGAGAAACGTAATCGCATCCCCTGACAGAATAATTATAGGCGCGGGTGTTCAGCCTCTTTTGCAGATACTTTGCATACTACTAAGCAATAAAAAGAGCGTTTCATTCCCGGACAGAAGCTTTGTACAGGGAATGGGTATTTTTTCAGGCTATGGGTTTGACGTGCATACAAGAGATAAAGACGCAGATATTATTTACGTTTCACCGTCACATATGACGCGGTGGGGCGATGTAATGCCTATAAAAAGAAGGCTTGAGCTTGTTGAGTATTCACAGGAGCATAATTCTCTTGTAATTGAAGACGATTACGAAAATGAATTCTTATATAATATAAAGCCTACTCCATCACTTTATGCGCTCGGAAAAGGAAACATTATATATATGGGCTCCTTTTCCGCGATGCTCTTACCCGGCATAAGAATCAGCTTTATGGTACTTACAAAGAAGCTTGCGGAAGAATATAACAAAAAATCATATCTTTTTGCTCAAACTGCGAGCAAGACAGAGCAGATTGCTCTTTGCAATTACATACGTGACGGTCACATAAAATCACAAACAAGAAAAATAAGGCGTCTATACACAGCAAAAACTAAGGCGTTTGCGGATTTGCTGAAAAAAGAACTCCCTGACGCGAAAATTGAAATCGGTGAAAACACGCTCCAGATTGTACTCATATCCGCCTTTAATAAGGACTTATCGGTATTTGAACAGTTCGGTCTAAGGGTATTTGTGGAAAAATATAAAAAAAATGAAATCGTTTTGGTTATATCCCCATCAGCAATACCAAATTCGGAATTGGACATTATAGCAAAAAAATTGAAAATGTCAATACTTTAAATGAAATTTGTAAAACTTTTGTTCTAACAGTCCAACTTTTTGGACTATGGCGCCTGTGCCTATTGAATAAGAAATAACTTCTGATAAAATGAAATTGTAAAGAAAAAGGAGGAATTTCTTATGAAAAAAACAGTTAAACAAATTATTTCGGCATTAGTAATTTCAGGAGTGACTCTCGCGGCAGGCTTTGCGATTACGGGCATATCCTTCAATCTCTTTGACAATCTGACATCAAATCAGATGAAGGTGCTATTTGCAATTGATATTTTATCTCTCGCGGTCATTGCAACCTCTGTTTGGTATTTTTTTGAGATGAAAAGAATTAAAGCACGAAGAAAAAGATTGCTTGAAAAAAGGCACAAAAAGAGAATCGAACAGTTTGAAAATGACCTCAAAGAAATAAATAAGCTGATAGATTTTTCAAACTTTGCTGCTTGATATTTCAATTTTTGTAAATTTATGGTACAATGCACTTGTTAATAACAAGTGCATTTTTTATTGAGGTGTCTAATGAACAGCAAGGAATTTTCAAATCATTTAAAAATTAACGATGTAAAAATCAACGACCCTTTCTGGAATAAAATAACCGAGGTTGTAAGAACAAATGTTATCCCCTATCAGTACCTTGCCCTGCAGGATAAAATTGACGGGGCTGACAAAAGCTATTGCATAGAAAACTTTATAAAGGCAGGCAAGGTTATTGAAAAGCTCAAAAAAGGCATTGAGCCTGAAAAATTCCCGGTAGACAAATGGGAGTATAATGAAAATAACTGTGATAAAAACGCCTTTCACGGATGGGTATTTCAGGACTCGGACGCATATAAGTGGCTTGAAGCGGTTGGTTATTCGCTTCAAAACCATTATGATAAAACGCTTGAGGAAAAGGCAAATGAATATATAGATATTATCTGCAAGGCACAGCTTGATAACGGATATCTTGATACACTTTATATAATTAACGACAGAGATAAAGCCTTTTCCAATCTTAAGGATTATCACGAGCTTTACTGCTTTGGGCATATGGCTGAAGGGGCGCTGAGCATTTACAACGCAACCGGCAACAGAAAACTGCTTGACGCCGCTTGCCGATTTGCCGACCTGATATGCGATACTTTCGGCGAAAATAAAATAAAAGGCTATCCCGGACACGAGATAGCGGAAATGGCGCTTGTTAAACTTTATCATCAAACAGGAAAAAAGGAATATTTGGAAACTGCAAAATTTTTTATTGACGAGCGTGGAAAAAGACCGTATTACTTTGATACTGAACGGGGTGTTGAAAGCACAGCCGACAACTATCATTATAATCAGGCTCACATACCTCCAAGAAAGCAGAAAGAGGCAGTAGGTCACGCCGTAAGAGGAGTTTACCTTTACAGCGCAATGGCGGATATCGCAAGGGCTTATAATGACGACGGGCTTTTTGACGCCTGCAAAAGCATATGGAATAATATTGAAAACAAAAAAATGTATATTACAGGCGGTATCGGCTCAACAGTTGACGGTGAGGCGTTTTCCTTTGATTATGATTTACCTAACGATTTGGCATACGCGGAAACGTGCGCGTCAATAGGTCTGATATTTTTTGCACGCCGTATGGCTGAAATTGAGATAAACGCACATTACGGCGACGTTATGGAGAGAGCGCTGTACAACACAGTTCTTTCCGGAATGTCTGAGGACGGGAAATCATTTTTTTATGTAAATCCCTTAGAGGTTTTGCCTGAGGCGTCAAAGCTGGATTCACGAAAAAGGCACATTAAACCTGTTAGACAAAAATGGTTTTCCTGCGCCTGCTGTCCGCCGAACCTTGCAAGACTTATCTCATCACTTAACGAGTATATCTATACAGAGAATGACAATACTTTATTTGTCAATCAGTATATCGGAACTGAGCTTGAAAACAGCAAGGCGCATATTGTGCTTACATCATATTATATTGAAAGCGGTAATGTTACATTTAAAATAAACTGCAAAAAACCGTTTACTCTTGCGTTGAGAATACCAAGCTGGTGCGATGAATACAAAATATCCGAAAAATTTGACATCAAAAACGGATATGCTTTTATTGAAATAAAAGAAAGTAAAAATATCTTCATACAATTTAAAGCCGAAGTAAAATTAATAAAATGCTCAAACAGAGTAAGAGCAAACATAGGCAAGGTTGCCGTTACAAGAGGTCCGTTAGTCTACTGTATTGAGGAGGCGGACAACGGCAAAAATCTCCAGATGCTCAGACTTTCCGCCACACCTCATTTCAAATATGAAAACGGCATTATACTCGCTGACGGTTTCAGAGAAAAAGAAGACGATATTCTTTACTCTGAATACACTTCACCGAATATTAAGGAATGTACCATAAAATTTATTCCATACTATCATTGGGGCAACCGCGGTGAAAATGAAATGTCGGTATATATAAAAATATAAGGACTTAGTATTAAAATGAAAAAATATAAAGATAAATTTGATAAGCTTGCTAACGCGCCTGTAAGAGGACTTATTTTCTCTCTTTCAGTGCCGACCATAATAACAATGCTCGTCTCTGCTGTCTACAATATGGCAGACAGCTTTTTTGTTGGCAGGATTGACACAACATCAGTCGCCTCAATCGGAATTGTTTTTTCTGTTATGACGCTTTTACAGGCAATCGGCTTTTTTCTGGGAAACGGAAGCGGAATACTGCTGAGCACATATCTTGGTGAAGGTAAAAAAGATGTTGCTCATGTTTATGCGAATGTATCCTTTTTCACGGCATTCATTTCAGGATTGATTATGGCTGTCGCCGGTCTCTTCTTTTCTGATAGGCTTGCTTTTTTATTAGGCGCAACCCCGTCAACGATTGACGCTGCGAGCGGATATTTAAAATATATTTTACTCGGCTCGCCTTTTATTCTGTGTTCATTCGTACTTAACAATCAGCTCAGATATCAGGGAAGTGCTGTTTATTCAATGGCAGGTATTATGAGCGGCAGTCTTCTTAACATTGTTATTGATCCGCTTTTTATTTTTAAATTTAATCTTGGAGTCCAGGGAGCCGCAATCGCGACTGTAATCAGCCAGTTTGTCGGATTCATAATTCTTCTGTCAGGGACCTACAGAGGAGATAATTTAAGAATAACAATAAAGAAACTTAAACCGAGCGGTAAAATCTTTCTTAATATTGCTAAAAACGGTCTCCCCTCTCTTGCGCGTCAGGGTGTTCAGACTGTCGCAACGATAACGCTTAATTATGCCTGCGCAAAGTACGGTGATGCGGTTATTGCCGGTATGAGCGTATTTAACAGAGTTATGTTTCTCGGATTTGCCGTTGTAATAGGCATCGGTCAGGGATATCAGCCGGTATGCAGCTTTAATAACGGTGCGAAAAATTATAAGCGTGTGTATGACGGCTACAAATTTACGGCAACAATAACGACATTTATAATAACAGCTCTCTCGGTAATCGGATTCATCTTTGCTCCTGAGCTTATTTCAATATTCCGCGATGATAAAGATGTAATAGAGGTGGGAGCCAAGGCACTGAGAGCAGAATGCCTCGCTTTGCCGCTGATAGGCTTCAGCACATCGTCAAATATGCTGATGCAGTCACTTAAAATTTCAGGAAAGGCAACCGTGCTTGCACTTGCAAGGCAGGGAATATTTTATGTTCCGCTTATGCTTTTGCTTCCAAGATTTCTCAATATTACCGGAATAACATATGTTCAGCCGATAGCAGATGTGCTTTCGTTTGTTCTTACAATATTGCTTGTAACGCCAAAGGTTAAAGAGTTAAGAAAATATAGAAAATAGTATATTTAACATAAAAAGCGGTAAAAGAAAATCTCTTTTACCGCTTTTATATATGATTTTATTCACCCTTCATTTCAAGGAGCTTTACTGTACCGTTGTAAGCTGCAACTGATACTTTGATTGAATCGGCGATTGCCGCTTCAATATCATCCTCCTCAACACCAAGTTCTTTAGTGTAAACATTATTAAAGAAAAGGTCAATATCCATAATGTCGGGAAGATTGAACGGATCCATACCGGAGTCAATTCCCCTTTTCTTATAGTCCTTAGCAACCTTTATCATACCCATTTTCATCATCCAGGGAGATACGCCGACAATTTTTCTGTTATACATTCCTCTTGCGTCATAAACAATTTTAAGGAATTTATCCCATTTCATATTGTACATACCAATCGGAATTGCCTCAAAGCCTGCCTTCTTTCTCTCGGCTGCGCCTGCAATAGCCTGACCTACCTGACGACAGGTAAGCATTGTTGTTCCGCCTGTCGGGTACATTGTAAACGGCCAGCTGTCCATAAATCCGATTTGCTCAATAAGTACAGTCCATACAGGTTTTCTGCCCGGCTGAGTACCGAATATGTAGGGAAGCTCTAATACAGCGCAACTAAAATTGTCATCGCAGAATGCCTCGCAAACCTCTTCCTGCATAATTCTTGACTTGAAATAAGGATTTCTTTCAGTAAGACGCATATCGGGTCTTGCTTTTGAGAGATAAGAAAAATATGAGCCGAGAACTACTGCTCTTTTAACACCAACCTTTTTGCAAATCGGGAAAATTCTTTTAAGAGGCGCAATGTTATATTTGTAATAGTAATCCATAACCGGTGCGGGAAATTCAACTCTCTCATCAACTCCGGCAGCAAAAATAAATACATCGTTACCCTTGAGCATATTCTCAAGCTCTTCATCTGATTTCTTATTAATATCACCGAAAATGATATCCATTTCCTCAGGTATAGGAGCACCCTCAGGTAATGGCGGCAAAGCAACAGATGTTACCTTGTGACCTTTTTTAATAAGACAGGTTGCAGCCTCACAGCCGAGAAGACCCGTTCCACCAATCATAAATACGTTCATAACATTACCTCCGTTACAAAAAACATATAAATATTTGTCATTTTATGACTATATTTTATTATAAATTATAGCTGCTTAATTGTCAATACAATGTCTAATCTTAATTCTTATCCTCACTAATACCATATGTTTTTAAATTAAAATGAATAGATATAGTAATACAAAAAACAACCTTGAATCAATATTGATTCAAGGTTGTTTTTTGCTGAATAATATATTTTTTCACATAGAACACAAATAAAATTATGCGATTGCAGTTTTGAACATTTTTGTTATGCCGATTTCAAGCAATATTGAGAATGTCATAACAATTATCATAACTGCAAATTCAAAGTTTATTTTTACAATTAACGAATAAATTATCAAGGCACCTGCAATTACTGCTGTTGAAATAATAACTGCTTTAGGGACAAAACTTAATATTTCTTTTCCATTGAATGATAAATCAATCTTTAATTTTAGGGACATGATTTTTGAAATTATAAAAAATATAAATTCAAAAATCAATGCTGTTGTCAATTGAATTTCAATATCATCTTTAGTTATATATTCACCTAAGGGATACGTGCCTAAAACTGTGAAAATTGAAAACCAAATATACAATAAAACATTGACAATCAGCAATATACAATTAATTAAATAAATAATTTTACTCATATTAGTACCATTTTGCTATACGGCAATCTTTACAGAACAGGAAACAAAATGTTTCCTGTTCATAATTATGTTCCCCAAGGAATGTCATTGTCATCAGTTACGCTTGTTGTTATAACATCAACGGTTTGAAATTCCTCTGTTTCGACAGTTGGTTTTGTGTACTTTTCTTTCATCTTTTATGCCTCCTTTAATAGATTTCTAATACTTTCTTTTGTTGCATCGTCTATTTCATCATCCGCTAAAACGGCATTTTTCACCTCATTAAAACTGCGTTTTAATATATCACTGTAATAATATTTGCCGTCTATCTTTACATACGCTCTTGCAATGACGAAGTGGTCATACTCTAATTTTGGAATATCTGTAAACACAAGATTGAATGTTGTTGTTTTATCCTCATGCGAAAGACGGTTTTTTGCAATCATTTTTATGACTTCGTTACTGCCTTCATTTTCAACCTTTAAATAATCGCCTTTTGTTTCATCATATGAGTAAACAAAGCCGTATTCCTCAACCTCTTTATCTTGTGTATCATAAAATGAAAATCCGAAGCGGAGTCCTGAATCTTTTACTCTGATTGAACTGCCCTTAGCATCCATATCTATAAACTCAAGATTATACTTATTTGCATACTCTTCACCATAGGTATCCTTAACACCCTGAATCGTCAAATTGGTATTTGTCGCATCATATGAACATTCGGTAAAAGGCTCTGATACAACGACTAAAGAATTTTCTGCAACAGGTAAACTTTTTGCAGCTTGCAGATTCAAAGCATACAAATAATTTACCGAACTCTCGTAAAAAGCGTTTTCACCGATTGTTGTTAGACTTGGTAAATTGACTTCTGTAATTCCACCGGTGTATGCAAAGGCATAATCAGATAAATCACTTAAATTAGGCGCATATATTGAGTTTAAATTTTCATTAACAAAATATATATGATACATTTCACTATATCCAGCAAAAACTTTATTTCCTAATTTCCGCAAAACAGGAGCATTTAAACTTTCTAAACCGCTGTTTAAAAATGCTTCGTCATCTATTTCAACGACGCTTGGCAGGAATAACTCAGAAAGAGCGAGCGTATAGTTAAAGGCTTGATAATCAATTACCGTTGCATTAGGGATATTTACATCTGTTAAGTTATAGCAGAAATAAAACATATTGTCGGTGATATTTGTTAATTTGGGAAAATTTACCTTTGATAAGCTGATACAGTCATTAAAGCAATTATCCGCCGTCGTTCTTTCCAATAAAGGCATATTAATTTCTTTTAAGTTTATACAACTATAAAACAGATATGTATTAAGACCGACTACGCCTCCCTCTCCGACAAGAATTTTAACATTAGGAACATTAATATCGCTTAACCAATGGCATTGCGCGAAAGCACCGTCATTTATTTCTGTTACTGAAGGAAGATTAACTGTTTGCAGCCGATAGCATTGATAAAACACTAATGGATCTACTGTTTCCAATTTAGGAAGATATACGGAACTTAAATATTTATTTTCCCTAAAGGCGCTGTCACCTGCCGTTTTGAGTTTTGGAAGATTAATTGTTGACAAGCAAGTTGAAAGACCTTCTGTTCCTATACTTTCTATATTAGGCGCGTCAAGATAAACCAATGGTGCTTCTAAAGCAAAATCCCCTACTTTTGTTAATCCGTGCGCCGTAAAATATGTAAGTATAAAACTAAAAAACGAATTGTCCTCAATTTCTATCACAGTATCAGGAAGAACAATTCCGTGTAAGTGATCAGACAAATCTCCATATTGTTCAATTATATCCGGATTAGACGGGTCAAGATCATCAAAAAACGCATTTCTTGCTACTCCCCTTACAACTACTCCGTTAATTGTATCAGGTACAACAATTTCTGGAGTGTTTCCTTTATATCCCGTAATATATCCTCGTGAATCTATTGTGAACTCACTTTCATCTGCATAATATTCCATTTTATACTCTTCGGCAGATGGAATACTTTTAACTTTGTCGTCAGAATACGCAATTGCTCTGATTGAGGTTGTAGATGAGATGATTATAGGTTCGGTATAAAGAGTACCACCGCTTTTTGATGGATAAGTACCGTCTGTTGTGTAATATATACTTGAGTCACTTTCTGCCGTAAGTTCTAATTCAAGTTCATCATGATATATCCCCGAAGACACGGAAAAAATTGGTGAATTGCATTTATTTTCCTGTCCAACAATTTTCTGCATTTGGGGCATACCGTATCCATAAAATAAATCTTCAGATTCAGCTTCATCTCCAAAAACAATATTTGAAAAATTATTATCAGATATTTCAACCTCTTTTAAATACGGACTTGTATAATTGATTTCGTTTTGCGTTACACAGGAATCAATGAGTTTTTGTTTTACCTCTTCGGGAGTATAATCAGGATTAACAGATAAAGCCATTGCAGACGCAGCTGCGATGTACGGAGCGGAAAAAGATGTACCTGATACATAGTCACTTTCAGTTGAACTCAATCCTCGATTGCCCTGAACCTCAACATTGTATCCGGGTGCAACGAAGTCAATTCCGTCACCAAAATTAGAGAAAAAGGCTCTGTTTCCGTTATAATCTATTGCACCTACAGTAAACACCTCTTCCATAAAGGCAGGGCAATATTTTGAAACATCATCCCCATCGTTACCTGCTGACGCAACAACTATAACTCCACTATTAACGGCTTCATTTACCGTTTCAATTATAAGCTGAGATGCTCCTTCACCGCCTAAACTCAGGTTAATCACATCTGCTCCGTCTTCAACCGCCTTAACGATTCCCATAGCTACGGCAGATTCACTTCCTGTTCCGTCACGGTCAATAACCTTATATCCGATAATATTAACATTATCTGTTGTGTTATCAAGTATAATACTTGTAATATTTGAACCGTGATAATTTCCGTGATCCTGCTGCGCTGTTCCTTCAGTTCCCGTGTTGCTCAGATTAACGCCTGAATCGATAACTCGCCCGGAATTAGCAAATCTATTAAGCCTAAAGTTAATTCCGGAGTCAATTACAGCAACATTAACCTCCTCGGTGGGAATATTGCTATTTACAATATATTCCTTAGCCTCGTCACTGCCCATCATATCATTGCCGTATGACAAGGACTGACCTTCCATAACTCCATCTGTTTCCGCCCATTCAACATAGCTTAAGGATTTATAATATTCAAGTGCCTCATTTGCAGAGGTAACATCTGAATACTGATAAATATATATTTTATCCGTACCCTTGATATATTCGGCATTGCCGTATGTATCAGGCTTTTGATTGGCTTTAACAATAATTCTGCACGAAGCAGAATCCTCAAGCTCTTTTCCGCTTTCTGCCTCATCCTGATACAATTCGGATAAATCCTCAATCACAGCATCGATTGATCTGCCGCTTGATGCAAAGGCAGGTACGGCGATACTTAATGATGACACAAGTATCATCATTGATGTGATTATGCTTATCAGTTTTTTCATAATATCACCCCTGAATTAATAAGATTTTTTGATTTCGCACCGCACAAAAATCACTAAACAAATGAAAAAAGAAATTATATATGCCTTCATAACATACAACAGTAAAAAGGAGGAAAAGTGTTACAAAAATATTTATTTTTTTACGGAAATATTTTTTGATAGTTTTAAAAGTTCGCTTTTGTTACCATTAGTAATGCCTAATGTAAACCAATAAACACCATCGGTCCATTTCAATTGAGATGCATAATAGTAAGCTTTGTAACCATTTATATATAACTCTTCATATCCATGTTCAGTATCAATAGTAAAATTTGAATCCAATAGATCCTGTCCAAATACAATTTCTTCATTGTTATCATTTCTCCAAATTACAAATACTCCTAAATCATCTTTTTGATACTCTTTTATTTCAAATCCTTCAGGCAAATTAGTTAATGTATATTCTGTTTCAATTTTGTCAACAGGCGGTGTTGATTCCTCACTTAATGTTATTTCATTAAATTGAGGGAATGTCTTTTTAATAAATTCTATGAATGGTGTTCTTGTTGCTGATACGCTCATTAAACCTGTAAATGCAACTATTGTAACAATAGCAACTATAAGTAATCCTTTTTTGATATTTCTTCTTGTTGAAAGTTTTATATGATTATTCCTTTTAATAAGCTTGTTCATTGAGCTTTCAAATTTTTTGGAAAAATCCCATTCAATCTCTTCTTCATTTTTCAGATTTGAATTATCTATTCTTTCAGCTTCCATAAAAGCCTTCACAAAAAGCTCTCTACTATCTTCCAAAACACTCACCTTATTTTTCATCTAATTTTTCAATTAAAATTTTCTTACCGCGAACTAATTGTTGCTTTACTGTTGATTTTTTCCTTCCGAGTAAATCAGCAATTTCGTTTATTTTCATATCTTTAACAAAATGATAAAACATTACATCTCTGTATGTATCGTTTAACTTTCGTATTGCATTTACAATTTCTTTATAATTTTCATTTATTTTTAATTTTTCAAGAAATTGTTCATCAGGCATATTTTCAACATCATCAAGCTCTATCAGATTATTTCTTCTTTCATTCTTATTAAGAAGATTAATTGCTGTATTCTTAACTGCTTTAATAACATATGACAAGGTCTTTTCTGATTCAGGATCATCAATAGAGTTCATATTACGAGCAATTTTTATAAATGTATCATGTACAACATCTTCGGCGTCTTGCTTGTTATGAAGAACCGATTCAGCCATCAGCACCATTCTTTTTCTGTATGTATGATATATGATTTCAAATTTTGCTCTATCATCTTCATTATCGATGAATGACATATAAAATGCTAACATATGTTCTCCTAACTTATTAAACAGTACACATTTAACAAGGATTATAAACTTTTTCAATTCTATTTAATTCTTAATTTTTGAGCTTGTCAATAGTTTTGTAAAAATTTCAAATATTACGGCAAAAATATGTTTTACATCATTCATTTATTTTTTCTGTTTCTATATAGAAAAAAACATATTAAATTTTATAAAGTACAAGTATTGAATTTAGTATCTTGATCCTAAAAAAGTATAACAAAAAGCAAAAGAGCAAGTCGAAAACTTGCTCTTTTGTGGTGCAGAAGAAGGGACTTGAACCCTCACCGACTCACGCCGATATGAACCTGACGGTAACGTCACCTTGGTGATATTATAATCTATACACAAACTTTTTTTTCAAATCACTTATGTATTATTGCAATCACGACATATTCCTTCATTTCCATTTTGATATACCAATTCATTATCACGTGCGAGTTTTCCACAGAATTTACAAAGTGCCCAGCTATGCCCAAAAGAATCTATCAATAAACAATTTGGAAAATCATCATAATTGATTACTTCTTCTTGCCCCTTTTTATACTGAATACTATAATTTATATTCTGTTGCCATTGTATTCTTTTTTGAGGACTTAATGATTTACTATAATATTTATTCGTAATATGTTTGCCTGGTGTTAAAATTGATTGTATTTCATCATCGACAGCAGGGTTTACATATATTTCTTCTATGGCGCCCTGAAGCAACATAGAATTCCCATTATACTTAGGAATAATTGTATGTGGAGAAATTACATTATAGTTATAGCAATCTGACTTCTTTACAAAACCAATATAAGCTAAATAATTAACATATGTTCTAATTACTTCAAACAATAAATCTCGGTTTTTCATTTTGTTGTTTTTCCAAAAGAATGCATTCCCATTTAAATCATCGGTAATTTTAAATAATTTTGCATATTTTTCAGCCCAGCATTTTATTTTAGCAACAGTAATTTGTGTAACTCCATTTTTAGAATTTCTATTATATATAAATTGTTCAAATAGCTCTGATTGCCATATCCTTCTGTCGCAATTAAATACCATTTCAAACGATATCGGTATATCAATAAAGAATGGTATTACATCATCACACTTAGACATTTGTAACAAAGAATATTTTTGATTAAATTCTTTATCACTTCTTAATCTTGTAACACATTCTTGATAATTGTTATCTTTGAGAAGTTTTTTTACTAACTCATTTGCTTTTTCTGATTTTTGTTCTTTTTGAATACGCTTTTTTTCATATTGTCGATAATTCGATTGTATTCTTCATTAAATCTATCAGATGCGATTAAATAGGCTTTACTATATTCCGGATGGTAACGCCATTTTTTATTTTCTGTACCATAAACAATCAAATTTCTTAAAGAATCAGCACTTAATAATTCATTAGAAATAGGTCCGAGATCAATTTCAACGACAGGTAGTCCTATTGATTTAATTTTTTCTTTTTTTATGTCATCAATATAATGTGTGACTGCTATTTCAACCAAACATTGTTTTCCATTCTTTTCTACGATTATGTCTGGCACTACATCTGAAATTTTACGTTCGAGAATTACTTTATCAAAATCAATCGTGTTAGATTTAATATGTATATACTTTGGATTTTCAAAGCCACTAATATATTCATAATTAGCACATTCTGGAATATCTTCTGTTCTTATTGATAATTCAGGAAATGCCATTTTATTTTCCTGCTGTAATATCTCTTTTGCCAACAAATGCAAAGCACTTTGTTGAGCAGAAGCAAGATTACAATTTGCGTTGTTATGAGCAAAGTGTTTTTGTTTAACCTTACCTAATCGAGCCTGTAAAGGCTCACCACAACCAGGACAATAACATTTACATTTCAAACCTCGCTCATTTTCCGATATATCATTAATTGAAACAACATTACCATCTCTAATACCAAATAATAGCTTTATATTACTGTTATCTTTTTGTTCGTTTAGATATTTCAACAATTCCGCATTTAGTTCTTTGTCAAAAACATTTTGATTATCCAAACTTTTAATAAATAAATTGATAGTTAATGATTCAAATCTTTGACTATTATCAGCAATTATAAGAATTGTAAAATATTTTTTTGTATAGTTGAAACTACAGTGAGATTTAATTTATTTAATATAAATCTATCAATATTTGATTTATCGCCATTGTAATTATATAATGGGTTTTCTTTCCCTAATGGGAATATGATTCTATTACCTTTTTGAAATAATAATTGCATATACTTTGCCTTGAAATTTTTAAATAATTATTTAGTGTTATTTTGAAGTTTTTATTATATAAATAAAAAATTTATATTTTAAAATATGCCCAGGTTTTGCCTTGTCTGATTTTTATTAATTTACCATCATTAACAAAACCCGCTAAAATGCGATTTGCAGTTGCCGATGAGACATTAAGTAATTTCCTCAAATCAGCATTCATAATATAATTATTATCATTCAAAAAATCAAAAATTATACTCCAACGATAATTGTCTTTATTTGTATTTGCTGATATAGATTTATTATTATCAACTGTTTCAAGCAAAGCTTCTTTAATTGCTGACAACATAAACTCTATAAACACAGTTGACTCTGCTGCATCATTTGAATCGTTAATCGCTTTATAGTATTCGTCTTGTCTATCGTGGATAATTGATTCAACAGGTATCCAAGCAAATATCGGACTCCACTTTGACAATAGCAATGTGTGCCAAAGTCTTCCTATTCTGCCATTACCATCAGCAAAGGGATGAATTACCTCAAACTCATAATGAAATACACAGCTTTTTATTAGCATCAGTAATTCACTGTTTTTAACCCATTCTAACAAATCCATTATTAAATTAGGAACATATTTTGGCAGTGTTCCAAAATGAAGAACATTGCCATTTGAATCAACTACCCCAACAGGTCTTAAACGAAACGCACCTGCTTCATTGACAAGTTCACGCATCATAATGCTGTGGGCAAATAAAAGTGAATCAACTGAATAGGGATTCAGTTCATCTAAATGCTCATATATCTCATAGGCATTTTTTACTTCCGCAATATCTTTAGGAGGTGCCAGCACTCTTTTGCCTGAAATAACTGCCGTTACCTGCTCAATACTTAATGTGTTTTGCTCAATAGCAAGTGAAGAATAGATTGTATTAATTCTGTTTGTACGTCTTAAGGTTGGATTAGTTGTCAATTTTGAATTAACACTAACCATACCGACTAATTTCGATATTTCAGCTACTTCATTCAATATCTTATCCGTAAGTTGAAATGGATATTTATTCATATTATCACCGAATTTATTATACCATTTCATCAATCAAAATTCAACTCATCAATCAACATTGCGAGTTTGAATGATTGATGAGTTGAATTATTGAAATGATAAGGGAATAAATGCTACGCATTTTTAATTAATTATCACAACAAATGTTTATTAATATTTTCACTTTGATTTAATATAATCAGTTAATTAGTCATTACTTTTGGTTTTCGATAGATAATCTTGAATATTAATTACTTTATTTGTAGGTTCTTGCACATCAAGTTTTATCGCTGCATTATATAATGTTTCACCATAACCCTCTGCCATCAGCTTTTGTAACTGATATTCTTTTTCAATGTTTTCCAATTCTTTTGCACGAAGTTCTTGTTCAAGCAAACTATTCTCTTTTTCGAGTTTTTTAATTTCAAGTTCTTTTTTTCTGTCGTTGTAATTCTTTTCAATTAAATATTTAACAGCACTTATAATAGATTTAAATTCGCAATTCCCTATTTTGCCTCCAAAAACTATCATATAACACATCAATAAAGGTATTATATTATCCTTGATAGAATTAGAAATTTGAAGAATAATATCTCCCGGTGAATGCAAAGAGGTTTTAACTGTAACATTATTTGCAGCATTGTTCGATAAAATTCTTGCAGATCCAGAAACAAAATCTGAAAGAGTAAGAGCACTTATTTCATCATGTGTATTTACCTTAAAAGATATGTTCAATTTATTGTTATAAAAATAAATGTCATAACATGCACTCAAAATAACATCAGCATAATAGTTCAACTTGCTTAAACTATGCCTATTCGCTGAAATTGCATTAAACAAATAAGGATTGGTATAATTATAATCAGTACTGTATTTTATGATTGTTATACTTCTTCTTTTTAAATAAGGACATTCCAAACTACCTTTTATTGGTCTATCTTTTTCGATGCGTTCAATAATACTTTTCTCTAAATCTAACGAGTAATTGTTTATATCTTCTTCATAATACTCACCAATAGTAGCAAAAGCAATTCTATGACCATCAACGATAACTGCAAAATCGCCTGCCTTAATATCTCTGTAAAACTTATTGCATTTATTTATAACTGTACCCGGAACTTTAACACCATATTGATTTTTAATTTGCTGTTTTAATGATTCTTCATGTTCTTTAGATAAACCATCCTTTAAATTGGCTTCTCTTAACAAGTTCCAACCAATAGCTATAAACTCTTTATTTAAATATTCATCATAGAATAAACCGCTTTGAGTTCTTATCATCCAAAAATTAACATCATTAGAAATTATTGGATACAAATTATCTAATGCCAAAATGAATCCTCCAAATACTTATTTATGTTAATAATAGCATTGAATTTAAAATAATTCAACATTTTTATACAGATTAGTGCTGAAAGATACAAATTACTCAAAATTTGATATTTCATAATGATATCTGAGCCACGAAAATAATAATAACTCAATATTATCATATATTGATACATAAAAAAGAACTTGGATTATTGATTACCCAAGTTCTTTTTGTCTAAATCACTATTTGTATTTTGCTCTACTGTAAGTATTGTTAGTGCCACCAACAGAAATATTATCGGTTTTATTATCATAAATCAATTCAGATGCACCCGGTATTTGATTGAGATGTTCTACTTCTTGCCAAAGTTTCGCGGTTGTATCATCAATAATTTCAACTTTACCATTATCAAGCACATTTCGACTAATTAAATGTCCGCCTGAAATATAAATTGTACTTTCCTCCCAAGTGCCGTCATCATAAATCCGATATTCTTTAGATCGCGTATCATTAATCCATGTTCCCGAAATGCTTTTCATCAAATCACCATCGCTATTGTAAGTGAAATTATCTACTCCATCACGATATTTTTCTTTACCGTTTAGTTTTAACACACCATCGTCAGTCATATACCAAAAGTCAGTTCCATATTCATGGTGAGAATAAAAGTCGTCCCATGATTCTTCACTCCAAATATATTCTTCCTTTTCAGACTCTCCAGCCCATTTTATCGTTAATGTTTTGTTGTCTGAAATTGAATATGTTCCACTTGTTCTCCAAGGCATATCACCGGAACAATTTTGGTCATCAAAGAAGTTATATTCGGGAACAATA
Source organism: uncultured Clostridia bacterium (assembly GCA_947627725.1). GTDB lineage: Bacteria > Bacillota > Clostridia > Oscillospirales > Acutalibacteraceae > Eubacterium_R. The sequence goes on along the minus strand of CANQXE010000005.1, from coordinate 12,095 downwards.
GAACCTAAAGCACCCCAAGAACCAATGATGCTTTTTCTTAATTGTTCGGCTGTTTCATTGCCATAAAATCTACCAACATTATTTTCAGTCGATTCTTTTACTGTAGTGCATTCGCTTTGCATATCTTTGGCATCATTTGCTTCAGTCGATTCATATTTAACAAAACACACATCGGTCTGAGGATTTCTTATGCAGTTGCAAGGAAGTACTCCAGCGTTTTCATCATATTCATAAATCCAACCCAAAAAATCTTCTGAAAGATCATTTGCTTGTCTTCCTTTAATATACAAATAGAAGTCTTGACAGCCATCAAATCCATATGGTTCACCTACACATTCATATTCAATTCCATTATCATAATAAACATAGCCATCATCATACTTTGTATTAATAGATTCTACCGTTAATTTGTATGTATAATCATCAATTTTTTCAGGAATTGAAAATGTACCTGTAAATTCACAAATAATAACTGTTCCGTTAGGATTTTTCTCACCAGTTAAACCTAATTCACTGTCATGATACATACCAGAAAAAGTAAAATCTTCATTGATGTTTAATACGGTTGACCATGCACCAACTCCCGAAGCAAACGTATACTCTCCCGGAATTTCTGATAAATTAGTATCTATGTCATCTTTGATATGACTGCCAAAATCAGTATATATATTGAATGTACTCTTCGTAGGCATATCTTTTTCTCTTGAATAAGGGGCAACAATGTTAACTAGTTGATAAAATTCTGTTTGACTGGCATTTTCCGCATTATCTTTTATAGTTATTTTATATGTGGATGTTTCTAAATTCAAAGTATAGCCTTCACTATTTGTAATGTCCTCATCAACAACAATTTCAGCCTTTATTTTAGAAACCGATTTTATTCCGTTATCTTCTGATATATCTTCAAATGTATGTGCAAAAACGGGAACCTTTTCAATTGTAATATGGTAATTGTCATAACTTTCAAGATTTATATCATTAACAATAAGCTTTGATCCCGACAAAACTCTTGATATATTCCCATCACCAATTCCAACTTTTTCAAATGCTTCTTTTACACATGTAAGCTGCTGATTTGTTAATTCATTTTTACTATAGAGTTGATGTGCAGCTACTGTCACGGAATTAGCACATTGAGAAAATGTTGCATCTGAATGTAATAAAAGTAATGAACGGTACCAGAGTTTTGCCAAAGTGTCTGAATCTATCTTCATTTCTTCTGTGCCATCAATTCCATTCCACATTAAATAGGCAGTTCTAAAAATAACATTACAAGCAAAATGTGAATAATCAGTACCGCTTCCATCCTGTAATAAATAATAAATTTCACCATTGCTGTTAGTGAACGCTGAAGAGTTTTCAACATCTTGAATTGTTAAAGGATATCCTTCTACAGCATCTCGATTGCCATGTTTCCAATTTATGTTACCATTATCAATTAATTCGCCGAAAATATCAGCAATGCCTTCATTAATCGCACCGGGCATATTGATTGCTTTACTTAAAGATCTTTCATCAGACCAATTGATGATATCATCTGTAATAAAATGCGAATATTCATGACCAACTGTTTCCAAGTAATCAGTTTCATTACTTTGTGTGCCTATAAAAAGAACTCCTATATTATTTCTATCATATGGTATTTTTTCATCGGTTATATTTCTAACTAACTCATTTCCTCCAAAGGCATTATCTCCGGGAGTTCCGCCTAAAAAGCAAAATGTATCATTAAACACACCTAATACGCCAATAGCATTATCATACCCCAAATTGTCACAAAAGAAATCATAAGACTTAGTGATATAATTCAACAGTTTGTTGGCATAATTATAATCTTCAGATGAATCCAAATCTTTATCATCGCCTAAAAAGTCATCATTACTCTTCATTAATTTTGCAACATTCTTTATTGGGTTAGCAGAGGCTTTGCCGTTCTCTTGATATAAACAATTTTGCTCGTGTCCGTTTAGTATAAAAATTTTCTTTTCCTCATCGCCCAAAACATATTTATTATCTGTATCTTTGTAGCAGGTAATGCTTCCGTAATCACTATCGCATATAACATTATTAGCCGAAAATCTGGGCTCTTCTATAAGAAACCTTCCACTATTTGCATCAATGAAAACAATATATCCAGGTACTGTATTGAACAGTTCATATGCTAAAGTTATCTTATTATTTTCTGTAACATAATAAACTAATTTTGAATTATCAATTTCTTCAAGTACGATGTCTTGATTATCAAAATGTTTTTTTAATGATTTTTCTATATCTGCTTGCGAAGCCTTTAGTTCTGTATCCAAATTAGTTTCTAATATATAATAATTCGAGGTCAGTCCTAGGGCTTGACCGTCGGTATCAACAGCCATATTAATGCTTTTACCGTAAACTGGAATATCATTATAATACTGTTGCAAACGGTAAAAGGTATCGCCGTCAATGGTATTAACACTACTTACTTGCAATTCATTCTCAGCATTGTCTATGCCCAATATATCTGACACAGAATCAACTGCTTCAATAGCTGATTGCTCGTCTGTAATAAGTATATCGGTAAAACCTGCATCAAGTACTATGTAATTATCATCTGAAGTGGTAGTTACATTTTTGTTATTATAAAAATACAATCCACCCATCGTTCCGCTTACAATAAGTGCAAGGCAGCAAGCACCGGCGATAAATGCCTGTGCCTTTTTGCTTAATTTCTTTTTTGTTTTGATTTCCGTTCCGCATTTGGGACAGAATTTTTGACTTGTTTTAATCTCGGCTTTACAATTCTTACATTTCATATAAAAATACCCTTCATAATTCTATATTTAATTCTCCACAAATAAAATCAGCATTATCCAATACCCATTTATTATTTTCAAATACAAAATTTTTCTCTCTAACTGTAGGTAAATCGTCTCCTTCAAAATACCATTCATAAGTTGACTTAACTTGATATGTAACATTATTTAATTTCAAAATCTTTATGCTTTCCACACATTCGGCTCCTCCTACACCACCATTTGCTTTAGTGTATAGTTTACCATTATGGTCTTGTGCATCGATTTGTTTTAACAACTCTATTGCTATGTCTTCAGTAAAATACTTTTTTGCCTCATTTAAAAATTCGCTATATGTATCTATTTCACCATATTCAGTTAAAACAAGTTCTCCTGATTTTATAGTGTTATCAAAATCCTGATACTGAGTATTACCATAAATATAAAATGCATAAAAATCAAATGCGTTGTTGTACTTTTTTGTTAAATCTTTTATGGATATATTTTTTGAATTAATAATTTCTGTTTTACCATTTTCTAAAATCAATGAATTTCTTGAGGCTGCATAAATGGACCAATATTTTCCCATTGTGTTATCATTTTTTAACTCAGCAATGAAATATTGATACCAATCATATCCATTATCATTATCTTCTTTACCACGAACTGTAAATCCGACTTTTCTATTGTTTAAAATTATAGTATCTATAACTTCATAATCTGCACCCAGTCCACCACCTAAATCACTGCTGCGATATAATGAGTCGCCATTATAATAGAAATTATTACTTGAAATATTTCTTTCAGGTGTTAAACAAAAAACATTTTTTATTATCCAATCAACATTATCAGCATTCAGTTTATAACATCCTGAAAATTCGTTTTTTGGATCATTAACATCAATATAATCACTTTCGGGAATTTCCCAAAAATTTGTATACATTCCGCAAGGCATGGAATCCAAAATAATAAACCTCTCAATAAGCTCTTCAAGAATTATTTTATTTATATCTAAATCTCCGTTCAAATACCAAATCCATGAAGTACGATTCAGCATATCTTCAAACAATTTACAATCTTCTTCAGTAGGGTTATATTCTTTATCTGTTGAATCTGTTCTTTCATTAATACTATCATCACTGTTTAATAGCGATTTCCAATCGGTGTAATCATTGATTTCATATTTTTTTATTTCATTTCCATCGTCATCATATTCTCTATAATAGAGATAAGAAAAGATTAAATCAGATTCACTATGATTAGAAATACGCATTGAATTATCATCTATATAATTATTTTTAATTATTCCATAGCATTTAAGAAATTCACATACTGCTTCACTTGCGGTATTGAAATATGTATCATAAATATAATCGTATCCGTCTTCGCCGCTATCTTGATAAAACAATATAGGATAATTACAATCGTAAAAACTATGCTTTATTTCATTCATATATCCAGCTAAAGAGAATTCAAAATCATCATTATTAATTTTCATTTCATCAGGCAATAGTTTACTGTATACATATTCAGCACCACTTGTTCCGAATCTCTCTCTAAAAATATTACTTACTTCAATAAACTTGCCATTTTCGACAGTATATACATGGCATTCATAATTAAACTCATCTAGCCAACTTAAATGCTCACAAACTATATATGTTTTATCGTTATAAACAACTGAATATACAATAGTTTGATTTGATAAATGAAAAACATCCTCATCATTTTCAGTATAATCAGGTTCTGTTGTAGGGGTAACTGTACCGATTAGTTCAACATTTTCTTCGCTTTTATCTGGGTCTTTTGTTGTTTCATCATATTCGTAACACGAAATGTTAAAATCAATATTATCGCCATTTTTCTTTGAATAAGCAACAACAAATTCTTCTTTATCGTCATTATTCAAATCACAGAATAGTGCAGAATGAACACCTTCATTACTTGATTCAGGATGATCAGAATCATATTCGCCGATTTCAGGAATGATTGTTTTATTCAGATATGTAACATAAGTTGTCTGAACCTTTTTCTGTTCTTCCTCTTTGTTGTTTCCAATCCAACCTTTTGAAACTGCAAATACAACAGATGATGCAACAATGGCAATAACTAATATTAGTGCAATTATTGCACCGAAACCTCTGCGTTTTGCTTTTTTCAAAGATTTTTTAGTATTCACTTCCTGCACCTTATCCAAAGCCGCAGCATCGCAGTTTGGACAAAGCCCAGTGTTTTTATCTATCTCGTTTCCGCACTTTCCACAAAATTTATTCATGCTTACACTCCTGATTACTTATAAACTTATTTTCTATAGAAAACGGATGTGTCTTCATCGTCCGTTTCAAAATCCATATAATTAGATAAATACAATTTATTACCCTTAACCTCATAATATGTAACCTTGCTATATGGATAATGATAACTATCATAGAAAGTAATTGTTCCGTTTTCTGCAGCTTCGTAATATGGACCTTGCCCACCATCACAAGTACCATCCTCATAAAATGAAAACCTGATATTGCCATCTGAATCTGCCCAAGAACCAATAATTGAATTATTACTATTTTTGCCAATAGCAAATCCTATTCCTATTATAATCATTATCAGAATAATCGAACAAATAGTAATTATCGCTTTTTTATTAATTACTTTTCGGCTTTTTGATAATTGCTTGTCTGTTACGATATTATTTAACTTATTTCCGCAATTTGGTAAAAAGCTACACTGTTTTGAACTTCCGTTCCACAATTTCCACAATACATAAATCTTTTCTCCTTATCAACTCATTACGATAAATCAAGTCCGTTTGAATCTTTAAAGCCGCCACATATTATTACGATTAAATCAATTAGCCAGCCTATTCCAAATAAGCCTGCTGTAAAAAGCCATAGTATGCCTGTACCTACTTTTCCAACACAAAATCTATGTATTCCAAATTCTCCAAGGAAAAAGCATAATAAACCTGCTACAGTTTTGCTTTTGCGGCTTTTCATAGGAGTATATATATTTTGCTGCATATTTGATACTCCTTGATTTTACTGGTTAAGAATATCGTTTTCATAACTATAATTGTTATTAGTATTTAGATTATTAGTCTCAGATATCTGTACACTATTTCTTTCTTTAAATGCATATTTATTTAGTTTTTTCCGCATTTCGGGCAAAATAATGAGCCTTCTTTTATTTTATTACCACATTTTCCACAGAACATATGTTTTCCTCCCTTTAATTTATGGTCGTAAGTATTCGCTCATCTGAATTGCGGCAACAACACCTGTATTATTTGCAGCTATTTTGGTATACTGTGCCGCAAGAGCAGTATTATTTTCTGTTTGAATAGCATGTCCTAACATCTGCTCATTTTGCCTTACAATCTTTTCATTTAGAGCATTTTGATAAGCTAATTCCATAATAATTTCTTCTTGTTGCTGTATAACAGTATCTAATTTTTCCTGAATAGTATCTAAATCGCAATGCAACAGAGCCTCGTTCAATGACGCAGTCGAGGTAGATATAAAATCATAAAGAAAATATGCGGCATAAATATTTCTGAATTTTGATGGAATAAGATTCACAGAATATGATTCCGTTAACAAATTTTCAATTTTGTCTATTTCTGCTTCCAAATCTGGCAAATGGTTATTCAACTGTTCTCTTTTTTTTAATTCATTTATTACCCTAATATCATCTTGTCTAACTGCCTCATCGAAATTTTTCTTTTTATTAAAGTCTTCAATCAATCCAACCATGGTTATTCCTAAAGCTATTAATATTGCAACTGTAATGCATCCAATAATAAAGATCCAAGATACATCAAAAATCCAATTAAGAAGTGCACCTACAATTACTTCAATAAAAACCAATCCTACGCAACATCCCCAAATGTCACCGTACCCAGATAAATCAAAGCTATACTTACGATTGGCATAATTAGAATATCCTAAGGAATTAATTTGCTGTAAAACTATTTGCTTTTTATTTAGTAAACTGTTTTTTGAAAACTCTAAAGTACGAATATTATAAAGATAATTATTTAAAACATCTCTATTAAAAACTGTATTTATCTGTTGAGATTGTGTGTCATTTAGTATTTCGTTGCTTGATGAAGTCAAATCATTATCAACTTCATTTTTGGCACCACAGTATCTGCAAAATTTTTGATTGTTATTTATTTCTTTTCCACAGTTAAAACAAAACATATTCTATCCTCCTAAAATTTATATCCGCAATTGCCGCAAAATACAGATTGCTTATCAATTTTATTTCCACAATTCGGGCAGAAAGTTCCTTTTTCAATCATAACCTGATTAACGGAATTATTTGTTTCAACAGAGAATTTTCTATTATTAACTGCTTGTACCTCTGAAAAATCTTTTTTTGACATAATACCTACAATAAAAGCAATAATAAATATAATAAGCGCAATCCAAAAACCGATTGAAAGAGAGCCATCATCAAAATCAAAAAAATCACCTATATCATATTGTCTTATGTAACTAATAGCTGTTCTGAACCATAATATAATCCCCAATGCAGATGACACAGAATATAAAACTTTATTATCTAAAACGGCTGATATTACCATCAATATACTTGGAATCAATACAGATAAAACAATAATTACACTCCAATAATGTATGGCATCACTATCGGTGAAAATATCTCCAATAGCATCGAAAAAAGTGTTTTCATAATTTGATGGTATCAATCCTGCCCAAGTATCAAATGATGGAATCAGTACAATGTTTAGCAAAGACAAAATTGATAGAATAATATATTTAACTCTTCTCATATACTCACCTCAAAATAATCAACCCATATATTTATCAATTATTTTATCGATAATAGGTAACTTAATTGCACCTTGATTAAGTGCCTTTAATCCTAGAATTACAAACAGAATACTTTTAAGAATTGTAATTGCACTGCTTATTGCTGAATTAATACCCGACATAAATGTTGTTGACGGATATTTATTAAAAGCAGTTAAAAGATTGGTTATTGTTTACCATATATCGGGAATAAGACTTAAAACAATACTAATTAGCGAAAAGAGAATAAGCAACAATACTACTTTAACACTTGTTTTTCTTAACCAGGGATTATCCTCGACCAGCAAAACATAACCGCAGATAAGCAAAGCTACTAAATAACCACCTCCGAAAGCCGAAGCGAAATAAATAATTGCACCTAAAAGTCCTACTGAAATACCTAATTTTGTTTTTTGCATAATAAATATATATCCTCCTTAGTCAACTTTAGTTCCACATTCAGTACAGAATAATGATTCTTCATCAAGAACCGCTCCGCAGTTTTTGCATCTTTTTTCAGTTTCTTGAATATTTGCGTGAGGAATTTCTACCTCACTCTGTTTATAAACCTGTTCATTGGATTCTTCAGAAGCGTTTGTCTGACTCTACACTTGAAAATCCTGCTTTATTAATTAATGAAAATAATTCATCTTCAGTCAATTTTCTTTTTCCGTCATAGACATAATATAATTTTCCCCTGTTAATTCCTGATATCTTGGTTAGATGAGAAATTGAAATATCTCTTTTTTTAATACATTTCTCTAAATACTGACCAAAAGTCATACTCCCGTCACCTCTTATAATTTTACATCCGTAATATATTATAATCAAAATTCAGTTGTCTTGTCTATTGCTACAAGTTTTTTAAATTTATTAAATTTTATGTAGCATACCTAATAATAAAAGCGCAACCGAAGCCACGCACGAAAAACACAGCTCTGTTCTGTAATACAAATTAAAATACTATTGAATGATTTTATTTATTCGATTTAAGACTACCTGTCGAATGAAAATGGAATTTCAACAAGGTTACAAACTAAAACTCTATTTTTATCTGTTCATTTCTTTTTCTATCCAAGCCATAAGAAGATTGATAATTTTTTCTTGCTGAACCTTAGTCAATTCTTTACCTTGAGGTACTTTGTACCATTTATTTAAGCATCCACGGCAGCAGCAGGCACAGGCATGCTGTGCTTTAAATACCGGATGACCATGCATCGGAGTTTGCTTTCCGTCATTTGGAATTTTAGCCGGTGCAAGACGAGTACTGACAAAATCAGCGGCATGTGAACGGATGGCATCTATGCCTTTATCTTTTACATATTCCTTGTCATTTTCATTCAAGTGAAAGCTTGATCGAAAATTTGATTTACTTAATTTTTCAAGTGCTTTATCAATAGTCTGCATTTATTTCCTCTGCTTTACCAATCCGTATCGTGTTTATCTTTGCTATATGGAACAAACTTTTTACTTTCATTTTCAAGTAATGTTAATATTTTTTCTGCTGAAATTTTGCCTTGCTTGTACTCTTTAATCTTCGGTTCAAAAATAGCAAGCCAATCATAATAATCATCAAAGAAATCATATTCATCAAGCTTGCTTCGGTCGCAGTACATATAGATTCTGTGTTTTTCTGAATTATATTTTTTGAGTACAGGATCCTCATCAATGTTATTTTGATATTTAGATACTGCTCCCTCCTTTTTACAGGTCAATCCATTTTCGGTTACTCTGTCACAGTACAGGGTAACCTTTTTTGTTTTCGGCACAAAGAAACGGTTACAGTTCTGACAAAGTGAAATATTTGGATTTGATGCGAAGAAGTAACTCGTAAGTAATGAATAAAGTATTTCTGCTGAATTAACTAAATAGATCTGTTTCAATTCACCATTGTCATAACTCAAATCAACCTTTACATTAAAACCTCCTAAATCATCAAGTACAGGCAGATGCTTTCTGTCTGCCGTTTTTAACTGCTTTTCACTTAATTCTTCAAACCTCATATACAAATCTCTTTGCAGTATAAGTACACCGTCAAGTTCATCCCACAGTTTATCCATCGGTGATATAAAATCGAATTTAACATAATTCTCTATTGATTGTTTTTCCTCAATGAAAATATTTAACGCATAAGAGAGCAATGGTAAATCTTTTTCAATTTCAGCAGAAATATCAGTGAAAATATTCATATATTCATTGAACAATTTTAGTGCTTCTTCATTTTCAATATCAAAATTCAAAACCTTATCATAAATAGATTTTAATTCTTTTCTATATTCAAATACAAATCCTTTTTCACTTTTTAGATTTATCCATTCGCTTCTCTTTATTGCTTGTGTTGCGTCAATATTGTAAATTTTAAATAACAAAGCTTCTTCTAATGTTCTAGCATATCCATCTTTGTCAGTTTGAAAATACACTGCCAAATTTGAATTGATAATAGTGATTTTTATGTGTTATGTTACTCATATGAAACCTCAAAAACTGTATATTAATAATACTATAACAAATTTTGATTTTATTAAATTAAATAATTTTAATTTCAATAATCAAAATAAATACAATCTCTTGAAGTCTCTCACTGAATTGGCAATCTTTGGCGAATTTGTGGTCTTTAAAAATCTTCAAAAGCTCTGCCAAGAAAATTTACACTGAATTTCGTATCGAAAATTTAGCAAAAATCAATGCCTAAACACGCAAATATATGCAAAAAGGAGACAATTCGTAATGAATTGTCCTCTTGCTAGCAGAGGTATACGAACCTGCATACTGCGTATGCAGAACCTTGTTATTCGCTTCGCTCGTAATAAGAACCTGCTTTGCGGCGAGAGGCGGAGTCTTGGCGTTCGCAAGGCTTTGGCCTTGCTCAGCTAAAGGATTCGAACCTTAAATGACGGAGTCAGAGTTGCAAAATCACTTTTTGAGACTTACCATTTTAAGCCAAATTTTCAGTTTTTAGTCTTTCAAAAATTTCTGATATAAATTCCTAAAGAATTTTAACATTAGAACAAATATTTTTTATCTCAAAAAATACTATTGTATAATAAACTCAAATAAGTATAATCAAATTGTGGTTCATTCTAATTGATCTAATATACATAATTAATTGATGAAATTTATAAAATTCGGACCAAATTCAGATTGTAAATCGATTATTAATAATGTAAAGACAGAATGGCGCAAAAAGGAGATATTAATATGAAACAAAAGTATATGACTACATCAGAAGCTGCTGAGAAATGGAATATTTCTCAATGTGATATTTCCAAGGCATCTCGAGAAGGATATGTTGATGAAGCCTTCAAAAATGAAAAAGGCATTTGGCAAATTTCTTCAAATGCTTAGACTATAGTCAATAAAGTAGACAAGTAAAATCACGAAAAATAAATATTTTCAATTTGATTCGGAGAAAGACCGTTGTTGTGCGAATGGGGTCTGTAAGGATTGTAAAATCCTTTGATGTAAGAAAGTAAGCTTTGTTTAAGCTGTTCAACGGTAGAGAAATGACGTCTTCCCAGTTCTTCCTTTTTCAAGTACTTGAAAAAGCATTCCATTACGGCGTTGTCATAGGGATGTCCCTTTGCTGAAAAAGACTGAATCATATTCAGCCTGTCAATTTTTTTACGGAAATCCGCAGATGTGAACTGTGTCCCTCTGTCTGAGTGAAACATAACCCCGGATGAAGTTTTTCTCAATTTAACTGCATCATGAAGTGTGTCAATTGCTAAAAAACGGTCAATTTTATTTGAAATTCTGCAAGCAATAACTTTTCTTGAATACAAATCTAATATCACACAGACATAGTAAAAGCTGTTTGAAACTCTTACATATGTAAAATCACATACCCGGACCATATTCGGTTTTGGCTGATTGAAATTCTGTGCAAGAACATTTTTGCATACGCCGTTTTCAGAATGCTTTTTCTTCTTCGGAGGCTTAAAAGTGCTCATCTTGGACAGCTTCATTTCTTTCATCAGGCGGTACACTCTTCCTTCACTGATGGTAAGGCAATAATCACGCTCAAGACAAATTTTAATTTTACGAAATCCTATTCTCTTATCTGCCTTTGCATAGATTTCAAGAATCTTTTGCTTTATTTGAGTATTCTCCTGCTCACGGCGGGACGGCTTACGATTCAGAAACTTGTAGTAAGTACTTCTGTTTACATTTAAAACCCTGCAAAGAATAGAGATTGAATGCTGACCTGACAGAATACGAACCGCTTCTAATCTTTGTCTGCGTGTGGCGTGAATATTGCAATCGCTTTTTTTAAGATAAGATTTTCCTCCTCAAGCTGAGCATTGCGCCGCTGAAGCGCTTTTATCTGTTTTGCTGTCAGGACGGTATCATCATCCACCCGAACCTGAGAATATTTCCTAACCCAGTTTGACAGTGCCGATGATGATACACCATATTCTTTCTGAATATCCGTGTAAGATTTCCCTGACTCGTGAAGATTTACGATTGTTTTCTTGAATTCCTCACTGTATTTTGTCGGACTCTTTTTATTACTCAT
>CANQXE010000004.1 GCA_947627725.1 uncultured Clostridia bacterium | reverse complement strand
ATATTGCATTACCTGCATCCTTACTGGATTAGAAAGCACCTTCATCAGTTCCATTGTCTGCACCACCTTTCTTGAATGTAATTATATTCTCATTTTTAATAAAAGTCAAGGGCATAATGAGATTTAACGCTTACAGCTTTTTCATCTCTGCTAATAGGCTATGAAATCTCTTATTGCGAGAGATTTCATATCGTTTAACTCAAAGTCATATTCACACAAAATTTACTCTCCGAAAAACCAATATAGAGTAACGCTTTTTGCCACTGTAACTTCTATATTCCTACTGATTTTAAGCTCAAAAAACAAGAGGGTAAGGTATTTGACCTTGCCCTCCGATTTTGACGCTTTAGGCGTTACACCTTATGCGTAGATAATTTCTTTCTCCACAATCTCCCTCGCACACGCCCGTATGTTATTGAGCCGTCCAACCCATTCTAAGGCGTTTTCCGCCTTTAGCTGCTCTGTGATACCTTCACGCTCTGCCATCTGTTTTACCAACCGAAAAAACATTTCCTCTGCCTGCTCGTCAATATCGGCAAGATAGCTGTTCAACTTGCCGCTTGTCAGCAGGTTCATATACAAAACCTTATGATTTTGCTTCAAATATCTTGCGTGACGCTGCCCCCATAAGCCGATTGGCTTGGCTTCTTCTTGGGGCGGCAATAGGTCAGGCAGCATATAATCGCCAACTCTTGAATATGTGCCGCCCATCTGCTCAAATAAACTTTTCTCCATAATCTTAACCCTCCGTAATCTTGACTTTGAATTTCCTGACGGGTGCGTTGACTACTTTGATTAGAACATCATTAACAGCGTCGGTATATCTACCCTCTGCAAGCAGCTTGTTCCGTAAGGAATTCAAGGCGTTAATGATAATCCTCCGTTCATTTTCGTCAATCGCTATGTAGTATTTTTCGCATCGCATATTTTCTGACCTCCTTTGCCTGCATTGTAGCAAAGGATTTTTTGTTTTGCGAATGTGCGATTTTTTATTTTGACAGAAAGAAAGCCAGCGTAAGAAGCGTTCCTGCTTCACACGCTGGCTTTTGCCTTTGCCAATGCCCGTTAGTTGTGTTTTATATCCTTATATGGTAACAGCATTGGCAGGTTCAATATTATTCGGCAGGCGCTCGTCAACGTTGGTTGTTTTGACAACAAAATCTTCGGTAATCAGCGACAAAAGCTCTTTTCTTCTCGGTGATTTTGATGCGAGTATAAGCATTATAATGTACCTCTCTGATAAAGTCCTCTTGTGAACTTGAAATCGGGCTTTTCGCCATTTTCATACATATGTATAATTTTTTCAACCTCACTTTGAGATTCTGTGGAAAAATAAAAATGCGCAAAGTCCGTTTTGATTTCGTTCATTCTGTCGAGCATATAAATAGGAACGGAATTTAAGATTTCAACACAAGGATAGTCTGAGCAAATTACAGGAAATTTATAACCCTTTCTGTCAGTGAGTATGCCCTTTTTACCGCATTTATAACAACCTATACTTGATTTTACGGGGCAGTTTCTCGTAAGCATAAGAGGAATCCGCCCATATACAATTATGCCTGTGTTGTTCGCGGTTATCTTATTTGCCTGCGCAAGCGTAAGCTCAAAGGAGAGAATGGGGTTGTCAATCTGCCTTGCGCTCTCACTGTTATATATATTAAGCCCGAAATCGCCGAAAACCTCAAATCCAAGCTTCTTAGCCAGATAATACGAGCCGAGGTTACCGCACAGGGCTTTTTTAACGCCCGCTTTTTTCAGCCGCTCAAGCCTTTCCCTGATTTCTTTTTCCATACCGAACATACCTCGCGGTAGGACTGCGCCCGCGCGGTTATTAATAAAACACTCAATATCGGAATCAAGCGGTATAAATATGTGGCTGAAAGGGTGTTTGTCGGGTATTTGCTCGGCGCTTTTGAATGACGCGGTAAGGTACGGCGTGCCTTTTTTAGGAGGATAATTTTGTATTTCAAAGGGCTTTGCCTTAACGGATATTTTCGGCAGCTCTTCTATTTTTTCTACCGTCCTGCGCCGCAGCTCATTAATTTTTGAAACGGGGAGTATCAGCCCGTCGTCAAGATTAATTTTTATATTATTCGCAAAAAACTGCGTTGCGCCGAATTTTGAAAGCCTCTGCCTGAGACTTTCGGCGGTCATAGGTTTATTCATTGCTTTTTCGGGCGCTTCGCCTGTAACGGTTACGGTTTTTCCGAGAGCCGTTGCGGTAAGCGTACAGGGCGTATTTTCCTTACAGGTGAAATGAATATCAATCGGCAAAAGCGGTTTTTCATTGTCATAATTACGGCTGACATTTTTAAGTACGTCATTTGCCGCAACGACGTCCTCCTTCTGCCTTGTACCAAACATATCCCTGCCAAGCTTTGATGTAAAATATCCGTCTGTAAATCCACTGCGTGAAAAAACGGAGCGGAGTGTAAACTCATCTGAACTTGTATATGCGCCGTTTATAGCCTTTTTTACAGCGGTAACAGACGCGCTTACATATTCGGGTCTTTTCATCCTGCCCTCAATTTTCAGTGAGGTAATGCCTTCAAGCTCGTTTAAATGCTCAATAAGGCTTAAATCCTTAAGGGATAGAGCGAATTCGTTTTCTTTATTACCTGCGGTAAACGGCAGACGGCACGGCTGTGCGCATAATCCTCTGTTACCGCTTCGTGAGCCGAGCATGGAAGAAAGATAGCATTGACCCGAAACAGACATACAAAGCGCTCCGTGAACAAAAAGCTCAAGCTCCAAATCTGTACTGTTTTTTATTTCCTTAATCTCATCAAGGCTCATCTCTCTCGCAAGTACTATTCTGCTGAAACCAAGCTTCTCAGCAACCTTTACACCTGACGGCGACATAATACTCATCTGGGTTGAGCCGTGAAGTCTCGCCTGAGGAAAATGTGTGCGTATCATTTTTGCCAGACCTATATCCTGGACAATAAACGCGTCAATACCTGCGGACAAGGCATACTTAACTGCATCATAAGCATTTTTAAGCTCCTCGTCCGATACAAGAATATTAAGGGTTAAATAAACCTTAACCCCTCTCCTGTGACAATATTCGACAGCGTTTTTAAGCTCTGTATCATTGAAATTGCCGGCATTACGTCGGGCGTTAAACAGCTTACCGCCAAGATAAACCGCATTCGCGCCGCTTCGTACACCGGCAATCAAGGACTCCATACTGCCAGCAGGAGCCAGAATTTCATATTTCATTATTATTTATTAAGCCTGTCCCTTAAATTTGAAATTTCTCTGTTAAGTCTTTCAACTTCACGTCTTGCGACCTCAACCTCCATTTTTGCTCTTGCGCTTTCCTCAAGATAGTCCTTAATCTGCACACGGAGATTGTCTGCGGAAGCTGACGCTTTTTTGCAGGCGTCAGTCTGGTCAAGAGCTACAAGAACAGCAGCCTGTGTTATTGAAAGAGACGGATTCGAATTGCATACCGAACGAATTTCGTTATTTATTTCCTCAGCAAGCGCCTCGACATACTGTGCGTCATCTTCGGTAACGATTGTATAGGTTGCGCCGCCGATTTTCACCTGAACTCTGTTTTTATTCATATTCTCACACCTTTATTATGTTACAACTCGACATATTATTACTTTTTTAGTATAACAACAAAAAAAGTAAATGTCAATGTGATTGCGCATATTACCGCAGTAAATAATTTTTGGAAAAATATAAGTTCTACCGTTATTCGATTTTTATTTGTTGAGTTTTTCTGTATGTTATGATAGGCTTTATACGGAGGGACAATATGCAAAATTATGATGTTGCAAATCGTATTTATGAGCTAAGAAAAGAAAAAGGGCTTTCGCAAAAGGAGCTGGGAGCATTAATCGGTGTTTCAAATAAAGCTGTATCCAAGTGGGAAACAGGCGCGGCTGTGCCGAAAACGGAAACAATAATTAAACTCGCGTCGGCACTGGGCATAACAGCGGAGGAGCTTTTGTGCGGTAAGCGTACCGAAGCGGAAAATTTAAACACGCTTGGAGCTCTTTCAGATAAAACAGCCAATATTTTTTTACAAAGTAAACTTAATGATTATGAAACAAATAAGAAAAGCAATGAATATAAAAATGCAAAAATATATTTCATTTCTGTTATTTGTATGTTTATAGCAGTAACAATTATATTTATTGTTTTGTATATTATGGGCGATAATATATATCCTCTTTTTTTGATAGAGACAGAAAACAGCCTTTCACTAAAAGAAGTAATACTGTCCTCTGCCGTAATGAGCTATATTTTTTGCTCCGTTTATACGGGTATAAGCGTTTTTATCAGTTTTATTAAGAAAATACCCGTATGGGTAACGGCAGTTTTGTTCGTTATATTTCCCATAACATTTTTGTTTATAGAAATTACAGGTATGATTATGGTGATACCTGAAATAATTATGTCAGTCAAAGCTATTATCAAAAAAGGAAAAAATAAAAATGGATGAAAAAAAGATTTTATCAAAGGTAAAAGAGATAAAAAATAAATGCGCGCTCATTAATATTATATTTATTATATCCGTTTTAACTGTCTGCGTTTTTCTTCCCATTAATTTTTTATACAAATTTATTATTGCGCTTGTAATTGCAATAGTTTCAATGATTATAAAAAGCAAAATAAAGGCATCAGTAGCTGATATCCTTTATGATGATTGTGATCCTCAGACTTATTATGCCGTTTGTCACGGAATTTATCCAAATGGCGCGACTGCATTATGTGATATACAAACCGCATATTTTATCGGTGATTTTAAATTGTCAGCGAGAATAATTTCATCTCAGCTTCAAAAAAGGATGAGTGATTTTCTGCGGCTGGAATATTTGGGACTGCTTGCGAGCAGTGCATTTTGCGCGGGTGATTTTGAACTGTGCGCAGATACGGTTAAAAGAGCAAAAAAAATTTTACAAAAGCTAAAAATAAAAGATGAAATTAAAAGAAGTTTTGAGGCGCGGTTTAATTTCTTTTTACATTTTATAAACAGTGATTTTATTTCTGCGTTAAAAAGTCTTGAGCAGTGCAAAAGTATTAACGAATCAAGACAAAAAAACACATATAAACTAATGATGCGCTATTATACGGGGATAACATTCTACTACAGTAACAGACCGCAGGAGGCAAAAGCGGAATTTGAATTTATAACAAGCATTAAGCATAAATTATTTGTATTTGAAAGAGCAAAAAAATATATTAATGCAATAGAAAATAATTCCTTTTTACCGATTGAAAGTATATCTTTAAAGGAAGAATGCGAAAAAAGCGAAACCTATAACCCGAAGCTGAATAAAGAGGAAAAAAGAAAAGCAATAATTTCAGCAGCCGTGCTTTTAATCTGTGTTGCGACAGCAGCTGTTTTTATCAGTAACATACCGGGTATGGAAAAGGGTTCGGAATATAAAGTTATAAGCAGTGATTGCGACGTAAGTGAAATATTGCAAACAGTCCCGCTTAATGACCGCTATTCACTTTGTATTTTTTCAACGCCGTATGATGAAGTAGGTGTTGCGTATCTCAAAAATTACGGCGATGACAAATATTCGTATTGCGTTTCATACGTTGCGGAGCCGGAAATATATCTGGAGCAAGATGACGGTTATTATATAAACGCGAGCGGTAATACTCCAAAGATATATTTTGATATAACTGATGATACGGCTTTAATTCCGAAAGAGGGCAAAATAAAAAAATTTACATTTAACGATAGAGAATACTATTTTTACATCTTTAAATCAGAAATAAAATACAGCTTTTTTAATTCCTGCGGCGTGAATTAAAAACGGACAGCTTTATATTTAGAATAGACAATATTAGGATATTATGATATTATAAAATATAAATTATGAATATGAGGTGTTTATTATGCAAGAACAGTTATTAGCTGAAATTAAAAAGCTTGGAATTAAAGAGTTTGATAAAATTAATTCATTGAATTTACTTGACGGAAGCTATCTTAATTTAGAGATTGATTTGCCAAATGGTATTAAGGCAAAACTTCTTGATGATAACAAAAAATATTATGCCAATCAAATTGACATTGAAGGCAGCGATAAATGTTACGGAGTTGCCGCAGATGAGAATTTTATAATTGTATATAGATATGGCTGTGACGGCGCAGATGCCGAATTGATTCAAATTAAACGAAAATTATAGGAATAATTATGAACATAAAATTGGTTAAACTTACAAGCGAATATAAAAATCAATTATTTGAAATGATGAATGAGTGGACGTCAGCAAATGAAAAAATCTTTCCAACTTCTATTGCAATAAATGATTATCGCTCTTTTGATTATTATATGAAAAACTTGTGCAGGAAAAAAGAAATTAACGGCATAGTTCCGGAAACCACATATTTTTGTTTGGATTTAGACAGAAATATTTTTGTCGGCGCAGTAACATTAAGGCATTATCTGACTGAAAAGCTGGCTCAAAACGGCGGTCATATAGGTGACGGTATAAGACCGAGTGAACGCGGAAAGGGATATGCGACGGCAATGATCGGGCTTGCTCTGAAAGAGGCAAAAAGGCTTGGAATTGACAGGGTTTTGATGTGTTGTGAAAAGCAAAATATCGCAAGCGCAAAAAGTATAATAAATAACGGCGGAGTTTTAGAAAACGAATACGAATATAACGGTGTTATTAAACAAAGATATTGGATAGATAACAGTTAATTTATTGTCAATGAAATCAAAATATGAATCGAATATTATTGATATTTTAAATACTGTATGACGATTAATATTACAGGAGGAAATATGACGGATAAAATTAAGTGGATGTTTTTTGATTTAGGCTCTACCTTAGTTGACGAAAGCAGATGCTATGAATACAGATGCAGTGAGATAATAAAAAACAATGATGTAAACGCTGAGGAGTTTTACGCTAAGGTGCTTAATTTTGCAAAGGTAAATTCCTTTCCGATAAAGGCGGCTGCCGTTTATTACGGTTTTGAAATTCCAAAATGGCCGAAAGAATCAGAACAGCTTTATCCTGATACTCAAAAAATCCTGAAAATTCTTTCTCAGAAATATAAATTAGGTATTATTGCCAATCAGTCCGCGGGAACACAGGAGAGAATTGATAACTGGAATATAGGAAAATATTTTGATGTTGTGGCATCGTCGGCTGAGCTTGGTTTTGAAAAGCCTGATTTAAGAATATTCAGGATTGCTCTTGAACAGGCAAATTGTAATCCCGAAAACGCTGTTATGATAGGTGACAGGATTGATAATGATGTAGTTCCCGCTAAAAGGCTCGGAATGAAAACAGTTTGGGTAAGACAAGGTTTCGCTAAATTTCAAACTGTACATAACGATAGCGAAAAGCCTGATTTTGTTATTGACGGTATTGCCGAAATAACAAAGCTGTTTTAACTTTAAAAGTTATTACCTAATCAATATAGTGTTTATTTCCGTAAATGGAATAAAGGTAATATAGAATTTTACCACATTTATCAAAATAGCCCAGCTTTCGCCGAACCTTTTTCGACAGACTGAAACAGCGATGTGAAGAAATAATCACATCGCTGTTTTTGCGTCAAGATTAATATTTTTTAAGCTGTTCCTCATTGAAATCCTCAAGGAATTCGTCATATGTGCCCTTGCGGTCCAGGATTGTATTGCCTGAAATTTCAATAATTCTGTCCGCTATTGTCTGAACGAACTGGTGGTCGTGAGAGGTGAACAGGATTGTCTCCGGGTAACGGATAAGTCCGTTGTTGAGCGCTGTAATTGATTCAAGGTCAAGGTGGTTTGTCGGCTCGTCAAGGATAAGCACGTTTGCGCCTGAAAGCATCATTTTACAAAGCATACAGCGCACACGCTCGCCTCCCGAAAGCACATTTGCCATTTTGAGCGCTTCCTCGCCAGAGAAAAGCATTCTTCCGAGCCAGCCGCGTATATCCGCCTCAAGCGTATAGGTTGTATACTGTCTGAGCCAGTCAACAAGGGTCAGCTCAACACCGTCAAAATACTTGCTGTTGTCGCTCGGGAAGTAGCTTTGAGATGTGGTTACGCCCCATTTGAAAGAGCCCTCGTCCGGCTCCGTTTCACCCATAATGATTTTAAATAAAGTTGTTTTTGCCACTACGTCCGAGCCGACAAAGGCGACCTTTTCCCTCGGGTGAATGACAAAGGAAATATCGTCAAGCACCTTTCTGCCGCCGATTGTTTTTGTAAGGTGGTCAACTCTCAAAAGGTCGTTGCCGCATTCCCTGTCAGGCTTAAAATCCACATATGGAAAACGTCTGCTTGATACGGGCATCTCTATCATCTCAAGCGCGTCAAGCTGTTTTTTACGGCTCGTGGCCTGCTTTGATTTAGCGGCGTTGGCGGAGAATCGCTGAATAAATTCCTGAAGTTCTTTAATCTTCTGCTCGTTCTTTTTATTCTGGTCTCTTGCCTGCCTTTGGCGCATCTGTGTGTATTCGTACCAGAAGTCGTAGTTGCCTGTATAAAGCTGGATTTTACCGAAATCAACATCGCATATATGAGTGCAGACCTTATTCAAAAAGTGACGGTCATGCGATACAACGATAACGGTATTTTCAAAATCCATAAGGAAATTCTCAAGCCAGCGGATAGCCGAAAGGTCAAGGTGGTTTGTAGGCTCGTCAAGCAGGAGAATATCGGGGTTGCCGAAGAGTGCCTGCGCGAGAAGCACCTTAACCTTCATATCGGACGGAAGCTCCGACATTTTCATATAATGGTATTCGTCAGGCACGCCGAGCTTGTTGAGCATAAAGGCAGAGTCCGACTCGGCGTTCCAGCCGTCCATATCGGCAAATTCCGCCTCAAGCTCGCCTGCCCTGATGCCGTCCTCCTCTGAAAAGTCCTCCTTCATATACAGGGCGTCCTTTTCCTCCATTACCTCAATAAGTCTCGGATTGCCCATTAATACAGTGCGGATAACCTCATATTCGTCATAAGCGAAATGGTCCTGCTTTAAGACGGAAAGCCTTTCTCCCGGAGTAATGAAGACCTCGCCCTTTTGGGGTTCAAGCTCGCCCGAGAGCACCTTTAAAAAGGTAGATTTGCCTGCGCCGTTTGCGCCGATAATACCATAGCAGTTTCCGGCAGAAAATGTAACATTAACTCTTTCAAAAAGAACTCTGCCGCCAAACTGAACTGTAACATTATTTGCCTGAATCATCTTGGTTCCTCCTATAAAGCTTGATAAAATACGGATATATGATACTACATTGAGGGTTTAAAAACAAGTCAAAGTTGATTTTATTTTGAAAATATATTATAATATTATGACTATTATACAGAGGTATGGAATATGGATATAAAAATTTCACCTTCAATGCTCGCGTCAGACTATGCTAATTTGCAGACGGAGCTTGAAAAGTGCGAAAAGGGCGGGGCGGATTTAATTCATCTTGATGTTATGGACGGTCATTTTGTGCCTAACATTTCAATAGGAGCGCCCGTTATTGCGGCAATGAAAAGGGTTTGTGCCATTGATTTTGACGTCCACCTTATGATTAGCAATCCGTATTCTTATATTGATGATTTTATCAATTCAGGCGCTGATATTATTACCTTTCATACCGAATGTGATTCGGATATTCAGAAGACGATTGATAAAATAATTGCGGGCGGCTGCAAAGCAGGTCTTGCCGTTAAGCCGAATACGCCTATTGAGGAAGTTTTTTCGTATCTCGATAAGCTGTCAATGGTGCTTGTTATGACTGTTGAACCGGGCTTCGGCGGACAGGGATTTATGGAAAGCACTTTGCCGAAGATTAAATCGCTCAGGCAAAAATGTCCGATGCTTGACATTCAGGTTGACGGCGGAATAAATACCGAAACGGTAAAGCTTGCAGGCGCCGCCGGAGCTAATGTTTTTGTCGCGGGCTCAGCCGTCTTTAATAGTGATGATCCTGCCGCGGCTATTCAGACGCTCAGAAATAACGCAGGGATATAAACGGTGGTTTTATGAAAAAGAAACGCTTTTATAATAACAAAAAGCGAAATACAAAATGGACCGAGCGGGAAAAGGGAAGAAAAATTAATTTTGCCGATAAGTATATTGAGGAAGGAAGCGGCTCCGATAAATATACAAAGAGCAGAAAAAAAGAGAAAAAGCCTTTTTTTACAAGGGAACGGCTTAATACCTTCGCAAAATATTTTATAATTGCTGTCGGCTGTTTTGCGGTTATAAGCGTCGGTTATACGGTAATGGATTTGTACATTGAACGAAACGCTATGCCTCTTACAGAGGACAAAGATGACAGCAATGCAGATATAAGTACAGTTTCTCTTAAGCTTAAAAGCGATAAGATTGAATCCCTGTCAATGGACGCGGGTGTAATGCTGACGGCCGTTCTTGACGAGCTTCAGGAGGACGGTTATACCTCAGCAGCCTTTGATCTCAAGCGCAGTGACGGTACAATCGGATATGACAGCGCCCTCGCGACAATTGATATGTACGGCGCTGAATCGTCACCCGCAAGCGAAGCGCAGAAATCGATTAACGAGTTAATTTCAAATGATATTCTTCCTGTCGGTATGATTTACTGTTACAGGGACAATATTGTCGCGGCAGGAGATTTGACTGCGGGAATTACGGTAAACGGAAAGCTGTACAGAGATAGCGGCGGAAACGCTTATCTGAACCCAAACAGCGAAACGTCATATAATTATATCAAGGGTATAATAGAAGAGGTCAAGGCAATGGGCGTCACGGTATTCGTACTTTACGGATGTGATTTGCCCGTTGAACTCGGTGACAGCTTCAACGACGGCTTTAAGCCGCTTGCGGACAGGCTTTATAATGATTTCGGAAAGGAAATAAAGCTTCTTAAAGGCGTTTCGGTTTCCGTAAACGCCGATAATACAAAGGCAATTCGGGAGGAATGGAAGGAAAAGACCGGGGATATTGACAGCGGAGATGTAATTTTTATTGTAAGCGCAAAAAATAAAAATAAGGTAAAACAATTTTTAGATAATCAGGACGATATAAGCTATATTATTTCAGAATAAGGGTGGTTTTATGAGGAGAAAAATCAGTTTAATTCTAATTTGTACAGTAAGTATCTGTTTATCTGCTCTGCCGTTTCAGGTACAGGCACAGAACAATGTTCCTCAATTGACATCAATCAACTTTAAAAATGCCGAAATTGAGGGAGAATTTAAGGCTGATGTTCAGGAGTACGGCTTAATACTTGAAAACAATGAGGTACCGCCTACACTTGAAAGCTATGCTGTTTCAGGCGATGCGGATATTTTTATAACCTATACCTATGATGAAACCAATCATCAGACAGGGCTGATTGCGACGCTTGAATATGAGATGGGAAGCACTATTTATAATTTCAAATATGTAAATCCCGCAGTTTATGAAATTAACAATAATAATTTTCTTTCATCTGTTTACTGTACATACGGCGAAATATCACCGCGCCTTAACGATGAGGATACGGAATACAAGCTCTATATCCCGTCAGATCTTACTCAGCTTACAATTACCCCTGTAACATGGGATATAAATGCGTATTGCGCGCCAGTTGAACTGATTCTCGGCAATGACCAGACTCCGAAAATAACCCTTTCCTGTACCGCTTCTGACGGCAGTACAAGGGAATATTTACTTAATATAAAACGAGTTGACAAAACTACCGAACAGGTTAAGGCTGAAATGGCACAGCCGGGCTTTGTGTCCTTTGTTGACGGCACACGCCTTTATCAAAGACCTGAATTTATTATTACTGTTCTTGCCGCGGCAGGCGGTATTTTAATTATTATTGTTTTGTTTTTGATTACAAGAAAAATAGCGGTTAATCCTTACGATAAGGACGAAAAACCGTTTTACAGCCCGATTGAATAAGCGATATTACGGTTAATTGGTACCAAACAGTTCAATATGAAAAAAGGAGGTGCATACTATGAATCTTGAAGATATGGAGCTTGAGGACATAGCACAGGAAATTTCTTCTTTTTACAAAAGCAAAAGGTATTTAGACATCAAGTCAATACTTACTGAAATTAATCCTGCTGATATTGCATCGCTTTTTGAGGAGTTTCCGGTTGAGGAGCAGATTTTATTTTTCCGGCTTCTTCCCAAGGAGGAGGCTGCTGAAACTTTTGTAGAGCTTGATAATGACACACAGGAGGCTATTATAAGAGCCTTTTCCGATACAGAGCTTCGTGAAGTGCTTGACGAGCTTTACCTTGATGATACGGTAGATATTATTGAGGAAATGCCCGCAACTATTGTTAAAAGAATTTTAAAGAACACAGACTCTAAGACAAGGGCGTCAATAAATACTCTTTTAAAATATCCCGAGGACAGCGCAGGCTCAATTATGACGCCTGAGTTTGTGGATCTCAAAAAAAACAATACGGTTGAGGACGCGTTTAAGCGTATAAGACGTACAGGCGTTGACAAGGAGACGATTTATACCTGTTATGTAACCGACGCGTCAAGGCACCTTATCGGTGTTACAACCGTCAAGGAGCTTTTGCTCCACGATTATGATGACATAATTGAAGATTTTATGGAAACAAATACCATTTGTGTTAATACTCATGATGACAAGGAGACTGCGGTTCAGCTTTTTGACAAGTATAATTTTCTCGCCCTGCCCGTTGTTGATATGGAAAACAGGCTCGTTGGAATTATCACGGTCGACGACGCTATGGACGTTTTGCAGGAGGAGAATACTGAGGATATTCACAAAATGAACGCTATTGTGCGCACCTCGGAAAAGCCGTATCTTAAAATCGGTGTTTTTGAAACTTTTAAATCAAGAATACCGTGGCTTATGCTTTTAATGGTAAGCGCAACATTTACCGGTATGATTATCACCTCTTTTGAGGATAAACTGTCAGCGCTGATTATTTTGACATCATTCATTCCTATGCTTATGGACACAGGCGGTAATTCGGGCGGTCAGGCAAGTGTTACAATTATCCGTGCGCTTTCGCTTAATGAAATTGATCTTAATGATATTTTTAAAGTAATATGGAAGGAGATACGTGTCGGTATCTGCTGCGGACTTTCGCTTGCGGCTGTTAATTTTTTTAAGGTGTGGTTAGTTGACGGACTGCTTCTCAATACAGACGGAATAACATTAAAGGTTGATCTTGTAATCAGTTTAACTCTTGTTATTGAGGTTGTTTTTGCAAAAATTGTCGGTTGTACGCTTCCCATATTTGCGAAGAAGCTTAAATTTGACCCTGCCGTTATGTCGTCTCCGTTTATTACAACAATAGTTGATGCTTTGTCACTTTTAATTTATTTTTGGCTTGCAACGGCAATTCTTCACATTTAATGAACACTTAAAAACAAGATAATATTTTGCACAAAGAGGGACTGCTGTTTTAAAGCCGTCCCTCTTTGCGTTTTAAAGCTATTGTTAATTTTTGCAATAGAAAATTGTAATGATATTATGTGTGTCGTCGACATTATAAATTATATTTCGTGTGTTAATTTTTTTTGAAAAGATGTCGATTGTTTTAAGAATATAATATATATTTTGATTGTCAAACAAGCTTTTTTGTGCGGTTTGGTATTCCTCAATGTTCGCAAATTTTATTTCAATACCCGCTTCGTCCCGCTCGATACTGTTTTTTATTTTATCACGTAAAGCCGACTGGTTGTATTTTTCAAAATAAAAGCTCTGTCTTACAAAATAATTATTAATATCAGAGGTGCTTTTAACCGCGGAATAAATTTCGTCGCATTTATGTGTTTTTTCAATCTCATTTGAGGTCATCATAAAATACACGTGGCTTACAAAGTCGGTATCAATAGACTTCTCATAGCTGTCTCCCCATGTGACATCGGTAAAATATATTTCGCCGTCAGCCTCCTGCGCTGTCCAAGCGTGGCTGCTGTATCCGTTCGGTGTTTTTGCCTCTCCCGTGATTGTTATTGAGTCGATTCCCGCAAGGGATAAAAGATACTGGTATGCTCTTGAATAGCCTGAGCATACTGCCTTGCCGTTAAGAAATACGCCCTCAATTGTTGACGCTTCAAAAAATTCGTCCGGTTTATTTGTCGCGCTGTTGTCGTAGCTTGTGTTTTTAACAATATAATCAAATATTGCGAGGGAGCGTTCATATTCATCTCCCGACAGGTTTATATTTTCAATAATTTCTCTTGCTCTTTTTTCAATCAGTGTGTTTTTTTCCTGCGCTTCCCGGTGCGTGTACGGATAGTTAAAAATGAGCTTACCGGAGTTTGAATAAGTACAGTCACCCTTTGACCAGAAAATTTCAGGATGCTCGGAGATAACAAGACGAACGATTTCAAATATTCTGTCAGATTCAATATTTTCGTATACAAACACCGAATCTTCATAGTCGGCTAATGCGTCGTAAACGGTATCATACACATTTTTTTCATCATCAGTCAAAGCGTCATAAAGAGAACTGCCGATAGTTTTCGCATTTTGACTGATTTGTTTTTTTGAGGTTTGGAGCCGTGTGGCAGTTATTTCTTTTGATTCAAGACCTTCAAGCCTTTGTTCCATTTTACCGCCGGTAAAAAAATTATATCCAAAGGCAGCTGCGGCTATAAAAACAATAACAAAAATTATACTAAAATACTTTTTCATTAATAATCTTTCCTCTTCTGTTTTTATATTGTACCATTAAAAAATAAAAATTAAAGGTAATATTTGAATTGTTTATAATTTATATTTACATTAATTTTATAGATTATTGAAAGCTGATATGATAAAATATTATGGAATAAGGCGAAAGGAAGAAAAAATTTGATTAAGCTGATTGCAACCGATTTGGACGGCACGCTTATGTCTGCCGATCATCTGACGGTAACACCTCGTACAATTAATACGCTTAAAAGGGCGCATAACAAGGGTGTCAAAATAGCGATTGCCACAGGCAGACCCCTCGCGCTGATTGATAATGTTATCAGCCAGGTGCCGTTTGCTGATTATATAATATATTCAAACGGCGCGTGCGTTTTTGACAGGAATGAGAATAAAATCATTTATTCAAATTTAATAGATAAGCATATAGCGGGGGAGCTGATAAGTTATTTCTTAAAAAATGATGTATTTTTTGAAATTTATGTTGACGGTAAATCACATTATCAGCTCGGTACGGAGAATTTGTTTGACAATACGGAATTTCCCGAAGAATTTATTGACGAGGTTATTAAAACAATGACGGGGCATAAATCTCTTTTGAAATTTCAAAAAAATATTGATGTTGAAAAAATAACATTATATTCCGTAAAAGAAGAGAACTATAATAGATTTGAAGAAAAGCTTTTATCCTATAACCTGTCAACAG
Organism: uncultured Clostridia bacterium; assembly: GCA_947627725.1. Classification (GTDB taxonomy): domain Bacteria; phylum Bacillota; class Clostridia; order Oscillospirales; family Acutalibacteraceae; genus Eubacterium_R. The sequence goes on along the minus strand of CANQXE010000004.1, from coordinate 129,519 downwards.
CGTGCAGTTTTAAGGGAAATCTGGAGGCTACCGTTAAATCTGCCGACAAGGGCAGGGCGCTTGAAGGTATCTGCAAAGTTATGGGTATAACCTCTGATGAATGTATGAGCTTCGGTGACGCTGGCAACGACATACCTATGCTTAAATATGCAAAATATTCCTTTGCGATGGCAAACGGAAGTGACGAATGTAAGGCGGCGGCAAAATTTATCGCGCGTTCAAACGCAGAGGACGGACTTGCGATTGCGGTTGAGGAATATATATTAAGGTAACAAAAGGTATTTTTCCTTAAATATACTATTGAAAGCTGACGAATAATTTAGTATTATGTTAGTTAAACCCGAAATAAAAAATGATTATATTTTATATGGGAGAGGGATATATGACTGAAAAAATTGATTTGAGCTGTATAAATCCTGTGCTTGATGATTTGGCGGAGGTTAAGGGCTCGTTAATTACGATTTTACAAAAAACGCAGGAGATTTACGGCTATCTTCCGAAAGCCGCAATTGAGTACATAAGCGAAAGAACAGGTATTGCGGAAAGCGAAATCATGGGTGTCGCAACCTTTTATACACAGTTTCGCCTTACCCCTGTCGGAAAGTATCTTATTATGCTTTGCCAGGGTACGGCGTGCCACGTTAATTCAAGCGAGCTCATTTTACAGACGATTGAGGATGAGCTTGGTATAGGAGACGGTGAAACGACAAAGGACGGACTGTTCTCTCTTAAGTGCGTAGCCTGTCTCGGCTGTTGCTCGCTTTCACCTGTTATGATGATTAATGGGGATACCTACGGCTCACTTACTCCCGAGAAAACAAAGAATATTTTAAAAAGACTGAGGGAGGGTGAGTAGTATGAAAATCGTTGTCGGAGAGGGTTCCTGCGGTATAGCGGCAGGTGCCGAAAAGGTTAGGAAGGCGCTGTTAAAAGAGGATTTAAACGGCGCGGAGCTTACAATAGCAGGCTGTATAGGTATGTGCTACCTTGAGCCGATTGTTGATATTTACGAGGACGGCAGAGAGGTAAAGCGTCTTGTCCGAGTGAGTGAAAATGATTCAGCAAAAATTGCCGAATATATAAAAACGGGCGACGAAAGTGCGATTGCCGATTTGCTTGTTGCCGATGAGGATAAGGCGTTTTTAGAAAAACAAACACGTATTGCGCTCAGGCGCTGCGGCATTATCAATCCCGAAGAGATAGACGACTTCATTAACGCAGACGGATATACCGCTCTCAAAAAAGCGGTGTGTGAGATGACCCCCGAGCAGGTTATTGAGGAGATAAAAATATCGGGACTTGCAGGCAGAGGAGGCGCGGGCTTCCCCACATGGTTTAAATGGAATGCCGCAAGACAGGCTGAGGGCGAGGAAAAGTACCTTATCTGTAATGCCGACGAGGGCGACCCCGGCGCGTTTATGGACAGGGCGGTTATTGAATCCGACCCCCACAATTTAATTGAGGGTATGCTTATCGGAGCCTACGCAATAGGAGCAAAAAACGCAGTTGTTTATGTGAGAGCGGAGTATCCTCTTGCGATAAAAAGACTTGAAAGAGCGATTGAGCAGGCAACAGAAGCAGGATACCTCGGCAGCAATATTTTCGGTACGGATTTCTCCTGCGAAATGACAATAAAGGCAGGTGCCGGAGCGTTTGTCTGCGGTGAGGAAACGGCGCTTATTGAATCGCTTGAGGGACACAGGGGTATGCCGCGTTTAAAACCTCCGTTTCCCGCGCAGAGCGGTTACTGGAGAAAGCCGTCAAACATAAATAATGTTGAAACCTTCGCGAATGTAAGCTGGATAATCAATAACGGCGGCGAGGCGTTTGCCGCAATGGGAACGGAAGATTCAAAAGGTACTAAGGTGTTTGCCGTTACGGGCAAGGTTAAGCGCAGCGGACTTGTGGAAATTCCTATGGGTAAAACTCTGCGTGACGTCATTTTTGATATCGGCGGAGGAATGAAGGGTGATAAGCAGTTCAAGGCTGTTCAGATGGGCGGACCGTCGGGCGGATGTATTCCGGCAAGCCTGATTGATACGGTAATTGATTATAAAGCGCTCGGCGCGACAGGCGCCATTATGGGTTCAGGCGGTATGGTCGTTATGGACGAGGGCACCTGTATGGTCGGTATGGCGAAGTTTTTCCTTGATTTCACAGCTAAGGAAAGCTGCGGCAAGTGTATTCACTGCCGTATCGGCACAACAAGAATGCTTGAGATTCTGACAAGAATTACCGAAGGCAAAGGGCAAAACGGCGATATAGAGCTTCTGGAGGAGCTTTGTTACGCTATTAAGGACGGCGCGCTCTGTGGTCTTGGACAGACGGCGCCTAACCCTGTTTTAACTACTATAAAATACTTTAAGGATGAGTACACAGCCCATATTGAGGATAAAACCTGCCCCGCGGGCGAGTGTTCATCCCTTATTCAATATTCTATTGACAGCTCCGCATGCAAGGGCTGTACCTTATGCGCAAGGAACTGTCCCGTCGGCGCAATCAGCGGCACGGTTAAAAATCCGCACACTATTGATATTAAGAAATGTATTAAGTGCGGAAAATGTATTCAGTCCTGCAAATTCGGCGCTGTAGTAAGAAGATAAGGAGGAGCAGACATATGAAAATGATTCGTCTTACAATCAACGGTCAGAAGGTTACTGCTCCCGAAGGCAGTACCATTTTAGAGGCGGCAAGGAATAACGGTATTTACATACCGACGCTTTGTTATGATGAGGCGGTTGAGGTGTACGGCGCCTGCGGTCTTTGCGTTGTGGAGGCTGAGGGCGTTGCGAAGCTTCTTCGCTCCTGCTCGGCTAAAGTATCTGACGGAATGGTCATCAATACAGAAAGTGAAAGAGTTATTAAGTCAAGGAAAATTGCGATGGAGCTTTTAATGTCCGCGCACGACGGCGACTGTATTGCCCCGTGTCAGCTTGCCTGCCCCGCAAATACCGATTGCCAGGGATATGTCGGACTTATTGCCAACGGTAAATTTGACGACGCTCTCAAGCTGATTAAGGAGAGAATACCGCTTCCGGCGTCTATCGGCAGAGTGTGTCCGCACCCGTGTGAAAAAGCGTGCAGGCGCGGCAAGGTTGAGGAGCCGATAAATATTGCACAGCTTAAATATTTTGCCGCCGATTTGGACTTGAAGGGTGATTCATATTTGCCTGAGGTTGCAAAGAGTACAGGCAAAAAAGCAGCAATTGTTGGCGGAGGTCCTGCGGGACTTACTGCGGCTCTTTATCTCAGAACACTCGGTCACGAGGTAACGGTCTTTGATATGATGGATAAGATGGGCGGTATGCTCAGATACGGTATTCCCCAGTACCGCCTGCCGAAAGAAATTCTTGACAGCGAAATTTCCATTATAGAAAAGACGGGAGTAAAATTTGTTAATAACGTAAAATTAGGTCGGGACATTACCATTGATATGCTTAAGTCGGTAAATGACGCTGTTATCCTCGCACCGGGCGCGTGGAAATCAAGTCCTATGCGTGTTAAAGGTGAGGATACACAGGGTGTGTACGGCGGTATTGATTTTCTCAGAAGCGTTATTCAGGGAAACCCTGTTGAAATCGGAAAAAGAGTAGCCGTCTGCGGCGGCGGTAATACCGCTATGGACGCCTGCCGTACGGCTGTACGTCTCGGTGCAGAAGAGGTATACATCATTTACCGCAGAACCGAAAAGGAAATGCCTGCCGAGAAAATTGAAATTAAGGAATCAAAAGAGGAGGGCGTTATATATAAATTCCTCACAAATCCTGTTGAAATTCATGAGAAAGACGGCAGGGTCTGCGGAATGACGCTTCAGCTTATGGAGCTCGGAGAACCCGACGCATCAGGCAGAAGAAGACCTGTGGCAATTGAGGGCAAGACAGAGTATCTTGAGCTTGACAGCGTAATTATGGCTATCGGTCAAAAGCTTGATTCAAGTGATTTTACAAATGTTAAGCTGACCGAAAGAGGCACAATACTTGCTGATGAAGATACATTTGAAACGAATATTGACGGCGTGTTTGCTATCGGTGACGCTACAAATAAGGGCGCGTCCATTGCTGTTGAGGCTATCGGTGAGGCAGACAGGTGCGTTAAGGTTGTTGACGCTTATCTTAAAGGAGAAACGTATGATTTAACGCCTAAATATCTAAGCAAGCGTGACGATGACAGGGTTGACGTTTCGGGCAGGAAGGCAGAGCCGAGAGAGGTTGCCGCCGTTCTTGATGCCGATATAAGAAAGGATAATTTTGATGAGGTTTCACTCGGTTTGACTGTTGAGCAGGCTCAAAAGGAGGCACAGCGCTGTCTTGAATGCGGCTGCCGTGAATACTTTAAGTGCAAACTGCTCTCTGTTGCTCAGAGGTATGATATTGACCCGGGCAGATTTGCGGGCGAAATGCCTCAGAAATATACACGTGATGAAAATGCCTTTATTGAGCGTAACACTGCAAAATGTATTCTTTGCGGTCTTTGTGTTCGTTCCTGTAAAGAAGTTATGAATATAAGCGCTGTCGGTCTTCTGGGACGAGGCTTTAAGACAAGTGTGTCGCCTGCCTTTGCGCTTGCGCTTGATCAAACAAAATGTACGAATTGCGGACTTTGTGTAAAGCTTTGTCCCACGGGCGCTTTAACGGAAAAATCATCGCTTAAAAAGCAGGTTCCTCTCAAAGAGGCCTACTCAATTGAAACGTGTACGATAGGCGGTAAGGAGTGCGAAGCACTTGTTTCACGTTACAATGGTGAGGTTATAAGGGCTGTTCCGAATAATGATTATGCAAGAAACTGCGGACTTGACAGAGATGAATTTTTAAAGAGGTTTGCGGATAAAGAGGATTAATTAATGGACGAATTCAAGATAATTGAAATTAAAAAGAGCGTTTTTGAAAACAATGACAGAGAGGCGGACCGTTTGAGAGTTCAGCTTAAAAAGGAAAAAACCTTTCTTTTAAACCTGATGTCCTCACCCGGCAGCGGAAAAACCTCTACTCTTAAGGCAACCGTTTCACACCTTAAGAATGAAATGAAAATCGGCGTTATGGAGGCGGATATTGACAGCGATGTTGACGCAAAGGCAATTGCTGATACAGGTGTAAGGTCAATTCAGCTTCATACAGGGGGTATGTGCCACCTTGACGCAGGTATGACAGAGCAGGGACTTAAGGAGTTCGGTACGAATGATTTGGACCTTGTTGTGCTTGAAAATGTGGGAAACCTTGTCTGTCCTGCGGAATTTGACACAGGTGCAAGCAAAAACGCAATGATACTATCGGTTCCCGAGGGTGATGATAAGCCTCTCAAATATCCGCTTATGTTCACTGTTTCTGACGTTGTGCTTATCAATAAAATTGATACAAAAGCGGTATTTGATTTTGATGATGATGCCGTAACAGAGCGTATCCATAAGCTTAATCCGGACGCGAAGATATTTTTCATTTCCGCAAAAACCGGCGAGGGTATTGACTTATGGTGCGACTGGCTTAGAAAAGAAGTTAAAGAGTGGAATAAATAATGCACGAGCTTGGAGTAGTTCTTGAAATCTTTGATTTGATTGAGGAAATTATGGCGGAGCAGGATTTAAAAAAGGTATCCGCCATTACGGTTGAGCTCGGCGAGCTTTCGGGTGTTCTGCCCGATTATTTCAGGGAATGTTGGAAAGCGGCGAGTCTCGGCGGTATATTTGAAGGAACAAAGCTTGAACTCATTATTATCCCCGCACGCGCAAGGTGTATTTGCGGCGAGGAATATGAAATGACAAAAAACAGCCGTATTTGCCCTTGCTGTCATAAAACCGATTATGAAATAATCAGCGGCAGAGAGTTCAATGTCCTTTCAATTGAAGCGTGCTGATATAACCAAAATAAAAAGGAGCAGATTTTCTGCTCCTTTAATTATTAGTTGATAGTTTTATATTTCATATCGTTTTTCTTAATATCAGATATTTGCTGTAATTGCGAAATCGCTCGCAAGGTCAAGTGCCGATTTATTTTTTATTTCGTTTTCTGTATTCAATATTTTTTTACCTCAATTACTACTCTGTCTTTTTTCGTTGTTCTTAGTTGTTTTAAAAAAGTAAAACGTCCGAATCCTCTTACAGATATTATATCGTTTTCCTTTATCTGATATGAAGTGTTTTCGGTCAATCTGCTGTTTACAAATATTTTTCCTGCCGAAAAGAGCTTTGACGTATTGTTTCGTGACAAATTATAAACTGCACTTACAAGCACGTCAAGTCTGAGTGACGATACGACGAGTTCAACAGGTTCGGGTTCTTTAATGATATTTTCCGGCAAAGCCTCAATTTCTTTTACGTCAACATTTGTATGCCGCACCCGTGTTAAATTATTAATGATATAATCAGAAATCTGTTCAAGGCAGAGAAGATAGCCGCAATTATCATATACGATAATATCGCCGAGCATTTCTCTTTTAATGCCCAGATTCATCAGACCTCCGAGAAAATCACGGTGAGATAGGCTGTCAGCAAATTTTTTGGAAACGGGGGATATTACAAGATATTTGATAGGAAAATCACAGCTTTTTATGTCCTCTCCGAATCCCGCAACAACACGCTCCGCCGTTTCATATCCGCCGTATTTTTTGCAGGGAAGAAGGGAATCTGCCAGTATGCTCTGCTCTTCCAAGTTTAAAAATTCGCTGAAAATCTTATAGCCCTTTTCATATGCTCTGCCGTAAAGCTCATTAAACCTTTTTTCGTCCATATATACACCACAAAAAAGGCTGTCATTAAGACAGCCTTTAAATTTTTATTTTACTTTGATTTGTTTTGTATCCATAAGATATTTTTCCGACGCGGGGAAATGAACATCATATGTTACAAGAAGACTTGCCGATTTATTCTTAATAACGGAGATAGAAGCATGGGTAACCGAAATATGCGCTTCCATATGATAATCGGCAGTGGTGATAAGACCTGATTTGGTATCAATTGTAACTGTTGCGTATCCTCCGCTGTATTTTACAGCCACATTTTCCTGTGTAGTACCTGATGCCCAGCTAAGGAGGCTGATTTGGTCAACAACGCCTGCAATATCACCAAGTGTGTTGAACATATGACCCTGAGCGTCCATACCCTTTGCAGACATATCAACCGCTACGGGCTGGAGCTTCATTGTGATAGTACCGTCACCGTTATCCTTTACATTAGCCTCACGAAGATCCTCTCCTACAAGACGGCTGGTTGTCATGCTTGCGCCCTTTTCGTCTACATCAAGCTCAGGATTACGGTTTGCGCTTGGTGAAAGACCGTTAACGCCTTTGGAATAAAGAGTACCCATAATGCCGGGAACAAGGTTGTTAATTATAGAATTCTCCTTGCCCTCAATCATAATATTTTTTACCTGAAGGTCCTCTTCACCGAGCATTGTATAAAATACCTCGGTACCGCCGTCGGCATTAATATATTCTCTTGTCTGAGCCTTTGTCTTATCATAAGCCTCCGAATAATATTTAGCTACATCGTCAAGGCTTGCGAAATTAACTCCGCCGTATGTACCTGAAACAAATGCTTCAATTACGGCAGCGTCGTCACTGGCTTGCGCGCTTGTTTCCTCAACAACAGGAACACCTTTTGTATAGATTACAACAACATTTGCAACAAGAACAGCAACAAGAACAACAGCTAAAAACACGTTGAACTTACCGAGCTTTGATTTCTGTTTCATAAAAATTCCCCTTTTGCAGTATATTACTTCTATATAATATACTAAAATAAAATATTTTTCAATATATTTTTTATTTTATTTTATAAATTGTACGGATATTGTTGTTCCCTCTCCCAAAACGCTGTCAACTTTGAGCTCTGCGCCGTGAATCTGGGCAATATGCTTAACTATTGCAAGTCCGAGACCTGTGCCGCCGGTTGCCTTGCTTCTGCTTTTATCAACACGGAAGAATCGCTCAAATATACGCTCGTAATATTTTTCCTCAATTCCGATGCCGGTATCACTTACAGAGAGCATAGTGTATTTGTCGTCAGAGTCTATTTTTATTTTTACAGTTCCGTTTTCTTTATTGTATCTTATTGCATTGTTGCAAAGATTATATATGAGTTCCTCAAGAAGCGAAGCGTTTGCCTTTATGAATGTGCTTTCTCCCTCAAGCAGTAATTCAATACCTCTGGTTTTAGCGTTTATTGACAATGCCTCGGTACATCGTTTGCACACGGCAAAAATATCAACAGAGGAAAACGCGATACCGTCCTCATTGCTTTCCTCAAGCTGTGAAAGCTGAATTATATCCTCGCTGAGATTTACAAGTCTTAACGCCTGCTTTCTGATAGTGGCGGCAAAGGGCTTTATATCCGGCTCCTTAGCAATACCCGTTTCAATCAGTTCAGCATATCCCGCGATTGAGGTGAGGGGCGTTTTAAGCTCGTGGGAAACATTTGCCGTAAACTGTTTTTTTTGCTTATCAAGCGCAATTTGCTTTTTCTTCTGCTCCTTGAGCGCGTTTACAAAAGGGTTAAGCTCCTTGTAGGATTTGAAATCATCAAGACTGTCGAGATTTTTGCCAAGCTCTTCAATAGGCTTGACAATGCTTTTTGTAATACGTATGCTCACAAAAACGGAGCAGATAATTACAAACGCAATTGCAATTACAATATAAACGGCTGCGTTTCCCAGAACGCCGATTACGTTCTGCGTTTGCGCGGAGGCTCTCAGGATATTGCCGTTTTCAAGCAGCTTTGCACAGTAATATGTATTGGCGTTTGAGGTTTCGGATTTCCTGACTGCCAAACCCGTACCGTTTTTTATTGCATCCTGTACTTCCTTTCGGTTCAAGTGATTTTGAAGCTGAGCTACATTTTCGTAGCTGTCCGCAAGAACGGTGCCGTCAGGTGAAATAAGCGTAATTCTTGTCTGTGAATTACTCTCTTTATTAATAAAATCATAATTGTCCGACTGCTTAAGCTCCTCTTCAACAAGGCAGATAACATCGGTCAGCTTGTCCTCGGTTTGCTTTTCGTAAACCGAATAAAATACCGATATAATCAAAACCGCAGTTATTGTAATCGTTGAAATTCCGAAGACGAGAATTTTTGACAGCGCTTTTTTAGTCATTTAATCACCGACCTTGTAGCCGACGTTGCGGATTGTTTTTATATACTCCCCGGCATCGCCGAGCTTTTTTCTCAGCGACTGAATATGTACGTCCACCGTTCTGTTGCCCTGTTCAAAGTTATAGCCCCAGACAATTTCCATTAATCTGTCACGTGTGAGAACGATACCCTTATTTCTGATAAGGTGCTTAAGTATTTCATATTCCTTGTATGTAAGCTCTATTTCACTTCCGCTTACAAGAACTGTGTGCCTGCTCTCGTCAAGCTCAATATTTTTGTAGGTGAGGACAGGCTTGTCCCCCTTTTTCGTGCGGCGGAGAATAGCTTTAACTCTTGAAACAAGCTCCATAACTCCAAAGGGTTTTGTAATGTAATCATCGGCGCCCATATCAAGCCCTTTGACTGCGTCAATTTCACTGCTTTTTGCCGTTACCATAATTACGGGAATATCACTGTAATGCGGAGTATTTCTGATTTGATTTAAAAGCTGAAGCCCGTTATCCTTCGGCAGCATAATATCAAGCAAAACCATATCGGGGATTTTGACGGCAAGGGCTTTTAAAAAGGCTTCTCCGTCCTCAAAGCCGGAAGCTTCAAAATTCGCATTTTTAAGGGCGTACATTTCAAGCTCGCGGATGGAGGTGTCGTCCTCAACAATATAAACAAGATGATTGTTTTCCATAGATAAACCTCTTATTTGACTGCGTATTTATTAAGGTATTCCTCAAAGCTTTTCATATAGCTTCTGTTATCCGAATTTTTAACGCCCTTCAGGTAGCTGTGGGTCTGGTAGCTGCCCTGCGACAGCTCAATTATACATACCGCAAGGTTTGAGCAGTGGTCGGCAATACGCTCAAAGGAGTTTATTATGTCAAAGAAAAGCATTCCGTTTTCAATAGTACATTCGCTGTCATTCATACGCTTTGAGTGCTTTGCCCGAAGCTGTGATTTTAGATTATCAATAACCTGCTCAAGCGGCTCTATTGTCTGTGCAAGCTCCAAATCGTCATTGATAAACGCTGCGGTTGAATTTTCAATGATTTCTTTAACCGCCCTGCCCATTATGTCAAGCTCCTTATTGGCGTCATCAGAAAAGTGAATTTTTGCTTTATGCATTTTTCTTTTCGTTTTAAGAATATTGACGCCGTAGTCGCCGATCCGCTCAAAATTTCCGATAGCGTGCGAATATTTGCTCTGCCTCATTGAATCGGCAACGCTTAAGTCAAGAGCGCTGATTTTTACAAGATAGGTTTCCAGCTCGTCTTCGTAACGGTCAAGAAGCTTTTCATTTTCCTGGATTTTTTCATCTTTAATACGGCTGTATACCTTTAAAAAATCAATGCTCATGGAAATATTGGATTTTGCAAGGAGAGCCATTTGGTTGCACTTTTCCTTAACCTTGTCGAGCGCATATGAAGGGGTAAGCAGGAAACGATCCTCAACAAGTGAGGTTTGATTGCTCGCTGTATCGGTATGCGGATCATCCTTGATAATTTTGTACATAAGTTTTTCAAACAAACCGCCGAACGGAAACAGTACAACTGCCGCAAAAATGTTAAACACAGAATGAATTATGGCAATACTTGTTGCATTCACCTGCTCTGTGAAAAACGGTAATCCGAAAATAGCGTTGGTGCCATAAAACGCAATCATGGCAATGGTAACGCCGCTTACAGCCAGAATAAGATTGACTAAAGCAGTGCGGCGAGCGTTCTTATTTGTGCCGATTGCTGAAAGAAGTACAGGCATACAAGCGCCGATATTCATACCGAGAATTATGGGAAACGCAACAGAAACGGATACTGCGCCTGTTGCGGATAACGCCTGCAAAATACCGACTGCCGCTGATGAACTTTGCAAAACAGCTGTAAGTAAAGCTCCGGCAAGAAGACCAAGTACTGGATTTGAAAATTTAAGCAGAAGATTTGTAAATTCAGGTACATTTTCAAGCCCCGACACAGCGCCGCTCATAGTGTTCATTCCTGTCAAAAGAATTGCAAAACCCAAAAGAATGTTAGCAATGCTTTTTTTTCTGTCGCCTTTTGCAAACATAATAATGATTACGCCTACAAACGCAAGAACGGGAGCAAATGATGACGGCTTGAGAAGCTGAATGAAAATACTTGAGCCCTCAATACCGGTCAGTGATAACAGCCACGCGGTAACGGTTGTACCAATATGAGCGCCCAAAATTATGCCTATAACCTGTTTGAGAGCCATAATACCACTGTTTACAAAGCCGACAGCCATAATTGTGACAGCGCCTGAGGACTGCACAATGGCGGTTACAACTGTGCCGAGCAGAACCCCTTTAATACGTTTATCAGTCATTCTTTCAAGTATGCTTTCGAGCTTGCCGCCGCTGATTTTTTCAAGACTGCCGCCCATTACATTCATACCGAACAGGAATAATGCCAGTCCGCCGATTAATGTTAAAACATCAAATATCGTCATATAGTATATACCTCAAATATAAATGTCGCAATTATAGTAAAGGTTTGCGGTTAAAATGCAGTATAGTTTATGTTAAATCTGCGTTAAATTTGGATTGTATATTTATTATTCGCAATAAACAGGGGAGGTAATCGCAAGGGGCTGATTATCGCCGTCGACACTTCCCCAAAGCTCCGCTCTGTACCAGTGTTCTTTTTCAAGCTCAAGCCTTACGTGACGTTCGTCAAACCTTGTTTCAAGAACGGTTTTGCCGCCGTTAGTGATGATTTTTATTGTCTTGTATCTGACTGATTCCTCACCCGCGTTTTTTTCACGCGAGTGAAGGTCGGTAAAAAAGCTGAAGGTATAATTTCCCTTTCTGACCGTGTCGCCTATTGCATAAGTCTTTCCGTGCCTGTGGAGATTGAAGAAAAATTTTGCGCCCGACGACACTACTGTTTTACCGAGCCTTATTGCGCGGATTGCGTTATTTTCGTTGACCTCGCCGTCAATATCAATATAGGTACAGCCGTAGTGACCGCTTTTTTCATTCCTGTGCCAGTCTCTGCCGTAGGAGGCGGCGATTTTACAGCCCTTGTCAAGAAGTGATGTCCATAGCGCAAGAGATTTTTTATTTTCACTTGTAACGCGTGTTAAATCCTCATGCCAAATCTCGATATAATCAACATTGCGCCAGTCTTTAATTTTAAATTCCCACCTGCCGCCTGTGCATACGGGGGAACCCATCTGAAACGGATGAGCAATTCCCACAATACCGCCCGCCGCCTTGACTTCTTTTATTTTTTCGTCAATATTTGTCGGCACCGCGTCACGCCAGTCTACAAATTTTTTTGCTCCCAAAACAAGCATATGACCGTAATATGTCGTCCATTCAATTCCTCTGACAGCAGGGAGAACGGTATCATCAAGCTCAGCGTGACCTGAAAAAGTGTTATGGTCGGTAAGGGCAATCAGCGCGAGATGGTCCGCCCTCGCATTTTCCAAAAGCTCTTTAACCTCAAACGCACCGTCGGAGTGTATCGTATGACAGTGCAGCTCACATGGAAGATAACTCATTTATTCCACCTCTCCCTCAATTTCAATAGTATAATCCACATCGCACGAAACGCTGTGAACATTTAAGACAATATCCCATTCGCCTTCGTTTACGGGACCTTTTAAAAAGCCGGGTGAGGCAAATTCGGCGCTGATAATATGCTCCTGTGAGGCGTCCTGTCTGTGTGCCGCTCCTCTGTATACACCGCAGCAGTCAACGGACAGTGTAATCAGATTCTTAACGGGCAGATAATCAGCAGGTCTGCCGATTAGCTTTTCGTCATATTTTTCAAAGCAGTTTCTTATAACCGATACTGCTTTTTCACGGTCATCAAAAATTTTGGGCAAATAGCTGTATTTTATTTTGAGGGACTTTATTCCCGAAGGCACGTCAAATTTATGTATCAGATTTGTTTTGTCGTTATCAGTTGTTATTTTGCCTTTTGTGCTGAATATTAACATAATCTCCCCGCCTGATTGAATATAATAATTAATTTTATTATAAATTAGAATATGAATATTTGCAATTGATATTATTATACAAAAATGATATAGTATTTTTGGTGATAAGGATGAATTTAAAATGCTGGATGAAGGATATTAACGACGGTGCGGACGTATTCGGCTTGAATCTTGCGGGAACTCACGACTGTGTAACAAAATATGTTCAGTTTTCGCATATTTCAAAATGTCAGAGTCTTAATATCTATGAACAGCTTTGCATAGGAATAAGAGGGCTTGACATACGTGTGCAGTCGAGGGGAAACGAGCTTAAAATGGTACACGGTATCGCAAAGGCGTTCAACACTCCAAATCATCTTTCAAGGCAGATGGATATGAGAGACGTCCTTTCACAATGCTGTAAATTTTTAAATGAAAATCCGAGTGAGACTATTATTTTTCAGTTTAAAAACGACAGCGGAACAGAACAGGAAAAATGCTTTGACAATTTATATAATACATATATTGCAAAAGACAGGGATAAATGGTTTCTTGAAAACAGAGCGCCTTTGCTGTCGGAGTGCAGGGGCAGGATAGTCCTTATCCGCAGATGCAAAATGGCAGACAGAGCGAAGTATAACAATATGAACACGGGAATTGATTTTTCAAAATGGGAAGAGCAGACAGAGACTGTACCCGAACCGCTTACACTCAAAACAAGCGGTGAATTTGAAATGACGTTTATTGTTCAGGACAGATACAAATATAAACCCGAGCCACGCTGGATTGAATGCATTAAACCGTTTCTTGATACAAGAGAAGCATTTGACAAAAGGTATATTATAAATTATCTTTCAACGGCAGGCGGATTAAAAGGACCGTATAATAATTCAAAATATATTAATCCGCGTTTTATGGATTATCCGCTTGATAAAGAAAAATATTACGGTATGACATATGTTGATTTTCCGACAGAAGAATTAGTTAAGAAAATTATTGATACAAATTTTTGAGGTGGATTATGAAATTAAGCGATATTAATATTCGTGACCCGTTTGTTTTAAAAGAGGGCGATACGTATTACCTTTACGGTACAAGAGCAAAGGATTTCGGAAAAAACGTCGGAGGCTTTGATGTTTATTCATCTAAGGATTTAAAAAGCTGGAGTGAGCCTGACGTCTGCTTTGATTCACAGAAAAACGGCTTTAACCGTGAGGTGAACTGGGCGCCGGAGGTTCATAAGTACAGGGACGGCTATTATATGTTTGCAACCTTTACAAGGGAGAATCATTTAAGAGGTGTCTTTATTTTAAAGGCTGACAGTCCTTTGGGTCCGTTTGAGCCGTATTCCGACGGCGCTGTCACACCTCGGGACTGGGAATGCCTTGACGGTACGCTTTATGTTGACAAAAGAGGAGAGCCGTATCTCGTATTCTGTCACGAGCACACACAGATTATTGACGGTACGGTGTGTTTTTTAAAACTCAGCAGCGATTTAAAAAGGGCACAGAGCGAGTCTGTACTGCTTTTTCACGGCTCGTCACCCGACTGGGCGGATAAAAAACCGCAGGGCGAACATTATATAACGGACGGACCGTTTATGTACAGAACAACGGGCGGAGAGCTTATTCTTATCTGGTCAACCTTCATAAAAGGCAAATATGCGCAGTGTATAGCAAAATCGGATAATAAAGAGATAGACGGCAAATTTATTCATCTTCCCCCGCTCATAACGAATGACGGCGGACACGGTATGGTTTTTACGGCTGACGATAAATTGATGCTCACCTTTCATACTCCAAACAGAACAAATTATGAACGCCCTACCTTTAGGGAATTAGAGGATACAGGGGATATGATAAAAATAATGAGATGCTAATAACAATAATATAACCCCGCTGACATTTCATACGCCAGCGGGGTTTAATCATAAGAGTATTTTTACTGCTTTTCAGTTAAAGGTATAATAGAAATAATTTGCAATATTCATCGGTTTAAGGCGGTAGAAAAATCTGAACAGCTTTTTCCTAATCGGCGATTTTTTAAATTCAATATTGTTTGCGCAGGTAATATTGTAATAATTCGGTGTTTTATTAAAGCTGATTGTTTTTTCCTCGCCTTTTGACAGTGAAAAGTAATTATCACTCGGCAGCTCGTCACTGTCAATAAAAATGTTATATGCAAAGGTGTTGCTTTTAAGAGTCAGGTTATTACCGTCAAGGCTTGTTGTGATATTTGCTCTTTTCAGGTGAAGCCGTGAGGGTGAGTTGAAGATCTCCGTTATAACCTCGTCATTAAAGCAAAGCTGAAGAACTGATTTTTTGTTCACACCGATTTCATCAACCGTTTTAAAGCTATTAGGTGAAAGATTTATGTCGTATTCTTTAATCTTATCAGGATTGAAGAGCTTAAGCGTCAAATGAATTTTCACCTCATTTAACGTATCGTTGTGGGCAAATATAACGGCTTTCCCTTTTTCCTTTTTACAGCTTACCGTTATGGGAGAGAAAAATTCCCTTGCTTTATACTGTAACGCCTTGGGTATGCCCTCAAAATCAACCGACGACCAGCTCGGGCAGTTCCATACGTCGTTAAACTGCCAGAAGATTGAGCCGTTGCACCTGCCCTTATTTTGCCTGAAATGAATAGTTGCGTTTTTAATACATTCAGCCTGAACAATTCCTGTAAGATACGGTAAATCCTCAAAACGCTTTGGAAAATCAAACAGTTCTGTGAGATAAAAGAGCATTTTCTCGTTACCGCCGACGCACTTTTGATGCCTGTTAAAGCTCGGCGAGGTGATATTGTATTCCTCAGGAGGAGCAAAGGTTTTAACGGCTTTCATAGACGGCAGTGATTCAAGACCGAATTCAGAAAGAAATCTTGAATATCTTTTTGTGTAGTAATCAAGCTTTTTAAGTCCGTGCCATACATTCCACATATGAGTGTCGCCGACATTGTCGCTTGAGTATTCCTTAAAGCAGGAGCTTCCCACAGGCGAGGTGGGGATATACGGCACATCGGTTAAACCGCTGATAAAATCAGGGAGTGTGTGATAGAAAAATTCCTCATATGCCTTCATAATTTTTGTACCCTTTGGAAGATATGAAAACATAACCTCAAGCTCATTGTTTCCGCACCAGAGAGCGAGGCTCGGATGCGTTGTCAGTCTGCTGACATTTGCTTTTACCTCAGCAAGCACATTGTCGGTAAACTCTTTATTATAAAACGGATACATCTGACAGGCAAAGCAGAAATCCTGCCATATGAGTATGCCTCTTTCGTCGCATTGACTTATTAAATAATCGTCCGCATAGCTGCCTCCGCCCCATACTCTGATAATATTGAAATTTGATTTTTCCGCGAGGTCAAGGTAGTAATCGACGTCGCTTTTATCACTGTCCTCATATATTGCGGAAAACGGTATAAGATTTCCGCCCTTTGCAAAAATCTTTTCTCCGTTTAAAACGAAGCAGAAATTACTGCCGTATTCATCCTTACCTGTATCGAGATAAATTGAGCGCAGTCCTATCTTTTTTTCGATTTTTTCTTCATCGTTTTCTAATATTACCGTGTAAAGCGGCTGCCTGTCTTTTTGCGACAGCTCACGGGTATACCACAGCTCGGGGTTATCAATCTCAAAGGTGTTGTTATCATTGATAGTCAATCTGTCGCCGTTGGGACATACAAGTGATATTTTATCGGCATTATCCGCCGTTACATTAATTATTGATTTTTCCTTAGCGGTGTTTTGAGTTATTTTAATATTTTCAATTCTGCTGTTAAAGCATTTAAGCTCAATGCTTTCAAGCACGGCGCAGTAGGGGATACAGGGTCCCCAGTCCCAGCCGAAATGGCAGGAGGGCTTCCTTATGTACGGTATACCGTCAACTCCGTTAGGGTTTTTTGGCAGCGGATTATCCTTTTGCAGTTTTTTTATATATTTAATCGCAGAGTCAAAGTGAAGCAAAACGGTGTTTTTGCCCTCACATAAAAATTCTTTTATGTCAATATCAATCGGGATAAACGCGTTGTTGCTCTTAAATGCCTGTCTGCCGTTTATGCAGCAGGTACAGAGTGTATCGAGCCCTTTGCACAGCAGATTAATATGATTGTACTTTAAATCCTCAGCGGTAATGGTAAATTCACGTTTGAATTCAAAATCATTCTCACCAATTTTTATACCCTCTTTCTCATCACCTGAAATAAGAGGATTTTTTATTGCCCCGTTTTTTATAAGATTACCGAAATCGCTGCCCGGAATAACGGCATTGTACGCTTTGCCGTCGGCGCAGTTTTTCATTGTCCAGTTCCCCGAAAGATTAATTGTATTCATACTGATTCCTCATTTCTTTTTTACAGTATAGCATAAATTGTGTAAATATGCTATACTGAAAATAGCTTATTAAAAAGGAGATATTTTATGAGTATTAAACAGCATTTTGACGCGTTTGTCCAAAAATTTATAGATAAAATTATCGGCAGCGGTGTTATGCAGGAGGAAAGCATGGCAGACGGCACGAAGAGGGTTTTTGAGCCGATGCCGCCTGTTGCGTTAAAAGCGTCGGAGGAAAGTATAGTTCTGCTTAAAAATAAGGATAATACTCTGCCGATTAAGGATAGCGATACCGTATCCGTATTCGGCAGATGCCAGCTTGATTATTTCTATGTCGGCTACGGAAGCGGCGGTGATGTAAACGCACCATATCAGATTAATCTTATTGACGGATTAAAAAATAACGGTGTAAATGTTTATACTCCGCTTCTCAATCTGTATGAGTTGTGGAGAGAAAAAAATCCCGTAAGTCACGGATTTTGGGGACACTGGCCGATGAATTATCCTGAGATGGAGCTTTCGGAAAGAGAGGTTAAATCAGCCGGCGAAAACAGCGATATTGCTTTAGTAGTGATTGGCAGGGCGGCAGGCGAGGACAGAGAAAACAAACTTGAAAAGGGAAGCTATTATTTAACCGATACCGAAATAAAAATGCTTGACCTTGTAACCGAAAGCTTTAAACGTGTTGCTGTAATAATGAACTGCGGAAATATTATTGATATGGCGTGGACCGAAAAATACGGAGATAAGATAGAGGCTGTAATTTACGCCTGGCAGTGCGGTATGGAAAGCGGAAATGCGCTTGCGAATATTTTGACAGGCAAGGCAAATCCAAGCGGCAAACTGCCTTGTACAATTGCGAGAAATTATGAGGATTACCCGAGCTCTCAAGATTTCGGCGGTAGGGATTATAACAATTATACAGAGGATATTTTTGTGGGATACAGGTACTTTGAGACCTTCTGTAAGGAAAAGGTGCTTTATCCGTTCGGTTTTGGTTTAAGCTATACCGATTTTGAAATTACCCCCGTGACCTTTGAACGGAAGGAAAACAGCTTTGAAATTACCGTGAGTGTTAAGAATACCGGCGCCGTTACGGGCAGAGAGGTTGTCCAGTTATACGTAAATTTACCGCAGGGGAGACTTTCAAAGGAGACAAGAAGGCTTGTTGCCTTTGCTAAAACAAGTGACCTTCCGCCCGGTGCTAATGAGGAGCTTACACTGTCTGTAAGCCTTTATGACATTGCGAGCTTTGATGATACAAAAAGAAAATTTGCATACATAATTGAAAAGGGTGAGTATGTTTTTTACGCAGGAAGCTCTGTACGAACTGATATTACAGCAGGAAAAATACAGCTTGAGGAGCAGGTAATTGAGCAGCTTGAGGAGATATGCGGTGTTAAGGACAGCTTTGAGCGTATTACGGTAAAAGAAAAGAACGGACAGCTTATCCCGGGCAGGGAAAAGGTTGAGATATCAAAGCCTTATCTGAAGGACAGGATATTAAAAAATCTGCCTGATGAAATAGGCTTTAAGGGAGATAAGGGCTATAAGCTTGCCGATGCGGCGGAGGGTAAAATTACCCTTGATGATTTTATATCAGAGCTGAATAATGAGGAGCTTGAGGCTCTTACGCGCGGTGAGGGAATGATGTACAGCGAGCTTGGCATTGTCGGCAACGCAGGCGCTTTCGGCGGTGTTATACCGTCTCTCAGGGAAAAGGGAGTGAATCCTATAATTACCACAGATGGTCCCGCGGGTATTCGTATTAAAAAGTACACCTCACTTATTCCATGCGGTACAGCGCTTGCAAGCACATGGAACTGCGGTTTGGTTAAGGAGCTTACCTCTGTTATGGGTGCGGAAATGGTAAAGCACGGCTCTGATGTTCTGCTTGCGCCCGGAATGAATATACACAGAAACGTGCTTTGCGGAAGAAATTTTGAGTATTTCTCTGAAGATCCCGTTATATCGGGAAAAATCGGCGCGGCGTATGTAAAGGGTATACAGAGTGCGGGCGTGTCTGCCTGTCCCAAGCATTTTGCCTGCAATAATCAGGAGGTAAGGCGGACGAGAAATGATTCGCGTGTGTCGCAGAGAGCGTTACGGGAAATATATCTAAAGGGCTTTGAAATTTGCGTTAAGGAAGGCAAGCCGTTAAATATTATGACAAGCTATAATAAAATCAACGGCGTATGGAGCCATTATAATTATGACCTTGTAACTACTGTTTTAAGGAAAGAATGGGGATACGAGGGTAATGTTATGACAGACTGGTGGATGAGAAAATCCGCGAGTCCGGAATTTCCCGAAATCAGGGACAATGCTTACCGTGTTCGTGCCCAGGTTGATGTGCTGATGCCGGGCGGAAGCCGTTCGGACAAGAAATATAAGTCGGACGGAACGCTTCTTAAAACTATCGGAAAACCGAACGGTATAACAAGAGCAGAGCTTGAGCGCACCGCAAAAAATGTTTTAAACCTTGTTTTAAAATTAAAGTATTGATAAACCCGACAGACTAAGGAATTTTATTATGAAAATTATCTTAAAAAATAAATCGGAAGACGTTAAGGCGGCAGTTGAAATCAATAATGGAGATTCTGTAATTATTGACGAATTTATCCCAGATTGAAATAGAGCATAACAACAGCAGTATTACTTTTTCCGTTATTTATAACAGAGATTTTACATTCGGCTTTAAACCGAATACGGAGGCAGTAAAAACATCTGAAAGAATCGGCAACTGGACCGCGGATAAAATCATTAACTCAATTGATAAGGCTGTACTCCAGCTAAAAAACACTTATAAAATCAGTAATTTAAGCGACGGCGCGTTTATTGAAATCAATGACAGAGCGCACTATGTGGATCTGACGAAAAAAGAGGCGTTTTTCAAATGTATTCCCGCGCTTTACTATTTCGGCGCAGCGGAATGTGAGGGCGCTGTAATTGATGTAATATCCTCATCCGCAATTAACAGGCAGGATTTTTTAAAGTTTTATAAATGGCTTTTTAGGATTATGAATTTCCGTTCCGTTTTTTTTAATTTCATAAAATATAAGATGCAAATGAAGCGGCATAAAAGGATTTCAACCGACTATGTGCTGACAAAAACCTTTAAAAGCTTATATTCGCTTTCAGTTGAAAAAAGAGATTATCAGTTCAGACCGTTAAGAGTAATAGCTGATAAAATAATAGCTTCGATTAAGGAGAAGATACCAAATAAATTGTGGAAAAAAATAAGCTCCAAAATATCAGAAAAAATCAATACAGATAATTAAAAAACAAATGGTCTGAAAGCTGTGTATACAGAACAGACCATTTGCTTTTTATGGGTAATTTTTATAAATGTTTTGTTAAAATTTCTTTATCCGATAAATGCTGATAAAAGTTTCTTTATCAGTATACCAATATGAATAATCAGGATTTTTTCTCTTATCAACAATTATATCAGAATAATTTTCTTTAATATAATTTCCGATATAGTTCGTGATTTTTTTCGCGCCGTAATAGTTCATATGGTTTCCGTTATCACGAAAATCCCTTTTATAATTTATTTTATAATCCTCAAGGGTGTTGAAATCAAGATAAGGAATATTATTGTTATCAGCATATTCCCGGACGGCATTATGTCTTGCGTATGACCAGGAAACAAATGACGGTGCATTGATAAACATAAGCTGTATGTCATTATCTTTGCACAAGGTTGTAATTTTGCTTAAATATAAAACAGTCTCCTGGGGTAATTCCTCAACAGCGTCTGTGTAATTCATATTACCGTTAGGATAAACCTTTTTTATATTTTTATGGAAAACGTATCCGTGGTCAAAGTTACTATTTTTAACGTCGCTTTTTTCTTTTTCTGTTTTACCGAAAAAGCCCGCTGTAATCTTTTTCCATCTGTCATGCAGAAGAAATATGGGAAAACGGTTTTCAATTGCCTCCGTCAGATATTTTCCGGAGATATACGGGATAAAATTAAAATATCCTTTGTTTTTTGACTCTCCGTCAATCAACTCTGTGTTTAGCTCGACGCCCTCATAGAACATATCCGCTTCAAGAATCACAAATTTCGGCGACTGTTTTTTAAGTATTTCTTTAAGCATGGCATAACACATTGATGTTGTCTGATGAGGCGACGCAACAATTGTTGACGTATAACCGTTTTTATCCCACAGCTTTACAGGGACGACAGCGGAGTATAAATCACTGTTGCCAAGTCCTACAATATCAATTGAGTTATCAACTTCATTGACAAAATTATAAGCGTTTTTAAATTTATTTTTATATGTGGTTGCTTTTGATTTTGAAAAGACGGTTAAGGATAAAACATCAATCAATATCACAAAAACAAGAATAAAGCTGATAACCTTAATGCTGTTTATTATAAATTTTTTTATTTCCTTTTTCTTTTTTTCGTCCATATAATTTACCTAAAAATTAGCGTATAACAAATCTACGGCGCCGTAATGCTCGCCGTATGCGCCGAGTATAATAACGATTAAAATAGACAACATATAAATTATAAATTTCACTGCGAAAGGAAGCTTTGAAATTCTATCACGTATATGAATTCCCTTTTCCTGTACAATACCTACAATTAAAATAAGAATTGTTCCGAGAATTAAAATAATATAGTCTAAAATGTCAAGACCGAGTCCGTTTTTACTTCCTACGGAAAGGGTTTGGAAATTAGGGTTGGTGAAAATGACTTTAACGGCGTTTCCCACCGTTTTAAGACTGTCTGCTCTGAATATAAGCATACCGAAATTTACGATAATAAATGTTCGTATCATTTGGAAAAGGGCAAAGCCTTTGCCTTTTCTGTCGATTTTCAGCCTGTTACAAACCTTAGCGCTAAGCGGCTCGGCGAAAAGACCTATCATCATAAGAGCGTAATAGTAAAGACCGTAAACAATATATTTCCACGCGGCGCCGTGCCACATACCGTTCGCGAACCAAACAAAGAAGAGCGCAACGGCAGTAGGTATAAGATTAGCGTAATACGGAGTAAACTTATTTCTCGCGTTCTTGCTCAGCTTCATAAACGGTTTTGAGAGCGAAATGGGATAAAAAATATAGTCTCTGAGAAAAGCGCCCAGAGTAATGTGCCATCTCTGCCAGAACTCGTTAATTGATTTCGCGAAAAACGGACGTGTAAAGTTTTCGGGCAGGGTAATTCCCATCATTTCGCCAAGACCTATTACGACATCCATAATTCCGGAGAAATCACAGTATAGCTGAAGCGTATAAATCAGTATTGCCAAAAGGACAATTATTCCGCTGTTGAATTTTGCGTCGTCAAAAACATTATTAACAAAATCAGCGGCTCTGTCGGCGATAACTACTTTTTTGAAAAGTCCCCATACCACAAGCTGCGCGCCGAAAACAAGGTTTTTAAAATTAAAGTTTTTTCCTTCTCCGAGCTGGGTCCCCAACTGGTCATATCTCGCTATAGGTCCTTCAATTATTGTAAGCATAAATGAAAGATATAACGCAATTTTAAGCGGATTTTTACAGGCCTTATATTTTCCGCGGTAAACGTCGGTAATATAGCTGATTGCCTGCAGGGTATAAAATGATATACCCAGTGGCTGAACAATTGAGAACTTGGGCAGGTTTGCGTCAAAAAGCGTATTTATTGTGCTGCCGAAAAAATTAGCATACTTAAGAACAAGAAGTAATGAAATGTTTATAAGTATACCCACGGTAAGAGCGCTTAATTTATAATTATGATATTTTCTTTTTAATTTTTTGCGTTCTTCCTTTGAAATAAGCTTCTTTTTTTCAGTAAATGCGTCATTGAATTTTTGTATAATTATACCGACCAGCCAAATAATGATTGAGCTAATCAGTATATATTCAATATGACCGCGTGTAGCAATAAAATAAAAAAACAAAGAAGATACAAGCAGGACGCACCATTTTGCTTTTTTGGGTAAAATGCTGTAAAGAACATATGTCGCCCCAAAGTAAATTATAAAAAATTCAAATGAGGTATATGTCATTTATCAGTCCTCGTCAGCAAGTCTTTCTATTAAATTATAAAGCGTTTCAACCGTTTCAAAATTTTCAGGCACAATATCCACGGGAGAAATCTCAATATCAAATTCATTTGAGATTTCAGAGATAAGGGAAATCATACCTAAGCTGTCAAAAATTTTGTCCTCAAAAAGCTTAGTGTCCTTTGTAAACTCAATTCCCGGCTTTAACTCCTTTAAAATTTCAATTAACTCATCCATTTTATTTTCCTCCTTCAGTCATCATAATTATTCGCACATCATTTCGGAAATAGCTTTTCTGTCTATCTTACCGTTTTGATTATGCGGCATAAGAGTAATTTTTTCAATCTTATCGGGTATCATATATGGCGGCAGCTTTGATTTTAGATGCTTTAGAATATCCTCTGCTGTAAGCTTTTTACCCTGATAAACTAAGATTATTTTATCATTTCTTTTATCAAATACACAAACTGCCTCATCAATATTCTCAATTGAATTTGCTGCCGTTTCTATTTCGCCCAGCTCAACACGGTATCCCATACGCTTTATCTGGAAATCCTTACGAGTAATGTATATTATTTCGCCTCTTTCGTTTTCTCTGACGAGATCACCGGTTTTGTAAACAGTTTCGGGATAATATTTATTAATCGGATTTTGGACAAATGCCGATTTTGTTTTTTCGTCATCGCCGTAATATCCGAAAGCGACAAATGAACCGCGGACATACAACTCGCCCTCTTCGCCCTTTTCGGCAGGCTCATGATTATCGTTGATAATCAAAACGTCACAGTTATCACAATGTCTGCCGATGGGAAGCGGCTCGTCATCTTCGAAATGCCTGTCCAGAACATAATATGTGCAAATATCGGTTGTTTCTGTCGGTCCGTAAAGATTTGCGTATAATATATCTTTGTCAAGATTGTTTATCCAGTAATTAAGCTGTTTTGTAGGCATGACCTCGCCCGCGAAAAGCACTTTCTTCAAAAATTCGGGCTTTATATATTTAAACAGCTTGAAATTTGAAACAATAGATATTGCGGACGGTACCCAGTAAATTGTGTTAATCTTATTTTCATTTAAAAATTTTATAAGATTTACAGGAAATGAAAAGCAAACCTTTGGTATAATACACAGCGTTGCACCTGATTTTATGGTTGAATAAATATCGGATACAGACATTGAAAAATAAAAGGGAGTCTGATTTCCGAAAACAGTTTCGCTGTTTATGTCAAACGCCGCAGTGAACCATTCTGTATATGAAATGACGTTTCTGTGGCTTAAAACGGCGCCCTTCGGCATACCTGTGGAGCCGGAAGTATAAAGCGCGTAGAGCGGGTCGGTATCAATCTGTCTGCTGCGGATTTCCGAAAGTTTTTCACGGTTAACGGAAGTTTTTACTGCGTCATCATAAAGAAATATTTTATCATTAAGAAGCTTCGCTTTTTCAAAATGAGCTTCGTCCGTAATAATTGCGGCGGGGGAAAGACCGCTGAAAATTTTATGTATTCTTTCAAGCGGCATTTCTGTATCAACAACAATATAAAAATTTCCGCTGTAAGTAACCGAGAACATAGCGCATATGGTTTTAACGCTTTTGTCAAGATAAACTGCAATTGGACAGTTTCTTTTTCCGATTTCGGAGAAAGACGTTGCGATGCTCATAGCTTTTTCCATAAGCTCGTTATATGTTATAGATTCCTCAGTATCTGAAAAAGCAGTTTTATCGGGATATTTTTCCGCGTTTTTTTCAATATATTCAAGTATATTTTTCATTATAAAGCTCCGATGGTTTTACTCGTGCAACTGTGCTGTTTAAGATAGCACAGCCTTCCCTAAATCTACCACATTATATATAGTTTGTCAACCGATTTTATTTCTTCTTTACTTTTTTTTTATTTTTATTTCAAAAAGTCATTTATTTATCAATATTTGAGAAAAAGTGACATTTTATTACATATAAATATAGTAACAAACACGACATAAAATGTCAAGAGCGACAGTATAAAACACGACTTTTTATTTCGTGGTGCAATCAGTGTAAATAATTCATAATAAAATCGGTGATTGAAATGATAAAAAAATACAGAGTAGAAAAAGGCTACACGCAGGAGCAATTAGCGGAAATAATAAATATAAGCACCAGACAGCTTCAAAGAATTGAAGAAAATGAGGAAAAAACAAAAATATCAACATTGAAGAAAATAATCAAGGTTTTGCAAATACAAGATAAGGATATAATTAAATTTCTGAAAAATTGAAATAGTAATGTAATGTTTTAAATTCCCTATATTAAACACCGCCCATATCTGTTAAGATACAGGCGGTGTTGCTTATATTGTTTTATTTTAATTGTTTTATATTGACTTGATTCTGTAAACCTTAACGCTGTGCTTTGGCATTGAGGCGGAAATCGTTGTTGCCGTATTTCTTTCATCACTCCAAAGGTCGTGCAGCTCATACTGGTTTGACAGCTTCATATTCAAGTATTCATCATCAAGCAAATCATTCAGTTCCAAATGAACATTTTTATTGCTGATTGATTTATTAAACAGGCAAAGGGCAATATCTCCGTTTGAAAGAGGTCTTGCAAGTACGTCAACGCCTGTAATTTTTTTGATTTTTTTAGCGGGCCTACCGAGTGTATCCTGGTCAATTGCGATAAGCTGTTTGTTTGTAACAATCTTAAGAACGGAGTTGCCCTCAACGGCGTTGTTGTTTCCGTCAACAAGCTTTCTTATATCGTTACCGAGCATAAGAGGAGCCGCCATCATACACCAGAGCGAGAAGTGCGCCTTATTTTCGTCCTCAGTCAGCTTGCCGTTTCCGACCTCAAGCATATCAGGGTCATTCCAGCCGCCAGGACCCGCGTTTTCGTAATGCTTAACCGTCAGTGAATAAAGAGCGCTTATACTTGTCCAGGTCGGGAAAATATCATGAGTGGTACGCCACATATTACCCGCTTTTCTGCCCCACTGCCAAGGCTTTGCCGTACCCCATTCGCATATTGAATAAACAATCGGCTTTTCCGCAGTATTAGTGAATTTCGCCCATTCCTTAGTCGCGTTTTTCAAGGCGTCACCCATACGCTTATATTGTATGTATGAGGAGTCGGCGAGCGTGGCAATCGGATTTTGGATTGTAATAATATTTTCTCCGTCCTTTAAGTCAACGACAATCTGTGTTCTTCCCGAATCACTGAAACCTTTTCCGGGAGGGAAAAATATTTCATGGATTTTTCCGTTAACGGTTATCTGAGCGTAGCTGTAGCGTCTTCTAAAGGTCTTTTGGTGGACAACCGTGAGAGCATATTTGCCTTTTGGAAGTGTAACCACTCTGAATGTTGCGGAGCCTGCACCATGATTAATAAATCCGATAGCTTTTCCGCTCGGCAAATCAGACAGCTTGATTACTTTTGCTCTGCCGGTAAATTCAGCGTCCTCAGGCTTTAAAATTTCAGTTGAGTTAAATACCTGCGCGTCATCAAGCCTGTTAAGCTCTATTTTTTCAACAGCAGGGCAGTCGCCGCTGATAGGCTGGCTGTGGCAGAAATCGTATTTGAAAAATTCACAGCCCCACGACGCAAGCGTCTTTGCGTCAAGGTCCTCATTTCCGAGAGACGCGGGCATATCCTCACAGGTCAGACTGCCGTTTGATGAGTATAGTCCAACCTTCAGTCCAAGCTTGTTTATGTCCTTGATAAGCTGGGGAATACCTCGGCTGAAGGTTCTTAAATCACCCTGCAGTTTTCCGTCTGAATCACGCATGGAGCTTTGCCAGCAATCATCAAGGTTAATAAACTTATAGCCAGCCTCCGCAAGACCGCTGTCAACCATTGCGTTTGCAACCTCCATAATTATATCCTGGTCAATATGGTTGCGAAATGTATTCCAGCTTGACCATCCCATAGGGGGAGTTTTTGCAACGCCGTTATCGTAATCCTCAACCTCGTTGATGTCCATAGTGATTCTTCTCGGCATAGTTAATTTCTTTATAGCGCAAAGCGGACATTTGCCGTTTGCCTTCATGACCAAAAACCATGAAACAAACAGTACGGCTAAAATAATTACTAATGTACATAAAATAATTAAAAATATCATAAAAGTCCTATCTCCTCAAAGTATGCAAGCTCCTGCGTCGCAAGCTCCTGCGTATTTTTATCATCTATTTCATTTAATGCCTTATTCATAAAATTTTTTCTGTTTTTCAGGTTATATAATATTCTGTAACACCATGCGTAAGGCGTCAGCCAAGGTCTGCCGTCAATAAATCTGATGTAATTGATATTTTTAAGCTTTTTATACGGAGGAAAAGCGAGCTTTAGCTTGACCTTGAACGGAGAGATATTGCTGTCTGATTCCATTTCTTTTCTGGCGGCAATAGCCCCTATGTTCTCCTGTAAGCTCCCGAACGCGCCGCAGCCGCACAGATACTGCTGTGTCCTTTGCGTATCATCAACAAATTTTGTGCCGATATTAAACCATTCGCTGCATACGGAAAGAATAACTCCCGCAAATTTATCAAGCTTTATATTTTCAAGTAAATTCATTACTCTGATAATATCAATCTGCTGTTTTTTTTGAATAACAGCCAAATCAAGAACGTGCCTGATACCGGCGCCGTAAAATTTAAAGTGATGTGCCGTGTGGGCAATCAGATACGCTAAATGGTAATCGCTGTTTAATATGCCTGTATATCCGTCAAAGAGAGCATTTTCAAACGCATTGTCAAAGGCGCCGTCGCCAAATTCGCTTAGAATACGTGTATGTACCTCAAGGAGTACATTGTTTTTTCTGTAATTATATACAGGTCCGTTCTGCTCAGTACATATAAAGCCTGCTTTTATAAGCAAGGTCTTGACCTTATCCCTGTCCTTTCTGTCAATAAGCAGGTCTATATCTCCCATAGCGCGGCTTTCGGGAACGGGGTAGAGATTTCTAAGCACCGCGCCTTTAAAAAGGATATGCGGCGTCTGAGAGGCTGTGAGGATGCTTTTAACCTCTTCAAGGCAGTTTTGCTGACATTCGTAGATATATACATAGTCAAAAAATTTATCCTTAACGGAATTCAGAAATCCCTGCGGTATAAGCTCTTTGTATTTTGATTTATTTAATACGCAATGACAGATACCCAAAAGATTGTGGTGCTTTGCAATTCTGAACAGCTCTTTCCAGTCAATTTCGCCGAATGATGAAATATCACATTCATCAAGATAAGCCCGGCAGATTTCTATTAAAAGCTTTTCTTCCCTTTTCATCAGAAAACTACCGCGCCGAAAATCAAGCTTAGTATGGTAATAATAAGTCCGGCAATAAACACGCCGACACAAATTACGCCAAAGCTCTTTTTCTTGTCAAGGTGGAGGAGCGACGCAAGAAGTGCGCCCGTCCAGCCGCCTGTACCCGGCAGGGGAATCGCAACAAAAATCAGAAGTCCCCATATGCCGTATTTGTCAATCTTATCACGCTTTTTTAATGTTTTATCTTCAAGCCAGAATACGATGTTCTTAAGTCCGGGTATTTTTTTAAACACCTCAAAAATCCAGTTAATTAAAAGCAGGATAAACGGAATTGGAAGAATATTCCCTAAAAAGCTGATGATAAAGCCTATAAACGGATTCATATCAAGCAGCACAATCGCGGTAAACATTCCGAGTCTGCACTCAAGAATAGGGAAAAGTGAAATTATAAATACAACCAGCCAATCCGGTATTCCGTGCGCTGTTAAAAATTCCTGTATTGTTTGGCAGATTTCTTGCATCATCAAAGCTCCTTGCAGGTATTAGTTAAAACTTATTGCTCAATATAATTATTATTAACCAAAAATCTTCTTGCCTTTTTTAGTATTTTTTTATCGTTTTCAAAATTAAGCTTGGGCATCGCTCTGTGATACGGCAGCCATATATAATCGTCTATTTCTTCTTCCTGAATTTTTGTAGATGTGTCGTCTGTTGTTGCAACAAAGATAGATACGATTTTATCAATATTATTCTTAATTTTATATTTTGACAAGCCTTCAAAGCCTAAATGTATTTTAATATGAATTCCCGTTTCCTCTAAAACCTCACGCCTGGCAGCGTCATATTTTGTTTCGCCCTTTTCAAGGTGACCTTTAGGAAAGCCCCAATTTGCGGAACGCCTGTTTTTAATCAAAAGATAACGGACACTGCCGTTAATGTTGCGGTAAACGATTGCGCCGCAGCTTGTTTCATAAAGACATATTAATTTATATTCGGGGAAATCCCTTTTTACATTAATTTTTTCAAGAATATCAATATTTATATACCGTGTACTCTTTGAGGAGAGTATCCATATTTTATTTTTACTGTTATCCCGCGGCTCCAGTACAGCGACAATTCTACCGTCAAAATTATTTACTGCGTGGTCGATTCCGAAAATAAAAGCATACTCATCCTTTGGCGTATCGTATATTAACGCGAAATTAAGAGGGTAGGTAAATCCTGTTTCGTCGGTGAAGCCGATAGGTTTAACAACCTTTGCTCTGACGCAGCGTCCAAGCATAACATCACCACCAAATACATATATTAATTATTATATATAATTTGTCTAAATAATACAAGACATTATTTTTTAATATTTTACATAAAACAAGCCGGCAGATTTCTCTGCCGGCTGTTTTAATTAGTATTGACTTTATTAACGCTTAAACATTATCAGCCTCCGATTTGTTCAAGAAGCTCGACAAGCTGGGAAATAACCGTATCGGTATCATTCTTAAGAATTCCCAATACTTGACTGATCATATCGGAAACACTGTCAGATACGCCGTCACCGAGCAAACCGCTGATAAGAGAATTTATCTTATCAAAGTTGTCACCGGAATTAATTGTGTTAATTAAGTACCTGAGAACTGCGATTAATGTCTCTGATGAATCACCCTGAACAAATACTCTCGGTCCGAAGGTTGCTGCCTGAGAGGAGCTTACAATTGTTGTGCCGTGGCTTGCAAGCTGTAACCAGTCAACATCATTGAGTTTAAGTCCGAGCGGTGTGCCCTTAATCTTAATTATGCCGAGAATGCTGTTAACAAGAGGAATGATTGCGTCAGCGCCGAGTATCGGCTTTAATGTCTTGTTAAGGTCATAAATGTCAAGTGAGAAGTTTGTTACGCCTATCTTTGAAAGGATGCTGTTAAGGTCAACATCAAGCGAATCAAGGATTGTTGTAAGAAGTGAGTTCAAATCAACAACAGGTCTGATTGCGTCAACAAGTGCTGATATAGGAGTAAGAAGATTATCAAGAATCTGGCAAAGTCCGTTGTTGCCAATGAAGAGTGCCAGGTTAGGAATAACTGCCGCTACTGTCTGAAGCGGTGCGGCGAGGATATCCTCAACCTTATCCCAAAGAGGATTGATGATGTCAAGAAGAATTGCATCATATTCCTTACTCATATCCTGTCTGTACTGATACTGTGTCTTAATGTTGTACATTGAGAACGCTTCCATAAGCGGAACGATTGATGATGAGTAACCGTTTGAACCCGGAAGTCTTACAATATCAAAGAGACCAAGGTAAGCGTCATTAAGAAGTACGTCAAGTACGCCGTAGAGAGGACGGAGTACAGCAACAAGTGCGTGGAAGAAGCTGTCTCTGTCTGTAACGCCCCACTTGAGTGAGTCTTTGTTTACGTTAGCCCATGAGCCTGCAGCGGAAATTACTGATGCTGCGCTTTCAAACTTCTGTCCGTATCTCTCGTCAACAAGAAGGTTTGCAACATTGCTTGTTGAGAAGTCGATATTTGTCTGCGCAAGAAGCTGTGTAAGATTTAAGTTATCGTTAATCTTAACGCCCTCGATTGCCCCATAAAGACCTGTTGCAAGGCTGCTGATAATGCTGTCCTTAAAGAGTGCCTTGCTTATTGTTTCGTTCAGGTCAATCAAACTGCCGATTAATCCGTCAAGCATAGGAGGAAGTGACTTAAGGAAGTCAACGTCCATATTATCAGGATATGAGAAGCTGTAAGTACCTGTCTTGTAGCTTGTGTAATCCCAGAATGCGTTCTGCGGCTGACCGGCTAACAGATAGAATACAGCAGCGATAAGCTGGTCAGGCGATGCTGTGCCGATAGTGTTGAATACGCTTGCAACGATTGATTTAATCATATCGTTTTTAGCAACAGCGTCGATTGAGCAGATAAGATTCTTGAGCATTGACGAATTGTCAACAAGAAGGTTTGCAATGTAGCGAAGAACAGTGATAAGCACCTTGCCCTGATCTACATTTCCGACTTTTTTACCTGTTAAGTAATTGCCGTTAGCGCCCGTTGCCTTACTTGTGTAATTCATCTTGGTGCCAAGGCTTATAAGCGCGTTCCAGTTAATATCAGCAAGCTGGATTTGACTTAAGTAAGGATTGTCAAGACCAGAAAGAATCATGTTGACAAGAGGAATAATCATATCCTGAAGCGGCGCTCCGAGGAGTTCCTCAATAAGATCGCCGATAGCGAATGAGCCCTTACCGGTCAATCCTGCAATATCCGTTATAGGAGCAAGCAGATTGCTTACAAGCTGGATAAGACCATCCGAATCAAGATACATTGCTACATTCGGCAGAAGCTTTGTAAGCGAATCTATCGGATTTGCGGCAAGCTTGTTGAGGAATGATTTGCTTGAATCGCCGATAAGCGGATTGAGAATGTCAAGAAGGAGGTTATCCTTAGCCTTTGCAATGTCCTTCTTGTACTGTGAGTAGGTTGAAATTCCTGAACACTGAAGTGCCTCAAGAAGAGGAATGATTGCGCTGTTATAACCGTTTGTTCCTTCAATCTTAAGATCCTTGAGCTCCTTGAGTGAAGTGAAGTCAAGTCTGAGCTCTGATGATCTTGAACGCTCGCGGTTGCCCTCATATTCTCTGAACTTCATTCTGAGAACGCCGTCCTTCATACGATAGGAGAACTTGAGCTTAATAGGAGCGTCCTTTTTGTCGGATATGGTAATTACATCTACTGTGTAAGGAATATTAAGTGAACAGATAAGATTATAAGCAACGTCGCTGATTTGAATCGTGCCTTCATTAAGGAAGACTTTAAGTACGCTGTAAAGCGGACGAAGTACGGCGGCAAGTGCGTTTACAAAGCCCTGCTGAGCTTTATTTGAGCCGTCCTTGAAGCCCCAGTTTACATTCTTAACATTCTTCCAGCTTGACTGAGCCCCAATGGTTTTAGCGGCTGAAGTGAATGTCTTGCCGTAGCTCTTGTCTGTAAGTATCTTGGCAACGTCCTTTGTGGAGGTTACGATTCCGAGTGATTTAAGAACATCCTTAATTGTTGGATCAAGTCCGTCAAGCGCACCGTAAAGAGCGGTAGCGATAGTAGTAATCAAGCTGTTCTTAAATAAGTTTTTATCAATGATTTCCTGGAGATTGTTACCGCCGAGGTCAACACCGAAGGAGCTGAGGAGCGGGAATACAGCGGAAATCAAGTTATCAAGGCTGTCAACACCATTGTCAGCCATTTGCTTTGTAATGCCGGCGGGATAGTAGAAGCCGATTGCAGCCTCCTGGAGGTATTGCGAGAATGTCCAGTAAGCAAGCGTAGGACTGTCTGTCGCCTCAAGCACTCTGTTAAGGATTGCTAAAATATCCTTGGCAGTAATTTTTGTTTCCTTGATAAGGTCAATAATTGTTGCTGCCGCATCTCCGCCGATGAGCTTTGCGATTGCGGAGAGATTACTGTTATCCAGCAATACTTCAAGTACATACTCAAGGAAGTATACGAGAGCGGCGGCAGGAGTTTTCGCTGTGCTGAGCTTATTCCAGTTAATCTGCTTGAGCGTAATTCCTGTGCCTGCAAGATAGCTGTTTATAATAGGTATAATATTTGTACCTGAAAGGGCATATGTATATTTGTCCTTTCCAAGCTTAATGTTGTTCGGATTTGAATACTTGTTAAGCTTATCAGCAAGATTATTGATTATTTTCTGAAGTGTAAGCGATGTAGGTAAGAGCTTATCACTCTTTATAGCGAATATCTTACCTGCTCCCTTAAGCTCATTGACAAGCGGTGTGATTGCGCCCTTAAGAATAGAAGCGATTGTTGCGCCGTGCTTGTCGTCGAGAATACCTGCTATGCCCTGAACTGATTTGATAAGGGTTGTAGCTGGTTTGTCAAGGAAAAGATTGAACCATTCGGACAGAGGTCTGATAAGACCGAGAAGCACCTCGTCATGATATCCGTTCTTTGTTACTTTGTACTGAGCGGCAGTGTCAATCTTGATACCGTTCTTTGTGCAGAGAGCGCCGAGAATAGGTGAAACAATTGTGCCGTACCAGTTGGTGTCAATCAAAACAACACCGAGAACAGATGTAATAAGTCTTAACGAAGCCGCGAGACCGTTATAGAAAGCGTTCTTGTCACCTGCTTTGATACCCCAGTCAAGCTTAATCTTGTAATCGCCTCTTGAGGTCTGCGCTGCCGCATTGTGCCAGCAGTTGTAATCCGCAAGCTTTTTCTGAACCTTTTCGTATCCGGTAAGTCTTATACCGATTGCATCCGGAGAAATAAGTCCCTCAATTGCTTCAACAAGCAGGTTGTACTGAGCTTTATTTCCGTTATCCAGAGTGTAAGTGTCACTGTAACCGGCAAGAAGATTTTCAACAATGTTTTCAATTAACAGGAAGGTTTCAACAACAAGACCTGTTAAAGCTTCGTTTGTATAAACTTTTTTGTCGTTTACATTGCCCTTTGAATCGGGAGTATGCGTTTCAGAACCTGTAATATAGAATACGTATGAATTCAGAAGCTTTCCGAGAGCTGTATAACAATCGTTGCCGAGATAGTTAGAGAAGAATGTAACTATTCCCGCAAAGATGTTATCGGTTTCAGTTATTTTAAATCCGTTAAAGCTGCTGTCCTCAAGGAGAGATGAAATCATCTTATCAAGATTGTTGATAAGGTCTGTCGCATTGCTTAACTGAGCGTTTGAATAATTGCTCTTGTCAGCGGCAGGGGTCTTTGCGGCCTTTGGCTTGTATACAGGACCGGAAGATGATGAGTTGTTATTATTATTGTTATTATTGTCATCACTGCCGCCGCCGAAATGGTCGATAAGGTTTGTAACAACTGTGATAAGTGTAGTTACATTAGAAAGCAAGAAGTAAGCATTATCCTTCGAAAGGCCCGTAAATCCGTTGTCACGCTTTTCAAATGTGAATGAATATTTACTTTCACGATCTATCTGGAATACACCGTTAAATATATCGGTAAGAATACTTGTTTCGCCAAATCCGCCGAGCGCGTTAAGAAGACCGGAGATAATAGGAATGTTATCTGAAATCTTGTTGCCCGGTGCAACAGCATTGTTGACAAGGCTTAAAATTGCGTTAATCCAGTCACCGACAAATAAATCCGCAAACCAGTCGAGAATATCAATTGATCTGTCAGGATCATTACTTGCGGCAAATGCCTTGAATGTTTCAACAACTGTATTTCTGTAGCTATTGCTGTCGTCTGCGTAAATTCTGCCGTTTGAGCAGTATAACCATGCATCCTTATTTCCGCCGTACTTTTCGGCAGCAAGGTCTTCCATAATATCAAAGAGCTGAGGAACAGCAACCAATACATTATTAAGACCTGAGAAAACGGATTTGCCGTTTTCTAAATATCTTGTCTGATTTACACGGTCGGAATTTACGAATTCCTTAACGGACGCTCTGAACAAGGTCGCAATTTCAGTGATAACCTCGCCCAATGCGGAGCCTAAGTCCTGATTACCCGTTGCATTTATAAGAAGTTTTCCGATATCCGCAATATCCGCGTCACGCAGAGCCTTATCGGCAATGTAAATACCTGTGAGATAAGGAACGTTCTTTTCATATGTCATATAACATAAGAATTCCGCGTCGGGGTTTTCAGCAAAGAGCGCGTCCGCGTCCGCATATGTTTTACCTAAATATAAATAGGAAGTAATTTTACCA
Organism: uncultured Clostridia bacterium; assembly: GCA_947627725.1. GTDB lineage: Bacteria > Bacillota > Clostridia > Oscillospirales > Acutalibacteraceae > Eubacterium_R. The sequence goes on along the minus strand of CANQXE010000004.1, from coordinate 94,242 downwards.
TCGATAACTACCGCTTTGAGTGAGTTTCCGCTTCTGTCGGCAACAGTAAAGTTTGAGAAGTCAATATCGCTGAAGTTGTCTGCGGTGTATACATCCTCTACAATACGGTATTCTTCTGCCGTTTCTCCTGTTTCTTCATTAATTACTACATTTACTGTTATGGATTTCATATGAGTTTTGGTGCTGCCGTCATAGTAGGTGATACCCTTTGCGTCGGGGCCTTCAAACAGCCAATCCATAAGCTGAGGAAGAAGTACGTTCAGATCCCATCCGATTTGGTCAATACCGATGTTGGAGCCGGCTTCAAGAGAATATGCGTCGTAATTCTGGCCAAGAAGACCAAACACAAGCTTCATCAGGGTATCTAAGGTGTTGCCGCCGAAGTTATCGGAGTCAGCGTGGAACAGTATCGGCAATAACATATCATCGGCAATTACTCCCACTACAGGCAGAAGTTCAAATACTGTTGCCACGGGAGAATCGTAAAGTCTCTGCCATACATCCTCAATAGCGGCAACGAGATCGACATCACCGAGAATATCATTGATAATGCCCGCGAGTAACTCGTTGTTAAGGACGCTGACAATAGTATTATTGAGAATGTAATTGAGAAGCTCTGTACCCATCTCATTTGCAAGGTCATAATCGGCGTAAAGGATTTCCTTCTGCTCAGGAGTGAGAACAACCTGAGCCGGCGCGGGAGCCGCAAAAGAGTCAAGGCATTTCTTATAATCCATTCGGGAATTAATGACATTGTTTGACGGGTCTTTTCCAAGCTGTTCAACACCGAGAAGCTCCGCAACAACCTTTGTGTACGCGTATCTTTCAGCGTCCATAACGTATTCATTAATTATCTCGGTTGAGAAGGTTGCGCCGTCATAGTTAAGGTACACAAGGTTTGACGGATATATCTTGGCTCTGTCGGGTTGATTAATTACTTCCTGAGCAGTCATAGGTGTGCCGTCTTGAGCGAGATAATGATCACGACCGTTATTAAACATTTCGCTGTAGAATGCTGTGGAAAGCCTTTTGCAATAATCGGAAGAGAGGGTACCGTCAGTATAAACTAATGAGAGATACTCGGCAAAGGCGGTTCCTCTGATAGAATCCGGAAGGGTTGCGGTTATCTGTATGCCTCTCAGAGGATCATAGCTGTCGAGAAGACCTTCTCCGAAATAAGCGGTCATATCTTTTCCGCCTTTATTTGCAATTCCTCCGAATTCCAGCATTGCCGAAGCAATTTCCTTGATGTCGTCCTCAGGAAGCGCGTTTCCGTTCTCATAGTCTGCCGGCATAATTTCCTTTACAAGAGCTTTAACGTCATCTGCGCTGCTTACTTTATCGCTGTATTTAACAGCCATACCTGTGATAAGCTCTTTGTAATGAGAGTTAAGGACAGTATCAATATATGGTTGAATAAAACTCATTTCAACCAAGGATTTTACGAATTCAACCGGAACCGAACCTTCATACATCATATCATTCAGTGTATCATAAGCAACCTCAGGAGTTAATGGTATCATTTCATCTGTTTCGGGGTCATTAACCTGGGGATTGTCGGGATCGGCGCCTAAAATGTTTGCCATTGTGGGAACAACCAATAAGTCGGCAAAATTTGTTGGAGTAATATCCTCAGTAATATTGCAATTGAATTCCTCGCCGAAAATAAAGTCAGCTTTGCCGGTATATGTAGCTTTTGCACCCGTTGAATGAATAAAATTATAGTAAGCGTACGCGTACTTTAAATCTTGACCGTTGCCGAAGCAGTAATAAATAAGCTCGGGCAGGCTGTCAATCTTAGCGTCGAAACTGTATTCTTTAAGCTCTGTATTATACTTTTCATATGCCGCCTCAATAATTGCCATATCCTCAGCGCTTACCGTGCTCATATATTCATCATTAAAAAATGTTTCAAGTTCATAAAGCGAAGCGTCGGCGTAAGTCTCGGCGTTAATGCCTATGCCTCCGGCGTCGGAAAATGCCTGAGCGTGCTTAAGAATAGTGTCAGTGGTTTTGTCGACTATATCAAGGTTGGCGATTTTGCTGAGCTGATCGTACCAGTCTTTTAAAGTCGCTCTTGTATCGGCGCTGAGATTTATATCTAATCTGTACTCTCTGGCAAGCGCGTAAAGAGTATAGAAGCTGAGCGGACCGTCATCAAGAATTTTATTGCCGTTCTCGTCAACAACCTCGTTGCCGTCTTTGTCAAGCACATATCTGTGAAGATAATTGTAGTAATCTTCAGCCCTTTTTCCATCGGAAATAAGCTGTGCATAGTCACTTTGACTTTCGTTCTTGAGAGCGTTAATAACGGTTGGCTGCAATGCGGCAAGTACATCCTGCATTGTTGCCTTTTCTTTGATTTCCGCTCTCTCGTCTTCGGTAAGGTCACTTACGTCCTTACCTTTTTCCTTGGCATATTTTTCGTAAACCGTATCGCCTACGAGCCCCATAAGCAATGAGGGCAAAAACTGGTCTGCCAAGCCGTTGAGCGAGTTAAAGGCGTCTTCCGCCTCACTCGAGGTTGACCATATGCTGTTCTTGTTGTCCTGCGCAAACGCAGTAAAACCGACAGAGCATGTGGTAACAACCATAACTACCGCTAAGAAAAAGCTGAGTAGTTTTTTGCTCGTTTTCATATAAATCTCTCCTTTACCATATGATTTAACGAACTTGCCGTTTAAATTTACACACGTGAAAATACTGCCGAAAACAGAACGTTGTTCACAAAATGTTCACAAATATCTGATTTTTGGGCGCACTTTACTACGCGTGTACGAACAAATACAAATTATTTATACCAAATAATATGCGACAAGTCAATACCTTTTTTGAAATTTTGAACAAATTGTTAATTTTTGAAGAATTTTACTGTCGGAAAATTTTGTTTTTTTTGAGAAAAATTTTTCAAAACTTTGTTGCAAACGCTCAAACAAATGTTCCAAATATGATTGATTGTGTAAACCATTTTAACTTTACGTTCGCCGTTTGAATGTAAAGATATACAACTTGACGCCCTACATTTTTATATGTAACAGTAAATTTTTTGTTAAATTATTGTTAATAAAAAATTAATTAGTTGTGTGAAATTCACAAATTCACAATATATTTTTTTGGCATTTTGACGAATTTTATATTTAATATTTGCTTTGATTGACTTTTGCGAAAAATTGTGGGATAATCAAGTTGTATTTATGGGGCATTTTATACCCTTCTCCTTACTATGCGGCGATAAAAGCAGGAATTTGCTGTCAGCATCGTTGCCTTATTCTAATTCAGATTGCCTGATGGTCAGAGAATATGTGTTATGTGTTTGGTGCAAATGCCCTTTTATAATACGCGGCAATTAAAATCAGTTTGCCGTAAAATTTAAACACTTACTCTTAATGAGTAAAGGAGGTATAAAGATTCATATGAAAACGAAAGTTAAAAAGTTTTCACATAAACTGCTTGCTTTATTCATGGCACTCATTATGGCTTTAACCTGCTTCACCGGCGCGATAACAGCTTTCGGTCAGTCTGTTAAGGGAAGATATGACGGAGATCTTGAATATAATGATCTCGCATGGCCTGTTCTTTCAGACGAGCAGGTTGCAACGGCTGTTCTTGATTTTGCAGACGAAATGCTTCCCGCGCTTAAGAATCTGGAGCCGACTCTTGCAAAACTTGCCGGTAACGCGGATATTCCCGTAGTCAGCTTCCAGTGGGATTTGCAAAACAGACAGGTTAATGTCAGAGCGCTCGGTTCAACCTGGGCAACTGTTACCGTAAAGCTCGGCAGTGTTGATGAGATTATCGAAACTCTCGAAAGCGTTCACAAGGTTATTCACGGCGACCTTTTGAAATTAATTGAGGCTTTGGGTCTTGATCTTGGTATTATTGAGAATCTTGATTTAAGCTCGGTAAACGGTATGAGAAGAAACAACACCTCTTCCTGTGATATTATCAGAGGCGTTCTCGGACTTCTTTACAACAACAATGATCTTATTTTCGGTAACCTTCTTCGCGGCACATTCAGCTTAGGTGTAATTCCGCTTAATATCTATGATACTCTCGGCGGTCTCTTTGGTGCTCCGGACGGTTACGAGTCAAACTTCGCTTATAATGTTGTTCAGTCTTTATTATTTAATAACACTCAGTGGTTTACAAATGATGAAATTGAAGGCTATAAGGCTCACCCTGAAACATTTGTATTTGACGAAGTTCTTCTTGAGAAGATGACAACAGAGCTTCTCGATAAGATTAATGTACTTGTTACATATCCTGACGGCACAAGCTCAGCTGACAGAAAAGAAGCCATTGACGCCAGAATGCAATCGAACAGCGAAGATTATGCGACTGCGGCAGCAGCGCTTGGCTATGACCCGCATCTTATTTATTCAACCGAGAGGGGTCATGAAGGAAACGTTCTTCTCTTTGCTTACGGTGATGAGAAGATTAAGCTTACTTCAAGCGACAGCCTGTTCTCATTCGGTTACCAGGCGCTTGATATGGCTTGGAAGACAGTTCTTAAAGATACAGTAAAGCTTATTCATGTAAACTATGATGTTGACCGCGGCCACGGCTCAAACTTTGATAATCAGTACTATTACTGGGCTTCCGCAAATCTGCCCGGAGGTTGGGATTCAAGCAATCCTGAGTCTATGTATTCTGAGGAAAATGTTAAGCAATGGGCAGAGACTGTTTACGAGGCTTACGGCGCAGAAACATCTGATGAATTCCTTGACTGGGTTAAGAACAACTTTGAATACGACCGTGGAGTAGTTGAAGACGCAACAGGCACATGGAGAGATATTAATTCAAATACTCTCTTCAACAAACTCAGATACAGCCCGCTTGCTGACTACTACTTTAACATGCAGACAGGTCCTATCAACCTTTATTTCATGCAGCTTGGCACAGATAATCTTGATGATTTCTTTGATAACCAGTATACAAACTACTCATCATTGGTAGCAGGATTAAACGATGCTCTTGTTGCAGCGGTTAAGGATATTTTTGTAGACAGAGACAATATTTATGTTGATGAGGTAGGAGACACTAATGTACCTGCAATGAAAACAACAGGCGACCTTTCAACAATTGAGGATTCTGCGATTAAACAAATCACTGAAACACTTACAGGAAATGCTCTTAAGATTGTTCAGTATGTAGCTGATACAACCGATAAGAATATTCTCAACGGTTTCTATACCGCAAACGGTGGTCAGAAAACAGACCTTACAGAGGATAATCTTGAGGGAGCAATGATTCCGCTTCTCATCTCTTGCATCGGCCAGATAAATCTCGGCTCAGGCAAGCTTTCAAGAATTATCCATCCTGCCGATTGGGATGCTTGTAAGGACGCAGAGGGTGTTGCTTTTGTATGCTTAAGAGAATATCTCTCATACGTTCTTCCGGGAACAGATTATAACCAATACATCTCAATGTCAGAGCCGGATAATAAAATTGAAGCTTCATTAGACGGCACAATTCTGCCGATGGCACGTGATGCCATTATGTATATCATCGAGTCAGCCGTTCAGATTAATGACAGCGAAGGTAACGTATGGAAGGCAGAAGACTCTAACCATAAAAACGAGTCTGTATTAGTTCTTCTTAATAATGTTGTTTGCCAGTTTGCAGATTATTATAAGTATGATGACGGCAGAACAGACAGAGCTTATGGTGTAGCTCCTCTTCTCGGTATTTGTGATAAAGAAGGCAACAGCCTTATCAATAAGGAAAATACAATCTGGAAGAATATTGACGCACTTCTTAACGAGCTCATACCTGTTCTCGGCGAGCTTCAGGGTAAGGGCGCAGGTCACCTCGATTCAGAGGAGCTTATCTGGAATGATATAGTTAAAGGCGTACTTGATATCGCAGATACTTCCATCCATACATCAGGTATGGGAGGCGTTTCAAACTTCATTTACAGATTGCTTTCAATCGTATCTTCCGCTCCTATCCAGTCACAGCGTATCGTTGACGTAGTATATGATTTCCTTAAGAATCTTATTAACGGTCTTTTCGGTCCTCGTTATGACGGTCAGCAGTGGTATCCGATTCCTGACAGAACAACAGAGCATCCGTTTGACGATCTTCTTCAGAAAGAAACTCTCGGCGGTACAGGTTCCGATAACGTAGGCGCGGTACAGAAGGCAGTTAATAACTTTATTGAATTTTCAGGCTTCGGCTATAACGGTGTAAGCACATATAAAGATACACTTCTTCCGGCTCTTACGTTCGCGGTTGCTACAGCAAACAACTATATAGGCTTCCTGCCTAATATTGCTGACCATTCACTTAAGCTTGCGACAGCGGAATTTGCAGATCCGGCTATTGAAGGCGCTGTATCAGGACATAGCTATCCTTCAACCGTAACCTTTACCAACAACAGCGAGGGTATTAACCTTGCGTATGTTGACGGTATGAATGATAACGTAAAACAGCTTTCACGTTATTATATGCAAGTAACTGATGTTGATGTTACCGGTAACGACAAAGTACAGGTTGGCTCATGGAGCCATGAACGTATTGCTCCCGGCGAGTCAATAAGCTTTACAACAAACGCGCCTTTCAAAACAGCTAAAGAGGGTGACACCGACTGCGTATACACAGCTACAATCACTTATAATATTACTGACTCAACGGGTCAAGTTCTTCACAGCGGTCTTGTAGCTCGTGCTTACCAGTATATGACATCAGCTAACTCATGGGCTGCAACAGTTTATCCCGGCGGTGACAGAATAGACAAGAGCGGTTTTTATCAGTTCCCAACGGACCTTGAGAGCAATACCGCAGGTGATAAGAAGACAGTTAACGGCTTTAGTGTTATCACAACACCTTACTTCAGTGCTACATCTGGTTCAAGACTTATTGTTAACTATCCTGAATACGTAGTTCTTTCAACAGATGACCTTTCAGCAGTTAATAACTACGGTATCAGAGTCAGAAACCAGAATACAGGTTTGGGAAGCAATCAAAGATCATTTGACGGTGTTTATTACTATGACAATGCTACCGTTCATGATGACGGTACTAATAGCGACGTACCCGTTAATAATATGAATGCAATTCCTGTATTTGATAAGACAACCGGTGACCTTCTCAAGATTGGTATGCTTGACTATTCAACAGATGCCGGTAAGTCATGGGAGAGAAACGGTATAACCGGTTATACCGAATCCGAGATTAATACTAAGATGGAAGAGATTTCTTCACAGGGCGGATCTCTTAATGACTTCAGAACAAGAACTCACGTAGCTTATACTCTTCAGGAAGCACGCGACGCTAAGATTATCGCTGCTTACCACCTGAATGACAGAGGCACATATGACTACGTTTATATGAAGACAGGTGAGGGAAATAATTACGATACCACACTTGGTCAGATTTCTATGAGAGGTCCTATTGACGGCTTCTATCTTAACACATATAAGGTTTCGAATATGAAAGGTAATTCTTCTCAATATATTCCGTTCCTTCAGTATGATGGAGAGACTGAAGTTCAGCCAACCACAGAGCCAATCGAGGCTAATCTTACATTCTACCATAGTGCTAATCCGGGTACAGCAACATTCAAATTTGTTATAGCTGATACAACATCTTCAGCTACAGGCGTTCAGGAGAAGTATGATGAGCTTTCATCAATCCTTGCAAACTACAAGGATACTGACTACAATGATCCTCTTGTATTATCTACAGCTCAGGATGCTCTTAAAACAGCTCTTGCAACTCTTGCAACTCCGCTTACCCCTGATTCAGCAAAAGACCTTAACGACGATACACAGCGTGCATTTGTAACATCAGTAGTTGCTTCTGCAACAGGTGACGCCGCTACAACGCCGATTAAGGCTGGTCAGGAAGAATCAATTCCTGCAAGCATTCTTAATAATGCTTACTTCAATGAGGAAAACCAGATTTACTATTATGATAAAGAATATGTTGCTCCTATTTATTCAACAACTCCGCTTACAAAGGCTGATGTAGTTGATGGCAAGGATGCAGCAGGCGTTCCTGTAACAGAAGTTGACGGTGTATACTATTATACCAATACGCCTTACTATGAGAAGACGTGGGATACAGAGACATTTAATGGCTCTCCTTGGTATAAGGATACTGATGTTCAGGCAAAGGATGAAAACGGAAATCTTCTTTACAACCAGATTCAGTTTACTCATTACAACAGTAACGGACAGAATGTACGTTACATTGATGACTGGGATGTAATGGTTCCGCAGACATCTTATCAGATCATTCCGAGTGAACCGGGTAATGATCATCGTGGTATTTATACACAGGCTAATGAGTATCTTGATTATGTAATGCAGTATGTACGTGCAAATATCAATACTTCATTCGCTCAGCAACTTCTTGAAGAAGTTTCTCTTGTCAGAAATCATCTGAATGCTAACAACTTTGAGGTTGTTACATACAACAAGATGGTTGATATGGCTCATGAGATTGAGTCACAGTACTCAATTGATATTACTTATACTAAGGATGAGCCCGATATCAGCGAGGACGGCAGTCCAACAACATCTACACATGAAGTTACTTACACTGATACTATTTCCTTCAGTGATCTCAACGGATATTTGAATGATCCTAACAACAAGGATGTAAGCTATTCTGCTCATTCAAGTCTCTCATCCGTACAGGTTGACGAGTACATCCGTCTCTTTAAATTATTTATGGGCAAGGTTGTTGAGCGTGGTTACATCGGTGACCAGCTTGAGGCTGAAATTGAGTGTGCGTCAGGCAATACTTACGACAACCTCAAAGCAACTGTTGCTACATACGGCGACGAGGGCGATCTTCTTACACCTGCAAAGGTAGAGAAGGGCAATTCCGCAGTCGATCCTGAATTCGGTGTTTGGTCAGAGGATGGAACTCTTGTTAACGAGGGCGATCCTATCTATACAGACGAAACATGGAATGCTTATGTAGAGGCTCTTGCTAACGCGGTTGCTCTTGCACAGCTTGGTAACGGCGATTATGCTCATAAGGATAAGGCTTACTTCGACGCTTCAGCCGATGATTATAATGCACAGGTAACAGGTTGTTACACAGCTGATACAGCTCTCCAGAGAGCAGAAATTGCTCTTACAGAGAAGACTGCTGAAGAAGGTCATGCAATTACAGGTTCACTTGTGATTGCTAAGGATTCAACAGGCGCATCAACAGGTCTTCCTGTATATGGCGAATATACAGTAGCCCTGTATTCGGACGATGGAAGACAAGAACTTGTAACTCAGACAACATCTGTCTATAATGCAGAGGAAAAGACAAATACATTTGAGCTTACAGGTGTTGCTTCCGGTACCTACTATGCAAAAATCACATCAACTTACTCTATTACTCGTGAGGATATCACAGTGATTGTAGGAGACAGTGATGTCATCGCAGGTGAAATTCCTGTAGTTCCTTGTGACTTTGATAATGACGGTATAATTTCAGCAAACGATGCTAAAACTGTTTATACTGCTGCAGGAACTGGCTTGCTTAAAGAATATACTGAGCTTGATGGTGACGGTGTTGTTGGTGCAAATGATGCGAAGGTGGTTTATACATTCTCAGCAGGTAGCACATTACCTGAACTTACAATTCAGTAATCAATAATTAGCCAATGTGCTGAGCCTTCAATTAGGCTTGGCACGTTGGTAACTTGTATTAAATCAGATATAATTGATGAATACAAGTCATCTTGGGTCAAATATAAAAAATATCATGAAGAAATACTTGATAATTGTTGATTCTGAGATTAATTATAAGTATGAAATCAATCTATTATATCAATAGTTTAAAATAAAATTATATTAATATTAATATTAATATAGTCTCCAGACTGGTTTTCAGCCTGTAGTTGATTGTAAAAAAATAAGGAGAATTCCTTAGCAAAGGAGGTTGAATATGAAATCTGAAGCTAAGCATATTGGTAATCACTTTCTTGGCATTTTGGTTTTTATTACAGCCGTTTTGGTTTTCTTAAGTCTGCCGCTCGTTTCATACGCGCAGACAGGAACTTTGGGTCAGGAATCTCCGGAAATTTATTGCACATATGAGCAAGACGGTGTTGCCGTTGACGGCAACAATTTAACCGCAGGCACATATGATGTAAATTTTGTGTTATCAGGAATGAATAATTTGTCCGTTTTCGAGGTTACGGCAACGTATGATACTGAGCAGGTCACAGTTGAATCTGCTCCATCTGGTCTTATTTCAGACGATGCCGGTATGGACAGTATGGGATATATTCTTGAGGACGGAAATATAGTTTTCGGCTTTGTTTCCACAAACGAGGATTGTTCCCATATTAATGAATATGAACAGATTATTGCTACAGTAAAGATGACCTTTGCGTCCGACTGTGACGCTGAAGACTACATCACAATTTCGGATAATCCAAACTTAACATTTGCTCAGGCAGATTACGGCGATGGCTATGATGATTCCTATGCTTCTGTTGAGTCTTACCAGGATTATACTGGCAATCTTTATCTGATGACCTGTGATGTTACTCCTGAATTCGGACACAGCGTAAAGGGTAACATTGTTGTTATGACAAATTCATCCGGTTCGACAAACGGGGTTGCCGTTTACGGAAATTATAAAATTGATGTTTATTCAGATAAAGATAAGTCAAATTTAGTGACATCTGTAATTTCTGAACAAAAGCAAAGTGAAAACCAGATAATTAATGAATTTAAAATTGATGCACTGAAAGACGGTACTTATTATGCAACTATTTCCTCAGAGTATTCAATTCCGCGTGATATAACAATTGTTATTTCAGGCAAGGATATTTTAGCAGGAGCGATTCCGATGATTTGCTGTGAGTATGATTCTGACGATATAATTTCAGCAAACGATGCAAAGTATGTATATGTAGCTGCTGCAAACGGTGCACTCCGCGAGTATTGCGAATTAGACGGTGATGGTGTAGTATCTGTAAATGATGCTAAAATTGTTTATATTTTATCAGCATCGTCAAAATATAATGATTTAATTATTAAATAATTTTATGAAAGGAAGAAATCCTAACAATGAAAAAGAGTTTTAGAAGAGCATTAGCTTGTCTTCTTGCTGTTCTTATGGTTGCTTTTTCAATGCCTTTTACAGCTTTAGCTGAAGGAACAGGAAAAGGTTGGTGGGGCGACAACAACTATGACGCAACTACTAATGAAAAAATTCCTCATGGCGAGCAGTCATATGAAGGTTGGAACAGTGAATCTTATGATTTAGGTTTATCTTGGGCAGATGCAATTTCTATAAATGATGACTTAGAAATGGGCACAGAAGCAAGAGCTATGATGGATGAATATAAGCCTGTACTCACTGTTACAGTAAGTGACCAAGGTGACGCTGATAATCGTATTTACAGAGAGTATTATGGCTATTCACAAAGTTATGATTATGATACAGTAAAAGCTGCTGGTCATATTATGAATCCTGCTGACCTTAAGGCTGGCGACCGTATTGCAGTAACATTTGAAATCGGCGGCTTTGATATGCTTTATTCGGGTCAACTCAAGGGTATGATTGATACTGATTACCTTGCTTTTGCATATTATAAGTTAAATCCACAAAAAAAAGATCAGTGGGCAAAATGTTCCCCAACACAGACAACACAGGCATTCATCACAAGAGGTTACTCTTATTATGGTGATGCTACTACTGATGCCGGTGCGCAGGTTACTGATAATGAAAGAGGTCAATTCTATACTCCATTTACTTCTAATACAGCTGTACCTTCTTCTGCATATGTTGGTGCTGACGCACGTACGTTCGGTAAGAATGGTATGATTATCTGTACTTTAAGTATGGAGGTTCTTCAGGATTGTGACCTTAAGGATGTACTTGATCTTACAACTGATAAGGACAATAATCCAGCATATGGCACTACTTACTTTCAACCATATGATGCTGATCAAACTGGTGGAGACAAAGCTCAGAGATTCTCGTTTGATACAGAGGATACAACATGGACCTATGGTCTCATAGCTCTTGATTATTCAGAGTATAAGGCAGCAGAAGAGCCGGGTCCTGTAAAGCATGAACACAACTATACACAGGAAAAGACTCCTGCAACATGCACGGAGCCCGGTAAGATAACTTACAAATGCTCAAATGAAGACGGTCAGTGTGACAGACCTGAATACACAGAGACTGATCCTGATGCAAGGACGCCTCTCGGTCATGACTATACTTCACCTGAATGTGTAGTTACTCCGAATAATGATGGTGCTAAACATACAGTAAAGTGCTTGAGATATGATCAGTGCGGCACCACACAAGAGGTTGAGTGTACTCCTGTTCCTGACACAGATAAGAATAAGGAAGCTTCATCATGCAGACCTGACGGCGGCGGCTGGGAAGGCGCTACAAAGTGTGAAGTTTGCGGTCAGGTGCTTAACGCAGGTCAGGCAACTGCTCCAAAAGCACATACACCTACAGATGATACAGAAAAGAATAAGCCTGCTACATGTACAGACGCAGGTTGGGAAAATGCTACAAAGTGTGAAGTTTGCGGCGAGACAATCAATGAAGGTCAGGAAATCCCCGCACTTAACCACGAATATAGCGGTGACGTTATAATGGGTACTGACGGTGAGCATCACCAAGTTAAGTGCACAAGATATGATCAGTGCGGCAGCACAAAAGAGGTTGCGTGCACATGGAATCAGACAGACGCAGGTTCTGAACCAACATATGACACACCGGGTAAGCAGCCGACTTACACATGTCAGGAGTGCGGTCAGACAAAGGGCGGCGAAACAATTCCTGCTCTTCAGGGCGTTTCGGTTACAGTAAAGTCTTCAGATCTTGGTACATCAACCGTTCAAGGTCAGGATGTAACAGATGCCGATGTAACAGTTAAGGTTGCTCCTAACTCAGAAGTAAAACTTAAGGCTACTCCTAAGGACGGCGCAGAATTTGTTGCTTGGACTGTAAACGGCAAGGTTGTTTCAACCGAGGCTGAGCACACATTCACAGCTCTTACAAACATCACATTTGAGCCTGTATTTAGGGAAGTTCAGGAAGAAACCTTCACAGTTGTATTTGCTGATATGTACGGTAATATTTACAATACCCAGACAGTATCAAGCGGTACTGATGTTGTAACTCCTGATGGTCCTGTTATTGCCGGCTACACATTTACAGGCTGGTCATTAACAGATGAGCAGATTGACGCTCTTACAGAGGCAACAACGATTATTCCTAAGTATGAGAGAGATACTGAGCAGACATTTACAGTAACAGCTACAGGCGCAACAATCACAACACCTTACGCAACAACTCAGGATACAAATACAGGTATTGGTTACAATACCAAGGTAACTGTAACAGCTGAGGGTGCAAAAGTATGGAAGATTGATGGCGTAACAGTTGCTTATGGTGAGACATATGAATTCTATATCGGTTCTGATGTTGTGCTTACATTTGAAACAGGTGCAGTAACCGAGACTCCTGTAGTAGCTGCTATTTCTGTAACAGAAATCGGCGCACCGGGCGCTCTTAAGGCATCATTCCTTGCATCTCGTCAGATGACAAAGGATGCAACATATATCAGAGCAGGCTTCATTTACGGACTTGATCCTTCAGATGAAAACTTAACTCTTGGAGATGTTGATGAAACATCAGTAAGAGCTTACTACTGCTCAACAAACGCAGAGCAGTTTGCTTTGAATGTTGGTCGTAAAGAGCAAACCGGTAAAATTGTTGCAAGAGCATTCCTCGCATACAGCAAGGATGGCGCAACACAAGTAGTATATGCTGAACCTCAGTCATATACTTACGACTAATCTTAGCAAAGGGGGACTGAAGAAAATGAAAGAACTTTATTCAAAACCAATTTCTGAGATTGAAGAGTTCAAGACTGTCGATGTTATTACAACAAGTATTGAGCAAGGCGGTCCCGGAGGCGGAGATGAAGGTTGGATCTAACCAGCTAAGATGGGGAGCGGCAGAAATGCCGCTCCTTTTTCTGTAAAAAGTCAAATAAGAAAGGGACGCAATGAAACATACTTCATTGCCTCCCTTTTATAATTGTCAGAACAGTTTTATTCTGCCGATTTCTCGTCAACCTGTATATCGGCTGAGCTTTTATTATAAATATAATCAATCAGCATTTCCTTATTTTCTTTTGTATCAATACCTATTACGCTGTTGCCCTGAATAGTTTCATAGCTCCACGTTCCCTCAAACGGCACCTTCGTCTGGTGCATATCGCCTGTAATGCAAATTCCTGCCTGCATCGCAAGCCTTATCAAACCGCCCCTGCTTATATCCGTTTCAATATAGGGCGCGGATTTGAACGCCATTTTATATAGCCTGAATGGATTGGAATGCTTTGCGCTGTCAAGGATAGCGCTCATAACCGTTCGCTGTCTTTCTGTTCTTACAAAGTCGGTGTCAATTTTCCTTATTCTGCAATAAGCAAGCGCCTGCTCTCCCGAGAGCTTGTACTTTCCCTCGTCAAGAGTAACCCCGCCGTATCTTTTCGGGTGACCTGTTACCTCCTCTGCCTCAGCCTTGGTAACATCTACCTCAACGCCGCCGAGACTGTCAACAAGCACCTTGAACATTTCAAAATCAACAACAGCGTATCCGTCAATATCAACGCCGAAATTATATTCAATCGCGTCAACAACGCCCTGATATCCGCCGGAGGAGCAAGCGGCGTTGAGCCTTTGTTCGTAGCCGAGAGACGGAATATAAACCCAGGTATCACGCAAAAATGAAACGAGCTTAATGCAGTGGTGCTTCATATCAAGTGACACAAGCAACATCGTATCCGAGCGTGTTTCGCTGGCATTTTCGCCTGCTCTTGCGTCAACACCGAGAAGCAGAATGTTTTTCACCATCGCGCTGCTTTCGAGCGAATCGGCGGCAGCGTAGGTATTTTCCAGCTTTTCGTTATAGTTAATCCTCCCCATAACTGCCGCAACACCGCCGACTATAATGAGTATAAGCACTATAATGAATATCAGTATTCTTTTTCCGAGTGACATCCGGAATTTCGGGGTTTTTCGTTTAGGCTTTTCCGAACGGCTTTCCTGCTTACGGCTTGGTCTTATGTGTTCCTGCCTGTCGGGCTTTGGGCTTCTTATAAAATCGTCCGCTGTCTCACTTCTGAAACGCTGCGGAGGCTCAATGTCATTTTCCGCAGGGCGCCGTGAAAAATCATTGCAGGGATTAATACCGTCCTGTTTGGTCTGATTATCCTTAACAACATTGTTGTTTGTTCGTTCTCTGCTATTAAAATTCAAATCAACAGGATTATACCCGTAATAATTCTCATCCTCGGGAACAGTTCTGTCCGCGTCATAATTTCGGTTTCTTTTTTCAGGATTAAAGCCTTCATTTTCAAAACGAGGCATCACACCACCTCCACAGAAATCTTACTACATATCCATATTAATTTCAACCGTCATTTTGTAAATTATGTTGACATAAGGGGTGAGTTGACATAAAATATATATGCGAGTTGACTTGGCAATTGCGTATTGCTTTGCAATATGAGGAAAGTCCGAGCAGCACAGAGCAGGATAACGGCTAACGGCCGCCGAGGGTGACCTTAGGGAAAGTGCAACAGAAATATACCGCCTTTTTAGTTTAACTATAAGGTAAGGGTGGAAAGGCGAGGCAAGAGCTCACCGAGGAAGTGGAGACATTTCCTGCCATGTAAACCCTATCCGCTGCAACATCGACTAAAGGGTTGTTTGCTCGACACATAACTTTGAAGGATGGCTGGAGCGCGGGAGTAATTCCGCGTCGAGATAGATAATTGCCCTTGACAGAACTCGGCTTACTGTCAACTCGCTTTTTGTATATATTTATATTATTGTTTAAAGAGGTAAGAAAAATGCTTGTAAATATGCGTGACCTTCTGGCAGACGCGCAGGAGGGCGATTATGCGGTCGGCTCGTTTTCAGTAGCTAATATGGAAATGGTTTTAGGTGTTCTCAAGGCGGCAAAGGAGCTTAACGCGCCTGTAATTTTACAGATTGCGGAAGTAAGATTAAAGCAAAGTCCGCTTGAGCTTATAGGTCCTTTAATGGTTGCAGCCGCTGAAAACGCGGACACGCCTGTTGCCGTTCACTTTGACCACGGAAAAACTCTTGAAAAAATCGGTCAGGCACTTGATTTAGGCTTCACCTCCGTTATGTTTGACGGCTCGCATCTTCCGCTTGATAAAAATATTGAGATGACTAAAAAGGTTATGGCAATGGCGCAGGAATATGACGCGGCTGTTGAGGCGGAAATCGGCTGTGTCGGCGGCTCTGAGGACGGCTCTGAGGATATTGCGGTCAACTGCACAAAGGTTGAGGACGCAGTCCGCTTTGAGGCTGAAACTCAGGTAGACGCGCTCGCAATCGCAATCGGCAATGCTCACGGTAATTACAAGAGCACGCCTAAGCTGAGATTTGATATTCTTGAAGAGGTTGAGAAGAATACGGACTTACCTCTTGTTCTTCACGGCGGAACGGGCATTACGCCCGATGACTTTGTAAAATGCTCGCACACGGGTATCAAGAAAATAAATATTGCTACCGCTACCTTTGATATGGTTGAAAACACAGTGCGTAAGTGCTATAATGAGGACAGTATTAACGGTTACTATGATTTGCAGGCAGCCGAGGTTGAGGGTGCTTACCTAAACGCAAAAAAGCATATTCTCATTTTCGGTACCGATAACAAAGCATAAACAGGAGATGTACAAATTATGAAATATATTGAATTTGATATGACAAAACCGCTTGATTTTATTCCTATCGGCAGAATTGCTATTGACTTTAACCCGACTGATATGTATATGCCGCTCAGTCAATCGTCAAACTTTAACAAGTATGTCGGCGGCTCACCCGCTAATATTGCCGTAGGTCTTGCGCGGCTTGGCTGTAAGGTCGGTTTCTGCGGCTGTGTGAGCAACGACCAGTTCGGCGATTTTGTTGTGGATTATTTTGAGAAAGAGGGCATTGACACAAGTCAGATTACGAGGGCCAAAAACGGTGAATGCCTTGGTCTGACATTTACCGAAATTCTCTCAAAGGAAAAATCATCTATCCTTATGTATCGTGACAATGTTGCCGATTTTTGTATGGCGCCGGAGGATATTAAGGAGGAGTACATAGCGTCCGCAAAGGCTATCGTTATCAGCGGTACTGCACTTGCAAAATCTCCGTCGCGTGAAGCCTGCCTTAAGGCAATGATGCTCGCGAAGAAAAACAATGTCAGAATTATTTTTGATATTGATTATCGTGAATATACCTGGACATCTAAGGACGAGATTGCGGTTTATTACAGTCTTGTTGCACAGAATGCAGATATTATTATGGGCTCAAGAGAGGAATTTGATTTGACAGAGGGTATTGTCGGCGTTAAGGAGTCCGACCCTGAATCCGCAAAGTACTGGCAGTCCTTTGGTGCGTCAATCTGCGTAATCAAGCACGGTAAGGAAGGCTCAACCGCATATACGAACGACGGTAAGTTTTACTCAATCAAGCCGTTCCCTGCCGTTAAGCTCAAGGGCTTTGGCGGAGGCGACGGATACGGCTCGTCCTTCCTTTACAGTCTTCTTCAGGGCAAGGAAATCATTGAGTGCCTTGAATTCGGCTCAGCATCAGCGTCAATTCTTATTTCAGCTCATTCCTGCTCGGATGCAATGCCTTCCGCTAAGCAGGTAGAGGACTTTATCAAAAAGAGCAAGGAAGAATACGGCGAAATGGTCGCAAGAGTTTAAATATGTTTTTTTCGTTATGCACGTTACTGACAAAATCCATTAATTTAAAGTATTTAGTGCAATATTAAAAGAGCAGTTCACATTGAACTGCTCTTTAATTTATGTTCGGGTTATCTGTTAAACCTAAAATATAATCTGTGCTGACATTAAAATATTTAGATAGTTTGCAAAGGCTTTCAAGGGGAATGTCCCTTTGCCCGTTCTCATAGCGAGAATAGCAGACCTGTGTGCAGTTGAGAAGTTTTGCAATTTCAATCTGCTTTATATCTCTATCTTCTCGGATATCTTTTAACCTCAGTTTCATTAATAACCACCAAAAATATTATAATAATACCGTTTTGGTATATTGACTTATATACCAAAACGGTATATAATTGATGCAGTTAATAAAGGAGTGGAGAATATGATAATTTTTTTTACATTTGAAGAAATACTGATTATATTAATGTGTATTTTTTTACCGTGTCTTTTTTTCGGTTATAAGGCATATGAACTGATTGATTTTTTCTCTGATCATTGGCTGGTTATCTGCATAGTTTTGGTAGCCGTGATAGTAATAGGTTCCATTGTTGCATATTGGTTTATGGAGGGTGATTTAACCATAAGGGATATTGTAAAATTTGATATTCTTGCTACACCTGTACTGCTCTTTCCGGCAGTTTCCGTAATTCCTGCAATTGCGAACGCATTTCACGAACATGGTGTATTGTGGGGGATTTTTTTCAGTTTTATTGAAATAATAGTATTTTTAATCTTTTTCATTATTATGACTCTGGCTGTATATATAGCCGAGTTTGGCTTTTTCCAAGATGAGGACAACAGAAAAGAAATAACAAAAATTATCGAATTTATTTTTGCAATTGCAATTGAGATTGGCGCATACATTTTATATTTCGTATAATTAATAGACATACAACTATCTTTGTGCTTATTGACTTAGTTACCATAATATGGTATAATATACATTGTATTGAGGGAGTAGTTCCACGCAATTTTTACATAGTGTGAATTAAATCAACAGCATGCCTTACGGCTGGTTTAGTTTTAAAGAATGAGACTCGTACATAGTGAAATACTATGTACGGGTTGTTTTTATAAATTCTAAAGGAGAATTTCAATGAAGGAATATTTGAAAAACTGTGAAGATGTATTGACTGAGGTTGGCTCAACAGAGAACGGTCTTACATCATCTGAGGCTGCTTCAAGGCTTGAAAAGAACGGCAAAAACAAGCTTGCCGAAGGCAAAAAAGAATCTCTTTTTCATAGATTTTTAAAGCAGCTTGCAGACCCAATGATTATCATTCTTATTGCGGCGGCGGTTATTTCGGCGATAACTGCCACGCTCGGCGGTGAGGGTGAAGGATATGCGGATGTTATCATTATTCTTGTGGTTGTTCTTATCAATGCCATACTCGGAGTTTATCAGGAGAGCAAGGCTGAAAAGGCGATTGAGGCTTTGCAGGAGATTGCCGCCGCTACTTCTAAAGTTATTCGCGACGGTAAGCTGACTGACATAAGATCCGAAGATTTGGTTGTCGGTGATATCGTTGTGCTTGAAGCCGGCGACAGTGTACCTGCCGACTGCCGTATTATTTCCTGTGCCTCAATGAAGATTGAGGAGGCGGCTCTCACAGGAGAGTCTGTTCCTGTCAATAAGCAGGTTGATGCTATTGACTTGGAGTCAAACGATGATGTACCGCTCGGCGACAGAAAAAATATGTGCTATATGGGTTCAAATGTTGTTTACGGACACGGAAAGGCAGTCGTTGTTGCAGCGGGTATGGACACAGAAATGGGCAAAATTGCAGACGCCCTTTCCACGGCTGAAGAGGGTCAGACCCCATTGCAGATTAAGCTCGCTCAGCTTTCCAAAATACTTTCGGTTATTGTTATCGGCATCTGTGTGTTTATTTTCGCGTTTGACGTTATCCGCTCGCTTATTGTCGGCGATTCCGTAACGATTAATTCGGTTCTTGATACCTTTATGGTTGCTGTTTCGCTTGCGGTTGCGGCGATACCTGAGGGGCTTGCCGCAGTTGTTACAATCGTGCTTTCAATCGGTGTTACAAAAATGAGTAAGCGTAATGCGGTTATACGCCAGCTAACCGCTGTTGAAACGCTCGGATGTACGCAGATTATCTGCTCTGATAAAACAGGTACGCTTACGCAGAACAAAATGACTGTTGTTGAGCATAGGGGCAGTGACGAGAGACTGCTCGCCTCCGCAATGGCGCTTTGCTGTGACGCTGAGCTCCAGGAGGACGGTACAGTTAAGGGCGAACCGACTGAGGCGGCGCTTGTGGCATATGCAGCTAAACTTGAAAAGCCAAAATATGATTTGGAAAAATCCTTCCCCAGAGTTATGGAAGCGCCATTTGACTCTATGAGAAAGATGATGTCAACCGTTCACAAATCCGAGCACGGATATGTTCAGTATACAAAGGGTGCGCCCGACGTAGTTCTCTCACGCTGTACGGCTTATTATGAGAACGGAAACACGGTTCCGATGACTGACATAAAAAAACAGGAAATTTTATCGGCGAATAAAGAAATGGCGGATAAGGCGCTTCGTGTTCTCTGCTGTGCTATGAGAGTTTATAATGAAAAGCCCGAGAGCGAGGAACCGGACGAGCTTGAAAAAGATCTCTGCTATGTCGGCTTAACGGGTATGATTGACCCTGTAAGACCTGAGGTTGTTGACGCAATAAAAAAATGCCGTGAAGCAGGAATAAGACCGATTATGATTACAGGCGACCACAAGGATACGGCTGTCGCAATTGCCAAGGAGCTTGGTGTAATTAGTGATGAATCGGGCGCTATTACAGGCACAGAGCTTAATAAAATCAGCGACGATGATTTCATAAACGACATTGAAAAATATTCTGTTTATGCACGTGTCCAGCCTGAGCATAAGGTAAGAATTGTAAAAACCTGGAAAGCAAAGAATATGATTACCGCTATGACGGGTGACGGAGTAAATGACGCGCCGTCAATTAAAAATGCAGATATAGGCGTCGGTATGGGTATCACAGGTACTGACGTAACTAAAAATGTCGCGGATATGGTGCTTGCCGACGATAATTTTGCCACAATCGTATCAGCGGTTGAAGAGGGCAGAAGAATTTATGACAATATCAGAAATTCAATTCAATTTTTGCTCTCATCAAATCTTTCGGAGGTTGTTTCCATTTTCATTGCAACCCTTATGGGATTTGTGCTGTTTGAGCCTGTGCATCTTCTTTGGATTAATCTTATAACCGACTGTTTCCCTGCTCTTGCTCTTGGACTTGAAAAGGGCGAAAGAGATATTATGAAGCGAGCGCCGCGTAATTCAAATGACGGTATTTTTGCAGGCGGAATGGGCTTTGACGTTGTTTATCAGGGGCTGATGGTAACGGGATTAACTCTTTTAGCATATTTCTTCGGTACAAATCAGCTTGGTGTTACACTGGCAGCAGGCTCGCCTGAAATTATTCATCAAAACGGTATGACGATGGCGTTTTTAACGCTTGCGATGTCAGAGATTTTCCATTCCTTTAATATGCGCTCTCGCCGCCAGTCTATTGCAAGAATGGGAAGTATTAACTGGTATCTTATAGGTGCTATGCTGCTCAGCCTTGTGCTTTCAACTACGGTTATATATATTCCGTTTCTTGCGGACGCGTTTGATTTTGCTCATATCAGCCTGATAGAATACGGTATTTCAATGCTGCTTGCCTTGTGCGTAATCCCGATTGTTGAAATCGTTAAAGCAGTACAGAGAAAATTAAATAAATAATAAGTAAAATACACGCAAATAATAATGACCTGCTGATTTTAAATCAGCAGGTCATTATTTATATACTTAAAAATTAAATCCGTTATATCCCCAGTGTTCAATTTCCGTATATTTTACATACGTTCTGTCAGGCGATACGCCAAGATATTTTTGTGAAATTTCACACAGCCGCTTTGTTAAATCGTCGTACGCGTTATCACTTGCTTTGCCGTATATTGCGACCTCGAACATTGCGCACGGCTCATCGCTGCCCTTGAAATACATATCGAGCCTGTCGCTGATTTCAACCATAAGCCAGCCCTCGCTTTTGCCCGGGACAGCGGTTATTGCCGAGCCAAGCTCTGATTTAATGATGGACTTAGAGTCAGCAATGTTCTGATTTGTTTTTACTTCAATAAAAGGCATAATAATTTCTCCTTATAAATATTTTTCAATAAAATTATCAAGGCGCCGATGATATCCCTGTTCGTCAACTCTTATGCTCTCCGCGTGCGCGGCATTTTCCACAAGGAAAAGCTCTTTATCGTTTCCACAGATCTCATAAAGCTCAATCCCCATTTTTGTAGGTACAAAGGTGTCGGAGGCGCCGTGAACGAACAGCATAGGTACTTTTGAATTTTTAACGGACTGACGTACATCTGTTTTATTGAGGTCAAAGCCGGCAAACACTTTATTCATTGCGTTAAAAATTTTAAGAATACTCTTTGTGTGCTTAATGCCGACGCTTTTGACGGTATTGTCAAATTCCTCAAGGGCGCTTGTGTAAGGGCAGTCCGCAATCGCAAGCTTGACTTGTTCAGGCACATTTTCAACCATTTTGCATACGGTTGCGCCGCCCATGGAAACGCCGTGAATAATGATTTTGATATTTTCACCGAATCTGCCGATAAGATAATCAAGCCAATCAAGGCTGTCGGTGCTTTCAAAATAATCAAAGCCGAGATAGCTTCCGCTGCTTTCACCATGCGCGACGTGGTCAACTGAAAGGAAGTTGTATCCCTTTTCAATATAATATCGCATAAAGTTTGCAGGGTCGCCGTTATGATTTGCGCGGTAACCGTGAGCGAAAAAAACAAAGACCTTACTCTCTGTTTTATTAAGAGTCAAATATCCCCTGAGGAGGTCGCCTCGCCTTGAGGATATTGATACGGTTTCGGTATCCTGAGCCTCTATCCATTTCTGCTTACTCTGATTAAAGGCAATCATATCGTCCATTTTGCTGCGGCTCGCTATTGATGAAATATAACCCATAACGGATTTTATTTTTCGCTCCCTTGCCATAACGTCCATATATCCGTGTATTGCTATTTCGCAGACAAGGCAGGCGGTTACAGCGGCGCCCGTGGCAAGTAATTTTTTATTCATTTCGGTATAGCGCTCCCTTATTTACCGATTTTAATTCCTTTTTCCTCTCTCTGCTGCGCAAGCTCCCTTTCCATTGTTTCTTTATATTCGCCTGTCAGGTTGTAGAAGAACATAGGAATGATGCAGACAAGCAGAGATATTGCGGGGATAAGCGATACGATGCTGAACATACCCGTTCTTACCGTATTGCTCATATCAAGCGGGTTTGCTGTTACCTTGGCACTGAATGAGGAAACGTCCAGGTCAACAATAATATACATCAGAATAATAAACGAGGTACTCAGTGCGTTGCCGAATTTGTTGACAAAGCTTTGTATAGCTGAGCCCATACCGGTCAGACGTGTGCCTGTTTTCCATTCCATATAATCAAGGCAGTCGCCGATCATTGCAGATGCGCATACGTTGATTGCGCCGCAGGGGATGATGGAAAGAATAAGACAAGGCATACACGCCCAGAAATTGTCATATCCTATAAACCACATTGCAAGGCTTCCAACCGCGCCGATTAAGGATGTAACAATAATAATCTGCTTGTAGCTGAATTTTTTTATAAGCGGTGTTACGGCAAGCATTGCGCCCATCATACCCACAGCAGCGCATACAGAAAATATTGTAGATACAGTTGAAATATTTGACTGAAGGGCATTTTCAACTTCCGAGGCAGATAAGCCTGTTAAATCCTTGCCTATGTAAAAAGAGTATCTTGCAACGTGTACCGCGCCTGCCTGGTACATATATCTTGCCGCTGAAAGAATACCCATTAACGCGGTCAGCATAAGCGGCTTACAGGTTAATATCAGCTTGAATGACGAAGGCTGATTTTTATCTCTCTTTGGCGGAGCAGGCAAGTTAACTCTCTCATTTGCTTTAAAGTAAACCCTGACAAATAAAATATTGCCAATAATTGAGCTTACAAGTGCCATAATCGTATATTTTGTCTGTTCAAGCTCTGTACCTGAAAGGTTAAGCTTTGGAAGAATGAAACCAAGTACCATAAATATTGCCATAGGTACGGCGGAGCCGACACCGTTCGCAGTCTTTGCCTTTGAGATTATGGAGCCGCGCTCGTCCGCGTTGGGAGTCATAATATTTGGCAGGCTCCAAAACGGAACGTCGGATGCCGTATAAATCATTCCCCATAGAACATATGTAACGCCTGCGTAAATCATTTTTCCCGTATCGCTTATGCCGGGCGCAAAAAATAAAAGCATGGTGAGTATTGCAACAGGTATGGGAGTATAAAGTATATAGGGGAGCATTTTACCCTTTTTGGGATTGACATGGTCAACAATAAATCCCATAATCGGGTCGTTTACCGCATCCCATATTCTTGCAATAAGCATAAGCAAAAGCACGAACAAGGGAGTGACCTTAAGCACATTCAGATAAAAATCTGATATATACGAGCTCATAATGGCATAAATCATACCCTGACCCAACGCGCCTATGCAGTAAGCCATCCATTCTTTAGCGGGAACAAAATTATTCTGTTTCATAACTAAACCTCTCAAATAACGGGGTGAGTAAAAAATTTATTGAATTTTGCTGATATTAGGATAATATCTGAACATAACCTTGCCTAATATTTTATCCTTGTGAACATACTTGTTATCCCAGTAGCGTGAATCCCAGCTTGTATTTCTGTTGTCGCCGAGCATAAAATAGCTGTCCGCGGGGACAACATACGGTCCGAAATCACCCTCGGGCGTGCAGTTAGTGACAAAGCTGTCGTCAAGCTGAATTGTTTCACCGTCGGTTTTGGTAACATAGACCGTTCCGTTTACAATTTCGACCGTTTCGCCGGGCAGTCCGATAACCCTTTTTACAAAGCACTGCTCCTCATTATCGGGATATTTGAATATAACAATATCATAACGCTCGGGGTCGCTGTTAATATAGGCAAGACGGCTTGCTATAATTCTGTCCTTTTCCTGAATGGTATTTAGCATTGAGCCTGTGGGAACAACGGCGTTTGCAAAAACGAAGGTTTTAAGAATAATTGCAATAATAATGGCAATTACAATGGGAATACAAAAATCTATTACCTCACGGAGCTTGCTTTTTTCCTCGGTTTCATCAGTGCTCTTTTCGCTTTTCTGAGCTTTTTTTTGCTTTTTTTCATAGGCGCTTTTTTCAATACTTTCAACCTCTTTTGTAGGGCTTGTTTTATCTCCGAGCTGTACCTCAGTATCAAAAATAACCGCGCCGCAGTTAGCGCACTTATACCAGTCATCAGTTTTTATTAAGGTATCGCAACCGCATTTTTTACATTTCATATTCAAATCTTCTTTCTTCTTTTGCCGACTTTACTTAGTATTTCCTTAAGAGTAATAATTTCGTCATAAGGAGTAGCTTTATTTTTAACGGCAAATTCTTTTGCATCACTGTTAAACTCTGTTGATATCTCAGGCTTTGAATCAGCGCTGTATTCCGAGCAGTCAAGATACTTGTCAATATAAAGCTTAACCATTTTGTTCTTTTCCCTGACGATTGTAATCTTGTGACTGTTTGAACTGATAATGCTCTCCGAATGGATTAAAAGGTTATCGCATTTTATGTTGACAAGTCCCTTTTCAACAGAAATACGTATATCATCGTTTTCCGCTATTACGATATTTTCCTCACCGTCGTACTTGAAGGATATTGTAAATTCATTTGTATTTTTAAGATAATCGTATCTTCTGTCCTCTTTGCCGAATTGAAAGATTTTTATTTCAAACGGTTTAAGAGTCATATCAATCTTATCGCCGTATGAATAGCTGTCATAGCTTTCCTTACCGCTTTCGTTATATATGTTGTACCTTTTAACGTTCTCAAGATTTTCCGGGCAGCCCATAAGCTTGTTAAGCGTAAGGGTGAGAGGGGCTTTTTCGTCGGTCGGATTTCTGAGGGCGATTATACCGTCGCCGTTTTCCGTCCAGCCGAAATAGCCGTAAACATTATTATCGTCAGGTCTGCCTCCGATAAAGCTGACATTCTGCAAAATATCATAGTTGCTTCTCTGCCACTGCAAAACCGTTGAAAGCGTTCTCCACTTAGCTTTGTTCATCTTGGTATAGCTCAGATGAAGCTCATTTAACGCCTGTCCCCTGCATGCGTTGAAATAAAGGTATTTTTCAAATTCTTCGTCGGTGTAATTCACCTTTGCGTAGTTGCCGTAGATAGGCTCGTGATTATAAATATATTTGTTCGGGAGCTGCCATGCTCTTGTGCAGAGCGCTTCATAATATCTTGAATCACGGTAGGTAAGCTCGCTGTCGAGGCGGGATTGATGCACAATATTTTCACTAAAGCCGATATCTGAACTGTTTTGCAGCCAAATACTGTTTACATACTGAAGCAACCACGGCGACGGATTGACATAGCAGGTCATATTTATCCAGATGTTCTTGCCCTGCTTTTTCCTCTGATTGCGGAGATTTTTGAAAATTTCAATCCAGCCCTCCCACATTTCCGTGTAATAGTACATATCGTTTTCTCCGCCGACTGTATGGTTGTGCTTGGAATTAGTACACGGACTAAGACAAAAACCGTCAAATTTCCAATAGCTGAGGTCAAAATCCCTTGTCGCTTTAAGTAAAAATTTTTCAATGTTTTTCTGATAGGTTTTGTCCGCGACGCAGATATCTCTTGCTTGTGCATTATAAGCGCCGTTACTGCTTTTTTCAATTTTCTTTGCGAATTTATCCTGATAGTTATATCCGCCTCTCGGTCCGAGCCAGAGACCGAGTCCCGAACCGAAACGCTTTGTGATTATGGAAGAATCATAAAGCTGATTGGGAAATTTCTTGTTAAAGCTCCAGAAGGACGCTTTATAATCATTCCAGCCATCGTCAATTACATATGCGTCAATCGGAGGTATTGCGTTTGATGAAAGATTTTTTTCAATCTCAAAAAATGATTTTTCAATATTGTCCGCGTCTATGTTCAGCATGTGGTCATACCAGCTGTTATACTGCAGACGAAAGTCAACAGGTACGGCAATATTGTCAATATAGCTGAAAAAAGCCTTTTGAACATCAACCATTGTGTTGCTTTTTGCACCGCCGACGACTGTCACTGGGCAATCAAATTTACCGCCTATATTTTTTCCGAGATAGTATTTTACCTGACCGATACCGAAAACAATTGAGTTAAAAGTAGCGGGAAACTCACAGCCGAAGAAAAGACTGTCAATATAAAACGGCTGACCGAGCGATGAGTGAAATCCGCTCAGCTCATTTCCCTCAATATCAGTCGGCACGCAAAAATGCGTTTTAGAATTAATTATACCTATATGCTCCAAAAGAATGTAATCAATAATTTTTTCGCTTGTCTGAACAAATGAAATCTGTTTTTTTAGCGTATTTCCGTCTTTGCCGGGCCAAAAGGTCAATGTAACGGTAATACCCTCACATTCAGCAAAGGTGAAAGAAAGTCGTCCGCTTTCCTGCTTGTGGTCTGTAACCTTGAGACCCTTTGAGGTGAACTCTGTTCCGTCGGTGAAATGAAACAGAAATTCAACGCTGTTGCCGTCAGGTATTAAATCCATATGTGAAAGTGTATTTCTTATTTGTGAGGCATAGAGGTTTTCCTCGTGAACCTTAAATTCACGCTGAAGTACCCTGCTTTCGAGTCGTAACATAAGTTTAACTCCTTTTTATAATTCTTTTTTAATCTCTTCAAGCGCCCTTGCAAGCTGGTCAGGGCAGGAGGTAGGTTTAAAACCGCATCTTATACCTTTAAGTGAGCATATAACCTCATCAAGAGTTTTGCCCTTTGCAAGCGCGGATATTCCCTGAAGATTTCCGTTGCATCCGCCGAAAAAGGTGATATTTTTAATTGTTTTATCATCATTGATGTCGATTGTAATCTGCTGAGCGCAAACGCCCTTTGGAGTGTATGTATAAGTCATCAGTTTTTTCTCCTTAATTATGATATGTATATATTATACATATATTTTAAAGCTAATGCAATATTTTAAAATACCATAAAAAAATATTTACAATTGTTTGTTTAGCTTATTGAATTATAGAATTTGTTATGTTATCATTTAAAAGACAGGGCATAGCCCGTGATATTTATTTTTTGAGAGGTATTGTGTATGGAAAAACTTAAGGTTGGCATCATCGGTGCCGGACGTATCGGTCAGGTACACGCAAAGTCTATTACATATCATATCCCGCAGGCTGAAATTGTTGCCATATCAGATATTTATGTTGAGGGCGCAAAAAAAGTTGCGGAGGAGCTTGGTATTGAAAATTATTATGAGGATTATCATGAGATTTTGAATAATCCCGATATAAAAGCGGTTCTCATCTGTTCTTCAACGGATACTCACGCTGATATCGCTATTGAGGCGGCAAAGGCAGGCAAGCATATTTTCTGTGAAAAGCCTGTTGATTTGACTATTGAAAAGATTAAGGCGGTAATTAAGGCTGTTGACGAGGCAAAGGTTAAGCTTCAGATTGGTTTTAACCGCCGTTATGACCATAACTTTGCACGTATTAAAAATCTTGCAAACGAGGGCAAATTGGGCGAGCTTCAAACTATCAAAATTACATCACGAGACCCTGAACCGCCCCCAATTTCATACGTTAAGGTTTCGGGCGGAATTTTCCTTGATATGACGGTTCATGATTTTGATATGGCACGCTTTATCGGCGGTGAGGTTGAAGAGGTTTATGCCAATGCCGCAGTAACTGTTGACCCTGCTATCGGTGAGGCAGGCGATGTTGATACAGCGCTTGTTACACTTAAGTTCAAGAGCGGGGCAATCGGCGTTATTGACAACTGCCGCAAGGCTGCTTACGGATATGACCAAAGGCTTGAGGTATTCGGTAAAAAAGGTCAGGCAAGCGCTGCTAACGATACGCCTACACATGTTGAGTTTATTGACGAGAACGGTGCCGTTACGGATAAGCCACTCTACTTCTTCCTTGAGAGATATATGAAATCCTTTACAGATGAAATGACAGAATTTATCGACTGTGTTCTTAACGGAAAGGATACCAAGACGACTGTTTATGACGGCTTGGAGGCTCTTCGCCTCGGTCTTGCCGCAAAGCTTTCTGTTAAGGAAAACAGACCGGTTAAACTTTCAGAAATTGAGGCATAAGTATGAAACGTACAAGACTTACAATGTCACAGGCGCTTGTTAAGTTCCTTGACAATCAGTATATTGAATGTGACGGCGTTGAAACCAAGTTCGTAAGCGGAATTTTCGGTATCTTCGGACACGGCTGCGTTGTCGGTGTCGGCCAGGCGTTGGAGCAGGGCGGACATAATTTAAAATTTTATCAGGGCAAAAACGAGCAGAATATGGCGCTTGCCGCTGTTGCTTACGCAAAGCAGATGGACAGGAAAGCAATTATTCCGTGTGTTTCTTCTATCGGTCCCGGCGCCACAAATATGGTGACTGCCTGCGGCTGCGCGACCGCTAACAGAATTCCTCTTCTTGTTTTGCCGGGCGATACATTCGCGTGCCGCCAGCCCGATCCCGTTTTGCAGCAGGCTGAGTTCTTTGATAATTACGGTAGGACGGTAACCGACGCATTTAAGGGCGTCTGCCACTATTTTGACAGAATAAACAGACCCGAACAGCTTATGACGGCGTGCCTTAACGCAATGCGTGTTCTGACCGACCCTGCCGATACAGGAGCTGTTTGCCTTGCAATGCCTCAGGATGTTGAGGGCGAGGCATATGATTATCCGGACCATTTTCTCAAAAAACGTGTATGGCATATGGACAGACGTCCGATATCAAAATCACAGCTTGAAAGAGCTACATCGCTTATCAGGTCCGCCAAAAAGCCTATTATTATTTGCGGCGGCGGTGTAAGATACAGCGAGGCTGAAAAGGAGCTTCAGCAATTTGCTGAGAAGTATAACATTCCTATCAGTGAAACACAGGCAGGAAAAGGTATTATAGACTGGAAGCATCCGCTTAATCTCGGCGGTATCGGTGTAACAGGCGGTAAGGCAGCGAATGTTATCGCGAGAGACGCCGACCTTGTTATCGGCGTTGGTACCCGTTTTACGGATTTCACCACCTCATCAAAGTGGCTCTTTAACGAAAAAAGAAAGGTGCTCGGTATAAATGTCTGTCCTTTTGACGCGTTTAAGATGGATGCGGAAGCTGTAATTGCCGATGCTAAGGAGGCTGTTACCGCACTGATAAATTCCTGCGAGGGATATAAGTCAGCATATACAGATGAAATTGCCGCAGCTAAGGCTGAATGGGACGCAATCGTTAATGAATATTATTCGACAGAGCTTGAGGGCGGACTTAACCAGACTCTCGCTCTCGGTATTATTAACGAGTTTATGCCTGATGACGCTATCGCGCTCGGCTCTGCGGGCTCGCTTCCCGGCGATATGCAGAGACTGTTCAGACCTAAAAACAGAGGTACATATCATATGGAATATGGTTATTCCAATATGGGATACGAGGTCAACGGCGCTTTGGGCGCAAAGCTTGCAAAGCCTGATTCGGAGGTCTATACTTTCTGCGGTGACGGCTCATTTCTTATGGGACACAGCGAGCTTTATACGTCTCTTCAGGAGGGACTTAAAATCAATGTCTGCCTGTTTGACAATATGGGCTGGGGATGTATTGAAAATCTCCAGAATAATCAGGGAACTGACACCTTCGGCACAATATTCCGCGCAAGAAATCCTGTGACAGGAATGCTTGACGGAGCGGAAATCGACCCCGATTTTGCAAAGATTGCAGAGGGCTACGGCGCAAAGGGTTACACCTGCCGCACATCAGACGAGCTGAGAGCCGCGCTTGAAGACGCTAAAAAGCAGACAGTATCATGTCTGTTTGACATCAAGGTTCTTCCAAAGACTATGACTCCGGGCTTTGAATCCTGGTGGAGAGTCGGTGTTGCAGAGGTTTCAAAGTCCGAAACAGTTGCCGCCGCATATGAGGATATGCAGGCACATATCAAAGAAACCTTTGACTATTAAAATAATGTTTTGCGTTATGACTTATTCTGTCTTAATTCACTAAATATAATACTCGGTTTTTAGTTTATTATTTATGAAAGGTAATATAAAAATGCTTGATCCAAACAAAGTAAAACTTGCCATTGCGCCAATCGGCTGGACAAATGACGATATGCCCGACCTTGGCGCGGAAAATACATTTGAGCAGTGTATAAGCGAAATGGCGCTCGCGGGCTTTAAGGGCTCCGAAATCGGAAATAAATATCCGTCAGACCCTGATGTTTTAAAGCCGTATCTTGATATCAGAGGACTTCAGATTTGTAACGCGTGGTTCTCATCATATTTAACCTCAAAGCCTTATGAGGAGACGATTGAGGCATTCAAGGCTCATTGTGATAAGCTTTATAAATTAGGCGCGAGGGTTGTCGGCGTGTCTGAGCAGGGTAACTCAATTCAGGGATGTCTTGACAAATCAATTCTTGACGAAAAGCCGTATTATTCCGATGAGGAATGGGCAGTGGTTGTCAAGGGCTTTAATGAAATGGGCGCTTATGCAAAATCAAAGGGTATGTATTTTACGGTTCATCATCATATGGGTACGGGAGTACAGACCGTTGAGGAAATTGATAAGCTTATGGAGCTTACCGACCCCGAACTTGTTTATCTCCTTTTTGATTCAGGTCATCTGACCTTTGCGGGTATTGACCCTGTTCCTGTGCTTAAGAAATATGTAAACAGAGTTAAGCACGTTCATCTTAAGGATGTAAGACTTGACGTTTATAACAATCAAGTAGTGCCCGGACATATGTCATTCCTTGATGCGGTAAGGGCAGGAGTGTTCACAGTGCCGGGCGACGGCGATGTTGATTTCAAGCCGATATTTGATATTCTCGCAGAGAATGATTACGAAGGCTGGGTAGTTGTCGAGGCGGAGCAGGACCCTGCTAAGGCAAATCCGTTTGAGTATGCGGTGAAGGCTCGTAAATACATTGCAGAAAACGCCGGACTTTAATAGCCTAAAGCGTTGTATATATCTGAGCAATATAAAAAGCAGGCAGTGATTTTTCACTACCTGCCTTTTTACTGTTTAAATATCAGTCAGCTTTTTTGCCGGATTCAAGAAATTTGTAAATAAGAGCGGCAACAGCAGCGCCAACAAGCGGAGCAACAATAAATACCCATAAGCTTTTAATAGGTTCACTGTTACCCGAAATAGCAGAAACAACAGCCGGACCGATACTTCTTGCCGGATTTACGGAAGTACCCGTAAGACCTATACCGAGAATATGTACAAAGGTTAATGTAAGACCGATAACAAGACCGCCGAAAGAGCCGTGATTAGCTTTCTTTGATGTTACGCCGAGAATTGTCATTACAAATATGCAGGTCAGTACTGCCTCAACAAGAAAGCCGGCGGCTATACTGCCGTTTACTCCCGCAAGTCCGTTTGAGCCAAAGCCGCCTGTCATATCGGTTACATTGCCGAGATTAAAGATAGCGGCAAGCAGACCTGCTCCGGCAAAGCCGCCTAAACATTGAGCAATTACGTACCCGATAAAATCACCGACCGACATACCGCCGCTTATAAGCACACCGAGAGAAACGGCAGGATTGATGTGGCAGCCTGAAATATTGCCGACGCAGTAAGCCATTGCAACGATAGAGAGACCGAAAGCCAAAGCCGTAAGAATGTATCCGCCCCCGTTAGCGGCGTCACAGCCAACAAGCATTGCGGTACCGCAGCCCATTGTTACAAGGACCATTGTGCCAATGAATTCGGCTATATACTTTTTGATTGAATTCATATTGAATCCTTCTTATAATATTATTATAGCCCTGAGCAAAACGCAGAAAGGCGCATAAATAAAGGGAAATCAGGGCAAAAGAATCCACTTTATTACTATATAATATAGAAACAGCCAACCAAATATCGTATGATTAAGTTGTAGAAAAAATAAACGAAAGGGGATGGCTGTTATCTATCCTACTGGACTTTAGACCGTTTTATCAAAACCGTTGATAACAAGTTACTTAAATCTGTTATGCGGGAATTCGTTATTAATCTAAGCGATTTGGGTATTATTGATACTTCCTTTATCGCACTTGATTCAACTCCGATTTCTGCGAATGCAAAGCATAATAATCCCAAATCGTTTATCAAAACAAGTTCTCTAAAGAGAACAGACCTAAATATTGTGCTTTAGGCGTTCAAAAACCTCCTGTCCCTGCAATCACAAGAATTGGAATAACGGCAAAAAAACAGAGGATGTACTAAATACATTACCGTTGCTGATGATTACAGACTTTCGATTGACAGAAAGTGTGTCTCATTCAAAAAAATTTATGTACTCAGAACCGAAGCGCATATCGCTCTTCTTGTTGTTGCTTTTGCGCTTTCGTTACTAAGTCAAAATATTCTTTCAGATGCCTTAAATCCGTTAAACGCATTGACTAAACACTAAAGCCAATATTTTTAACATGGTTTTGAACTTTTTTCGTTCAGGGCTTTTGTTTCTGTTCCCTTTTTTCCTCTCTGTCAACTTGTATTACTTTTATTAAAAATCTTTTTCTTCATTTTAGCTCTTTTGCTCGTTACAAATCTACAAAGAGAATTAATATTTAATTTTTTAATTATTTTTATCAAAGAACAAAAGATATTTTGTATATTTTTTACCATACTGACTATATGTTATTTTTGTAGTTTTTGTTATTTCATTTTTATAATCATTCACTTCTTCTTTTGAATCTACAATTTTATATTTATAATTCTTTACATCTTTCCATTTTTCATATAACATTATTGTTTCAGAATAATCATACTTATACATGATTTTTCCCTCATTATTTATTTTATTTAAAATATAAATCCAAACTGTAGTGTCAGGTGAATTGAATATTTCAATATATTGCAAATCATTTTCATATGAATATATAATTTTACTATATAAATAATGTTCTTTTTTATCTGGTAGATTCTCAATATACTGTGATACTTTATTTTCTATACATTCTTCAGTTGTATTAAATGCTATCTCTTCTTTGGTTTTACCATTGTTCAAAATGCAGTAAGTGGCAGTAAAAAATAAGGATATTATTATAAAAACAATGCAAACTTTTTTAAAGGTTTTTTCTGCACTTTTACTATTATAAATTCTTTCCATATATTACTTTCCCCTTTGAAGAAGAATATAGTTCTAATAAAAACAAAATCAATTCAATTCCAGTAGCAGTTAATGCTGTTGCAACAGCTGTTGGAGGGTATTCATAATAATCTGTGACTGACTCTATTATTATATTAATCCGAAATAATCGAATCAAATGCCGTTTGTGAAAATAAGATTTCAAGCTAATTTCTGTTAGGTGAATTGTATAAGTGAATCCTGCCGGCATCATTAAACGCTTTAATTGTCATTATCGTAATCGGCACGATGAACATACCGAGGAAGCCGAACAGCTTAAGACCGAAATAAAGACCTGCAAGTGTAACTATCGGGTGAACGCCGAGAGACGAGCCGACAATCTTCGGCTCAATATACTGGCGGATTACAGATATGATTATATAGATTACTATCAGACCGATTGCCTGTGAGAAGTTGCCAAGCACTAAGCTGACTGCTGCCCATGGTATAAGAATACCGCCTGAACCCGCAACAGGAAGAATATCAAATATGGCGATTGCCATTGCAATTATTACAATGTAGCTGTTGTCCATAATGCCTGTAAGATTAAGAATTGACAGTCCGAGGAAAAGCTCGCAGAATGTAATGAACATAATAAGTCCGTAAGCTCTTATCATTTTTAAAACGGTTTTTGAGAAAATCTGTTTTATTTCGGTTAAAAGATTTTTTTTGCCGTCGGGGAGCTGTAATTTAATAAAGTTTACAATATAATTATAATCTTTTGTAAAGAATATCCACGCTACAATTCCGATAACGATGGCGATAAGGGCGGAAGGAATATTTTTTACAACGCTGTATATTCCGCTTACACCTGTTGAAAGTCCGTTTGTTATCGACTTCATATCAATTCCGAGCGAGTTTAAATCAAAATTATTTATAGTTCTGCTGAAGAAATCCGATATTGTATCAGATACTGAGGTATAAATACCGTCGGGCAGGAAATCGAGTAAATCCAAAAGCTCCTTTTCAAGCGTTGCGAGAAATGCGGGCAAATCGTTAAGCTGACCTATAAGGTATGACACGAAGCCTACAACCTCTTTCGCGATAAGGGAAATTATTGTGATTACGGGACCGAGAATAATTAAAAGAGATATGAGGACAAGTAAAACCGACCATAAGGTATGGCATTTATTTTTTGTTTTTTTGTCAAGAAATCTCAGCGGTCTTTGAAGTAATACAGCAAAGAAAAATGAAAGTAAAAACGGTGCTGTGACAGAAAAGCAATACTTGAAGAAAATATAGACAAGCCCTAAAATAATTGCAATAAAGGCAATGTTTATGATAGCGTTTTTTCTTTTCTCTACTTTGTTTGTCATTTTTCTCTTCCTTTATTTAACAGTTCTCTTATATTATAATAATTCATATATGACTATTTATCAAGGAAAAATATAACAAATAAATTAATATTTTATAAATTGGGGCTTGATACTTCTGTCAATTTTTGCTAATATATTACAAGTGTGTTTCACAGTAAAACAACTGTCCGCGTATGGAGGATAATAAAATGGGAAAGATTAATTATTATCTTGTTAATTCAAGCATTCTCCCGCCTGTTTATTCCAAGGTTATTGAGGCAAAAAATTACCTTGCCGCCGGAGAGGCGTCGTCTGCCACGCAGGCGGCAAAAATGGCAGGAATTTCAAGAAGCGCATATTATAAGTACAAGGACGCTATTTTTGAATATAACGGGGAAAGCAGCGATGAAACGGTGACAGTGAACGCTAAGCTTAAGGATAACGCGGGAGTCCTTTCGGCGCTTATGAACGAGCTTTACATGGCAGGGGCAAATGTGCTGTCAGTCAGCCAGAGCGTTCCCGTTAATTCGGTTGCCGATGTGTCCGTTACCGTAAGGGTAACCGATATGGCGGTCAGTACACAGGATATGCTTGAAAATATCAGGAAAATTAACGGTGTAAACTCAGCGCATCTAAGCGATTAGACGGTTATCACAGGAGGTTAGATTATGAAAGTTGCGGTTATGGGATACGGAACAGTCGGTTCCGGAGTTGTGGAGGTAATTGAAACTCACAGCAATATTATTCCAAAGAAGATAGGCGGAGAGGTTTTAGAGGTTTCACGTATTCTTGATTTGCGTGATTTCCCCGATGATCCGCATAAGGATTTGTTCACAAAGGATTTTAACGATATTTTGAATGACCCTGAAATTAAAATTGTTGCGGAAACAATGGGAGGAGTAAATCCGGCCTTTGATTTCACGATGAAGCTTTTGAAATCGGGAAAGAGCGTTGTTACGTCAAACAAGGAGCTTGTTGCGCAAAAGGGTCCCGAGCTTTTGCAGGCGGCAGAGGAGAGCGGAACTAATTATTTGATTGAGGCGTCTGTCGGAGGGGGTATTCCGATTATC
The DNA here is from genome assembly GCA_947627725.1 of uncultured Clostridia bacterium. Classification (GTDB taxonomy): domain Bacteria; phylum Bacillota; class Clostridia; order Oscillospirales; family Acutalibacteraceae; genus Eubacterium_R. The sequence continues at coordinate 57,892 of CANQXE010000004.1, read as the reverse complement.
AGACCGCTCACACAGTGCCTCGCGGCAAACCATATTGAGGGTATCGCGGGTATACTCAACGGTACTACGAATTTCATTCTTACAATGATGATTGAAAAGGGTATGTCCTTTGAGGAGGCGCTTAAGATTGCTCAGGAAAAGGGCTATGCCGAAAAAGACCCGACAGCGGACGTTGAAGGACACGACGCATGCCGCAAGGTTTGTATTCTCGCTTCCCTTGCTTTCGGCAAGCATGTATACCCGTCTCAGGTTGAAACAGAGGGAATTTCAAACATTACTCTTGAGGATGTTTCATATATAAATTCCGCAAACGGCGTTATTAAGCTGCTCGGTCAGATAAAGTATATAAATGACGATAGGATTGCGGCATTTGTCAGTCCCGCTGTTGTTTATAACGGCTCACAGCTTGCAACTGTTAAAGATGTTTTTAATGCGGTTCTTGTTCGGGGAGACGCTGTCGGCGACGTTTGCTTTTACGGTCCCGGCGCGGGAAAGCTGCCTACCGCCTCTGCGGTCGTTGCCGATATTATCGACTGTGCAAAGCATACGGGAAGAAAGAAAATTTTTGGTTGGGGCGCAGGCGAAGAGGACTATGTTGTCGACTACAAAAGCACTATTAAAATGCCTTTTTATGTTCGTGCCAAAGCAAGCTGTAATCAGGTGAACGCTGCTTTTTCAGATGTCAAATTCCTTTCAAGACAGGGTCAGCCGTCAGATGAGGTTGCGTTTATTACTGATATTATGACTGAGAATGAATTAACCGAAAGGCTCAGCGGTCTTGAGGTAATCAATATAATAAAGGTTACAAACTATTAAATATATAAAGGAGGACTTGAACTATGGGACTTATTGTTCAGAAGTTCGGCGGCTCATCGGTAGCGAATGCCGAAAGGGTTATGAATGTTGCGCGTATTGTTACAGATACGTACAAGCAGGGCAATGACGTAATCGTTGTTGTATCCGCGCAGGGCGACACAACCGATGATTTGATTGCTAAGGCTAACGAAATCAATCCGAATGCTCATAAGAGGGAAATGGACCAGCTTCTTACGGCAGGCGAGCAGATTTCAATTTCACTTCTCGCAATGGCAATCGAAAAGCTGGGTTTCCCTGTTATCAGTCTTTTAGGCTGGCAGGCAGGCTTTAATACCAATTCAATTTACACACAGGCAAGAATCAAAAACATTAAACCTAACAGATTGCAGGCTGAGATTGCAAAGCATAATATTGTTGTTGTTGCGGGCTTTCAGGGCATTAACAGATATGATGACCTTACAACCTTGGGCAGAGGCGGCTCCGATACCTCGGCAGTTGCGATTGCCGCGGCTCTAAAGGCGGACAGATGCCAGATTTTCACCGATGTTGAGGGCGTTTATACAGCCGATCCGAGAAAGGTTGATAATGCTAAAAAGCTGAAGGAAATTACTTATGACGAAATGCTTGAGCTGGCAACTCTGGGCGCACAGGTGCTCAATAACCGCTCAGTTGAAATGGCAAAAAAATACGGAGTAGAGCTTGAGGTTCTCTCATCACTTAATCCTAAACCGGGTACAATTGTTAAGGAGGCAGCAAAAATGGAAAAAATGTTAATTCGCGGTGTAACCAAGGATAAGGACGTCGCACTTGTTTCAATCTTAAATTTACAGGATACACCGGGTATCGCTTTCAAAATCTTCTCAAGACTTTCCGCTAAGAATATTAATGTTGATATTATTCTTCAGTCTTTTGGCAGAGACGGCACAAAGGATATCGTATTTACGGTAAACAAGGAAAACGGACCGCTTGCCGTAGAGCTTTTGGAGGATATGCTTGACGGATGCAGAATCGTCTGCAATACAGAGGTCGCAAAGGTTTCAATCGTCGGCGCGGGTATGGAGTCACATCCGGGTACAGCGTCAAAAATGTTTGAGGCGCTTTATGAGTCAAACATCAATATTCAGATGATTTCAACATCAGAAATCAAGATTTCCGTAATTATTGACGCGGAGGACGCGGACAGAGCTGTATCTGCCGTTCACAGAAAATTTATACCGGAAGACTGATATAGATATCTAAGCAAAAAGCACTCGGAAAACCGAGTGCTTTTTACGTTATAAAGTTATGTTTGGCGACAAAAGAAGCTATGTATTTTTGCTTGTGAAATGCATTAATTATAATTTCTTTTTATGTTGTCTATACAAAAGCTTATAATCATTATAACTATAGTAAAACAAAAATGTATATTTAGTTATATTGTGACTGTAAACTTTTGAATATATCATAAAAGGCGTAAAACAGTTTATCTGTTTTACGCCTTGCCGTTTTTCTATTAAAATTATTTCTCAGCGTATTTATCTTCGCCGTTCCAGCTATACATTGCACGAATCTTTTCGCCTACAGCCTCAAGCTGGTGTGAAGCCTCAAGCTCTCTCTTAGCCTTGAAGTGAGCCCAGCCGTTGTTGCTTTCTGTGATGAACTTAGACGCGAATGTACCGTCCTGAATTTCCTCAAGAATCTTCTTCATTTCCTTCTTGGTATCGTCAGTGATAAGTCTCTTTCCTGTCTCGTAATCACCGAACTCGGCTGTGTTGGAAATTGAATATCTCATCTTTGAGAAACCGCCTGAATAAATAAGGTCAACAATAAGTTTCATCTCGTGGATACACTCAAAGTAAGCGTTTCTCGGATCGTAGCCTGCTTCAACAAGAGTTTCAAAGCCTGCCTTCATAAGAGCTGTTACGCCGCCGCAAAGAACAGCCTGCTCACCGAAGAGGTCAGTCTCCGTCTCGCACTTAAAGGTTGTTTCAAGGATAGCCGCGCGGGCGCCGCCGATGCCTGCACCGTATGCAAGAGCAATGTCAAGGCAGTGACCTGAAGCGTCCTGATATACAGCTACAAGACAAGGAGTACCTTTGCCTTCCTTATACTCTGAACGTACTGTGTGGCCCGGAGCCTTCGGAGCAATCATAAATACGTCAATATTTGACGGAGGCACGATTTGCTTGAAATGAATGTTAAAGCCGTGAGCGAATGCGAGAGCCTTGCCCTCTGTAAGATTAGGCTCAATATCTTTCTTATATATAGCAGCCTGTCTCTCGTCAGGGGTAAGAATCATAATAACGTCTGCCGCCTTTGTAGCCTCAGCCGTTGTCATAACCTTAAGACCGAGCTCCTCAACGTGCTTCCATGACTTTGAGCCTTCATAAAGACCTACGATTACGTTGACACCGCTCTCGTGAAGATTAAGGGCGTGTGCATGTCCCTGTGAGCCGAAACCGATAATAGCAACAGTTTTACCTGAAAGGACATCAAGATTACAGTCCGATTCATAAAAAATCTTAGCGTCTGCCATTTTGTTTTCCTCCAAAAATATGTAAATTTAGCACATTATGTGTTGTTGCAAACTATTATATGCCTTTAATAATAATTAGTCAAGTATATTTTGTCTTGTAAATTATGAACAAATAGAGTAAAATTATCTTGGGAAGTGATACAGTGAATAAAATTACAAGACTGAAATATTACATTGACACGCTTTGTATTTTTGACTTAAAAAAGGACCCTGTAATTGCGGAGCTTTATGATTTGCTCTGCTCTGTAAAAAGCGATGAGGTCTTGCGAAAACAAAGCGGATTCTTTAAAACAGTGTCTGCGAACAAATCACTGAAAACATATATTTCAAAATGCGTTTTAACAGACGATAATATTTTCACCCGATCGGCATGCGCGGATAAAGTCGAAAAACTGCCGAAATCCATTCTGGACGCAGTAAAGCTTGACCTTATGAAGCTTGAACAGCTTTCCTCACTGTCTGCAAGCGATATTTCAGAGGCTGTTACAAATGAAGATATAAGAGAAATGATAAAAACCGTTCCCTGCTGGGAAACAGGTAAAGCTCTCCCGCCGCTCAGTGAAAAATGGGACAGGCAGATTGATGATTTAATCTCTTACTGCAAGGCAAACGGCTACGGCAAATATGCAAAGCATATAGCGTTTACCTGGAGAAATAAGGAAATCTGCCCCGTTACGTCGATAGATTTGATAACCCTTAGTGATTTAAAAAATTACGAGATTCAGAGGCAAAAGGTGATTGATAACACCGAGAGCTTTATAGCGGGTCATCCCGCGAATAATGTTCTGCTTTACGGCGACAGAGGAACGGGAAAAAGCTCAACGGTTCACGCGCTTCTTAATGAATACCACAGTCAGGGACTGAGAATGATAGAGATATCAAAGAGTGATGTCGCGGAGCTTGGGTTAATACGTGAACAACTTGCCTCATCACCGATGAAATTTATCATTTATATAGATGATTTGAGTTTTGACTCAAACGATACGTCATTTGGCGAGCTCAAGGCGGCGCTTGAAGGTTCGCTTTCCGGCAGGCAGTCATCAAATGTTCTTATTTATGCGACATCTAACAGAAGACATCTTATCAAAGAGAATTTCACCGACAGGGAAAATGACGTCAACCGGGGCGACACAATGCAGGAACAATTAAGCCTTTCAGACAGATTCGGCTTGACAATCACCTTCCTTAATCCAAACAAGGCGGAATATCGTGACATAGTGACGAAAATTGCGTCGGACAGAGGGCTGGATGTTGACGAAGAACATCTTTGCTTTATGGCGGAGCAGTGGGCAACACGCAGAGGCGGAAGGTCGCCGAGATGCGCAAAGCAGTTTGTCGATTATGTTGAGAGCTGTGAAAAGCGGGGCAAGAGCTGGTAAAAATGTTGTAATTTTCCATTTAAAAAATGTTAAAAATTTTTATAGATTGTTAACCGATAGAACAAAAAAATAACAATTTATAGTGCTAAAATTAGCACTAATGATTTAAAAGGAGAAAAACAAAATGAGTACGAAAATTCTTGTTGTTGACGATGATGTTAATATTTGCGAGCTTCTTAAACTTTATCTTGAAAATGACGGCTATACTGTTTTTGTAGCAAATGACGGACAGGAGGCGGTAAACACCTTTCTTTCAAAGTCGCCGGAGCTTGTTCTTCTTGATATTATGCTGCCTAAAATGGACGGTTGGCAGGTTTGCCGTGAAATAAGAAAGACATCAAGCGCACCGATCATTATGCTCACCGCAAAGGGTGAAACCTTTGACAAGGTGCTTGGTCTGGAGCTCGGAGCGGACGATTACGTAACAAAGCCGTTTGACGCCAAGGAGGTTATGGCAAGGGTTAAAGCCGTTTTAAGAAGAACAAACGGTAATGCCAATACTGAGGACAACAGCAAAAAGGTTGTTGTTTACGATAATCTTGAAATCAATATTATTAATTATGAGCTTAAGGTTAAGGGCGTGCCTGTTGATACACCGCCTAAAGAGCTTGAGCTTATCTATCACTTTGCCTCAAATCCAAACCGTGTTTATACACGCGACCAGCTTCTTGACGAGGTATGGGGATTTGATTATTACGGCGATTCCCGCACGGTTGACGTCCATGTCAAGCGCCTTCGTGAAAAGCTTGAGGGTGTTTCCGACAAATGGTCGCTCAAGACTGTTTGGGGAGTCGGCTATAAATTTGAGACAAAGGATTAGGGTAAATGTCTTTAAAGGAAACTCTTAAGGGACAGTATCTGAAGAACAATATATTTGCAAAATATTTTATTCTTTTTGCGGCAATTTTTCTTGTGGTACTGACTATTCTCGGTACTTCCCTGACAATACTTGTTAATGTGTATACTCAAAATGAGAACACAAAGCTTTTAAAAGAGAATACCCAGTCGATTGCCGAAAGCGTAAGGTCAACCCTCATTGTTCAGGATATGAATGATAATTATACTGTGGAAAAGGAAATGATATGCAGCTCACTTTATATAATTTCTAAATCTATTGACGCGGATTTGTTCGTATGTGATGTTGAAGGCAATGTAATTATGTGCAAGGAAAAGGCAGGCACTGTTCCTTTTATGGGAGAGCTTCCTAACTGCACATACCATAATGAATTTACGGTCGGCGACGTGCTGTTAAAAAGCGTTTACGAGGGCGGTTATGTCGGCAAAGGAAGTGTGAGCGGACGGCTTTCATACATTGTCGGCTATCCTATTTACAGTAATAATCAAATAATAGGTTCTGTTTTTGCAACTACCGAAACAGATGTGGACACGCTGACAATGGCTGTTTTCAGAATATTTGTAATCAGTGCTTTTGCGTGCCTTTTGATTGCGTTCATATGCATATGGCATTTGACCAAGAATTTTGTTAAGCCGCTTCAGCAGATGAGCAAGGCGGCAAAGCAGTTCGCAATAGGTGATTTTTCCTACAGAGTTAAGGTGAGCGGTCAGGATGAGCTTTCGGAGCTCGGAAAAGCGTTTAATGATATGGCGGACGCGCTTGATACGCTTGAGTCGTCAAGGCGAAGCTTTGTATCAAATGTTTCTCACGAGCTGAGAACGCCCATGACCTCGATAGGCGGATTTATTGACGGCATACTTGACGGTACAATACCGAGAGAAAAAACAGATTATTATCTTAATATTGTCAGCGGCGAAATTCGTCGTCTTTCTCGCCTTGTTGTTGCTATGCTTAATATGAGCAAGATTGAATCGGGCAGCTTTGAAATGAAGCCGAGCAACTATGATATATCAGACCAGATTATCCATATTCTTCTCACATTTGAGCAAAAGATTGAGGAAAAGAACATTGAAATTCAAGGACTCGAGGATTTGCGCCAGACATATATTGTTGCGGATACGGATATGATTTATCAGGTTATCTATAACATATTTGACAATGCCGTAAAGTTTACAAACGAGGGTGGATATATCAAAGTAACTATGAATGAGAGTAACGATACCGTTGAGGTGCATATTAAAAACAGCGGTATCGGTATAAATAAAGAAGAGCTTTCAAAGGTTTTTGAAAGATTTTACAAGGTTGACAAGTCAAGAAGTCTTGACGCCAAGGGCGCAGGCTTGGGACTTTATATAGTAAAAATGATGATTGAAATGCACGGCGGAAGTATCTGGGCGGTAAGTGAGGACGAGAAGTCCGCTGAGTTTATATTCAGGCTTCCCAAAACGTACAGTCCAATCTATAAAAAGGAGAAAAAGAAATAATGGACGACTTCGAGAAAAAAGATTTTAACACAGACAACACTAACGGCTCACACCCCGATTATTACCAGCCGGAAAGTAACGGAACTTACTATACTCCGCCTCAGTCAGATGAAAATACAACATATCATTATTCCTATAATCATTCCTCACAGCAGAGCAGTCAGGATAACGGTTATTATCAGCCGAATAATGATAACAATTACGGCAGTAACGGCTCCAAGCCGCCTAAAAAAAGCAATGCCGCAAAGGTAATTATAATTGTGCTTGTCATATGTCTTGCCGTTGCGGCGGGGGGAATAGCCGCTTCTGTTACGGGTTTAGTAGGCGGTAATTCCGAAAAAAATGAAAAAGAGACAACCACACAGTCACAGAATACAAATGATGCTGCCAAGACACACGACAGCGAGGACGTTCCTCTCAGGGACAATGAAAACAATTATACCGTTGCAGGTGTAGCGGATAAGGCTATTGAATCCTGCGTCGGAATAACTGTTTATTCACAGCGAACAGAGGCATATAACTATTTTTACAGCTACGGACAGGGCGGCAACCAAAGCGATGAGCCGACCAAATCGGGAGAGGGCTCAGGTGTTCTGATGTCCGAGCAAAACGGCAAAACGTATATTCTCACCTGCGCTCACGTTATCAGTGACGGTGACAGCTTTACAATTACTCTTAATGACGGAACAAATGTTGACGCTGATATGGTAGGCTTTGACAGTCAGACTGATATAGGCGTTCTTTCAATTAATAAAACAGGATTGAAGATAGCGGAATTTGCAAACAGCGACCAGCTTGTAGTTGGAGAGCAGGTTGTGGCAATCGGCTGCCCCGGCGGTCTTGAATTTATGAACTCCGTAACAAGCGGTTATATCTCCGCGCTCGCGAGACCGATTTCATCAAATATCGGTTATGATAATGAGTGCATACAGACAGACGCGGCTATTAATCCCGGTAACAGCGGCGGCGCGCTCTTTAATATGCAGGGTCAGGTAATCGGCATAAACTCATCAAAAATTGCGTCTACTGAATATGAGGGAATGGGCTTTTCCGTACCGTCATCAACTGCTGTCGCAACGGCAAACAGCCTTATCAAAGTAGGATATGTTGAGGGAAGAGCCAAGCTTGGTATCCAGTATAATCAGATAACAAACTTTAATAATTCAAACGCGATTATTCAGGTCCTTGCAGAAAAGGGCTATAAGGACGCAGAGGGGGCAATGGTAATTGACAGCGTTGAAAAGACATCAGACCTTGCCAATAAGGATATTAAGCAGTATGATATGATTGTTGCCGTAAACGATAAGACAATGACGTCAACAGATATTATGACCTCCATTCTCGCCGACTCAAAACCGGGTGATACAGTAAAGCTTACTATTGCAAGAATTGAAAATAATGACATTAATATATTTGAAATTGATTGTAAGCTGATAGAGTCAAAAGGATAATAAAATAAGCATAAATAAAAAACCGAAACGGTATTTTCTCCGTTTCGGTTTTTTATTATAGTTTATAACACGCTTTATAACTCGGCAATAAGCTCAATTTCACAGAGAACGCCCTTAGGCAAATCCTTTACAGCAACACAGGAGCGTGCCGGCTTTGAGATAAAATACATGCCGTAAATTTCATTGAAGCTTGCAAAATCATTGATATCAGCCAAAAAGCAGACGGTTTTAATTACCTTATCCATTGTTGTACCTGCGGCTTCAACAACAGCCTTGAGGTTTTCACAAACCTGTGTTGTCTGTTCCTCAATGGTTTTTGCCTCAACCGTATTTGTTTTTGGGTTAATCGCAATCTGACCCGAGGTGAATAAAAATCCGTTTGCTTTAACTGCCTGCGAGTATGGACCGATTGCGTCGGGGGCATTATTTGTTGCTACATATTCCATAAAAATCTCTCCTTATAATTAGTCGTTTTTATTAGTCACACACCTCAAAGCCGGCGTCTTTAAGCGCCTGCTTAACTTGAGCTATGTGCTGATAATCTCTTGTTTCAACTCCTATTCTGAGATAGCAGTCGGTGATATTCATATCAAGGTCGGTGCTGTCATAATTAACAGATACGACATTCGCGCCAAGCTCTGCAATAATCTGACTTACGCCCATAAGCTGTCCCGGTTTGTCAGAGAGAGCAATTGTAATGTTTGCCGTTCTTCCGCCCATTTTAAGACCGCGTTCAATAACTCGTGAAAGGATAGTAACGTCAATATTGCCTCCCGATACAAGGCAGCAAACCTTTTTGCCTTCAATATCAGGGATTTTTCCGTTCATAACCGCGGCAACAGGAACTGCGCCCGCACCTTCGGAAATCAGCTTTTCCTGCTCCATAAGAGTCAAAATCGCAAGCGCGATTTCATCATCGCTGACTGTACAGATTCCGTCAACATATTTGCTCACCAAATCAAAGGTTAAGCTGCCCGGTGTTTTAACCGCTATACCGTCGGCAATTGTCTGTACCTTTGAAAGCGTTTCGATTTTACCGTCGGAGATGGATTTTTCCATTGACGGAGCTCCTGCGGCTTGAACACCATATACCTTGCAGTTCGGATTAATCTGCTTAATGGTATAAGCCACGCCCGCAATAAGTCCGCCTCCGCCGATTGGAACAACTACCGCGTCAAGGTCGGGAAGCTGTTCGAGTATTTCAAGACCTATAGTACCCTGTCCTGCAATGACATCGGGATCGTCAAACGGATGTATAAAGGAATATCCCTTTTCCTCCTTTAACTCCAGAGCTTTTTTATATGCGTCATCATATACGCCCTTGACCATACACACCTCCGCTCCGTAGCGTTTTGTTGCTTCAACCTTGCTTATAGGTGCGCCGTCGGGAAGGCAGATAAGAGATTTTATTTTGTTTTTTGTCGCGGCGAGGGCAACGCCCTGTGCATGATTTCCCGCAGAACAGGCTATGACTCCCTTTGCCTTTTCTTCGTCTGAAAGCTGACTGATTTTAAAATAAGAGCCTCTTATCTTAAACGAGCCTGTTATCTGTAAATTTTCTGTTTTCAAATACACAGTCGCATTCTTGCAGAGGTTTTTCGCGGGAATCATATCTGTCTTTCTTACCACCTCTGATAAAACGCGCTTTGCTTTATATACTCTGTCTAAAGTTAACATTTTTTCGCCTCGTCTGTTTTTAGTTCAAAATAATATATTACACTCAGGAACCGTTTTTGTCAATTACCAAGTGAAATTGCATTCAGCAAAACTGATTTCCCCGTCACTGTCGGCATATATTTTTATCTGTTGGTTTTGAGTGTTTAGATAAAAGAACTGGTACTGCACGCTGTCAAGTCCATTGTCACCGCCTCCGATTGTTACCGTATATTCTCTGTCGAAGGTGATTTTATCTACGTAAAAGGTTTTTATGCTGTCTATCAGCTTCTGTGCGTTATCCTTTGCCTTTTTTTCAAATTCCTCGCTTTGCTCATTAGCGTACACAATTTCAGGATTGCGGTTAAATTTATATGTAAAGCTTCCGTATTTCAAATCACCCGAAATTTCCGCGTCTATTCGGTTATTAAGCGTATCAAGCACCGTTGTTTTCAGCTTCTTGCCCTTATCTGTATTTTCACTCGGAGGCGCAGTCGTTTTTGGCACGGGTTCGGTTGTTGCGGTAACAGTCGTTTGGGACGGTTGTGCAGTTTCCTCCTCTTGTCTTTCATTTGAGCATGCGGCAAATGAAAGACTGATCGCTGATATTAAAAATAACGCAAATATTTTTTTCATATTTAACACCCGATTTTCTGTAAATTTATGATATCTTTAAATTTAATACCTTGTTTAAATAAGATTAAGACAATTTTTTGAAACTGTCAAGTAGTAACTTATCGTATTTTCTATTGACTTTAAGTTTATTATATTATAAAATTAATAGTAAGCTATCCGAAAGGGAGGATACATAATTATGAAAACTATGAAAAAAGTGATTGCTGTTTTTCTCAGTGCATTATTTGTTGTGCTATGCTTTGCAGGCTGTTCGTCATCAGGCGCTGCTGAAAAAATAACGGATGACACAATGCTTGTTGCCTATACCGCTGAGAAAAAACCGTTTATTTATACAGGTGAGGACGGTAATCTCACAGGCTTTGACGTTGAACTGATGGGCAAGATTTTCAATGATGTTAAAAATGACTATAAAAATTATAAGTTTATTCAGGTTGATGAGAATTATAAATTAGGCGAGGATGCCGCATATACAGACGAGGACGGCAATGAGTATATTGCATATGTGATGGTTGGCGGAATTGAAAAAAATACGGGTTCATTTAATAAAGACCACACATTTACTAAGGATATTATTGATAACAGAGTGATTGCCGTAACCGCTGAAAACAGCAGGATTAAAACATATGCTGACCTTAAAGGCGCAAAGGCGGGCGTTGTTACGGACGCGGCAAAGGCAGCCCTTGACAAAAATACTGTTATTAAAGAGGGCTTGAAGAATGTTAAGGAATATAAAGATGCGCAAAGCGCCGTCGCCGATTTAACGGCAGGAAAAATTGATGTTATCATAATTGATGAATTCAGCTTTAACGGCATTACCGGCAATGACCATTTTAAGGTGCTTGATAACGAGCTTGAGACAATCAGTTACGTATACTCATTCAAAAAGTGGGACTGGTATGACGAGGCGTTTAATGAGGCTATCTATGAGCTAAAAAGTCCCGAATACAATGACGCAGATGAATTCACTCCGATTGTTGAAAAATATTTTGGATATAATGCATCTGATTTTGAATACGAACCCCCTCAAAATTAATCATTACATTTTTTAAGCCGCTGATTTTCAGCGGCTTTTGTTATTGATAATCCTTTATTGTTTTTTGAATTGTTTTTTCATTTCCCTCTTTATCTGTCACCATTATTTCCGGATACCATTTTGTTGCAAATTTGTACGGATTATCCTTTTTCATTTCGTCATATATTATCTGCGGGTAGTGAATATCACTGCTTTTTTCTGTTGCGGTAAATTTACTGTCTGTGTTTTCGCGCAGTACGCCGACTACAACAAAACGAAAATTCTTATGGTAGTCAGTAGGGCAGGAAATAGTAAGCAATGTATCCTGTCTTGTAACATTAACTCCTGTGCTGTAAATAAATCTGCTTTCGAGCTTTGACACATATTCAGAAGCCGAATCAATTGTCATTTTTTCAGTGACATTATATGGGAAAATATATCCGTTATCGTCCTCTGCTCTTGTGTTTGTGTAAAATGCGCCCACTATCTTAAAATTATATTCATTATAAAAGTCGGAATAAAGCATATATCCGCTTGCGTTATTATACGACCGTGCGCTTGAATAAACATTTTCAAGGCTGCTGTCATTGAGATACACAACATAGTTAAACTGCTCTGCACCGACAGTACAGCTCTGAGCATTCGGAAATGTCTTTTCATTACTGCTAACAGCGGTCTTTAAGTCAATGTCAGGTATTTCAAGATATCCGGCAGCATCAGGGCTCTGACCTATTATATCACAGTATTTTTCGAGCATACCAACCTGAAATTCCACGTCGGGATATTTTTTCTCATACGGTTTAAGATATGCTGCTTTTGACTGCTCAGCGGCGTATTTTATACCGAATATTGCCGCCGCAACGGCAGCGATTGAAACAAGTATGATTAAATTTCTTTTATGAAACAAAGCCTTTTTAAGCCTTTGGAAAATTATTTTGGCTTTTTCCTTCCGCTTAGCTGCCCTTGCCTTTTTCTCTTCCTTTAGCTGTTGCAGCTCTTCAGGCGTTTTTTTAGGCTTTTTGGGCTTATCCTTTGGCTTTTTTTCAGTCTCTTCAGGCTTTGAAAAATCAATGTATTCCTCCCTTCGTTTGGGAGGCTCTAACGGTAAAATCGGGGGATGTTCTTTATTCTCCCTTTGTTCCTTGAATTGGGAAAGGATTTTTTCAATATCATCTTTCTCTTCGTTCATTATCTGATAATCACCTTTTTAGCATTATTAATTGCGTCTGCCATAAGCGCCTCAAGGTTTTCAATGCTTTTTTCAGCCTTGAGAACATCGTCAATATGAGGTCTTGTTTTTGGATGCTTGGGGGTAAATACCGTGCAGCAGTCCTCGTACGGTTGGATGGAGGTTTCAAATGTGTCAATTTTTCTTGATATTGCTATAATTTCCTCCTTGTCCATACCTATACACGGTCTGAAAACAGGAATGTTTACAGCACAGTCAGTGCAGGCGAGAGCATATATTGTCTGGCTTGCAACCTGTCCGACGCTTTCACCTGTGATAAGCGCGCTGCAGTTTTGATTAAGTGCGATTTTTTCAGAAATCATCATCATAATTCTTCTCATAATTATGGTGAAATATTCCTCTGGACAAAGGTCACGGATTGCTTCCTGTATTTGTGTAAAGGGTACAACATACGTTGTAATTACGCCTGAATATTTTGCGACTTTTTTAAGCAGTTCCATAACCTTCATTTCAGCAAGCTCTGATGTGTAGGGCGGTGATGCGAAATGAACTGCGCAAAGCTCAATACCTCTTTTTGCCATCATATATGCGGCAACGGGAGAATCAATGCCGCCGCTGATAAGAATACCTGCTCTGCCGCTTGTACCTGTAGGCATACCGCCCGCACCTTTTATATTGTTGCCGCGCACAAATGCGTATTTGTCACGCACCTCAACAGTAACAATAATGTCGGGGTTATGAACGTCAACCCGGAGATTATGGAATTTTGAAAGGATATAACCGCCTGTTTCCCTGCATATTTCAGGTGATTTCAGCGGGAATTTTTTATCGGAGCGCTTTGCCTCAACCTTAAAGGTTTTTGCGTCCTCAAGCTGTTCCTCAAGATATTCGGCTGCCGTTTTTTTGATAACCGCAAAATCCTTTTCACACACGCAGGCGCGTGAAAGAGCGGCAATGCCGAACACTTTTGACAGTCTCTCAACCGCGTCGTCAAGGTCAATATCGTTATCAACAGGGTCAACCATTATAGTAGACTGACCTTTTGTAAACGCAAAGCTTCCTAAATCAGAAAGCTTCTTTTTCATATTTTTAACGAGTATATCCTCAAAGGTGTTTCTGTTAAGTCCTTTGAGTGCGAGTTCGCCGTTTTTGATAAGTATAATTTCTTTCATATTTTCTCCAAAGGGTGCTTTTTAATTAAATCCTTTATTGCGTCAGCCAAAAGGTCAATTTCCGCTTTTGTATTGTATCTGCAAAAGCTTATTCTTATGCTTTTGTCAAGTGTTTCATCATCAAGTCCCATTGCGCTGAGTACATGGCTTTTTTTACCCTTGGCGCACGCTGAGCCGTTGCTGACATAAACCTTGTAGTTTGACGAAAGCTCCTGCAAAATTGTCTGGCTTCTCATAAAGGTGGGAATATATAGATTAATGATATAGGGGGAGGCGCTTTCATCATTGTTAAAGCGCAGACCGTCAATATCCGACAGCTTTTTTCTTGCGTAGGTGTTAAGCTCATTTATCAGCTTTTTCTGTTCATTCATCAATGGAAATGCCTTTACGGCGGCGCCGAATCCCGCAATAAGCGGTGAGCTTTCCGTCCCGGGACGAATCCTTTTTTCCTGCTCTCCGCCAAAGGATTGAGCAAAGTTCTGGTCGGTGAGGTTAGCCTCTTTGTTTATATAAAGAGCGCCTATTCCCTTGGGTCCGTGTATCTTGTGAGCCGATACGGTTATTAAATCAGCGCCAAGTTTTTTTGCGTTTATGTTCACCTTTCCGTAAGCCTGAACACAGTCAATATGAATAAGAGCGGGGGAGTTAGCCCTTTTAACAGCGCGTTTTAGCGCATCTACGGGCATAACCGTCCCTACCTCATTATTTATATACATCATTGAAACAAGAATGGTGTCCTCGTTTACAGTGTCAAAAAGCTGCTCCTTTGAGATATTTCCCTTTTTGTCGGGTTTAAGATAAATTACCTCAAAGCCCTGTCGTTCAAGCTCCTGCGCCGACTGAAGCACGCTTTCATGCTCAATAGCCGTGGTGACAATTCTTTTTCCAAGACGTTTTCTTGCCTTAACCGCTCCGAAAATAGCGAGGTTGTTTGCCTCGGTACCGCCCGAGGTGAATATGATTTCCTCTCTGCCTACGCCGAGAGAGTCAGCTATAACAGACCTTGCGGCTATAATCACTTTCATAGCGTTTATGCCTAAATTATGCAGGCTTGAGGGATTTCCCCAGTTGTTAAGGAGCATATCCGTTACAGCGTCTGCACATTCTTTACATGGTTTAGTAGTCGCTGAATTGTCAAGATAAGCCGTCATAATTTCATTAATTCCTTTAATTTAAGAATACCTATAATTGTTTTGGCGTCTTTGATTTCGCCGTTCATTATTTTTGAAACACATTCGCCAAACGGCATTTTTACCACATCTAAATATTCATCATCGTCAAGATTCTGCTTGCCGAAGGTCAGACCCGTAGCATAGAAAAGGCGGATTATTTCACCGCAGTAACCGGGTGTCGGATAAATCTCGCCGAGCGGTTCAAAGCTCTCAGCAGTCGCGCCGCACTCCTCGCTGAATTCGCGTATTCCCGCCTCTCTCGGATTTTCTCCGCTTTCAAGCTTCCCCGCAGGGATTTCGTATATTGTTTCCTTGTACGGATATCTGAACTGCCTAACCAAAATAATTTCATTATTATCGGTAAGCGAGACTATCGCAACTCCGCCGGGATGGTCAACAACCTCACGGACTGCCTCTGTGCCATCAACAAGAGTGATTTTATCGGTGTGAACATTTATTATATTTCCGCTGAAGATTCCCTGAATTTCCTCCGTCTGCTCATAAAAGCCGAGAGCAACGGACGCAATATCCTCAACCTTATCAACTATGAATTTTGCGCCTGCTTCGATAAGCTCAAATTTTGTACCGTATCCCCATAAAACTCCGACAGAATCAATTATGTTTGTTTTGGCGCCCTCAATATCATATTTTTTGTCGCCCGCCATAAGACATTTGTTTCCCGTAACTCCAAGCTGTTTCTGGCACCTCGCGATAATACTCGTTTTCGCTTCGCAATCAGCAGTAAAGGTTACGCCGCAAACCGCGTCAAAATATGATTTTATTCCAAAACGGTCAAGCAGAGTTTCAATATAATCCTGCGGCTTTGACGAGGCAATGCCGATTTTTATGTTATCCTTTTTAAGAGAAATCAAAAGCTCCTTTATACCGTCGTAAAGCCTGCTTTCAAAAACACCCTTATTGGTGTACCGTTCACGGAATTTTCTTACAAGCTCGTCAGCTCTTGCGGGGTCTGCGCCGAATTTTTCCTGAAAGGTAATAAGCAGAGGAGGACCTATAAAGCAGGTAAGCTCATTATATTCCGGCGCTTCATAGCCGAAAGACTCCAAAGCGTATTTTGCGCTTTTAAGTATGCCCTCTCCGGTGTCGCATATAGTTCCGTCAAAATCAAAAATTACCGCACTGTATCTCATATGCCTTTTACCCTTTTCATAAATTTTTCCTCAAGGACTACAAATCTTTCAATCGTTCCACTGCCTATAATGTTATCGTTTTCGTCCTTTGCCTGTACCGAGAAAGTCAGCTTTCTTCCGTCAGCATTTTCAAGTACGGCGTACGCTGTGATTACTTCACCGAGTCCGCTTGCTCTATCGTGAGTTACGGATACACGCACGCCTACGGTCGTTTCCCCGTTTTCAAGGAGCGGCGCGCAGGCGGTACAGGATGCCTCCTCCATAAGAGCAATCATCATAGGAGTGGCAAATACATCAAGACTTCCCGATTTAACGGTTGCTGCCGTGTTCGCGGCAGCTACTGTAGTAACAGCCTTTCCCTCTGCCTTTGCGGTAAATTCCTTCATAGCTTTACACCTCGGTTTATAATTATATCATATTTTTTTGTTATATACAATATAAAACAATTGTGGTACAATATTCACGGCTAAAGGAAAAGGTGATAACCTGATGATTGAAAATAAAAAAAGAATTCATATGCTTGATGAAATCAGAGGCTTTGCAATAATATGTATGATTGTCCACCATGCGTTCTTAGATGTCGGTGATGTTCTCGGACTTTCATGGGGTTATGAGGTGTTTGACGCACTTTGTATCGTTCAGCCGATTTTTTGGGCGGCGTTTATTATTATATCAGGTGTGTGCTCAAGGCTTTCAAGGAACAGCATTAAACGCGGAATAATAGTTTTTGTCTTCGGCTTGGTTATTACTGTTGCCACTGCCGTGATTATGCCTCTGTTCGGCTTTGAGGGCGCAGAGATTTATTTCGGAATTCTGCATTGTCTTGGCATCTGTATGATAATCACGGGACTGCTTATGCCTGTTTTTAAAAGGATTGATTACAGGCTCGGCGCCGTAATTTCAATGCTTTTGTTTTTGTTTTTCTACGGTATTGAGGGCGGCAGGCTTTGCTTTGGACTCATCAGCCTGCCCGACAGTTTTTACCGGTATAATTTCCTTGCGCCGCTCGGTTTTCATAACAGCGGCTTTTACAGCGCCGATTATTTCCCGATACTGCCTTGGATATTTATGTTCTTTTTCGGATATTTTGTCGGCAAGCTTGCGGCGGACGAGAAGCTCCCCGTCGCTATGTATCAGAAGCACAGCAGGTTTTTGAGCTTTGTCGGCAGAAACAGCCTTTGGGTTTATATTGCGCATCAGCCTATATTATATGCTTTCATGTTCATAATTGCTATTTTTATATTAAAATAAGCCGAGCCGATTTGAACAAAAAGCAAACGCGCCTCATAGAATAATGTGATAAGGGCTAAATGGTTATATGTTAAGCCCTTATTATTCTGTGAGGCGCGTTTCCAATTGTTGGCAATGGTGGATTCGTCCTATAAAATAGCCGTTGCTGTATCAGTTGTGGTATAGAACAGCGGCTGATTATTCAATTTTCAGCCACTGTTCGTTTGCCTGCTTAACCGAGTAATAGCAGTAAGCAAGGCATTTGTTCACAATCGCCTTTGCCGTTGAAATGTGCCTGCTGACAGTCGGTTGCGATAGCTTTAGCTCTCTTGCGATTTCCACCTGACTTTTGCCGTAGACATAAAACAATCTTAAACAGAGATTCTGGCGTTGCGTAAGTTCGTTTTTTATTATTAACGGCAAAACCTTTGACATGGATTTTATAAGAATTCTCTGCTCGTCAAAGCCGTCTTCCTCAGTCTGTTTGCCGACACTCATAAATTCTTCAACAAAATCAATCATACCGCTTCTCCTTATCATAATAATGTGAAAGCAGAGTTGAAACTCTTTTACATTCACATGCCATATCATAATAGATTTTCAGTTTTCTTCTTAGGAGTAAAAGATCCTCTCCCGAGTAAACGCTTAAAAGCGGTTTGAGTCCGTCCATTTTTGCACAGATAGCCTTGTACTGTCCGTCATATTCGCGGGCGAGTTCACTAATAGTCATATTTTTGCCTTCTTTCAGTTATATTTTCATATGAAATACGCTGCGTATATGCTATATATTAGACAAACATATGTTCTAAGTCAATTCCCTGCGCTTTGACAGTCCAAAAAATGACACTATGAAAAAATAATTGCGTTACTCAAAATACGAGTTGTGAAATTATATAAAAAAATTCATCAAAACTATTGACAAATTATGCAATATCTACTATAATACATTTAGACTTGAAACGGGCCGCACCGTTTCAAATCGTGGTCCTCCATAGTTTGTAATAACAGAGAGGGGAAGGTCGGATTTGCAGTTCCGGCCTTCTTTTCTTTTATAATGGTTTGTTTTAACTTTAACTTTACTTTTGCGTGTTTCGGTATTAAAATATATTTTAAATAAGTCAACTACACAGAGGCGAAATAATGTATCAAAGAACATATGCAAAAATTGATTTGGACGCAATTGAATATAATATAGATAATATACTTAATAAGGTTAATTCAAAAGCAAAGCTGCTCGCCGTTATCAAAGCGGACGCATACGGTCACGGAGCTGTTCCCATCAGCAGGTTTATTGAGGACAAATGCGACTTTTTCGGTGTCGCGTGCGTTGATGAGGCATTGGAGCTTATTAATGCCGGAATAAAAAAGCCTATCCTGATTCTTGGCTATGTGTCGCCTCAGCAGTATGCGGATGTTGTTAAAAATGATATTCGTATTCCGATTTTTTCATATGATACGGCACAGGCGTTGTCTGATGAGGCTGTGAGACAGGGGAAAACTTCCAAGTTTCATTTTTGTGTTGATACGGGAATGAGCAGAATCGGCTTTCAGGTGAATAACGAAAGCGCTGATATATGCAAAAAAATAACCCATCTGCCGAATATTCAGGCAGAGGGTTTGTTTTCTCATTTTGCGACTGCTGACGAAAGGGATTTATCCAAGTCGGTAAGGCAGAGGGAGTTGTTTTACGCTTTTGCCTCAATGCTTAGCGACAGGGGAATAGACATCCCAATTAAGCATCTTAATAATTCCGCAGGAATTATGGTGTTTGACGATATGCTTGATATGGTGCGGGCGGGAATTATTATCTACGGGCTTTATCCGTCGGATGAAGTTGATAAATCACTTCTTGCGATCAGACCTGTTTTGGAGTGGAAAACGCATATAAGCCATATCAAAACTTTAGAGGCTGGCAGAGAAGTGTCCTATGGAGGTACATATAAAACAGAAAAAGAAACTGTTGTGGCCACAATTCCGGTGGGCTATGCCGACGGTTATCCGCGCTGCCTTACAAATAAGGGAAGAGTTATTATTAAAGGCAGATACGCAAGAATTATCGGCAGAGTTTGTATGGACCAGTTTATGGTTGATATTACGGATATCCCCGATGTTAAAACCGAGGACGAGGTTACGCTTATAGGTACTGACGGTGACGCTATTCTGACTATGGAGGAGGTATCCGGGCTTGCTCATTCCTTTAACTATGAGCTTCCCTGCCGTATTTCGTACCGCGTACCGCGTGTGTATGTAAAAAACGGAAAGGTAGTAAATACAGTAAATTATTTGAAGAATATGTAAAAAACAGTCAGCCGATTGATTTTAAATCAATCGGCTGATGAATATTAACAACATTTACTTTTTCAAGTGGGTTTTTCTCTTTTTCGATGGTATTTTCTTATTATAAAGTTGAAAAACAAACATGAGATTATTTCGCCTGAAGCATTAAGAAAAAAACTATCTCAACTCAAGGAAGTAGTTGAGATAGTATTGCTTTGTTAATTATGTTTATCAATAAAAATTTATTATGATTTTGCTCCGTAAATTGTTCCTTTTCCCCTAATCCAATCTTCATTTTTTGGATTTACTTTAGAAAAGGTTAAACGATATTTTCTGCCTTTTTTTACATTAAATGTTTTGCTGTCAGCAGTGTTATTGTCCTTTGATTGTGTCATACTTTTGAATGTTGGATACAATGGATCATCTGTCATATCATATAACGCAATATAATAATATGCCTTAGTATTAGTGCTTGTAATAAAACTAAGCGAAATTTTGTCGGATGTAGCAGTAAAAGTGCTTGAATGCAATCTTGTTGAAAAATAGTAGGTGAAAGTACCGTCGGCATTAATTATTGGTCTTATAATAGTTCCGTCATCATTATACCACACTATTTCGAAACTTTCTTCATTATCTGTAGGTACATCATCTGCATATGCAGATAATGGTAAAGCCGTAATAAGCATTATTGTAGCTAAAAACAGACTGCAAAATTTTTTAAATTTCATTTTGAAACTTCTTTCACTTTGTTATATTGATAAACATAAATTAACTATTGCAAATAAACCAATAAAACACAATAATATCCTATTTGCTTTTACCTTATTTTTTTTGAAAACAAAATTAAATATAAGATAGGATATTGCACCAAAAACAGCACCTATAGTGTTACAAATTATATCTGTTATATCAGTTACACCTACAGAAAAAATGTATTGCAATATTTCTATTGATATACTGGCTGTAAACGGAATAAATATTTGCAACAGGCTTAATTTATTCTTTTTATTAATCATTTGTAATAGAAATCCAAAAGGGAAATACAGTATTATATTTAATATAATATCTCTGATTAGTCCACTTCGATCTATACTCCAATCTGAAAAAGGAATATAATTAATAGATTGAATATAAAACCATCTATCTGAAGAAAATAATTCAGTTATTGACATATATTTAAATAATGTAACTTCTATTATGGTTTCAATATATAATAGAAATGAAAATATAAATATTAATTTAAAAAATAATATTTTTTGTTTTTCAGATAAATTGAATTTATTTTTTTCCATTTGAATATAATTCTCCATATAGTTATCTTATAATTGCCAAATATTGCTTTCCTCTATTTAGTTGTTTTGGAAAGAGGAAAGGTAACGCTTTTTATAAAAAAATTTACTAAAAAACAAAAAACGAGAACTCAAAAAACGGAGTTCTCATTTTTGCTTTTAAATTCAATGTTAAAAAGATAAGATGTTAGATGTATTGTTAATTTTTTGTGTGGAAAAAATATTTTTCTTTGCGTAGTGAGTACAGGTTACTCTATATTGGTATCCGCTTGATACAGAAAGACTTTTAGATAATGTGTAGGTTCGTGCGTTTTTATATTAATCATTAAATGTAAAAATTAAACATCCAACAATTATTAAACTAAATATTTTTTTCATTAAAATCCTCCTTATTATAATGATTCGGCTATCTTTATGGCTGAATCGAATGAACATTTATCTAAAAAAATAGAGTATTCAATATTATTATCTACATATTCAATGTGTGATTTTTCTTCATGATTGAAAACAAGAATATCCATCCCGTTCACTGTAATCTGTTTAACAGAATCATATTGATCATTTATATCTTCTTGTCCAATAGCGAATTCGGTAAGAGTGGTTCTATGTTTTATAATTGAAATATAACCACTGATATCATTATCCATTTTAAAATCAATCTCTGCTGTTAAATAACTTTCATCTTTAGAAATTGAAATATCATCCTTTGCATAGTCATTTTTAAGTAAATCGGATGGGAGTATTATACTTTCAAATCCTGCATCATTTAAATTTTTAACTATATCAATATTTTCATCGGAATGACTAATTGTATTTTTATTACCGCTGCGTAAGTCGATTTTAAAATGACCGCTAAAGAACTGAACAATCTTGTCAGATGTTTCATAATGAACATACCGGGCGTTTACAGGGATAGCAATACTTGTGATAATAATAAAAATAGCCGCTATTAATAAAACTTTTCTGAATTTAATTCCTTTTGAGTTCTTTTTGGTATTTTCGTTAATTGACTTGCTCTCGGTTCCTGACGCGGCAGTTTCACCCTGAGTATTAAAATATACTTTGTCAAGAATTTCTGCGCATAAATCTATCAGCTCGGTATCCATTTCTTCCGGATTCTTGTTAAGCTCTTCGTCCATTATTTCTTGAATTTCTTCAAGAGAAAAGGTCATTGATTTGGATTTTAGTGTTTTTAAAAGTGTTAAATTATCCATAATATCGCCCTTCCATATATAAAGTTGTTTTTCTGATTGAAAAAGTAACTCATATTTAATAATTTTTTTCAAATTTTTTTGCTGCCTTTCTCAATTTATTACATATCCGATAATGTTTTTGTTTGACAGCAGATTCGGTTGAATTAATTAAAACCGCAATTTCTTTCATTCTTAATTTATCAAAATATATGTAATTGAGTATTTGGTATTCATCCTTTGATAAGAATGATTGCAGCCTGTCTTTTATTTCATTGTTATAAATATCTTCAATTTTTTCTTCTATACCGTTTTCTTCAAAAGGCAATTCAAATTCCGTATTATCTAAACTATGCTGTTTATCTTTTAATTTATATATTTCTCGGTATTTTAAATTGATAAGATTATTCAGCGTTCCATAAAGCCATTGTTTCGGCTTTTCAGGAGGTCCGTCTTTATCGGTTTTTTGACAAAGCGCTAAAAAGACTTCTGATATAACATCATCAACCTCATCCTGACAACTCCTTAATTTTATTCTGCATATTTTTCGAAGCTGAGGTTCATATTCATTCCATAATACTTCGCATATTTTATTTTCGGTTGTATTCAAAATTAAACCTCTTTTCTGTTTGCCGTTAATGTATCTGTATAGTACCTATTATAATAATTCTTTTCTCGCTTGTATAGCCTAATAATATTTTATAAAATAATTAATAGTAATGAATTTAAAAAAAGTTGTAAAACGCCAGTGAATCAGTATACATAGACCTGTCTCTACAGCTTCATTTTTTGTGCCAAAAACGCCCGCCAAGCTGTTGCTTAACGGGCATTTTTTACGTTAATTATTAATTTTGCTCTGATGTGTTTTCCAACGGTGTATTATTTTTGTCTGTTCCGCCGTTATTCGCGGAGCCGTAGCCTATCCAGGTTCTGCCTGTGTTAAGGCTGATGCTTTTACCGTTTGTATCTTTAACGGAAAGCACTCCGTTTTCAACAGACCATTTGATTTCGGTGATTGTTCCGAGGCTCAGGAGCTTTCCGCTGCCGCCTGCGAGTTTGTAGTCACAATAGGTTTCCGATTTGCCGGTACCTTTGTAATTGTATTTGGTAACATATTCCGTATCATCATAAAGCACGAGTAAATTCTTTCTTGCAACATCCGTCAAATAATCGGTGCAATGGTACATTTTATCGTCGGCATTATAAGCCCAGTCTCTTGTTTTTGTTCTTGAGGAGAATGTGAATGAAAATGAGTCGCACTTGGTATTACTTACAGCCTGTTCTTTTTCATTAAAGGTAAGATTTGTAAAGCTTGATTTGTCAATATCTGTTCTGAACTTAGCTTCTGTAATAGCCTGCGCGAGCTTATCGCCGTATAATACTCCCGTATGCTCTGAGGAAACACCTCTTGATGAGTCCCTTCCGAAAAGAGCAAGGCTGCCGCCATATGTCATCTGATTTATATGGTCAACATTGTCTGTTCTGAAAACGGTATCGGCACCGATATAATTGTCCCTTGTAGAGCTTTGACCCCAATGAATAAAGATTGAATCGAACAGCTCGGAAAATCTGATATAAGGAGGTCTTGCGCTGCGCATGGGACCTATCTGGTCGGGCAGTGAGGTGTAGTCCGCGTAAAACCAGAGCATTCTCGTTTCACCGCCTTCAACCTCGCCTTCAAGGATTATGTCGGGTGAATTTGTATTGTCATCAATACCCCATTGCGGTCTTGCGGGATAGGAATTTTCAACAACACAGGCAACAGGTCTTTTGCCGACTGCTTTTTCATTATATGCCTCTTCCCCGGTGAGGGGATTAACTATCTTGGCGACTGCCTCGGTTGTGGTTGTGGTTGTTGAGGGAGCGGCTGTTGTTTCAGGCTCTTTGTTCTTGTTTTTTGTTATGGCGAAGGCTACGCCCGCAATAATTGCTATAACAAGAATTACGGCAACAGTGATAATTATAATCTTTTTCCTGCCGTTGTTTGAGCCCTTGTTTCCGCCGTCGTCCGTGAATATTTCATTTGAAAAATCATTTTTAGGTGCGCTAATTAAATCAAAATGATTATCTGCTGCTTTCGGCGTGGGTTTTTCATCAAATTTCATATTTGAAAATACATCATCCGCTTTAGACTTTTCCTTTTTAGGAGGGGTAAAGGAATTTAAAATGTCGTTATTCTTCTTATCTCCGTTTTCTGATTTTCTTTTGCTTTTTATCTCATTTAATATATCGTCAATTTCATTTTGGTTAGACATATGGTATTCTCCTCTTGTTTTTAGTATGGCATTAGCTTCCCAAATTACATAGGGTTTTTAATATTGTACCATATATTATTCGGCATTTCACCATATTTTTTAAAATTTTAAATTTTATTGATTTAAGGCATAGTATGTAGTAAAATAATAAAGGTAAAACTGATACTGTATAAGTTTAGTTTATGAGGTGGCACAATGGCTAAAACCGTTCCGATGATAATTACAAATAACAATATTCTTGTAAAGGCAAAAGACAGTGATGATTTTAAAACTTTTACCATGCCGTCGCTGAATCCCTCACCCAATATCCCTTTTTATCACGAATTTGCCGAAAAAATTGCTGAAGGGCAGTATTATTTCAAGGAATTTATGAAAAGCATTTACGGTAAAAAGCTGAACAAGTATATTCTTGCAATAATTGTGCCGGATGATACAAGCAAATTGGAATCAATTTTTATTAACGAATTTTTTGTTAATTCAGGCGCCTGCAAGGCTGTCGCGCAAATGCCGATGGCGTTGACGCTTTCCAAAGAGGAGATGAGATATATCTCCGTTTCAAAGTCATTGAGAAATGTTACTCTCGAATATGTCAGAAATAATGAGACGGTTGTAAAAAGATTTTACGATATTAATACCTGCGATGCGAAAAAGGTTATTGAAGACGCCGCCCTTTTGCACATTGATGTTGAGTATAATGACGTTCCTATATTTATTAATAATTTCAATATGAATATGGACGAGTATCGTGAAATGGGAGAAATTATTACTCCAAAGCAATTTTTGGAAAAAATATCACATATTGATGTTGAAAAAATATAAATAAAAAACGCACCTCTGTAAAAAATAATTGCAGGGGTGATTTCTATGAAAAAGAAAGATAACAAAAAAAATCAAAAAAAGAAGCCCGTTATTGACCTGACTTCTTATCTGAGTCCCGATATGGTAAACTGTGATACTGACGGCAGCTATACAGGTATTCCGAAGGATATGTACTATAATGATGAGCTTGAACAGCCTGTTCAGGACGCGGATGATTTATAAATGAAAATTTAATTTTCAGCATGTTTAAAGGGGCTGTCTCACGAAAGTGAGATGCCCCTTTAAAATACTATTTTTCTTTAACCGGTACCCATATTTTACTTCTGTAATCAGGAGATGACATATCACCTACTGAATATACCTCAATATCCATTTCATATGTCGGCACATAGTTTGCAGTCGGGAAAAACTCTGCGCATATTTTATGCCATGTATCCTGAATAGCATTTGGCATTGGACCGACACATTCAAATACCGCCCAAACGCGTGCGGGGATTTTATTGACCTTAAAACCTGTCGGTATTTTGGTATCATCATTACACATAACAGCGATTGAATAATCAAATGTTTTTTGATCATTTGGTGTATTTCCGTAGCAAACGCCAAAGATATTTGTTCTGTCAGTTGTCAGATCAAGCAGCTTTGTAACTGTTCCGTCTTGGTGTGACTGGGTCCAGAAATCCGGGATTGTGATTTTATTCTTTGCATCATCAATACTTTGGTGGCTTACTTTTTCAAGTATCTTAAATGATTCCTTTTTTACAATTTTGTAATCCATAATATTACCGCCTTTTAGTTTTATTTCAACAGAAAGACGCGAAAATGATTTCAGAATTGAATTATTCTTCTTTGCCTCGGATGGAGTGATTCCGTGAAATTTTGAAAATGCTCTTGTAAAGCTTTCAGGTGAATCGTATCCGTACTTTAAAGCAATATCGATTACCTTTGCATTCGTTGCGGCAAGCTCGTTACCGGCAAGAGTAAGTCTGCGTTTTCTGATATATTCACCGAGTGAGCAGTTACAAAGGATATTAAAAATTCTTTGAAAATAAAAATTTGAAAAACCCGACTGATTGGATATAATTTCAAAATCCAATTTATCTGTCAAATGCTCTTCAATATAATCAATTGCATTTTGCAAGCCTTGCGTCCAATCCATAATCATATTCCTTTCTGTTAAGTTAATTATATCAGTAACATTTTTTATAATCCTAACATTTTATGCTCTTTAATGATAAGCTCAATTATTAAATATGTAAAGATCAAAATATAAAGCAGGATTGAATTTTATTCAATCCTGCTTTTAAATACTTATTTCTTCTTAAATTTATCAAAAAAGCCTTCCTTATTTTTCGGCGGAATGTAATCCTTATCAAATTGTTTTAAAAGCTCCCTTTGCTCGTCTGTAACGCTCTTCGGAACATCAACAACAATTTTGACATATTCCTCGCCTTTGCCGAGACCGTTAAGCCTTTGTATTCCCTTGTTGCCTTTTAAGGTGAATACCTCTCCCGGCTGGGTACCTGACGGTACGTTCAGCTTGACATCTCCGTCAAGAGTAGGCACCTGAATTTCAGCGCCGAGTGTTGCCTGAACAAATGAAATATGTCTGTCAACCCATACGTCATATCCGTCACGGTTAAAGTAAGGATGCTTTTTAATGCTTACAGCCACCTTGAGGTCGCCTGCCGGACCTCCGTTAGCGCCTGTGTTACCGAAGCCTCTTACATTGACAATCTGGTTATTGTCGATACCGGCGGGAATATTAATATCAATTTTCTTTTTGGTGCGCACCTTGCCCTTGCCGTTGCATTTATGACAGGGCGAGGTAATAATTTTTCCGCTGCCGTTGCAGCGTGTACATGTTCTTTGTGTTGTCATAACACCAAACGGACTTCTCTGCTGGATATTTATAACACCTCTGCCCTGACATTCGGGGCAGGTGGTAGGCGAAGTACCCTTTGCGGCTCCTGTTCCGCCGCATTCGCTGCAATCCATAACGCGCATAACCTCAACCGTTTTTTTGCAGCCCTTTGCCGCCTCCTCAAATGTAAGGCTGACAGATGTCTGCAAATCGCGTCCTCTTTGCGGCGCGTTCGGATTTCGTCCGCCGCCAAATCCCCCTCCGCCGAAGAAGGAGGAAAAAATATCACCCAAATCAATATCCCCGTCAAATCCGAAACCGCCAAAGCCCGCGCCGCCCTGACCCGCTCCGTAATTAGGGTCAACTCCGGCAAAGCCGAACTGGTCATAGCGTGCTTTTTTCTGAGGATCAGATAAAACCTCGTAAGCCTCATTGCATTCCTTGAATTTTGCCTCTGCCTCCGCATTGTTCGGATTAAGGTCGGGGTGATATTTTTTTGCTGTTTTTCTGTATGCTTTTTTTATTTCATCGTCGCTTGCGCCCTTGCTGACGCCAAGCACCTCGTAATAATCTCTTTTTTCCTCAGGCAATATATAATGCCCCCAATCTGTAAGTAACTTTATATAAGCACACACAGTATACCCTGCATGTGCTTATAGCTGATAATATTATTTATCAGTTGTCGTCAACCTCTGTGTAATCAGCGTCTGTATAGCCTGCGTCTGTACCGCCGCCTGCCTGATTAGGATCAAAGCCCGCGCCTGCGGCGTTAGGATCAGCGCCTGCTGCCTGTGCAGCCTCATAAAGCTTCTGTGATACCTCGTAGAATTTGTTTTGTAAATCCTCCTGAGCGGTTTTGATTGCATCAAGATTATCGCCCTTGAGAGCCTCTTTAAGTGTATCTGTCTTTGTCTGGAGAGCTGACTTGTCGTCGGCTGAGAATTTATCTCCCTCTTCCGAAAGAAGCTTTTCCGTTTGATATACCATCTGGTCCGCGTTGTTTCTAAGGTCGATTGCCTCTCTCTTTTTCTTATCCTCTTCAGCAAACTGCTCTGCCTCTTTAACAGCCTTGTCAATATCCTCCTTGCTCATATTAGATGATGCGGTGATGGAAATATGCTGTTCTTTGCCTGTGCCGAGATCCTTTGCCGAAACGTGTACTATACCGTTTGCATCAATATCAAATGTTACTTCAATCTGAGGTACGCCGCGCCTTGCGGGAAGAATACCGTCGAGGTGGAACATACCGAGGGTTTTGTTATCCTTCGCAAATTCTCTCTCACCCTGGAGAACGTGAACCTCTACAGAAGTCTGGTTGTCGGCAGCAGTCGAGAAAATCTGGCTTTTCTTTGTCGGAATAGTTGTATTTCTCTCAATGATAACCGTGTTGATTCCGCCCATGGTTTCAATGCCGAGTGAGAGCGGAGTTACATCAAGAAGAAGAAGTCCCTTAACATCTCCGCCAAGAACGCCGCCCTGAAGCGCCGCGCCCATAGCTACACACTCGTCAGGGTTGATTCCCTTAAACGGCTCTTTGCCGCTGAACTTCTGAATAGCCTCCTGGACTGCCGGGATTCTTGTTGAACCGCCTACGAGAAGCACCTTGTCAATGTCGCTCATGGAAAGACCGGAGTCGCTCATTGCCTGACGGACAGGACCCATTGTTGCCTCAACAAGGTCCGCTGTCATTTCGTTGAACTTGGCTCTTGAAAGCGTAAGCTCAAGGTGCTTGGGACCTGTAGCGTCTGCCGTGATGAACGGAAGGGAAATCTGTGCGGTAGTCATACCTGAAAGGTCAATTTTTGCTTTTTCCGCAGCCTCTTTAACTCTCTGCATAGCCATTTTGTCGCCTGAAAGGTCAATGCCGTTGTCCTTCTTAAACTCAGCGACAATCCAGTCCATAATCTTTTTATCAAAATCGTCGCCGCCGAGACGGTTGTTACCCGCTGTTGCGAGAACCTCCTGTACACCGTCGCCCATTTCAATAATTGATACGTCGAAGGTACCGCCGCCAAGGTCGTATACCATTACCTTCTGGTCGTCCTCCTTGTCAATGCCGAAAGCGAGTGCGGCGGCAGTAGGCTCGTTGATAATTCTTTTTACATCAAGACCTGCTATCTTGCCCGCGTCCTTTGTTGCCTGACGCTGTGCGTCTGTAAAGTATGCGGGTACTGTAATAACCGCCTCAGTTACTGTTTCACCGAGATATGACTCAGCGTCAGCCTTAAGCTTCTGGAGAATGATAGCTGAAATCTCCTGCGGCGTGTAAGCCTTGCCGTCGATAGTTACCTTGTAATCAGAGCCCATATGTCTCTTAATTGAAGAAATCGTTCTTTCAGGATTTGTGATTGCCTGACGCTTTGCAACGTTTCCTACCATTCTTTCGCCGTCCTTTGAAAACGCGACAACTGACGGAGTGGTTCTTGCGCCCTCTGCGTTTGTGATAACTACTGCTTCACCGCCCTCGATAACACTTACGCAACTGTTTGTTGTACCTAAATCAATACCGATAATTTTTGACATAAATAGTCCTCCTAATAATTATAATATAGTTAGTTGGCTGTTTTGACCATTGCGGGTCTGACAACCTTGTCTTTTATCTTATAGCCCTTTTGGAAAACGTCTGTGATTACGTTTGGCTCTAAGCTGTCATCCTCAACGTGCATTACCGCGTTGTGAAGATTCGGGTCAAACTTATCACCGCTTTCACCGTAGGCTGTAACACCAAGTTTTTCAAGCGACGCCATAAGACCGTCATAGGTCATCTGTACGCCCTTTTTCAGTCCTTCATAATCCTCCTGTTCATTTGACAAAGCTCTTTCGAGATTATCAATAACCGTAAGGATTTCAGAAACTGTTTTTGCCGTCGCGTAGGCATAGCTTTCATTTTTTTCCTTCTCAGAGCGCTTGCGGAAGTTAGCGTATTCCGCGGTAACTCTTAAAAGCTGTTCTTTCGTATCGGCAAGCTCTTTTTCAAGAGGATTTATTTTCTCCTCAGTTTTTTCTTCCTGTTTAATTTCTTCCTTTTCTTCTTTTTCCTCGTCTTTTATTTCTGTTTTCTTTTTACTCATTTTGTTCCTCCTTTTGAGAGTAGAGAGTCTACTTTATTAAATATATATTCCGCGCATGGAATAATTCTTTTATAATCAATTCTCATTGAGCCTATTATTCCAAGCGTGGCTTTCTGATTATTTCCGTATGTGAATTTTGAAATAATAGTTGATGTATTTTTCATTTCAAACATCGGATTTTCATCGCCGATAAAAACTGTGCGGCTGATACCGGTGTTTGCGAACATCTTTGAATATTCAATCATCTTTTCCTTATCCGCAAGGAATGAAAGGATTTTGTAGACTTCATTTCCAAGCTCATCGTGAGAAAGCAGATTTGTTTCGTTTTCAAGTATAAGCCTGCTCTGTGATGCCTCGCTGCACAACGAGCATAACGATGTAAGAACGGGGAGAAGGTCAAATATCCTTTCCTCAGCGATTAAAACCGACCTTTGAACAAGAGCGAGATTTACTTCTGTAAGCGGCGTCCCGACAAAAAGTCTGTTCATTACCTCGTAGAATAAAAACTTGAAATCTTCGTCAATAGGGCTGGAAATATTGATAAGAGATGATTTAATTTTACTGCCTACCGTCAGCATAACGAGCATAGCCTTAGAATTCCCTGCCGGGATAAGATCAACCCCCTGTATGCAGTCGAGCGGGTCCTCAATAGCACAGCAAAAACCGATACAGTTCGTGTACCGGGCAAGCAGTCTTGCCGCGTCGGAGAGTAAGCGTTCGGGGTCACCGGAATTTACGGAAAGTGTTTCGTTTATTTTCTGCTTGTCGTAATTGGATATTTCCTCAGGAACCATAAGACTGTCAACATAATATCTGTATGATGCCTTACTAGGTACACGTCCGCCGCTTGTATGCCTCTGCTCAAGATACCCAAGCTCTGAAAGATATGCCATTTCATTTCTGATAGTGGCGCTGGAAACGGAATAGGGAAGAAGCCGGCACAGCGTTTTTGACCCCATAGGCTCGCCTGTCTGGAGATAGTGCTCAATTATTAAATTCAGTATCGCCAAACGTCTTTCGCTGATCATCCTTTCCACACCTCTTCTGTGCTGCCTATGCATTAGCACTCTAAGTACCCGAGTGCTAATCCTGCTATAATAGTATATCCATTTTTATGATTTGTCAATAGTTTTTTCCTAAAAACGTAAAAAATTCATCTTTTGGAAATAAATTAAAAATGCAGCGCCGTCAGGACGCTGCATTCCAGTCTGTAGAAAAACCCTAAATCCGAGATAGATTTAGGGTTAAATTTTTATATATACTTTTTATTTGTTCAGCAGATAATTTATTTTTGGATTCATAATTGTGTTGCTGCTCTGTGAAAATTCAAGAGCGGTAAAGCAAGTCATTTCCTGTGGCTCAAAATATTGCTCCTCCATTTTATACGCGCCCTGAGGCTTCGGATCTTCTTCCTCCGCAGGCTCATTGTACGCGTAGATGTAGCCGTAAAAATACTGACCGTAGTGAGAGGACATATCATAATAAGTATTTGTGTTGAAGTAATTACCACCCCAATGTGACTCCGAAACGGTTATGGCTCCGTCTTTTGCAATATCCTCCACAACCGCAACGTGTCCCGACCAGCAGGCGATTGCTCCGAGCTTAGGCTCGCTGCCGTAATCATAATAACTGTTTGATTTGTTGATGAACCACCATTCGCCCGCGTTGCCGTGGTCGATAAGCGGTCTTTCACCGTTAAGCTCATAAATTCTTCCAAAGGCATATGCAACGCAGTTCGGCATACCGTAGCCCGTCTGCGAATAGGCGTTCAGCTCACTTGTATAGTACGGCTCACCCTGTGGGGCAGTCAGTCTTGGCTCAAATTCCTGCGCGAATGCTGTTGTCGGAAATACGGCTAAAACAATAAAAGTTAACAAAAAGGTTACAATGCTGTTTTTAAATATCTTTTTCATAAATCCTCCTGCAACAAACGGTTTTTTACAGAAAAATAATACCATTTGCTTGAGATATGGTGCATTTTATCATAAATGCTGTTTCGTAATCTATGGCAATGCTCAACAATCATTTTGTAACATTTTTGTAATATTTGTTACAATTTAACGAAAATTTGCTGATTCTCTTGACAAAAAATTAATATTTTTCAAACCTCTGTCTATTATCGTAAGAGAATAGCTTGATTATTTGTATTTATTTCCAAATTGCATATTCTATATAAGTAAATTAATAAGCAAGAAACGACAAAACCACCCTGTTTATCCAAACAAGGTGGTTTTGTCGTAATACTTATTTATATTGGTAAAATCTATAAGCGGGAAACGCCGTCCTTAACTGCGGCGTCGGCAACAGCCTTGGCAACAGTATCCTTAATTCTTTCATCAAATGCATATGGAAGAATATAGTCAGGTGTAAGACGGTCCTCATCAACAAGCGATGCAATCGCATAGGCGGCGGCTATTTTCATATTTTCCGTAATAGCGCTTGCTCTTACATCCAATGCGCCGCGGAAGATACCGGGGAAAGCAACAACATTGTTGATTTGATTCGGGAAGTCTGAGCGTCCCGTTCCCACAATTTTAGCCCCTGCCGCTTTTGCCTCATCGGGCATAATTTCAGGTGTCGGATTAGCCATAGCAAGAACAATCGGGTCACTGTTCATTGTTTTAATCATATCCTGGGTAAGCACACCCGGAGCGGATACGCCGATAAAAATATCCGTATTTTTAACCGCGTCGGCAAGCGTTCCCTTGGTCATTTCTCTGTTGGTGACCTTTGCAATATTTTCTTTTGAGGAATTGAGGTTTTCTCTGCCCTCATAAATAGCGCCTGTTCTGTCACAAAGTATAACATCACGCAGACCGAGCGTCATAAGCAGCTTTGCAATAGCAATTCCGGCGGCGCCAGAGCCATTGATAACAGCTTTACAGTCCGAAAGCGCTTTGCCTGTCAGCTTTGTGGCATTTATCAATGCGGCGGAAACGACAACGGCTGTTCCGTGCTGGTCGTCGTGGAAAATAGGAATATCGCATCTTTCCTTGAGCTTTTCCTCAATTTCAAAGCATCGCGGAGCGGCAATATCCTCAAGATTTATTCCTCCGAAGGAACCGCTGATGTTGTAAACGGTTTCAACAAATTCATCAACATTTTTTGTGCGTACACAAAGCGGAAATGCGTCAACATCACCGAATTCCTTGAACAGTACGCATTTTCCCTCCATTACGGGCATACCTGCCTCGGGACCTATGTCACCCAGACCGAGTACGGCTGTACCGTCCGTGATAACGGCAACCATATTCCAGCGGCGGGTAAGCTCCCAGCTTTTTTTATAATCCTTCTGAATAGCAAGACACGGCTCAGCGACACCCGGAGTGTATGCGAGAGAAAGAGAGTCCTTGTCATTGACTTTGGCTCTGGCTGTTACCTCCAGCTTGCCCTTCCATTCACCGTGAAGCTTTAATGATTCCTTACGATAATCCATTATACAAATACCTCTGCTAATTTTTAATTGTTATTCCCAAGGGAATTTATACTGTGTAAGATCGAGCTCGTCACGAACTGCGAGAATTTCCTTTTGAACAGACTCATTAATCGGAACTCCGCTGTCCTTTCTTTCCTGCCATATATCCCATTCCTTTTCGCCGGCAGTATAAATTCTTTCACAGCCCGGAGCCTTTGCGGAATTACGGACTGAACGTATAATTTCTCCTGCCTTTTTCCTTGCGAGTTCTTCGCCGAGGAAGTGGTCCGTGTCAATCGCTATGAAGAAATGACCGAGATGATAAGGTCTGATATTTCCGTTTTCATCTTTTCCGTCAAGGGCTTTTCCGTAGCTCCCGTCCTGAAGAATTGCCGAAAGCAACTCAATCACCATCGCGTATCCGTAGCCCTTATATCCGCCGAGAGCCTCTCCGATACCACCAAGAGTAGTAAGAGCAGCCTCTCCCTGACGAATTTTTTTAAGGGCAACGCCTGAATCTCCTTCAATCGGCTGACCGTTTCTTCCGATGATTGTTCCGGGATGAACGTCCTCACCGATTCTTTCATAGTATTCAATTTTACCGTTTTGAGTGATTGATGTAGCGCAGTCAATAACAAAATCAAACTCTTCATCTGTAGGTATGCCGATTGTCAGTGGATTTGTGCCGAACATACCGTCAACGCCGAAGGTCGGGGCAACCGAAGGTCTGGCATTTGTACCGGTAATACCTATACATCCCTGCTTTGCGGC
Source organism: uncultured Clostridia bacterium (assembly GCA_947627725.1). Lineage (GTDB taxonomy): Bacteria > Bacillota > Clostridia > Oscillospirales > Acutalibacteraceae > Eubacterium_R. The sequence continues at coordinate 23,225 of CANQXE010000004.1, read as the reverse complement.
CATTGTTGCATAGTATCCCGCGATACCGTAATGGCAGGAGTTGCGTACGGCAACCATACCCATGCCGTATTTCTTAGCCTTGTCAATCGCCATTTGCATTGACTTGTAACCGATAACCTGCCCCATACCGTTGTGACCGTCAACAACAGCCGTTGTCGGTGTTTCTTTAATGATTTCAAAATGCGTTACGGGATTTTGAATCCCTGCCTTGATTCTGTCAAGATAAATTGGTTTAAATCTGTTGCAGCCGTGGCTTTCAATACCGCGTCTGTCAGATTCAAGCAAAACATCCGTACAGATTTTTGCATCCTCTGCGGGTATACCGTAGCCGATAAATGCATCGGTTACAAAGTCTGTAATTAAATCCCATGGACATACTACCTTACCCATAAAACCAAACTCCTTTGTATTTTATTATCCCGCCCAGTTGCGGGAGCGTTCAACCGCGCGCTTCCAGTCGGAATATTTTTTATTTCTCAATGATTCCTCCATAGAGGGAATGAATATCCTGTCAACCTGACGGTTTGCCTCAATTTCTTCCATACTTTCCCAGACGCCTGTTGCAAGCCCCGCACAGTATGCGGCGCCTAAAGCGGTTGTCTCAATATTTTTAGGTCTGTTGACCGCGGCGCCTGTCATATCAGCCTGAATCTGCATCATAATGTCGGATACCGACGCGCCGCCGTCAACTCTCAGGTCTTTAAGAATAATATCCGAATCGCTCATCATTGCCTCAAGCAAATCGGTCATTTGATATGTAATGCTTTCCAGAACCGCGCGGCAAATGTGTTTTTTGTTAATACCGCGTGTAAGTCCTATCATAATACCTCTTGCGTACATATCCCAGTACGGAGCTCCGAGACCCGTAAAGGCAGGTACGAAATAAAGACCGTTTGAATCCTCGACCTCTGCCGCAAGCTCATCGCATTCAGGCGCCGAATGAATAAGCTCAAGCTCATCCCTGAGCCATTTGATAACCGAACCTGCATTGAAAGCGGAGCCTTCCAGTGCGTATGTTATTTTATCGCCGATACCCCAGGCAATTCCTGAAAGAAGATTTGAACGGGAGTTTACTCGCTTGTTGCCGGTGTTCATTAAAAGGAAGCAGCCTGTGCCGTAGGTGTTTTTTGCCTGACCGACATTAAAGCAGCCCTGACCGAATAATGCACCGGGCTGATCGCCGATTGCACCTGCTATCGGAACGCCTGCAATATCCTCAATGCCTGTGATTTTTGCTGTCTCACCGTAAATACAGCTTGACGGTTTAACCTCGGGCAGCATGCTCATAGGTATACCGAGCTTTTCACAAAGAAACGGATCCCAGCAAAGCTTGTCGATATCAAAAAGCATTGTCCGGCAGGCGTTTGAATAATCGGTTACGTGAACCTTGCCGTTTGTCAAATTCCATATAAGCCAGGTGTCAACCGTACCGAAGAGAAGCTCGCCCCTTTCAGCTCTTTCTCTTGCGCCCTCAACATTGTCAAGAATCCATTTTATTTTTGTAGCGCTGAAATATGCGTCAATCAGAAGACCGGTAGTTTCTTTAATATAGTCGCTGAGTCCCTCCGCTTTAAGCTCCTCGCAATATTTCGCAGTTCTGCGGCATTGCCATACAATAGCGTTGCAGACGGGCTTTCCCGTTTCCTTATCCCATACGATTGTAGTTTCTCTCTGATTGGTTATCCCGATTCCGGCAATATCCTTAGGATTCACCTTTTCAAGTCTCAGACAGGACAAAATAGCGCTGATTTGTGAAAATAAAATTTCCATAGGGTCATGCTCAACCCAGCCGTTTTCAGGATAATACTGGGTAAATTCATTCTGTGCCTTTGCAATGATTTCACCCTTCTTGTTAAATATAATAGCGCGTGAGGATGTTGTTCCCTGATCCAGAGCCATAATATATTTTTCAGACATACGGATTACCCCTCTCAAAGTGCCGCCGATATTAACAGGCGGCTTTTTCATCTTTTTTAAATAATAAAAGCAGGTATTATTATACCTGCTTTTATTTTACTTTATTTATTTTTTAAAGTCAATGACGTATGGTACTTTTGATTATGACAATGTATACTTAGTTGCAAATTTTTTATATATTGTTTTCAACGTAAGTTATTATATCGTTTACGCTTTCCATTTTCTCAATAATTTCATCAGGAACCTCAATACCGAATTCGTCCTCAACAGACATAACAATGTCTATCGCGTCCAGACTGTCAGCGCCTAAATCCTCAACAATAAGGCTTTCGGCAGTTATACTGTCCTCGTCAATATCAAGCTGTTCGGAAAGAATAGTTTTAATTTTTTCAAATACCATAATAATTTTCACCCCAAAAAGTAGTTGTTAATGTTAATATGTTATGTTATTATCATATTATATAATTCCTATTCAATTGTCAATAAAATTTTTTACAGAGGTAAGATAAATGGAAAAATTCGGACTTACAGGCTATCCACTCGGACATTCAATGTCACCGGTAATACATAGGGAGCTTTTTAAAATTAACGGGATAAACGCTTCATACGAGCTTAAGGAAATTAATCCGGACAACTTTTCACAGGGAATAGATGCGCTGAAAAAATTCAGAGGCTTTAATGTAACGATTCCTCATAAAACGAGCATTATTCCTTTCCTTGATGAGCTTTCAGAAAGAGCGGAGCTTTTCGGAGCGGTTAATACTGTTGATAATAAGTGTGGTGTTTTAACAGGCTATAATACTGACTGTTTCGGCTTTCTTCGCGCGCTCGAAATGGCGGGCATTGAGCTTAAGGGGGATGTTCTTCTGTGCGGCAGCGGCGGCGTTTCAAGAATGTTTGCGTTTGAAAGCGTGCTTGCGGGAGCTTCGCTTACAATCGCCGTTCGTAAAGCAGATGTTGACGCGGCAAATCAGATAAAAAATGAAATCGCGCAAAAGCTTGATAAAACGATTGAGGTCATAATTCTTGATAAGGTGACGGGCGAATACGATGTTCTTATTAACGGAACGCCTGTCGGAATGTTCCCCAATGTTAACGCCTGTGTATTGCCAAGAGAAAAGGTAGAGCGCTGCAAGGCTGTATTTGACGCAATATATAATCCTATGGAAACCCTGCTTTTAAAATACGCGGGAGAGGCGGGAGCAAAATTTTCAAACGGTTTGCCCATGCTTGTGTGGCAGGCGGCTGTTGCTCAGGAAATTTGGCTCGGTGTCAAATTCACTATGGAGCAGGTTAGGAAAGTTATCGAGATTACAGAAAGAGAAATGAAAAAGTGATGAATATTATTCTTTGCGGATTTATGGGAAGCGGAAAAACAACTGTTGGTTTGGAGCTTGCCAAAATAATGGGCAGAAAATTTATAGATACAGACGAGATGATTGAAAATGAGCAGGGTATAGCCATTAAGGCTATATTCACCATTCACGGCGAGGCGTATTTTCGAGATTTGGAGTTTGAATGCTGTAAGAGCATTTCAGATATGAAAAACTGTGTTGTGTCCACGGGCGGGGGAGCCCTTACCTTTCAAAGAAATGTTGACGCGTTAAAGCAAAACGGAAAAATTGTTTTTCTTGACGCCGATTTTGATGTTATATGCCGGCGCATAGGAAATTCAAAAACAAGACCGCTTTTTCAGGATAGGGAAAAGGCAAAGGCTCTTTATGACGAGCGAAAATCAAAGTATTTAAGCGCCGCTGATTATGTGATTGACGGCAATATGTCAGCGAGGAAAACCGCGCTTGATATTGCGGATATATTCAGATAAGTTGAAAAAAAATATCTTATATGTTATAATATGCGGGTTATAATTTGTTAAAAGCAAAAGAGGTGCTTTTGTGGGAATAAAAAATAAGACTCTTAACCATGATGTTGAGATGTTTCAAAAGTATAAAAATCTTTTAAAGGAGCTTACTGTTAAAAATGTTAAGCTTAAATACCGTAACTCCTGGCTCGGAATTTTGTGGAGCTTTTTACAACCGCTTTTGAATATGATAGTTTTGTCCGTTGTGTTCGGCGGAATATTCGGCAAGAAAAACGACCTGTTCATATGTTATCCCGTTTATCTTTTTACAGGAAGGCTTCTGTTCAGCTTTTTTACTTCGTCAACAAAGCAGGCGCTGTCCTCTTTCAGAAGAAATCAGGCTATCATTAAAAAAGTTTATGTGCCTAAATATATGTATCCTCTGTCAGCGATTTTCAGCAATTTTGTTACCTTTGCAATATCTCTGCTGTGCCTTATATCAGTGTGGATATTCTTTAAGCTGACGGGAATCAGCGGAGGCTCGAAGCTTGAAATTAATGGTTATGTGCTGCTTTGCTGGGTGCCTATGCTTTTGCTTTTAATATTCAGTACAGGTGTCGGTTTGATTCTTTCCGTTGTGAGCGTTTATTTCAGAGATGTTGAATACATCTGGGATGTTATGTGCCAGCTTCTTTTCTATATGGTACCGATAATTTATCATCTCAAAACGATTACTACTCACTGGATTCAGGTAGTTATTAAAATCAATCCTCTTTATTCAATGATTGAGCTTTTCCGGCATTGCGTTCTGTATGGACAGATAATGAGCTGGAAGCTGTTTGTGTATGCGCTGGTGATTTCAGTTGCAACACTTATTATAGGAATCTTATTCTTTAACTGGAAGAGTGACGATATTATATATCATCTGTAATAAAAATAAGGTGTGAGCCCGATACTCACACCTTATTTTTATATTCTTTTTCCGTTTTTAAAGGAATAGGATATTTCTTTTCCCCCATATGTTTTTATACCCTTTACTCTGCCTGACCATTCCTTTGGAAGCGCCTCGTTTTTGAGCATTTCCGCGATTCCTGCCGTTACGGCAAAGTTTCCGTCAATCTGAAACGGAGGATGCGCGTCAAATAGATTTGGATAGGAGCCGCCGCCTTTATGTATTTTGCTTTTCGGATCGATATATGTTAGCTGTTGCTTTATAAGCCTCAGTGCGTTTTCTCCGTTTTTGAGCCTCGCCCACAGGCAGACCTTCCATCCAAGTGACCATCCTGTTCCGCCGAAGCCGCGCTTTTCAAGCGATTTTTCAGCGGCTTTGTTCAGTTCATCATTCTGTATAAATCGTGACGGATAAATGCAGTAGAGGTGGCTCAGATGCCTGTGTTCAATGTCTGTTTCCGCAAATTCTTCCGCCCATTCAGGTATTCTGCCGTCAGAAGCAGGCTTGACCTGTTCAATATTCGGCGCGTCAAAGCCCAATTCCCTGCAGTTTTCAAAGAAATCAAAAAGTATTTCTCTGTCCATTGACGGCATATATGTCAAGGCGGTGGAAGTCCCTTTATCCCTGAAATTATTTTCGGGACTGATTGACGGGCAGGTGACAAGCCTGCCGTCCTTTTCAATAAGAAAATCCTTATAAAAATCAAGACAGCCTTTAAAAAGCGGTATCAGCTTATCCTTGTACGCCTCATCCTCAGTATACAGATAATGCTCGTAAAGCTGATTCAGTATCCATGGCATGCTTGTGCACCACGGCGCATATTGTGATGAGTCGCCGTTACCGTCGGGATAGCCCGCGGGGCAGGTCATGCCCCATATATCACTGTTATGGTGAGCGCAATAGCCCGAGCAGTCATAATATTCCTTTGCGGTTTCAACACCGTTGACGCTTAGCTTCTTGACAAGGTCAAGGAGCGGCTCAAAGCATTCCGACAGATTTGCGATATCGGTACACCAATAGTTCATTTGAGTGTTGATATTCATTGTGTAGTTAGATGACCAGGGCGCTCTTAAATGCGTGTTCCAGATACCCTGCAGATTCATTGCGGTCGTGCCTTTTCTTGATGCTGAAATTGTGAGGTATCTGCCGTACTGAAAAAGGAGTGCGATAAGTCCGTTATCACCGCCTTCTTTCATCATCATTTTTATGCGCTTATTTGTAGGAATATCATCCCGCGAGCCTTCAAGCTCAAGCTCAACCCTGTTAAACAAGGATGAAAAATCTGCTATATGCTCTGTTAACAGAGCTTCATATGATTTGGTGTTTTTAAAGAAGAAAAATGTTTTGGCTCTTATATTTGCTGTCGGCATTGATCTGAAATCAACAAATGAGGTCGCAAGTGAAATCAGCAGAGTGGTATCCTGTTGATTTTTTACCTCAATATAATTTCTGCCGAATACAGCGTTGCCGAGCACCTTTACTACACCGCTGAAGTCCATACCTTCGCCGCCCTGTACAATGCCTTTGCCCTTATTATAATAAGGAGGCATACATATTTCCGGCGCCCGTCCTTTAAGAATAAGACTGTCCTCAATGCACTCGCAGATATGGGATAGCTGACTGTCAAGCCTAACCTTAAAGCTTACTCCTGAATCAGAGTGAATATTAACAACCATAAGCTGTGCGGGGTATGAAACAAAAACGGTTTCTTTGAATCCTGTTGCTTCAACTGTTGCCACACCTGTTGAAATATCAAGACTTCTTCTGTAATTACTTTTCGGTGCGTTGCGGTACTCGATAATCAAATCTCCGAACGGAAGATATGCCTCGGACCATTGACCGTGCATTTCTTTGTTAATAATATCCTTTGCTTTTCTGTAATCCTTTTCAAAAATGGCTTTTCTGGCATCATCGAGGTATAAGAATGAATTTTTTTTATTACGGCTCTTAGGATAACCCGACCAAAGAGTATCCTCGTTTAATGCAATCCTCTCCTTTTTAAGATTGCCGAATACAAGACCTCCTATGCGTCCGTTTCCTACAGGCAGGGCCTCCTCAAAATGTTTTGCCTTTTCGTTATAGAATAATATGTTTTTCATAATTTAATTGTACTTGATAAAAGAATAAATTGCAAGATAAATGGAAGTATGATAAAATATAATTGTAAAAAGGAGGTTTTATAATATGAAAAACTATGTTATTTCAATCGGAAGACAGTTTGGTTGCGGCGCTCATGAGATTGCTACAAAGCTGTCGGATAGGCTTGAGGTTCCTTATTATGATAAGGAAATAATTAAACGTGCCGCAAAGGACAGCGGTTTTGACGAAAACCTCTTTTCCTTTTATGATGAAAGACCTACGAGCAGTTTTCTCTACAGCGTCTCAACAGACGGCTTTGCCTCATTAACAAATTTAAACGGCACATTGGAGGATCAGGTTTTTCAGTATCAGTTTGATACAATAAGAAAGGTAGCGGCTGAGGGGAGCTGTATTATTGTCGGCAGATGCGCAGACTATATTTTAAGGGAAAATCCCAATCTTCTCACAGTTTTTCTACACGCCGATGATGATTTCAGACGTGAAAGGGTTGTTAAGCTTTACGGCGTCAGTGAGAAAAACGCGATGAGAGAAATTAAAGCTGTGGACAGAAAGAGAGCCCGTTTTCATAATTTTTATTGTGACGACAAATGGGGAGATGCCGCAACATATGATTTGTCGATTGATGTTTCACGTCTTGGAATTGATAATACCGTAGACCTTATTTCACACTGTGTAAATAAAGAATTCGGATAATACGGATAATATAAAAGGAGCTGTCTCACGGAAGTGAGGCAGCCCCTTTTGTAATTATTTAAGGACTTTGAAGTCGACTTTACCTATTTTTGTTCTCGGAAGCTCATCGATATAAACGATTTCCTTAGGCACAGACCATTTTGAGAGATTCTGCATACCGAAGTTTATAATCTTCTTTGTAAGTTCATTCTCGTCATCATTTTTAAATTTCTTGTTTTTAACAACAAAGAGTTTAAGCTGAGTTTTTCCTTCGTCACCTGTGCCGATTACACAGCAGTCGTAAATTTCCGCCATTGCTCTGTAAGCCTCTTCAATGAAAGACGGATAAACAAGATAGCCGCTGATCTTATATACTCTCTTGAGCCTTTGACGGTAGTAAATATCGCCTGTTGCCTGTTCAATAAAGCACATATCGCCTGTATGGAGCCATACCTTGCCGTCATTATGCTTAACGAGTACCTTTGAGGTTTCGTCAGGGTCGTGATAATAACCCTCCATAAGTGTAGGACCGTAGATACAAAGCTCGCCGTCCTCACCCTTAACCTCTTCTGTAGTGCCCGGCTTAACCGTCATAGCCTGAATATTGTAGCAGGGGATACCGATACAACCCTGGGGCGCCTCACGTCTTGGGTCGGTAAAGGAGCAGACAGTTACGCACTCCGTAAGACCGTAGCCGGATACAAAGTGGCATTTTGCGCCGTTATCCTTAAGAAGTCTATCCATTTTTTCCGTAAGAGAATAAGGAACAACGTCGCCGCCTGAGCCGATAAGCTTCATATTAGACATATCAATTCCTTTAAGGTAGCCTGCCTTATAAACCTTTTCAAAGAAATCAGGCACACCGAACACGTAATTGATACGGTATTTTTTAATTGCGTCCGAACACATTTTAGCGTCAAACTGGGGGAACAAAGCCTGAGGCATACCTGTGCAGATTGATACGTGCATACAAAGCGCGAAGCCAAAGCCGTGAAATACGGGAAGTGCGGTGAGCATTGTATCGGTTTTGGAATCTGTTTTCATTTCAAGCACGGTCTCAACAACGTCAACAAGCTGGTAGGAAAGATTGTTTATAGCCTCGCTTGTGAGCTGAACGCCCTTTGGATTACCTGTTGTGCCGCCTGTCATCATAATTGCGGCTACCGCAAGCGGATCAGTCGCGATTTCAACAGTATTGCCGTTATTAAGGAATTTTTTGCCCTCTTTAAGAAATTCCGTCCACTCAATATTTTTTCTCACTTCAGTAGCGGGAGCGGTTTTACCCTTAATCTTTTTCTTGTAAACCTGATTTGCTATAAGTCCGTAAGGTGTTTTAGGAAAATAGCCTGCTGTCTTGCAGCGGACAAGGGTAAGATTTTTCATTCCCTGAAAGGATTTTTCGGAAACATCAAAGCAAAAAGCAAATTTTGCCCCAACGAGATTAACCGCATATTCAGCCTCAGACTTAACTGAAAGCGGATGCAGCATTGACGCGATTGCTCCGATTTTATTAACGGCATATATTGCCGTAATGCACTGTGGCATATTAGGCGCGCATATAATAACTCTGTCGCCCTTTCTAACACCGTTTGCAACGAGCGCTGCCGCGCAGAGATCAACCATTTCTTCCGCTTTTTTCCAGCTTATGGTATTGTTATAGTAGTAAAAGCAGGGCGAATCCGCATTCTGAGCCGCGGAGTCTGCAAACTTTTCGTACATCGTTTTTTTAACATCATATTTAGTGGTGTATTCTATCATATATTGTTCCCCCGTATTTTTTATAAAAAACACAATTCTGGACATAATATCCTAATGTGCTGTTTCACGTTGAAAATTATATCAAAATAAATTTATCAATTCTACATATTTAAAAATAGTTTATTATTATTTTATAATTTGACTTTTTCTGTATCTATGGTAGAATAAAAAAGTATTTTCATCTGTGGAGGTGGAGAAGTGGCATATAAAATTAAGAGGGATCCCATTAATCGGATACCGAAAGGACAGCTTGCTTTCTGGATTATTGTCCGCATTTCTATGATTATCTGCGCAATATACTCTTTTGTAACAGGCGATGTTGTAATGGGCTTTGAAAGCGTATTTTGCTTTATTTTCACTCACCTTTGGGATATGTTTCAAATTTTCGGAAACGGCAGTTTTATTGAGGAAGTGCCTCCGCTCAGTCAGACAATGCTCAACCTGATTATTTTTGTGGGTATCGTTATCGGCTCATATTTCGGACTTTTTGATAGAATTATCTGGTTTGACAATTTTATGCATATATTGTCAGGTGTGGTATGCGCGGTATTCGGATATGATTTCGCCTGCATTATTCAAAGAAAAAAGGGGCAGTGCGCCGCAACGCTTGCCGCAATTTTTTCCCTGATGTTTGCGCTTTCAATTGCTGTCGGTTGGGAATTTTATGAATATCTTATGGACACGCTCCACGAAACAAATCTTCAGCTTGCCAAGGCAGGAGAGGAAACGGCAATGTTTGATTTGTCGAAATATAATAATGAATACGGCTATCTCGGTTTGGTCGACACAATGACGGATATGATGATGAACGCGGCAGGCGGAATAATCGGTATGATATTTATGATAGTTTTAAGAAACAGAAAAAAGAAAAGCAATCAAAAATATTAATTTTTAACACTTTGACAGGCTATTTTTTAAAGCCTGTCTTTTTTTACAATTTTTGCGCAGTATTTAAAATATAATGTAATGCAGTGATAAAGGGGTGTGATTGCGGAAGGGTAAATAATGCAGGTTAAAGAGAAGTTTAAAATTAAAAATTCATATAAGTTTATTCTGAAGGAATTTGCTAAGCGTGCCGTATGGTTTGTGCTGTCCTTTGTGTTGAGCTTTTCTTCGGTGGTGGGTGGAAGCTGTCCCTTTGCGATTTCGCTGATAACGGTTTCAAGCAAAGAAAACTTTTTGTTTTCAGCCGCGGGCGCGGGGGTAGGCTATATAGTTTTTTGCGACGGCACGGACGCTGTGCGGTATTTCAGCGCTGTCCTTATTGCCGCTTTAGGTACATTTGCGATAAATCTTTTTAACGCGAAAAAAGAGATTTATCTGCCTATGCTTGTATCATTTTTATCGGTAATTTCTACAGGTATTGTAATGAATATAAGAAACGGCGATGTAATCGGCGCATATGCTCTGTCCTTTGGCGAGTCCGTACTGGCTCTCGGAGCATCATTTTTCTTTTTCAGGGCGGTTCACTGTAATTTGAAAAGGCTTAAATATAAAGCGCTTCCCGTTGCAGATACGACCTGCCTGCTGGTTTCGGTATCGGCGTTTCTCGCGGGTCTTTCCTTTATTGAAATAAAAGGTGTTTCGCCCGCAAGAATCATTTCAATTCTGGCAATACTGATAACAGTACGCTTCGGTTCACAAAGCCGCGGACTGATAATTGCGATTTGTCTGGGATTTGCGCTTGGAATCAGCAGGGAAAATAGTATGTTCCTTTTGGGAGCCTATGCTTTTTCGGCTTTGGCGGCAGGACTTTTTACCTCAATATCAAGCATGGCTATAGGAATCAGCTTTTCGCTTTCAATGGTGTTTTTTGCCGTTGCGGCAAATTTGGGAGCGTTTTCTGTGTGTTGTGTGATAGAGAGCGTTATTGCGTCAGTTATAATGACGCTTCTTCCGGAGGTGTTGACCGAAAAAATTTCGGACTATTTTGAAAGCGGAGCTGATATAGCGCCTGACGGCAGTCTGCGGCAGAGCCTTGTTGTAAGACTTCGGTTTGCATCATCAGCGCTTGCCCAGGTGAGTGAAAGTGTGCGTGACGTTCGTGAGAGAATAAACGAGCTTGGAAGGATTGAACCTATGGAAAGCGAGCTCAGAATGGTGGCGGCGGATCAGTTCTTTTCGATTTCAGATATGCTGGAGGATTTGGCATTTGAATTTGACGATGCAGAGATATTTGATTTTAAATCAGCCGGAAAGATAAGGCGTATGCTCGGTGAATATGATATTTACCCTGAAAATATTTCTGTTATCATAGATAAATTTGACCGTATGAGGATTGAGATTTTAGCATCCTCTAAAACGAAAGGGCTTGACAGTCCGAGAATTAAAAATGAGATAGCGAAAATCTGCGGACGTGATTTTGAAAAAAGCAGGACAAACCTTTCCGGTTCAAATTTAATGCTGACAGTAATTGAAAGACCGAATTTTAAAATGAGCTTTGGCTTTGCGCAGTATTGTGCGGAAGGTAAGCTTTGCGGTGATACAGTCAAGGCTATTAATGATTCAAGAGGTCATATGATATTCATTATAAGCGACGGCATGGGAAAAGGCGGACGAGCGGCGCTTGACGGCGCAATGGGCGCAGGACTGCTGTCAAAGCTGCTTTCCGCGGGATTCGGCTTTGATTCCTCGCTCAAGGTGGTAAACAGCGCGCTCCTTGTTAAAAGCAGTGAGGAAAGCCTTGCTACTCTTGATTGCGCGTGTGTTGATTTATTTACGGGAAAATGCGAATTTTTTAAGGCAGGCGCGCCGAGATCGTACATTGTAAAAAACAATTCTTTTACAAAATGCGAGCTTTCCTCCATGCCGGCGGGAATACTCAGAGGAATTGAATTTGCAAAGCGCACAACCGTTCTCAATGTCGGAGATGAAATTATTATGATGAGCGACGGAATAACAGATATAGGCGAGGATTTGATTGATGACTTTTTGCGCTACGATGACAGCGACGGTCCAAATGACAGAGCGCAGGAAATACTCGATTTTGCCGTAGCGCACAGTGACGCAAGGCACAGGGATGATATGTCGGTAATTGTCGCTAAGTTAATTAAGGGATAAAATATGAAAAGTAACGCAAGAATTTTTATTAAAAAGAAAAAAAGAGCGGTTCACGCATTACCGAGCGCAGACAAGGGTGTCTTTCCCGATTTTATGAGAAAGGAAATTTTTAATCAGCCTGAGCTTGTCCGAAGATTTATAGAGAGATATATTGTTGCCGGAAAAATTGATTTTGATTTTCTTAAAATAAAAATAGAAAAAATCAAAAGAGTGTATATTACGGGAAACAGTGCCGATTACGGCTGTGTTCTCGCGGGCGCATATAATTTTGAGGTACTTGTCGATATTCCCTGTATTCCCATTCTGCTTTCTGAATTTAATTTTTCAAATCCCATTTTGGACAAAAGTACGCTTGTGCTGATAGTCGGTAGCGGAAATAATGAGCAGTGCAGGCTTGCCTTGAAAAGAATTAATGAAAATTCCGCGAAGGTAATCAGAATTTTCAATTTTATGCCTGAAAACAGTATCGGAATAAGCCTTAATATCAACGAAGGCGCTGAAGTATCAACGGCAGGTTATACCCTTAGGTCCGTTGCTCTTTCTATGCTCGCCCTCTATTTCGGAGAGAAAAATCAGATAATAACGGAGCTTTATGTCAAGATTGCCGCAAAAATGCTTGAATCGCTGAGCGAAAAAATAAAGCATATTCTTGAACAGGAGTATATTATAAGACAGACCGCCGAAAAAATCAGTAGTGAAAATTTGCTGCTTGTAGGAGCAAATGTTGACTTTGCGGCTGCCGTTTACGGTGCGTATGCTCTGTCCTTTGCTTTTAATAAGGATATAAGCGCAGTTCCAATCGGAGAGATTAGCTTTATAAAAGGCGAAAAAAATAACGTAATTGGCTTTGCCTCTAATGAGAGCTTTCATAATGTGCTTGTTAAATCAGTTGAAAAGTGTATTAAAATTATTCCTCAAAATATAGATGATATATCAGCTATTTTTTACGATGATACAATCCCGCTTTTCAATCCTGTTTTAAGCACGGTAGTCGTTCAGCTTATGGCATATACCATTGCAAGGAAAAACAATATAGCGCTTGACAAAGAAAATAAAGACAGTACGGATTAAATGTACTGCCTTTATTTTTGTCATTTTTTATTAAGCTCGGCGATACCCTCAGGCGTATCTCTGTAATACTGGGTAAACGGCTTAAAGCGTTCCTTTTCCTCCCAGATTTCCTTTGCCTTCGGCGCCCAGAGTTTTGCGTAATTGTCACATTTTGAGCAAAGCTCGTCGGCGCTCTCCGCTTTTTTCAGATTGGTTGATTTTGCGCCTGATTTTTTTACAATGCTTCTCAGTGCCTGCGGATTTTCAAGCATCGGACACGGGCGCAGCATATTATCATTAAACGGCTGTCCTTTGTAATACTCGTGGAATAGGGATGATTTTAAACATTCAAGAACGCTCTTTTCTCTTATGTTTGAATCCGAGTAATGAATAAACACACACGGCTCAACATCACCCTCGGAATTAACGTGAAAATAATTTCTTCCGCCCGCAATGCAGCCTCCTACGAACTCGGCGTCGTTTTGAAAATCAACCGTAAAAATCGGCTTGCCGTTTTTTGAATCTCTTTTTTCACGAATTGAACGGTAAACGTACTCTCTCTGCTCAGGTGTCAAAAGAAGTGTTGTGTCCGCGTCGCTGCCTACCGGCATATAGTGAAAATACCATGCGTACCTTGCGCCGTTTTCAATCATTAAATCATAAAATTCGTCAGAGGTAACGGCATCATAGTTTTGGCTTGTGTAGCAGACAGATGTGCCGAAAAGGCACTTGTGCTGCTTCAAAAGCCTCATAGCGTCTATCGTTTTCTGATAAGCGCCGCTGCCTCGTCTCGCGTCATTGGTTTCCTCACTGCCCTCAATTGAAAGCGCGAGTCCGAAGTTTCCGCTGCTTTTTATATCCTCACAGAACTTGTCGTCAACAAGTGTCCCGTTAGTGAAAGCGAGAAACAGACAGTCACTGTTTTCCCTTGCAAGAGTAAGGATTTCATCCTTTTTTATAAGCGGTTCGCCGCCTGTGAACATAAAGAAATGCGTGCCGAGCTCTTTGCTTTCTCTGACAATTTTACGCATATCGCCAAGTGAGAGATTTGACTTATAGCCGTATTCCGCCGCCCAGCAGCCCCTGCATTTGAGATTACAGGCAGATGTCGGGTCCATAAGCACAACCCAAGGGATATTGCAATGCTCCTCATCACGTCTTTTTCTCAGCGTGGAGGTCCCTATCAGCCCCAAATCAATACCAAAGGTTAAAACAGCTCTGCGAAGAAAGTCGGAATCAATTTCATCAATGCCTCTGAAAAGAAACTGATGCCACACATTGCTTTCGTCGGAAATAATTTCAATAGGCTTTGTAAATGTGCTTTCGGGGTACATATTACCCGTGACGGCTTTGCCTATTTTAACGAGCTTTAGCATATTCTTTTTTGGGTCTTTATAGATGTACTTAAACAGTCTGTTTCCGACCTTGTGAAGTACCTTGCTCCTGATTTGCGCCATTATTGTCCTTCCTTACATTACCTCGGGAGTGGTAATCTTAAGCATAGTTAAAATATTTTTAATTGTGTCCTTAACCGCACGGCAAAGGTACAGCCTTGCCTGCATTAAGCCCTTATCATCACACATTACTCTCTGCGCGTTGTAAAATTTGTGGAAAAGCGTCGCAAGCTCAACAACATAGTGAGTAATTTTGGCGGGGTCATATGCCCTTGCTGACGAAACTATTTCACCGGTAAGTGATGAAAGGTGGCGTATAAGCTCCTTTTCCTCATCACTGTTCAGTAAAAGTAATTCCTCGTCAGACGGAGTTCTCAGCTTAACATCCTGTTCCTGAGCCTTTTTTAAAATTGAGCAGATACGCGCGTGAGCGTACTGAACGTAATACACGGGATTTTCGCTCGACTGCTTTGCGGCAAGCTCCAAATCAAAATCAAAGTGCGAGTTGGGCTCACGCAGATTAAAGAAAAATCTTGCCGCGTCAAGCGGAACCTCGTCAATAAGCGTGTTGAGTGTTATTGCTTTGCCCGAACGCTTTGAAAGCTTAATAGTTTCGCCGTCACGTACAAGCCTTACCATCTGCATAATCACAGCGTCAAGCCTGTCTGCGTCAAGACCGAGCGCAGTCAGAGCAGCCTTCATTCTCGGAACATAGCCGTGATGATCTGCTCCCAATACATCAATTGCCTTATCATAGCCGCGCGTAACAAGCTTGTTATAATGATACGCGATATCGGGCACAATATATGTCGGCAGTCCGTTTGCTCGGATAAGCACTATATCTTTATCATTGCCAAATTTTGAGGCTTTGAACCATAAAGCGCCGTCCTGTTCATAAGTAACGCCTTTTTCCTTGAGCGTCTCAATTATTTTTTCAACAGAGCCGTCATTGTGAAGAGCAGATTCTCTGAACCAGTTGTCATATGTGATTCTGTATCTTTCCAAGTCCTTTTCAAGCCCTGCAATGTTTTTGGGAAGAGCATAGTTTACAAGCGCGTTTCTTCTTTCCTGTGAGGGCGCGTCGACATATTTATTGCCGTATTCACTGATGAAATTTTCAGCGTGCTCCGTAATGTCCGCTCCTTGATATGCGTCCTCAGGCATTTCAATGCCGTTTTTGAAATGCTGAAGATATCTTACCTCAAGAGAGGTTGCGAATTTTTCAATCTGATTGCCTGCGTCGTTTACATAAAACTCACGGCTTACGTTATAGCCCGCCCAGTCAAGAACCGAAGCAAGGCAGTCCCCGATTGCACCGCCTCGCGCGTTTCCGATATGCATAGGACCCGTAGGATTAGCCGATACAAATTCAACCAGCACTTTCTTGCCCTTGCCGTAGTCTGATTTGCCGTAATCCTTACCGCAGGCAAAAACGTCTTTTAATATCTCACTGTAATACTCCTGTGAAAGAAAAAAGTTTAAGAATCCCGGTCCCGCAATTTCAAGCCTTTCAAAAAGAGTGCCGCTTAAATCAATGTGGTCTGCAATGCTCTGCGCAATCATTCTCGGCGCCTTTTTAAAGCTTTTTGCGCCTGCCATTGCGGCATTTGATGAATAATCGCCGTTTGCCTTGTTAGACGGCATTTCAATAATAAACCGAGGAATATCCGCCTGCGGCAGCTCACCCGCTTTGATTGCGGAAATTATTGCGTTTGTTATCTTTTCTTTTAATATATTTTCGGTTTCCTTAACTATTTTTGACATTCTTATTACTCCTGATTTTTTCTGAAGCTTATCCTGACCTCGTTTCTTGAGACGAGAGCGCCGTTTATATCAATATCATACGTAAAGATAAACTTACCCTTTTCATCCTCGTATTCTCCGTCAATGGTATGACCTGATATTCCCATTAATATATCACCGTATTCCGTACCGTAATGGCAGAGATTTCGCTTTGATTTTTCTATCATTAGGCAGGAATTAAACGCGCCCGACCGTGTCATTTCAACAGCCTTTTCGTTTTTGTTTATTTTAACCCGGACATTAACCGGCGCTGTCGGAGGTTCCTGCTCCTCCGTATATTTTATTATGTAGGCATCCGCTGTTTCCTCAAAGGTGCCTACCGTGGTAAGCTCCATTTTTTCTTTCTGGATATCAATACGCTGGATACCTTTTATTTCTATAAGTATTTTGTTCATATAACCAAATTTTCAAACAGATTTAAAATTGTTCAGGTCAACAAAATTTGCTCTGTCCGAAATATCCATTCCTAATAGTGTATGTGCTATTTCCGAAAAATTCTGAGTTTTATCAGATATGTAATAGCTCGCCTCGCCCTTATGCGACAGGTCATTTAAAAGCCCGTTTTTCTGTAAAATGGTTTTTGCCTCCATAACAGCCTCGTATCCCGTGTCTATGAGCTTTACATCACTGCCCGCAACCTTTGAAATAATAGGCGCAAGATGGGGGAAATGAGTACAGCCAAGTATGATTGTGTCAACACCGTTTTCAATGAGCGGCTCAAGATAACGCTTGATAATTTCAACAGCAATTTTATTATCACTGTCAATCCAGTTGTTTTCTACAAGCGAAACAAGCATAGGACAGGAAACGCCGCTGACAGATATGCCGGAATTAAGCTTTTTAATTGCGCTTTCATATGAGCCGCTGTTTATCGTCGCGGCTGTTCCCATAACTCCGACTTTATTGTTTCTCGTTGCTTTAACTGCTGCTTTTGACGCGGGTGTAACAACCTCTACAAATGGCTCCTTAACGCTTGCCATTGCGTTTTTTGCTACTGACGAAACGGTGCCGCACGCAGCCATAATCAGCTTGCAGTTAAATTTCTCCAAAAAGGAAATATCCTCTTTTGCGTAAAGCTCAATCGTTTTTTCACTTCGCGAACCGTAGGGAACTCTCCCCGTGTCGCCGAAGTAAATAATATCCTCGTTCGGAAGATATTTGATTATCGCCTTGACAGCCGACAGTCCTCCCAGACCTGAGTCGAAAACACCAATGGGTCTTTTGTCCATCAGATTTTGCCTCCTCTTTCAAGGGCGAGGTTAATAAGTCTGTCTATAAGCTCTGTGTATTTAATTCCAACCGCCTCAAAGAGTTTTGGATACATACTTATAGGCGTCTGACCGGGAATTGAGTTTACCTCGTTCAACAAAACTTTTCCGTCGTCTTTAGTCACAAAGAAGTCAACTCTTGACATTCCCTCGCAGCCGAGAGCCTTATAAGTCCTTATTGCAAGCGCCTTAACCTCATCTCTCTTTTCCTGCGGAATTTCAGCAGGTATATGAAGCTGGGACTGCGGGTTGTTATATTTAGCGTCAAAGTCATAAAATTCGGCGGCGGCCACAATCTGACCGACCTCAGCGGCAACGGGCTTATTATTTCCCATTACAGCGCATTCAACCTCCAAACCGTCAATGAATTGCTCAAGGACAGCCTTTTTATCCTCTTTGAACGCGGTTTCCATTGCATTTTTAAGCATTTCCTTGTTATGTGCCTTTGATATTCCTACCGATGAACCGGCGTTTGCGGGTTTGACAAAAATAGGCAGACCGAGCTTTTCGATCGCGCTGTCGAGAAATTCATCTTCGTTTTCTCTGTATTCATATTGTGTGACGGCGCACCATTTTGCCTGCGGGATTTCAAAAGCGTCCGCAACGGCGTTTGCAACCGCCTTATCCATACAAACGCCCGACGAAGTTGCGTCGCAGCCGACAAACGGAATTTGAGCAAGCTGAAGCAGTCCCTGTATAGTTCCGTCCTCACCGTTTTTACCATGAAGAACAGGGAAGACCACGTCAAGTTTTATAATTTCTCCTTTTGAGGTGATTATTCCGTGAACAGATGCGTCAGGTGAAATAAAGGCAGGCACAAGACTATTTGAATATATCCATTTATCATCGGGCAAAAGGTCAATGCTGTCATTATAAAGAAACCAGCGTCCGTCCTTGGTGATGCCTATAAGCAGAATATTATATTTGCTGTAATCCAGATTTGACACAATTCCTTTTGCTGAAATACAGCTTATATCATGCTCGGAGGATACACCTCCGAAAATGACACCGAGCGTTAATTTATTATCCATAGTTCATCATTCTCCAAACATTATTCATAATATTTTATCATAACAGCTACCAATAATCAACATAATTAAAAATATAAATAATAAATAAAAATTAGTGACAAATCCGCGTATGAATGTTATAATACATTAGATTGTGTATATTTAATTAGTATGCGATTTTACGGAAATTTAATATAAAAAGTGTAACAGGAGTACAGATATGGAAATAAGCGAAGTATTCAGATTAATAGAAAAGCAGCTTGAGGGTACTAATGATGAGCTTGGCTTCAGAAAAGAGAGTGAAGACGACAAAGCCATAACCTTTTCGGGAGAAAAGGGTGTTTACAGAGTAGTATATGATAAAAATACGAATATTATGGCATTTGAATGTGCTTATGACAATTCAAAAAATCCTGAATTCAATACGCTTTCACGCAGCCTTTTTGATACAGATAGCTATAATGAACGTGACGCGAAATCACTTGCAAATGAAATAAATGACGAGATTACTTCCTTATTCAAATCAAGGAAAAAGGTAGATCTGGACAAGGTTAAGATGCCGAAGGCTGTTTCAAGAACAAAGGCAAAAAACGGTGTAATCAGCTATGATGCCGATTCACTTGCGAATCGTTTCGGTACGCTTTATCCGGATATGAAGAATTTGATTAAGGAAAATATTTCAAAGTACGGTGAATTTCTGCCGGAAACATTTTTTACGCAGATAGGTACTGCAAAGGTCATTGACGTTATCGCAAACGGCTCGGATGCCGACCGCAAAAAACTGTTTAAAATGCTCAATGAGGTTTATGAGGACGGAACGAATGAGGTTCAGGATATTATCGGCGTTACAATTTTGGGAGAAATGAAAAACGACCCTGAGCTTATGAAGACGGCGGATAAATATATGTCAGATTATATGTCGGGTCCTGTTCATGAAATAAATAAAATCATGAGAAAAAATAACAGCCTTACAAAAAAGCTTAAAAATCCTCCTGCATATAAGCCCAAGAAGAAAAAGGTCGGAGCGCTTCAGAATGCTCTTAATTCGCAAAATGTCAACAGATAAATTTTAAGGTAGTATAAATGGATTATTTTAAAAAGAGGTTGATAAAAAACGGAATCATTATTCCCATAATCATTGCGGTAGCTGTTTCCGCTCTGTTTTTTGCTGTCTTGTCTGTTATTTCAGACGAGTTTCCTTTTACTGATAATACTGTCAGTATATCAGATTATGAAACAGCGGAAATTGTTGAGGCTGAGCCGTTTGAGTTTGATGGTAGCATTGTAAACAGAAGGGACATACCCCCAATTTCTCCCAACACCGTTATCGGAAGTATTGATGCAGGGGATTCATCATTACCTCTTATTTATAACTCAAATGATGTAAATGCGACGGGTAAAATCAATATTTCAAAGGATTCGAAATTGTTTGGCGAAATAGGAACGGTTCTTGCCTCCTGCTATAAGTCGGACGCGGATTTTCTTAAATCGTTGTCTGTAGGTGATATTTTAAACGTTAATACCCATTACGGCAATTTTACATATGAGGTTACGGGGATTGACGCTGTTAATGATTTTCTGCTTGTGAAAAAGCAGGGCGACGGTATCGGCAGGGCGCTTGTGTTATATACGGATAACAATGACAAAATCGGAATGTCAGACGAATATTTTACCGTTACCTGTAAAATGACAAGCGGTATACAGATAACTGAATAGGTGGCGTTTTATGAGTCTTAGAAAAGCAAGAAAAATTCTTTCTTTTATACTTTCGGTTTTAATCGTTATAGGCGGTATTATGTTTTCGGGAGCGGCAATTGTAAAATATACTCTGTGTAATGAAAGCTATATGTCAAAAACATTTTCGTCAAAATCAGTTCACGCTGAGTGTATTAATAATTTTACTAAACGTATAGAAGTAATATCCGCTAAAAGCGATATACCATCCAGAGTTTTTGAGGCAATTCTGGATAATGATATTCCTTCAGGCAATGCGGCTGTGTTGAGGTTATTTACCGGTGACGATTCAACTCTTTACAGTGAAAGTTTAGTTGAAAGGTTTGAAGAACTTTGCCTTGAATATATTAACGGCAATAACATATCGTATGATAAGAATACAGTTCACAATACGGCTGTTTATGCCGCTGAGGTTTTCTCCGACTGCTTCGGGATAAAAAATGCTCAGGAGGCAATGGCATTTGCAGATAAAGTTGACAGTTCATACGGTAAGTACGTGTCAGTCGGATTGCTGCTTATTAGTGTGTCAATAGCAATGATTTTAGTTTTGTTCAGCAAAAAGAACGACGCACGGAGAGCATTATATTCCGCGTTTACCGCGCTCGGCGCGTCACTTGTTTTCATAGGTCTTTCCGGTCTGATTTTTCATGTCGGCGGTAACCCTATGCTTACGCCGCAGCTATATGCGCACGCACTGTCAGTATCTGTTAAAGGCGCGTTTGCCGTATCAGCCGTTTTAGGCATTATGATAACTGCTTTGTCATTTATCGGCTCACTGAAACAGTACAAGCTGAGCAGAAAAAATGACGAATAATATATAATAGTTTTAAATAAAATAATATATAAATATATAAGAATCTATACGGTGCTATTCTGTATAGATTCTTTTTATTACTAAGAAAAAACGGTTAATTCATCAGCAAAAAATTAAAATCTGTATATTGTGGCATATTTGCAAATATACATTTAATATAACAATATATTGTATTTTAAATTATTCAAAAATTAAAATGTTACAAATTGTAAGATTAAATTTAAGGATTTCTAATGTTTTTACAAAAATTTATCATCACGCATTAAAGTGATGAATTTTATAACCACAAGATATAGTGCAAAAAATATTTTTATAACAGATTAAAAATTAATTGATTGTGCAAAATGCACAGAATAATTCAAGTAAATTTGTTGACATCTTATGCACTTGTGACTATAATGTCAAACGTTCGGCAATAATAACGGTAAAGCAGAAAGTAATTCTTCTGTTTGGCGGAGTCTTTTTCCGCTGACATAGGGAACAAATTTGAATAGCCCTAATGTTTCCGACAACAACAAAGGAGATTAAGATGATTAACCAATCTGATGCTAAGGGACTTAAAGGCTTTAGTAAAGCTGTCCTGATAGCAGTAATTGCTTTTGTTCTCGCTGTTGCAATCTTCGCTACAACCGCTTTTGCGGGTCTTATGAGCCAGTATAATGTAGAGATTGTAGTAGACAGTAATGACGCAATAGTAATTACAACGAATGAAACGGAACCAATCGAAATCCTGTCACAAGCAAATATTACCTTGTCCGATAGTGATAAAATTGACATCAGTGGTTTTACAGCGGGCGAGGGAGGAACAATTAAGATTGACAAGGAAAACAGCATTAATGTTGAGTTTGACGGAGCAATCAGTACCTACACATTATATGAAGATACGGTAGGCGAGGCTCTCAAAAGCCTTGGAATCACAGTTTCTCAAAAAGACAAAATAAATTATAAGCTTACTGATAAAGTTAAGGACGGTATGGTAATATCCATAATGTCCGCGAAATCCGTAACGCTTAAAGCTGACGGAAAGTCAGTAAAATACGCAATTTATCAGGGTAAGGTTTCTGATTTGCTGTCACTTGCTCAGGTAACGCTCGGAAAAGACGATTACACAAAGCCTGCTCTTGATACACAGCTTAAAGCAAATATGACTGTAACGGTTTACCGTGTTAAGTATAAAACGGTAACAGAAAAAAAGGATATTGCTTTTAAGACCGTAACCGAAAAGGATTCATCTATGAATGCCGGTACTCAAAAGGTTATAACGAACGGCGTTAAGGGTGAGGAAGAGGTTTCATACAAGGTCAAGTATGTAAACGGCAAGCAAAGCGAAAAGACCGAAATCAGCAGTAAGACAGTTAAATCTCCTGTAAATAAGGTAGTTAAGGTCGGTACTAAAAAGGCAGAAACTAAAAAAAGCGATGTTAAGTCAAACGGCGTAACATCAAGAAACGGTTATACTGTCGGTCAGAAAATCAGCGGAAGATACACTCATTACTGTGCCTGCGCTAAATGTAACGGTAATTCAAGAGGTATTACGGCAAGCGGAAATCGTATCAGAAACGGTATGTCAAATCCGTATTATGTTGCATGTAACTGGCTGCCGCTCGGCACGGTTATAAGAGTTGACTCAACAAACTATACTGTTGTTGACCGCGGAGGCTCAGGACTTTCCACAGTAGGCAGAATAGATATATTCACACCTGAAGGTCACTCAGCCTGCTACAGATACGGCACGGGTCCCTGCACAATTGAAATCATCAGATTGGGTTGGTAAAATCATAATACAAATTTATGAAGGCTATTGATTACGAATTAAGGCTCAATGTCAAATGTTGGGGTAGAGGGAATAAAATAAAGGACGAGATAAGGAACCGAACAGTTGAATTCAACTG